>JAJCZZ010000034.1 GCA_029262115.1 Gemmatimonadota bacterium | reverse complement strand
CACGACCTGGTAGCGCGCGGCGCGGGTGCCGCTGATGGGGGCCTCGGTCGCGTGGGCAGAGCCGCCGCCTGAGCGGTCTTCACCGAGGCGGTCCTCCTCCCCGCCTGAGCGGTCGTCGCTGCCTGAGTGGTCTTCACTGCCTGAGTGGTCTTCCCGGCCTGAGCGGTCCTCGCCGCTCGAGCGGTCCTCAACGCCGAAGCCGACCGCTATGGCCCGCTCCGCCAACAGCCCCAGCGCGTCTGCACGGCGTTGGGCGGCTGCGCGCCGGCTGATGTCGTCAGGGTGTCCGGACCCGGGGTTCTCGCCTCCGGACGAGGCGTTCCCGCAGGCGGCCACCCCTCGCTCCCGAAAGAGCGCGTCGCTCGCGGCCTCGACGGCACGCATCAGCAGCGCGCCCACCTCGGGATCGAGTCGACCCTTCACCACGTACATGCCGTCATCGTCGGGGAAGATGGCCAGCGTCCGGGACTCGTGGCGGTCACGCTCGAGCGCCGCTTCGTCCGTGCGGCTCCCGCGCTTCCAGGCCCGCACGACCCTCTCGAGCTGGGCGGTCGTGCATCCGCGCGCGAGCTCCAGGAGGTCGGACTCGCTCTCGGGCGTGGCCACACGCGTCAGCGCGCGCACCTGCGAGAACGAGAGCCGGCCTCGGGCCATCGACGCGGGACCCGAAAGGTATCGGCCGGTGTCGGATGGCGCCGCTGGCCGATGCGTCCGCCCACCAAGCCTTGAGCGACCCCCCGCCAACCGCCCCTGGAGAACGCTCAATCCCGATAGGTCCGGTTAAATGGATACCCCCGAACAGGGGGTTCTGGGACGTCCGGAGGCGCCCGGTGCGGCCTGAACGCGGGCTCGGAGGCCGAAAATGGACCAGTCGGCCGCTCACGGAGGGCAGAGAAGCCCAGAAGGCCGCAGGGACGGAATCTCAGGTCTGTCCGGGACACGGTCGGCCGCGCCCGCCGAAATCTGTCAAGGGGCGGATGGGGCACCCTGATGTGCGGGATGAACCGATCACCGGCGAGGGGTCCCGCGCCCCGCGGGTTGCCCGAAACCCGCCGAGCCACCGCGCGTATCCACCCTTGACGCAGCCGCGTCAGCCACCAACGGTCGAAGAACCACACGCGCGGCACACACGCGTGGCACACACACAAGGTGACACGAGCATGCACGTCCGAAACCACCTCCCGCCGCCAACCGCCGTCGTCGCCGTCACCACCGCAAAAGCTGCAACCGCCGTCACCGCCGTGGGAGTTGCAACCGCCGCCGTCGCCGTCGCCGTCGCCGTCGCCGTCGCCGTCGCCGTACTCACATCCCTGAGCGCCATACCCGGAGCCGCCCAACAGCCCGACTTCCCGACGTTCACATCCCTGAGCGCGACATCCGAAGCCGCCCAACAGCCCGACTTCCCGACGCTCACGTCCCTGAGCGCCATACCCGGAGCCGCCCAACAGCCCGACTTTCCTACGCTCGCGGCCGATGTCGCCCCGGGCACCGGCGCCTCCCAACCGTGCCTGGCGTCCGTCCCGGGCGAGGTATGGTGCGGGCGCTTCCGCGTCTGGGAAAATCGGGATGCGCGGAGCGGTCGGACCGTCGATGTGGCGTTCGTGGTCCTCGAGGCCCTGGAGGGGGACGGGCGCGCCGATGCCATCACTCGCTTCAACGGGGGGCCGGGGGCTCCGACGACACCGGCCGCGGCCGGGCTCGCCCGCTGGGCTGCCGATCTGAGGCGGGAGCGGGACGTGCTCCTCATCGACCACCGAGGTACCGGGAACTCCGCGGGGCTCTGGTGCGCCAACCCGTTCCCGGGTGGTGTCGCGTCGAGGTTCGCGACGATCTTCCCGCTCGACCACGCCGAGGAGTGCCGGGACATCCTCTCCGCCCGTGCTGACCTGTCGCAGTACACGACGGCGCGCGCGATGGACGATCTGGCCGAGATCTCGACCTGGCTCGGCTACGAGCAACTCAATCTGTACGGCGGATCGTACGGTACGCGAGAGATCCAGGTCTTCACCCGGCGCCACCCGGAGATGGTGCGGACGGCGGTCATGAACGGCGTGGTTCCTGTCGACCAGCCGGTCTACATCTACCACGCCCGCTATCTCCAGGAGACTCTCGAAAGTGTGTTCGAGGAGTGTGCGTCGGAGCCGTCGTGCCGCGCGAGTTATCCGGATCTTCGCGAGGCCGCGGCACGAGTGCTCCGGACCGTCCAAGCCAGCCCTCCGTCGGTGATCGTGGCCGGCGAGGAGGTGCAGTTCGGCCCGCTGGCGCTCTCGTACGCTTTGCGCGGCCTCCTCTACGGCCAGTCCGGCACCGTCCCCGCGCGCCTGTACGAAGCCGATCGTGGGAGTTGGCGGCCGCTGGCCGAATACTACCTGGGCCGTCAGGCCTGGGTGGGAAGTATGGGAATCCCCGCGGGATACCACTTCTCGGTGCTCTGTGCCGAGGACGTGGATCGTCTTACCTGGGACGAGATCGAGCGCGAAACGGCCGGCACGTTCATGGGCGATGGCTTGATCGGGGGATACAAGCGCGTCTGTGAGCGTTGGGGCGCGGCCGAGCTCCCGGATGCGCACTTCCGTCCGGTCGACTCGGATCGACCGGCCTTGATCCTGTCCGGCGGTCGCGATCCGGTGACGCCTGTGGCCGGGGCGGTCGACGTTGCCAGCCATTGGTCGAACAGCGTCCATGTCGTCGTGCCCAACGGAGGACACGGGCAGGGCGGGCCGTGCGTGGCCGGAATGGTGCTCGAACTCATCGAGTCGGCATCGGTGGCCGGCATCGACACGTCCTGCGTGCATGCGACGCCGGCCACACGCTTCGAGGTGGGGCCGTCCTGATACTCCATCGGGGTCAGTCCGGCGAAGGAACCGGAGACGCGAGGTAGGCCGAGACGCCAACGAAGGTGAGGATCATGGCGACGGCATACAGGACCTTCGCAACGGTGTAGGAGCGACCATACACCAGCGGCACACTCACTTCTCCGCCCACACGTGTTAGCTGCTGCTCCAGCGAGACCTCACTCGCTCCCACCCGGGCGAACATTGAATCCCCATGCTCAGTCACCTTGAGCCCGACGAGAACACGCCGATCGGTTGGCGGGTCACCGACTTGGGGAAGGACCTTCACGAGGGAGAGGTTCAGGACCAACAGGCCGATTGCGCTGAGGGCCGTGCCGACTACGACGATTCCCCTGATCCTCGCCAGGCCACTGGCAAAGTGACTGCCCAGCATGAACGCGATCAACCCGAGAAGTGCGGCGGCGGCGGGAACCGACTCGAGCTGGACCGGCACGAGTTCGTCGGGCAGTACGAGCGGCAAGAGCACAGCAACGCTGCCGCTCACCAGATTTACGGCCCGGTCGACCCGTGAGGCCATTTCGTGCAGTGCGGGGCTCTCGCTCATCTCGCGCCCGGGTCTGTGATGAACCGCACTCTACAGCCGTTCACGCAGTCCACCATCTTCTCTTCGACTTCTCCGTCCCGCACCAACCTGAACCAGTACCACGCAGGCACTTCGAGGCGCAGGCGTGGGTTGTCCGTTGTGGTGCCGGGATCGGTGGGCGACGCCTCGGGTTTGTAGCCGATGCGGTACGTCACCGGCAGCCCTGGTGGTGACGAGGTGACTTCGGCGAAGACGGGTCCCCTGGTCGCGGCGAGTTCCAACAGGAACTGAATCGCCTCCCCTTCGGTCCGTGGCGCGGCGCCGGCGCCGAGAAAGCCCTGAAGGATGCGCGCCTGGTCGAGAAACTCCCCTGGCTGCAACGCTCCGGGGATATCGAGTCGCGGGGCACGTCGGAGCAACTGTGCCGCGTCCTCCGAAAGCGTGCCCAGAAGAACGACGCGTTCCGCTTGAGCGGATAGGTCGCTGTGCGGAAGCATGACTACTACAAGCACTGACGCCACTACCAAGAGTCTCTGCACGATTGTCCTCCCGATCAGAGGTGCAGCCAGCGGTTCGATCCCAAACTCAGTACGGCAGCATATCAGCGCTGGCCTCCTGACCGCAACTCTCGCTCCTTCCCGTCGCTCTCATGTGGGACCGGAGCCCCCCACCTGGTGGTCCTCGACGTGGAAATCAGGCCGAGACCTGGCGCCGATTCCGTTTGGATGGGGTGGTTTGGTCGAGATAGGCGTGAAGGCCGCGCATCGACTCGCTCGCTCCAGAACGCGGCGTAGGCGTCGATCCAGGTGTGCGCGCGCATCACCCTCCCCAGGTCCGCACTCAGGAAGTGCTCCCGCCCGTCGCGGCGGCGGCGGACGAGTCCCGCACCTTCGAGGATCTTCAGGTGCTTCGACACCTGATTGAGGGACACGTCGAACTTGCTCGGCAACTGGGAAGGGGTAGCTTCGTCCGACCGCCGACCGCCGACCGCCGACCGCCGACCGCCGACCGCCGACCGCCGACCGCCGACCGCCGACCGCCGACCGCCGACCGCCGACCGCCGACCGCCGACCGCCGACCGCCTCAGACCAGGCCCGCGAGCAGCGTGATCGGCCAGCGCACCGTCCTCAGTCCGTCTCCCCAGGCCGCACGCAACTCCTCACCAAACGACTGAAACACGCCCGCGCCGCCCGCCCGCAGCAGATTCCGCACGCCCGACCACGACGCTGCGTATCCCAGGAAGTCGGACGCCGTCCAATCCTCGACCATATCGATGTCGGGCACCGTGAGGCGCCGGAACGGGAAGGGGAGATCTACATAGCGTTGATCGACGTGCACCCGCGCCGCGGGCCAATGGGCGGCCAACGTCTTGCGGTGAAACGCCTGGATCAGCCCGTCGACGGATCCCGTGGCGGCCGGCGTTCCGTACGTGACCAGTCCCACGAGCCCCCCGGGGCGAACGATCCGTCGCACTTCCGCGTAGAAGCGCGGCAGGTCGAGCCAGTGCGCGGACTGCCCGGACACGGCGGCGTCCGCCGACCCCGAGGCCAGGGCGGAGGCCTCGGCAGCCTCCCGGACGTACACCACTCCACGGATCCTTGGGGCGCGCTGGAGTTGATCCAGGCTCAGGTCGCCGGCGACGACCCGGTTGAACGACCCTGCAAGCCGTCGGGTGAGTTGCCCCGAGCCGCACGCCGCTTCCCACACCAGGCGTCGCCTCGGTGCGAGCGATCTGATGGCATCGTCCACCTCGCTCGGATAGCGAGGGCGGAACCGCGCGTACAGGTCGGCTCGCTCCGAAAAGTGATCGGCGGCGGCGGGCATCGGTGTCCGTAGGGTGGAGACAGGCGGCGTGAGAAACGGGTGGCGGGGGTCGCGGTGCATTGAGTACCGTTCAGTATACGGGCGGGCGGCCGAACGAGCGCCATCCGCGTCCCACCCTGGCTTTTCCCGGCAGACGACTCGAATGACCTATCCGAAGATCGATATGCGCTCGACGCTCCTGGCCGCTCTCGTCGTGGCGGGCTGCACGGCCGACGACACACGGATCGGACGCCTTCCGCTCGAGCCGTCCGGCGCCCTGGGGACGATCGAAATCACGCCGCCGAGCATGTTCCTCGGATTCCTTGGTGCCCAGGGTGTGTTCCGGGCCGGTCTGGCCACGGTGGACGGTGACTCGATCTCGGGCGTGAGCCTGGCGTGGATGTCACTGAACCCCGAGGTCGCGACCGTGGACGGGTCCGGCGTGGTCACGGCCATTCAGGAAGGTTCGGCGCGCATCGTCGTGGGTGTCCTCAATCTCGCGGACACGGCCGACGTCCAGGTGCTCCGGGTGCCGTCCGTCGTCCGGCTGACGGCCGACACGGCCCTCATCACGGAGTTGGGAGCGACCGTGCAACTGGGCGCCACGGTCGTTGACGGGGGCGGTGTGACACTGTCCACCGCCCCCGTCACCTGGACCTCGTCCGATACGTCCATCGTGCGGGTTTCGTCGACCGGCACGGTGACGTCGGTCGGGCAGGGGGTGGCCACCGTCACGGCACGTTCGGACGCGGCGGGTGCCTCGGCGCGGATCCGCGTGTCGGTGGGGCCGTCGACGCTTTCGGTGACCCCGAACTCGATTGCGCTCACCGCGCTCGGCGACACGGCACGCGTGTCCAGCACGGTCCGGGACGCGCGCGGCGACCTGCTGGAGTCGACCGCTACGTACACGACGGTCGACACCACGATCGCGGTGGTCTCCGCCGACGGCCTCATCACCGGGCGGAAGACCGGTACGACTCAGCTCCAGGCTCGAGCGGACTCCCTCCTGAGCACCGTCCAGATCTCCGTGTCGCAGGTGGCCGATTCGGTGGTCGTCACGGGTGCGTCGGGCACGTTGATCCCGGGCGCCACGCGCGCCTTCTCGGCCTCGGCCTTCGACTCCAACGCCAATCCCATCGGCTCGGTGGCGTTCGTGTGGACCTCGACGGATACCTCGGTGGTGACGGTCAGCGGGACGGGTGTGGCCACCGCGAAGGGTGGCGGCACGGCGTTCGTGAAGGCCCGCGTCGGCACGGCATCCGACTCGGTTGCCATAACGGTCACGGCTCTTCCGATCGATTCACTGGCGGCGGCTCCGGACACCGTGACCCTCGCGGTCGGCGACTCGGCCCAGGTGACGCTCCGCTTCTTCGTCGGCGGCACCGAAGTGACGGGCGGAACCGCGACGTTCTCTTCCGACTCTACCGCCATTGCCACAGTGAATGCGTCGGGGCTCGTGAAGGGCGTGGCCGAGGGCGCCACGTGGATTCGCGCGGTGCGGGACACGACCGCGGCGGACTCGGTCCGCGTGACGGTTACGGCGCCCTCGACCTCAGGGAGTCCCGGAGGGCGATGAGTTCGGCGGCGCCCCTGGCGACCGCAGCGGCTCCGAGATGCCCGCGATAACGTCCTTCAAGCGATGATGATTCTCCGGCGATCGAACACCGATCGACGCTCCTCTTCTCGGCGTTCCCGCGCCCTACGCTCGCTCTCACGCCGCTCCTCGTCGGACCGTCGCTTCTGGGCACCGAGCTTGGTGCCAGACTCCGCGCTTCTCCGGCGGGCTTCACGGCGCTCTTCGATCCGGCGCTCCGCGCCACTTCTGCGGTCGGACTCGGTCTGCCGCGTCTGCGTTCGAGGGTGCTGCATCACTCGCTCACCTGTGCATCACTCCCTCACCTGGGGGATGGGCTCTTGATTCAGCCCATTATCACTGGTTGAGCGAGGTCCGTCAAAGCCTCGTGTGTGGCCGTCCCGTCTCACCAGGCCGGGCTCGACGTCATCCGTCCGTCCACATGTTCCGCTAGAGCCCGCGCGTGGTCCGGGGACCCCATCATGACCAGAACCGAGCCCCCCCTCACCCTGTGGTCCCCGGGAGGGTTGTACCGCCAGGAGCCGTCCGGCTCTCGAAGGGCGAGCAGGAGGGTACCATCGAGCTCGGACAGGCGGAGGTCGGCGAGCGAGCGCCCCACCGACGTCGACCCCTTCGGCACGAGCACCTCCTCGATGCGGAGGTTGAGGTCCTGATCGCGCAGCATGACGTCGAGGAATGTCACAACCGTGGGCCGGATGAGCTCCGACGCCATGCGCAGGCCGCCGATGAAGTCCGGAGAAACCACCGCGTCCGCCCCGACCTTCTGTACCTTTTCCGTGGACGCGACGTCCTGGACTCGGGAGACGATGCGGAGGGTGGGGCTGAGGTGCCGCGCGGACAACGAAATGACCAGGTTCTCCCGGTCCGATTCGGTGCACGCGACCAACCCGGCCGCACGCTCGACCCCGGATAGGCGGAGAACGTCGTCGTCTCCCGGATCTCCCACTACGAGGTGGGCTCCGGGTAGCTCGGTCGCTACCTCCCGCGCCGCTGCGGCGTCGGGCACGATCAACACGACCGCGCGGCCCACCGACACCAACTCCTGGGCGGCATAGAAGGGCGTCGGCCCGGAGCCGCACACGATCAGGTGGTCGGACAGTTCGGCGAGATCCTTCGCCATGCGGCGTCTCCTGAAAACGTGACCCAGTTGGCCTTCGAGAATGAAGGCGGTGGCCGTCGACACGAAGTAGAGCACCCCGCCCATGCCCGCGATGATCAATGCGGCCGTGAAGATCATGGCCCCGTTCGAATCGATCTGGACCTCGTGGCCGTACCCGACCGTGGTCAGGGTGATGGCCGTCATGAAAAAGGAGCGAACCCACCCCGCGCTCGGATCGATGAGGTGGAATCCGAGGGTGCCCACCATCGTGATGACGACCATGAAGATCAGCGCCGCCATCAGCCGCAGCTTCAGGTCGCCCAGATCCTGCTCCCAGTCGGGAGCGTTGGTCTCGTAGATCTTCACTGTGGGTGCCGGACGGGGATCGGTGGGGCGGGCGGGGCGAATGTGCCGTCGGCGCGGAAGGGCACGCAAGGCGCCCCGGAGCGTGCAGCGGCTTGATCGTGGGGTGGGGCCGGAGCATGTTCACGCTCCTGAGACGATCCGGCTCTCGAATGACCGAGACGCTTTCGTACCGCCCCCCACGTCGGACGGAGCATCGCGTGGCCCACATCGAATACGTGCCGCCCACGGACGCGCAGGGACGGCTGGCCGACCTGCGCGACCGGCTCGCGGGTGAGCATGGGGTGGACAACATCTTGTGGGTCCATGGGCTGAACCCTCCGTCGATGGATCATCACGCGCTCCTCTACGCACACCTGATGCGGGGGCCGTCGCCGCTGAGCCGCGTGCAGCGCGAGATGATTGCCGTGACGGTGTCCGCGGCGAACGACTGCTTCTACTGAATGGTCCATCACGGGGCGGGTCTCCGTACGCTGACCGGGTCACACGCGCTGGGCAGGAGCTTGATCTTCGAAGGCGATGGCGCTTCGGTTTCGGCGGACGACCGGGCCATGCTCCGCTATGTGCGGATGCTCACCCGCAGTCCGGCGGAGGTGGAACGAGCGGATGTGGATGCCCTGAGAGATGTCGGCTTCGGGGACGCCGCCATTCTGGACATCTGCCAGGTCACGGCCTACTACAACTACGTGAACCGCCTGGCGGACGGCCTCGGAGTGGAACTGGAACCGTACTGGGAGGACGCGGACATGGTCCTGAAGCGCGACGAGTTCGAGGCCCTACACCGATGAGGGGCCGGTGACGGCGCCGGACGTGGTCCTGGACGGTCGCTCCCTCTCGCTCGGGGACGTCCGCAGGGTGGCCACCGACCTCTCCGCCCGCGTCAGCCTCAGCCCGGGCGCGTGCGACGCCATCCGAGCCTCGCGCGACTTCATCGAAGCGAAGGTGGCCTCCGGCGCGCCGGTCTACGGCGTCACGACGGGCTTCGGCCGCCTCGCGGAGGTGGTCATCGCCCCGGAGCAACGCTCCGACCTGCAGCACAATCTGGTGCGCAGCCACGCCTCGGGAATGGGCGACCCGCTCGACCGCACGGCCGTGCGCGCGCTGGTGCTTCTGCGGGCGAACGCACTGGCGCGCGGCCATTCCGGCTGCCGCCTGGCGCTGGTGGAGCGCCTGATCGCGCTCCTGAACGAGGGGATCCACCCCCGCGTGCCTCGCTACGGGTCGGTCGGGGCGTCGGGCGATCTCGCTCCGTTGGCGCACGTCGCGCTCGCGATCCTGGGCGAGGGCCGGAGCGAACAGCGCGGGTCGGAGCACGACACGGTGGATCTGCTCGCCCCGGCAGGGCTCGCGCCGATGGGGCTGGAGGCGAAGGAGGGACTCGCCCTGATCAACGGCACGCAGGCGACGACCGGGCTCGGCATCCTGGCGTTGCTGGCGGCGGAGCGCGTGCTCGAGACCGCCGAGGTGGTCGGGGCCATGTCGGTGGACGCGCTTCTCGGGACGCCCGAGGCCTTCCGCGCGGAGGTACACGATGCGCGTCCGCACCCCGGACAGCGGGAGAGCGCCCGCCGCCTGCGCGCCCTCCTCGACAGCTCGGAGATCCGCGAGAGCCACCGCGAGGGAGACTCCCGTGTGCAGGACGCCTACGCTCTGCGCTGCATGCCGCAAGTCCATGGTGCCGCGAGAGATGCGTTCGCTTATGTGAGGCGCGTTCTCGAGATCGAAGCGAACAGCGCGACCGACAATCCGCTCGTGTTTCCCGAGGCGGACGCCATCGTGAGCGGGGGCAACTTCCACGCGCAGGTGGTGTCGGCTGCATTGGACTTCCTGACGATTGCGGTGACCGACCTGGCGTCGATCTCCGAGCGGCGGATCGAGCGGCTGCTCAACCCCGATCTGTCGATGGGGCTGCCCGCCTTTCTGACCGACCGCCCCGGCCTGGAGAGCGGCTTCATGATCGCTCAGGTGGCGGCCGTGGACTGCCTCGCCGAGATGCGTGTGCTGTCCCACCCCGCGTCGGTGGATTCCGTCACGACGAGCGCGAATCAGGAGGACCACGTCAGCATGGGCCTCGCCTCGGCCCGGAAGGCCCGCCAGGCCGTGGAGTGCGCCGAGCGGGTGCTCGGCTGTGAGTTGCTGTGCTCGGCGGCTGGACTGGAACATCGCCGGCCGCTTCGTTCCTCGCCGAGCGTCGAGCGGGCATTCGCGGCTGTGCGTGCGTTTTCCCCCCCGCTCGATGGTGACCGCGTCCTCTCCGGCGACCTGGCCGCGGCGGCGGCCGCCGTCGCGGACGGCACATTCGCCTCGATCACGCACGACGCGGCCCGGGAGGGCAGGAGATGATCGGCCACGGACACGAGCGCAGGTCCCGCTACCCGAGCCGCGTGACGCGGCTCGGCCCACGGCCCGTCTCGGAGCCGCCCAGATGACGACCCACGGCCCGCGACCCGTTTCCGCACCGCGCGGCACGACGCTCCGCTGCAGGGGATGGCAGCAGGAAGCCGCGCTCCGGATGCTGATGAACAACCTCGATCCCGACGTCGCGGAACGCCCGGACGACCTCGTCGTCTACGGCGGCACGGGCCGCGCGGCCCGCAGTTGGGAGGCCTACGATGCGCTCGTCCGCACGCTGGAGACGCTGGCCGACGACGAGACCATGCTGGTCCAGTCCGGCAAACCCGTCGGGGTGTTTCGCACGCACGTCCACGCGCCCCGTGTGCTCATCGCCAACAGCAACCTCGTCGGGAAATGGGCGACGTGGGATCACTTCAACGAACTGGAGCGAGCGGGGCTCATGATGTTCGGCCAGATGACGGCCGGCTCGTGGATCTACATCGGCACGCAGGGCATCCTTCAGGGCACGTACGAGACGTTCGGCGCCATGGCGGCCCGGCACTTCGACGGCAGCCTGGCGGGCCGGTGGATCCTCACCGGTGGCATGGGAGGGATGGGGGGCGCGCAGCCTCTTGCCGCCACCATGAACGGGGCGAGCATCCTGTGCGTCGAGGTGGACGAACAGCGCATCCGTCGGCGGATCGAGAAGCGGTACTGCCAACGGATGACGGCCGACCTCGACGAGGCGCTTGGGTGGATCGAGCGGGCCTCCGCGGCGGGCGACGCCGTGTCGGTGGGTCTCGTCGGCAACTGCGCGGAGGTCCTGCCTGAACTGGTGCGGCGTGGCTCGGTCCCGGACATCGTGACCGACCAGACGTCGGCGCACGATCCGTTGAACGGCTACGTGCCCGCGGGGCTGACCCTCGCCGAGGCGGATGCGCTCCGCGGCAAGGACCCCGAGGACTACGTTCGGCGGAGCATGGCGTCGATCCGAACGCACTGCGAGGCGATCGTTGAGCTTCAGGCTCTCGGCTCCGTCGCGGTGGACTACGGCAACAACCTCCGGGGATACGCGCGCGACGCCGGATACGAAAACGCCTTCGACTACCCCGGCTTCGTTCCGGCCTACATCCGGGACCTGTTCTGCGAGGGAAAGGGCCCGTTCCGATGGGTAGCCCTGTCGGGCGACCCGGCCGACATCCACCGCACGGACGACCTGGTGCTGGACATGTTTCCCCACGACGAGCACCTGTGCCGGTGGATCCGCATGGCGCGGCGCGACGTGGAGTTTCAGGGGCTGCCCGCGCGCATCTGCTGGCTCGGTCAGGGCGACCGCGCACGGTTCGGCGTGGCCATCAACGATCGGGTCGCGACCGGCGAGATCAGCGCGCCGATCGCGATCGGGCGGGATCACCTGGATACGGGGTCGGTCGCGTCTCCCTTCCGTGAGACCGAGGGGATGCGCGACGGGACGGACGCCGTCGCCGACTGGCCGATCCTCAACGCGTTGCTGAACACGGCGTCGGGCGCCAGTTGGGTCTCGTTCCACCACGGGGGTGGAGTCGGAATCGGAAACTCCCTGCACGCCGGGCAGGTGATCGTGGCGGACGGGACCCCCGAGATGCGGACGCGGATCGAGCGCGTGCTGACCAACGACCCGGGGACGGGCGTCATCCGCCACGCGGATGCCGGGTACGAGATCGCCCTCCGGACGGCCGAGCGCGAGGGCGTGCGCATTCCGATGAAGGAAGGCGAGGGGTAGGGGCAAGGGCGCGGAGCCGCCGGGTCGGTGCGGGGCGCTGGTCTTCGATGGCTCTGGCAGGCGCTGAATCGGCTCCGGGGTCCCGAGCCCGGCGGGGCGGCCCCGCTACTGGAGCAGCGCGGTCATCACCTGGCGGTACCGGTCGGCGATTCCGTCCTGATCCACGTGACGGCATTCCCGCACGACCCACCGTCCACCGACCATCACGTCCCCGACGGGCGTATCGTCTCCGGAGAAAATCCAGGCGTCCAGGACCTCGTCACCTTGCCTCCCGGTCAGGCAGGGAAGCGTGTCGTCGAGAACCACCAGATCGGCCCGGCACCCGACGGCGATCTGCCCTCCCGGCCTCCCCGATGCCTGGCTCCCCCCTTCGAGGGCCAGATCGATCAGTCGGCGCCCCGTCGAGACGCCCGGACTCCCGGCGGAGAGGTTCCGCGCCCTGAGGGTGAGGCGCTGACCATACTCGAGGAGCCGGAGTTCCCCCGCCGGGCTCAAACCGACGTGGCTGTCCGTGCCGACCGCGAGACGGCCCTTCGCTGCCAGATACGAAGGGAGTTCGAACAGGCCATCCCCCAGATTGGCCTCGGTGGTCGGGCACAGCCCGGCAACGGCCCCGCTACCGGCGAATGCCTCGACCTCCGCGGAGTTCATGTGGGTCGCGTGGATCAGGCACCACGTAGAATCGACGGGAGCGTTGGCGAGAAGCCATTCCACGGGTCGGGCGCCGGACCACGCGAGGCACTCTTCGACTTCGCGGATCTGCTCTGCCACATGGATGTGGATCGGCCCCTCCGGCACCTCACGACGATAGGCCCTGAGCGTCTCGTCCAGGTCGTCGGGGGAAACGGCCCGCAGGGAGTGGAGCGCGAGCCCCGCGCAGCGGTCGGGATCGTCCTTGGTGGCCCGGTTGAACGCGGCCACGTCATTTAGGAACTCGCTGACGTCGGCAACGAAACGCTCCTGCGCGGGTTCAGGCAGCGCGCCGCCGAAGCCGGATGCGCGATACACGGCCGGCAGGAGCGTCATGCCGATGCCCGCAGCTCGGCTGGCCGACAGAAGGCGTTGCCCCATCAGGGTCGGGTCGTCGTAGCGTCCGCCCCCTGGAGGATTCCGCAGGTAGTGGAACTCCACCACGGAGGTGAAGCCGTGCCGGAGGAGGTCCGCGTAGAGCTGCGTGGCGATCGCTTCCACGTCCTCGGGCGTCAACCGGGCCACGAAGTCATACATGCGCGATCGCCACGTCCAGAAGGTGTCGCCCTCGGGACCGCGCACCTCCGTCAGACCGGCCATCGCCCTCTGGAAGGCGTGCGAGTGGACGTTCGTCATGCCCGGCACCGCGATCCCGTGCTCGTCCGATCCGCTCGCGGGCTCCGAGTCGGGCTCCACGTCCGCGAACGCTCCGTCCGACCCGACGGTGATGCGCACGGAGGCCGCCCACCCGGTCGGCAGCAGCGCGGATCTGAAGAAGAGGTCGGCCATGACGCCGAAGTGTAGATTCCCCACCAGAGCCGCGCCAATGTCGCGGCCGTCCACCGGCTGCTGGAGGGGGCGTGCCGACCTGGGACATGCTGCTGGTCAATGGCCACGTAGCCACGATGCGTGCGGAGTCGCCGGACCCGTATGGGACCATTCGGGACGGCTGCGTCGCTGTCCGGGACGGGCGGATCGCCTGGGTGGGCCGCCGGGTCGATCTCCCGCCGGGAGAGGCCGTGGAGCGCGTGGACATGCGCGGGGGATGGGTCACCCCCGGTCTGATCGACTGCCATACGCATCTCGTGTTCGGAGGCGATCGCATCCGGGAGTTCGAGCAACGCCTGCTCGGCGCCACCTATGAGGAGCTGGCGCGGGCCGGCGGGGGGATCCTCTCGACCGTCCGGGCGACGCGCGCGGCGTCCCGCGACGAACTGCTGGCGGGAGCCCGCGCGCGCCTGGCCGACCTGAGCGCTGCGGGCGTCACCACCGTCGAGATCAAGTCGGGATACGGCCTCGACGTCGACACCGAACTGCGGATGCTCGACGTCGGGCGCGCTCTCGGAGAAGCGACCGGACTGAGGGTGGTCACGACCTTGCTCGGCGCCCATGCGCTTCCGCCCGAGTACGCCTCCCGCCGGGAGGCGTACGTCGACCTGATTTGTCAGGAGATGATTCCCCGCGCGGCCGAAGAGAGTCTGGCGGACGCCGTGGACGCCTTCCTCGAGGAGATCGCCTTCACGGCCGACGAGTGCGACCGCGTGTTCGACGCCGCGGCGTCGATGGGGCTTCCCGTGCGCCTGCACGCCGATCAGCGGACGGACGGAGGCGGGGCGGCTCTGGCGGCCCGGCACGGAGCGAGGAGTGCCGACCACCTCGAGTACACCTCCGAGGCAGGGGTCGAGGCCCTGGCGGCGGCCGGAACCGTGGCGGTGCTACTGCCGGGCGCGGCCTACTTCCTTCGAGACGCCCGCGTTCCGCCCGTCGAGGCCTTCCGGAGGCACGGGGTACCCATGGCCGTGGCCACGGACCTGAATCCTGGATCGTCGCCCCTGCGCTCGCCCCTGATGGCCATGAACATGGCGTGCACGCTCTTCCGCCTCACGCCCGCCGAGGCGCTGGCCGGGATGACGCGCACGGCGGCCCGCGTTCTCGGGCTGGAAAATCGGGTCGGCGTGGTGGAGGAGAGCTTCGGCGCCGACCTTGCGGTGTGGGACATCTCCCACCCAGCGGCTCTCAGCTACTGGATGGGAGGCAACCCGTGTCGGTTCGTCGTCCGAGTTGGCACGCTCGTCCCGGGTGGTCGCTGAGGAGCGACCCTCTTCGTCTAGGCCGCGAGGCCGCCCCCCGGACGACGGGCCTTGGGCCGGCTTTTCGACGACGCCGGCCGCGAGCCGCTTGGGCGCTTGGCGCTGCTACCCGAGGGCTTGCTGGGGCGAGCGGACGCCTTCGCGCTCCCGCCGGACGGGCGGCTCGGACGCGCCGAAGGTCTCGAGCTGCCGGCGGCGGGCCGCGAGGGACGTGCCGAGGGCTTCGAACTGCTTCCCGACGGCCGCGAGGGACGAGTGGACGGCCGCGCGCTGCTACCCGAGGGCCGGCTCGGGCGCGCGGAGGGTCGGGCCTTGCTGGCCGACGGCCGCGTCGGACGGGTCGATGGGCGGGACGCCCCTGCCGACGGCCGGCTCGGCCGGGCGGATGACGAACTCCCAGCGGATGGGCGAGTCGACCGCGCTGACGGCCTGGAACTGCCGGTCGACGGTCGTGCACTTCCGCTTGACGGTCGCGTCGTCCGGGTCGACGGTCGCGCACTTCCGCTTGACGGCCGCGTCGACCGAGTGGACGGTCGCGCCGAACCGCTCGACGGCCGCGCAGACGGCCTTGTACGCGTCGCCGTCGGGCGACTCGGACGTGCTGAGGAGCCCGCCCGGTCCGAAGACGGCCGGGCCGCGGCCCCACCTATCCGTTCGGAGGGACGACGGCTCGACACACCCGCCCGAGGGGAGGGGACCGTCGTACGGCCCGGAGTCACCGCACGGCCGGTGGGCCGGTCGCGGGACGTCCCAGCGGTCGCCCTGCCGGGGGCGGCCGTACGGGTCGGCGCTCCTGTGCGGGCCCCACCGGGCCGGGTGGCGCCCTGACGGGTCGGTGCATCGCGGCCGACGGCTGTCGGCCGGGCCGACGGAGCGCGGCCGGATGTGGGACGGCCTCCGGCGGAGGGCCGTCCTGCGTTCAGTCCCGTTGGGGCGGCGCTGCCCCGGGGCCGGGCCTGCGCCGTCGACGAGCGGGCGCCGCGTGCATTTTCCTTGTAGCCGGGTCCTCGGGGCGCCAGCGGGGAGGGTCGATAGATCGTCACGCCTCGGCGACCTCCGCCATTGTACACGACGCGGGTCCGCCCACGACTCTGTCCTCCGTACCACCCCTGGTCGAATCCGTCACGCCAGCCGTCCCAGTACCCGGCGTACGGGTCGTAGGCCCAGTTGGGTCCCCAGGGCGGCCAGTAGGGGTCGCGGACGTAGACGAACGTCTCCCGCGGCCCGTACCAGCGATTGCGTCCCCGCCAGCTCCGTGCATGGTGGGAGCCGTACCAGACGCTCCCCGCTACGACGCACTGGTTGTACCACTCGTTCCAGGGGTCCCAATAGCTGTCCCAGTAGTAGTCCCAGCACGATCCGTAGCTGGAGCCGTAGTAGGAGCCATGCCCGCCGCGGTACCCGCGGTGCCAACCGTCATAGCTCTGGGAGTAGATGCCGTACGGCTGGTCCCAGCCGCTGCTCCAGCCCACGCCGATTGCGATGCCGCTGAAAGCGGGACCCGGCTCGTAGTATCCGGCTGAGACGCCGAAGCCGACGCCGTCGAAGGCGGAGCCCGCAGAAAAGGACACCGACAGCTGCCCCTCGACAGGAGGGGCGCTCACGCCGACGACCGCCAGGGCCGCGACAACAGTGGAGATTCGTCCGATCGCTCTCATCCGTGATCCTCCCGGAGATATGTCACCGATGTCTACATATGCACGGCATGTGCCGAGAGATGCATAGCAGGTGTAAATTAATGTAAAATATAGCGTTAGATGCGATAATATAATGTCACTTCTCGTCGTCGCTGTCCCGTGCCAAGGACACCCTGTGGCTCGCCTGGGATTCGCCGAGGATCGGTCCCTGTCGCCGACGCGCGATCCCACCGCGACCGGGTTCGGACAGCGGTCGATTCTCACGACTACCCCACGGCGATCTGGTCCAGGCAACGGTCGAGTTCATCCACAGTCGTGGCGGCGTTCGGTGACAACCGAAGCGCGTTGAGATCGCCGCCAAACGCGCGGACGTCGATCTGATGGTCACGAACGAGCCGGCGACCGATGTCGGGCGCCGAGCCACGTGTCGACCCGACGGCTTGTATCACGGAGCTCAGGACCGGGTGGCGAGGGGACCGCCAACTCAGTCCGCGGTCGTCGTCCACCCGCGCCCGGACGTGCTCCCTCAGGAGAGCGTACCGCTCGGACTTCGCGCCTTGCCCCACCGACTCCTGGAAGTCGAGGGCGTCAGAAAGCACGGCCACGGCCGGCCAGGCCCGGGTGGAGTAGTCCTCGTACATCCGCGCCGACGGCCCCCGGCCGTCACCGCCGGTCCGGTGCCACATCGGCGGCAGTGTGCGACGAAGTCTGGGCGCCACCCAGAACAGACCGAGCCCCTTCGGCGACTGGAGCCATTTGTGGGGGCTCATCGAGTAGGCGTCGGCGCCCATGGCCGCCAGGTCGACAGGCACCATCCCGGCGGACTGAGCACCGTCCACCAGAACCCACCGAACGCCCCGGGCTCGAACGGCCCGCGCGAGTTCGGCCACCGGATGCTTCATGCCGACCTGGTTGTCGACGTGGGGGATCACCAGAACGCGGGTGCTGGGCGACAGGGCCCGAACGTGGAGGTCCACGACCTCCTCGGGAGTCATCTCCGGAACACGAACCAAGGGCACGTCGAACGAGCGGACGGTGAAGTCTCGGCGCTCCGCCAGACGCAGCCAGGGGACCGAGGCCCCCGGATGGTTCAGGGACGAGAACAGCACCTCGTCGCCGGCCGTGATCGGGAGGCCGTGCGCCAGGACGTTGAAGCCCTCCGTGGTGTTGTGCGTGACCGCGAGGTCGTCCGCGTCGGCGCCCAGAAGCTCGGCAGCGGAGGCGCGTGCCTCCTCGAGGACGATCCTCCAGGGTTCCCCCCACACGTAGAGCGACGGATGCGTCTCGCACAGGGCGAGGTACGAGGCGTGGGCCTCGTGGACGACCCGCGGGACGGTTCCGATGGAGGCGTGGTTCAGGTAGGTCACGTCCGGCGAGAGCATGTACTCGGCTCGCAGTCGGCGCACCGAAGCCCCATCCCCGGGGGTGAAACGGAGGGCATTCCGGGACGTGTCCAGGGCGGCCGCAGCCTCCTCGGCCCGGAAGAGCGCGGGACCCGCCACGGCGGCTCCGCCGAGAGCCTTGAGGAACACTCTGCGCGATGGAAACGTATAGGCCATCAGATATCTTCCTGCGGGCGTCTTGCCCTTCTCGAAGGATCGTTCAACATTTGCAGAGTCCGAAGACGACGCGTCCGCGTCGGACTCCAGCGGCCGGATCGGCCAGTTGATCGGACAATTTTCGCATCTCCTCTCGGAGACACCCCGGCGTGACGCAGGCCTGCGGGCCGCGACGCCGATTCCAGGGAACATGGGTTGAAACGTGCCCGACTCGCCAGACAACAAGGGCGGCGACGGCGGCCAGTCCAAGAAGCGCGGTGGTGGTAATCGCCGCCGACGTGGACGCCGCTCGAGACGCAGCCGATCGAACAACCAGAACAACTCTTCACGTCAGGATGGTTCGGACAATCGCCGGGACGACGAAGAGATCGATGAGTCCACACTGGGAACTCCCGAAGAGCTCGAGGCCAATTCGAGGCCGCTCGGGCTGTTGGAGATCCTGGGCAGCGGTTCGGGCTTCATCCGCCGGCGGGAGTCCGGGTACACGCCGTCGAAGGACGACATCTACGTCGGCTCCCGGATCGTCCAGAAGTACGGTCTCCGGTCCGGGGACGAGATCATGGGCGTGGTCGGTAAGGCTCGGGGAGGAAAGAGCCCGCCGTTGGCCTACGTCGCGCGGATCAACGATCGGACGCCCGAGGAAGTTCGCAGGCGACCGGAGTTCCAGCGGCTCTCCGCCATGCACCCCGACGAGCAGCTGAAGATCGAGTGCGGCCGGACCTGGCGTGGTGAGCCCGACTACACGAATCGGGTCATCGACCTGTTCTGTCCGCTCGGAAAGGGCCAGCGCGCCATGATCGTCGCGCCGGCCAAAGCGGGGAAGACGACGGTTCTGCAGGCGGTGGCCGAGGGAATCGTCTCGAACAACCCGGAGTGCCACCTGATGATCCTCCTGGTCGACGAGCGACCGGAAGAGGTGACGGAGATGGAGGCGTGCGGCTTCGGGGAGGTCATCTCCTCGACGTTCGACCGCGGCGCCGAGCGGCACTGCCAGGTGGCCGAGATGACGCTCGAGCGTGCACGGCGCCGTGTCGAGCTCGGCGAGGATGTCGTCATCATCCTCGACTCGATCACCCGCCTGGCTCGTGCCTATAACACGAACGAGAACGGGAGCGGGCGCACCCTGTCCGGCGGTCTGGACGCGAACTCGCTCGAGAAGCCGAAGCGCTTCCTGGGCAGCGCGCGCAAGATCGCGCCGAACCAGAGTGGAGGCTCGCTCACGATCATCGCCACGGCGCTCGTCGACACGGGCTCGCGCATGGATCAGGTGATCTTCGAGGAGTTCAAGGGCACCGGGAACTCCGAACTCGTGCTCTCCCGTGAGTTGGCGGACCGGAGGATCTATCCGGCCATCGACCTCTCGGCGTCGGCCACGCGGAAGGAAGAGCTCCTCCTGGACGATGACGCGCTCTGGCTGTCGCACGCCATGCGGCGTCAGCTCGCGAGCCTGCCGCCGACCGAGGGGATGTCCGAGCTGCTCGGGATCATGAAGAAGACCTCGACCAATCAAGACCTCATCGAGTGGGCGCGCCAACAGGTGTAGATGCGTTGGGCGCTTCCGGGGGCGCGGCGGATTCCGCGACCCGCGCGAGCTCGTCGAGGTTCTGCGCCATCTGCCGCGACTGCACGCGGTTCATGAACAGCGCCCAGTAGCCCATCAGCGGGTTCCAGCCGAAGTCTCCGTCCTCACGCCACCTCACGAGGGTGACGGCGTCCGTCGGGGTCAACGTCAGCGTGCCGGTGGTGACCAGGGCGCTGTCCTGCACGACCACCCGGTACGCCACGCGGTTCGGTTCGGAAGCCTCGACAATCGTGAACGTACCATTTCCGATGTCCAGGTCGTCCCACGACATGGACGCGCCGACGCCCCTGCCCGGCCCGCTCTCGACGAGGCTCCGGTCGGGCCAGGGGGTCCACCGCCGCCAACCTGCCGGGGAATCGAGGAGCGGGTAGACGACGTGGGCCGGAGCCCGGATCAACCGTTCGCCCTCGGCCGTCCACGTCCCCGGGAGTGCGAAGCCAAGAGCCAGGAAGAGCCCGAGAAGCAGGGCGCCGCCCCCCAGGATGATGGTGCCGAACGAGAACGGACCCGTCCTCATGGGCGGTCCTCGCGCCCGGACCCCCTCCGGAGCCCCTGGATCACCGGCTCCAGGTAGCCCCAGACGGTCTCTGCCATGATCCGATGCCCTTCGGGGTTGGGGTGGATCCCGTCGTCCCGGTTCAGGTCTGGATCGCCTGCCACACCGTTCAGCAGGAAGGGGATGAGCACGGCATTCCCGTCGGTTGCGACATCCACGAAAACCTGACGAAACGCCTCGGTATACCCCGAGCCGAGGTTGGGCGGCGCTTCCATTCCGGCCAGGAGAATTCGGGCCTCCGGATGTCGAGACCGGGTGTCCGCGATGATGGCCGTGAGATTGTCGGCCATGGCCCGCGGATTTTGGCCGCGCAGCCCGTCGTTGGCCCCCAGTTCCAGAACGAGGACGTCCAACGGCTCCTCGAGGACCCAATCCATCCGCCGCACACCGCCCGCGCTGGTTTCGCCCGAAACGCCCGCGTTGACCGCGACGATCGGGAGCCCGGCCTCCGCCGCCAGTTCCTCAACCTGGGCGACGTAGGTATCCTCCGTTCGCAGCAGACCCAGTCCCGCCGTGAGACTCGTCCCGAAGAACACGACACGGGGAGGGGCGAGCGGGTCGGCCTCGGCCTCGGCCGCGCGCTCGAACCCATCGGCGTCCGGGACTGCGACTCCATCGGCATCCGAGGGTACGGGCGGGATGCGGTCCGTGTCCGGAGCGCCGCAGGCCGCCAGGAGCGCGCACGCAATGAGGAAGAGGTGACGTGAGATGATGATCGTGGCCGACGGCCTCGAAAAGACGTATGCGAGTGGGGGGCGGCCTCTGACCGTTCTGCACGGCCTCGACCTTCTGATCGAGCGCCGCTCCTTCGTGGCGGTCGTAGGTCCCTCGGGGAGTGGCAAGACGACGCTCCTGGGTCTTCTGGCGGGTCTGGACGAACCGACGGCGGGCCGGGTGATCCTCGACGGGCAGGATCTCTCCGCTCTTACCGAGGATCAACGGGCGGGGTTTCGTGCGGAACGGGTCGGCTTCGTCTTCCAGACGTTCCACCTCCTGCCCACGCTCACCGCGCTGGAGAATGTACTCGTTCCCCTGGAACTCGTGGGCCGCGCCCGCGAAGCCCGGGACCGTGCCACCGGGCTCCTCGAACGGGTCGGGTTGGCGGACCGCATGGATCACTACCCGGTTCAACTTTCGGGTGGGGAACAGCAGCGGGTGGCTCTGGCGCGCGCCTTTTCCAACCGTCCGCGCATCCTCTTCGCCGACGAGCCGACGGGGAATCTCGACGTGGATACGGGCGCGACGATCACCACCATGCTCGAAGAACTCAACCGGGAGGCCGAGACCACCCTGGTCATGGTCACCCATGACCTCCAGTTGGCCGAGCGAGCCCATCGCGTGGTGCGCCTGTCGCGTGGGACCATCGCTGAGGACCGGCCCGGCGCTGGCGTGCCTCACTCCGTGCAGCCATCGCCTTGAACCTCGGCTTCGCACTCCGGCTCGCGGCCCGGGAGGGAAAACACGGAGCCCGGCGGGTGGGCGTCTACATGACGTCGATCTCGCTGGGCGTGGCGGCCCTCGTCTCGATCCACTCCTTCCGGGACGATGTCGCCCGTTCGGTCCAAGCGGAGGCGGACGCGCTGATGGGCGCGAACGCCCGGTTTTCATCGTCGCGCGCCTTCCCGGATTCGGTCCGGACCATCGTCGACTCCCTCGAGCAGGCGGGCGCGGAAATCGCGGCGGTTACGACGGCCACCTCCCTCGTTCTCGCGCCATCGAGCGGAGACGTGCGGCTCCTCCAGGTTCGTGGCGTGTCGGGGGGCTTCCCCTTCTACGGGGCCGTCACGACGCGGCCGGCGGGGCGGTGGGGCGCGGGAATCCCTCCGAACGTCGCTTTCGTCGACCCCGCGGTCCTGAGTCAGCTCAGGATTTCCCTGGGAGATACCGTGGTGGTGGGGGGGCTTCGTCTGCCCGTCGAGGCCACCGTGGACGATCTGCCGACCGATCTTGCGTTCCAGACCGCTGTAGGGCCGCGGGTCCATCTGGCTATGGAGACGCTCGAAGCGGCGGGGCTCCTGACGTTCGGGAGCCTGGCCCGCTTCGAGCTGTTCCTGAAACTGCCCGATCGGGCGGCTCGGGACGCGGTGGCGGAGCGGTACGGCGACGTCCTCTCTGCCACTCGCGTGCGGTATACGCTGGCGGAGGACCAGGCGCAGAATCTGTCCAACGGGGTGCGTTTCCTGGGGCGCTTCCTCGGCCTGGTCGGCCTCGGCGCGCTCCTTCTCGGCGGGATCGGCGTGGCGAGCGCGATCCACGTCTACATCCGGGAGCGCCAGCCGGGCGTGGCCGTCCTGCGGTGCGTGGGCGCCGATCAGTGGACGGTGTTCGTGGCCTACCTCGTTCAAGCGGCGGCTCTGGGACTGGCTGGAGCGCTTCTGGGCGTGGTGATCGGTGTGGGCGTCCAGAGGGTCCTTCCCGTCGTTCTGGCAGGCGCGCTGCCCGTCGACGTCACGCCCGAGTTGTCCTGGATCTCGCTGTTGGCCGGCCTGGGTGTGGGCGTCTGGGTCGCCGTCATCTTCGCGTTGATTCCGCTGCTCGCACTACGCGACGTTCCTCCGCTCCAGGCACTCCGGCGAGACGTCACGCCCCCCCGCCCGACGTGGGACGCCATCCGCGTCGTCGCCTGGCTCGCGCTCGCCGGGAGCGTGGTGGGGCTCTGCGTCCTCGAGGCACCCGAGCCCGCCATCGGGCTGGGCTTCGCGGCGGCCCTGGCTGTGAGCGTCGGGGCACTCGCGTTCACCGGGTGGGCGCTGGCGCGCCTCACCCGACGGTTCTTCCCGGGATGGGCCCGCTACCCGGTGCGTCAGGGCGTGTCGAACCTGTTTCGGCCGCGCAATCAGACCATCTCGGTCACGCTCGCCGTCGGCTTCGGCGCGTTCATCGTAGGCACGGTGGTGCAGGTCCAGGCGAATCTGGTCGACGACCTGTCCGATTCGTTCGGCGGCGGTCGCCCGAACGTCCTCCTCTTCGACGTGCAGCCCGATCAGCGTGAAGGGATCGTGGCCCTGATGCCTCCCGGCCTGGAGGACGGCCTGGAGATCGCGCCGCTGGTCCCGTCGCGCATCTCCGCGATCAACGGCGTGGGGGCCGACGTGCTGCGCTCGGATTCCCTGCGAGAGGACCGTCCGGAGCCGTGGGCGCTCCGCCGCGAGTACCGCAATACGTATCGGGAGGAGTTGGGGCCGGCCGAAGAGCTGGTGGAGGGTCTGTGGTGGGACGACTTGCGATCTGGGGATGGGGCGCCGGACTTTGCCGGCGGCGTGCTACCCGGCGTGTCCCTGGAGGCGGACATCGCGGAGGATCTCAGGGTCGGTCTCGGCGACACCATCACGTGGGCCATCGCCGGGCGGGAGTTGGCGTCCGTGGTGACCAGCATCCGACGCGTGGACTGGGGACGGCTGGAGCCGAACTTCTTCGCCGTGTTGGAGCCGGGCTCCGTCGACCAGGCGCCCCACACGCTGATCATGGTCGCGAGGCTCCCCGAAGCCGAGCAGCGCGCCGCCTTCCAGCGCGGGTTGGTGGAGAGGTATCCGAACGTGTCCGCGCTGGATTTCTCGAGGGTTCAGGAAGCGGTGGAGGCGGTCCTCAACCAGGTTCGGCAGGCCGTCGGCTTCCTTGGCGCCTTCAGCGTTCTGGCCGGCATGGTCGTCCTGATCGGTGCCCTGGCGGCGTCTCGCGCCCAGCGGATGCGGGAGGGAGCCCTGCTCAAGACGCTGGGGGCGCGCCGTGCCCAGATCGTGACCGTTCTACTCTCGGAGTACCTCGCGCTGGGTACGTTGGCCACGGCAACGGGGCTGGTGCTCGCCTGGCTCGGCGCAGCCGTCGTGATGCCCACCGTCTTCGACATCGACTTCACCACGCATTTCCGCCCACTCCTGGCCATCTGGCTCGTGGTGACCGGACTTACGGTTGTGGTTGGACTGATGGGCAGCCGCCGGCTCCTCTCCCGCCCGCCATTCGAGGTGTTGCGCGAGGCCGCGGAGTAGCGGGAGGGTCTCCAGCCGGGCCTCACCCGCCCGGGAGCCGCACGATGATCTCGTTGCCCGCGGTCCGAATGATCAGCAGGCGGCCCTCCTCGTCGTTCACCACCGTGGCCGGTTCCCCGCGCACTTCGACGAATGCGTCACCGACCCGCCCGGAAAAGCGGAGCACCTCGGAAATCGGCGCGTCGACGGCCGGGGTGCGGGCGCGCGCCCGGGAGGTGATGTCGAGGCGTCGCCCCTCTCGCTCGACGGTCCACACGACGTCCGTGTCGGGGAGGATGGAGCCGAACCGCCGGCCACCCTCGTCGCTGAGGAGGTCGCGCCCGTCGATCGCCACCAGGCGGTCACCGACGCGCAGACCGCTCGACGACGCGGGTCCATCGGGCTGGACGCCGGTCACCTCCGGTAGGTCCTGGAAGCGCCACACGATCTCCGATCCGCGGATGTTGCGATAGCAGGACTCGCACCGGAACCCGAACCCGAGCGTGACACCGGGGAGCGGAGCGGCCGGGAGGCTCGCGAGCCGGGGTGGACGGGGGAGGCGGGGCGTCTGAGCGGCCGAAGTACGCGGCGGGGTGGGCGGGCGGACGGATGCCGCCGGGTCGGGCGTCGGCGGGCGCGGCGGCGCGGCGGCCGTCGGTACGGGACGTCCGGACACCGACGGAGGGCGGGGAGCCTGGTCCACGGCGCACACGGGGGTCACCGGGGCGTCCACGTCGAGGGTCTGCCCGTTCCGGCGCACCCGCACCGGCACGGTTCCCTCGCGCGGGAGGTTTGAGAAGCGCTCGTGGCCGGCGCCGGTCGTGATCAGCGCGCCGTCCACCGCCACCAACACATCCCCTTCACGGAGGGCGCCGGCCGCCCGTGCGGCGGCCGTCAGGCTGCGGACTTCCGGTTCGGTCCAGAAAACCGCGGAGTGATACCCTCCGTTGGTGAAGAACCGGCACCGCTCACAGGCGATTCCGGTAATTCCGAGGGATCCGACCTGATCGACTTCCGAACACCGTTCCTGCGCCGACCCGGCCGAAGCTGTGGCCGCGACCAGAGCCGCCACGAGAAGCGCACCTCGTCCACCCATCGTCATCTCGATCCTCCGTAGGAATGCGGCCGGACGGAGCCGGCCTGGGACTTCAAAACCAGATGGTGGCGCGGGGACGGGTAGCGCCCTCGCGTTCCACCCGGGCCAGGCGCTCCTGGAGGACCGCCAGGACCAGCGCGATCGTCGCGTCGTCCGGAGCGGCTCGCGCCAACTCGAGCGCAGCGGCGTGAAGCGCCACCGTAGCGGCCTCCAGCCCGTCGGAGTCGACGGACTGGGTGCCCCCGCCGGACTGCGACAGGGCGGCCACCGCCCGGACGTAGGCCGACCCCGTCTCCTGGACGCGGGCGGCGCGCGAGGCCCTGGCGTCGGGGCCCATAACCGCCGCCAGCACCGCGGACGTGTCGCGAACGGTCACCCGCTGCCCCACCACCATCCCGCCCGTGAACAGCGCGACGGCCGCCGCCGCGGCCGCGATCAGCCAGGCGTTGGCCGGCCGGGTCCAGCGCGACTTCTCCAGGAGCCCCTGGGCCTTCAGGTCCGAGACGATCCGGTCTTCGAGATCGGCCGGAGGCGTCCTTCTGCGAGGGAGTTCGTCCAGCCTCGCCTGTTCCGCCGGGGACAGGCTGTCCCCGGCGTCGTTCGCCGGGTCGTTCGTCGGGTCGTTCATCAGGTTGTCTCCGGGCTCCCCTGAGGGGGCTCGAGCATGGCGCGCAACGCTTTGCGCGCGTGGAACAGTTGGCTGCGTGACGTGCCGACGGCCACACCGAGGCGGCTGCTGATCTCCGGGTGGGAGAAGCCCTCGACGTCGTGCAGGATCAGAACGGTTCGGTAGCCGTCGGGGAGCGACGCGATGGCGCGCTCCAGATCGACGCGCACGGCGGTTGGCGCGGGTGGGGTCCACGTGGGCGCATCCGGGAGGCCGATCTCGTCCCTCCGCCCCTGCTTGCGGACCATCTCCCGGACCCGGTTCAGGGCAATCCCGTGCAGCCATGTCCGGAAGGCCGCGTCCCACCGGAAGGATGGAAGGCCGCGCACCGCCCGCACCCAGGTGTCCTGGACCACGTCCTCCGCCGCGGGTTCGTCACCACCCACCAGACGGAGCACGAACGGGTAGAGCGCCGGTGTGTGGCGCCGGTAGAGCGATCGGAAGCCGGCCTCGTCGCCGTGTTGGACGAGTCGGACCAGGTCGCGGTCGGTGCTCTGCTCGGGAGTTGGAATGCTGTTCACACCCCTGAGTGAGGTGACCTCGGCCAACCGTTGCCCGTGGTGCTCCCCGTCTCCGAAGGCGCGCGCCGCTCCCTACGCGTCGAGGGAGATCTCGTCGATCGCTCCCGGCGCAACTTCGATACCGAACTCGTTGTGGCACGACTCGCATGAGGCGGGGTGTGGGCGCCGCAGGCGTCCG
This sequence comes from Gemmatimonadota bacterium, assembly GCA_029262115.1. Classification (GTDB taxonomy): domain Bacteria; phylum Gemmatimonadota; class Gemmatimonadetes; order Longimicrobiales; family Gaopeijiaceae; genus JAJCZZ01. The sequence goes on along the minus strand of JAJCZZ010000034.1, from coordinate 64,491 downwards.
CCGCCGGCGCTCAGTCGGCCCCCGCACTTCGGGCACGCGCCGTCCGCGGACGAAACGGTGAAGCGCTCGTTGAGACGGCGATGCACCAGGATGGCGCCCGTTCCCAGGACGCCGAGGGCCCACGGCGCGTGCGGGGGCACAACGGCCGCGAGGGGTGTCAGCACCCCGGCCACGGCCCCGATGCGGACGGCCCCGCCGACCCGCCAGCGCGTCGGACGCGGCACGAGGTGGAGGTCGACCGGAGTCGGCTCGTATCCGAAGAGAACGGCCGTCCCCGGCACGACCACGTGCCGATGGGGCGTCTCGTCGACGTTCGTCACCTGTGGCCCGTCCCGTATTCACAGCAGTCCACTATTATCATGTGTCGATGATAGAAAGGGGATCACTTCATCGCTACCGGTACCGACCGTATGAGATCCGCAATTCTTCTCACGCTGGTGGGGGCGACCGTGGTCGCGCTTCAGCAAGCGGATTCGGACGTCCTCCCGGGCGCCACCACTGTAGTGGCGCGGGCCGGAACGGACGCCGCACCGAGCCGCATCGCCGATCTGGACGACCCGGTGGCTCGGCTGCAAGCGCGTCTGGCCACTGGCGAGCTTTCCCTGACGTACGACTCGCTCCGTGGGTACCTGCCGGCGCTCCTGGAGGCGCTGGAGATCCCGGCGTCGTCCCAGACCCTCGTGTTTTCCAGGACCAGTCTCCAGACCGACCGGATCGCGCCGTGGACCCCCCGCGCCCTCTACTTCAACGACGAGGTCTATGTCGGGTGGGTGCAGGAAAGCCCCTTCCTCGAGATCGCGTCGATCGATCCGGTCGCGGGGGCGGTGTTCTACACCCTGAGCCAGACCGACCCCGAGACGGCGCGGTTCACCCGTGAGACCACGACCTGTCTGATGTGCCACGAATCCCGTTCGGTGACGGGGGGCGTGCCCGGTCTCATCGTGCGCTCGGTGCTCGTGGACCGGCTTGGATATCCCATCACGAACGTCCATCAGGGGGGCACGAACGACCGGACGCCCATCGAGGATCGGTGGGGTGGCTGGTACGTGACCGGGACGCACGGCGACATGGCGCACGCCGGCAACGTGTACGCCCCCGACCTGAGCCACGAGGTGTCGGACAAGGCCCGCTACCTGCAGGCCGTCGACTTCGCCGCTGGGGGAAACGTCGACGCGTTGGAGGACCGTTTCTACGTCGATGCCTATCTGACGCCGCACAGCGATCTGGTCGCGCTCATGGTGCTCACCCATCAAGCTCAGCTGCACAACCTCATCACGCTGCTCCACGAGGAGACGACGGAAGCGTTGGAACTCGAGGCGACCGTGACGCGCACCCGGGGTGGGGAGTCGGAGGGGGAAGGGCACATGCCGACCACGATCGCCCGCGTCGAAGGCCCGGCCGAGCGGCTGGTCCGTGCGCTCCTCTTCGTGAAGGAGGCGCCCCTCGACGGACCGGTGTCGGGCACGTCCTCATTCGCCGTCGACTTCGCCGCGCGGGGACCCTGGAGCATGGAAGGCCGCTCGCTCCGTGAGCTCGACCTGGAGACCCGCCTGTTCCGGTATCCGCTGAGCTTCCTCGTCTACACCGAGGCATTCGACGCCCTCCCCACTCTGGCGAAGGAGGTCGTGGCCCGCCGCCTCGTCGCCGTCCTGTCAGGCGAGGACCGAAGCGAGGTGTTCAGGCACCTGAACGCTGAGGACCGCGCGACGACGCTGGACATCCTTCGCGATACGAAGCCCGAGCTGCTCCGGATGGGTCGGTAGAGGCTGCCGCGTCGGTCCGGAGGGCCGACGGAGACTCCGTAGCCTCATCCGCCGCGGCCGGTGAAGGCCCGCAGCCGGTCGGCCGCCTCGTGCAACGTCTCGACCCGCTTGCAGAAGGCGAAACGGATGAGCGAGCGCCCACGCTCCGGCTCGCTGAAGAAGCTCGAACCTGGTACGGAGGCGACCCCACCCTCACGTGTGAGGCGCTTGGCGAATGTGGTCGCGTCTTCGTCACGCGACAGCTCGGAGAAGTCGGCCAGGACGTAGTAAGCCCCCTCAGGAGGCCCGCACTTGAAGCCGGCTTCCTGCAGCGCGGGCACCAGGACCTCCCTCCGCTCCCGATAGCCCTCGACCATGTCCGCGTAGTAGGACCGGTCCAGTTGGTTCATCCCGACCGCGCACGCCTCCTGGAGCGGGGCGGGGGCCCCGACGGTCAGGAAGTCATGAACTTTTCGGATCGCATCGGTCAACGGCGCGGGGGCGATGATCGTGCCAACCCGCCATCCCGTAACCGAGAACGTCTTCGACGCGCCGCTCACGACGACCGTGCGCTCCCGCATCCCATCGAACGTCGCCAGGCAGTGATGCGTGCCCTCGTACAGGATGTGCTCGTAGATCTCGTCGGTGATGGCCAGCAGGTCGTGCTCCCGACAGACGGCGGCCAGCCCCTCCATCTCGTCGCGGTCGAAGACGCGACCGGTCGGATTGTTCGGCGTGTTGACCACGATGGCCCGGGTGCGCGGCGTGATCAGCGACCGGAGTCGGTCGAGGTCCAGCCGGAAGTCGGGCGCCTCCAGCGGGAGGAACACCGGTTTGGCCTCGCACAGGACGGCGTCGGGCCCGTAGTTCTCGTAGAAGGGCTCCAGGACAATGACTTCTTCGCCCGGGTCGACCAGAGCCAGCATCACGGCCGCCATCGCCTCGGTCCCACCGCACGTCACCGTGATTTCGCGGGCACCGTCGACCTGCATGCCGTACCAGTCGAGGTACTTTCGTTCGAGGGCCGCCCGCATGGAGGCGGTGCCCCAGGTGATGGCATATTGGTTCACGTCTGCCTGAATCGCGGCACATGCTGCATCTTTCAGGACGGACGGGGCGGGGAAGTCGGGAAAGCCCTGCGCCAGATTCACGGCGTCGTGCTCACGCGCGACTCGGGTCATCTCACGGATGACCGACTCGGAGAAGGTGTGGGTCCTGCGAGCGGTTCGGGTGACCTGGGTCATGGGTTCGGCGCTGAAGTGTTGGAAAGGGCCTCCCATGATGCCGGGCCGGTCGTGGCTCGGCAACGGGCCCGGAATCGGATTGGTCGCGTACAATGGACGCGGCGTCACAGCGTGCCGAATCACCCTATGGAGGGACGTTTGACCCACCGATCGTTGGTCGAATCCGCGCGTATTGCGCTGCTTGTCATTTCAGTTTCGGCCGTCCTGGCTCCGGACGCGGCGGCACAGGCGCCGCCGTTCGTGCTCGAGGTACGCGGCGGTGCGTCCATTCCTATCGGCTCGTTCGCGGACGGAGCGCGGCCAGCGGAGGGCGCGACGGCGGACCGGTCGTTCGGGATGGCCTTCGGCGTCACCCGCACGTCAACCCGGACGACCTTCGTGGGCTTCAGTCAGCACCGCTTCGCCTGTGAGGACGCCGGCTGCGACACCGACGGGTCGTTCGTGGCCACGAACGTCGAGATCGGGATGCGCTTCAACGTGAACCTTCATCGCCACGTCATCCCGTGGATACGGGTCGGCGGACTGACGACCCGCGTCGAACTGGGAGACCATCCCGACTACCCGGACGCGGTCAGCAGTCTCGGGTACGGCGGGGAGATCGGAGCCGGCGTCTACCTCGGCGCGGCCGGTCCGGTCGGGTTGAGCCCCGGCGTTCGGGTCACCGCCGTCAACTCGGGGCTGCCGGACGGCGGGCTCCTCCGGATGCGTTACCTGGTGGCCGACGTGGCGGTGGTGATCGCCTTCTAGTGTGGCGTGCCGGCGGCCGAGTCGGCCGGGCGGTTACGCGTCCGCTTCGTCGTTCGTATGGTCGGCCCGCGCGTCGTATACCGTGCGCAGCGTGGCCTCACACGACTCCGCGGCGGCCACGAGTTCCGGATCGAAGCGGTGCCCCGCCTCCGTTCGTAGCACCTCCATCGCCTGCTCCCAGGTCATCGCGGGCCGGAACGGACGATCCGACGTGATCGCGTCGAGCGTTTCGCACAAGCCGACGACACGGGCGCACAGGGGGATCCCCTCTCCCGCCAAGCCGTCCGGGTAGCCCGTTCCGTCCCACCGTTCGTGATGCCATGTGACGGCGGCGAGCAGGTCCCTGTCGTCGAGAACCGCGTCGAGGATGCGGCGGCCGCGTGCCGGGTGCGCCCGCACCCGTGCCCACTGATCGGAGTCGAGCGGTCCGGGATGCCCGACGACCGACGCCGGGACGCCCAACATGCCGATGTCGTGAAACGCCGCTCCGTACCTGAGGGCCTCGCGGTCGATCCGCTCTGCACCCGGGTCCACCGTCTCCGCGATGACCATTGAGTAGGCCTGCACCCGCGCCGAGTGGCCCGCGAGATACGGTTCGTGGGTCTCTCCGGCGTCTGCCAGGAGAGCGGCCGCGCGCAGGACCGCCGCGTGCGTCTGCGCCGAGCGGTCCCGCACATCGTCCGGTTGGCTCCGGCGTTCCTCCCGTTCGGCCGCGCGAAGATCCCGGCGCTGAAGCGCCGAGAGGAGTTCGCGTCGCAGATCCGGCATCCCGAAGGGCTTGAACAGATACTGGTCCGCCCCGGCGTTCAGCGCGTCGGCCGCGACCTTGGCATCGTGCAAGCCGGTGATGACCACGACCTGGGTGTCCGGCCACCGTGACTTCGCCGCCGCCACCAGATCGGTTCCGGGCGCTCCCGGTAGCCGAAGATCGGTGACGACCAGATCGAACTCCACGCTCAATTCACGGATTCCCGCGGCCACGTCGGGTGCCTCGACCACCACGAACCCTTCCCGGGAGAGATAGGTGGAGACGAGAGCGCGTACCTGCGGATCGTCCTCCACCACAAGGACTTCGCGTCCTTCGCCGAATCCCGTGATCTGGTGGGGCAGCAGCGTCAGGGGAGGCCGCGTCCTACCGATCTCGTCGGAGGGCCGGGGATACTCGCTCGTGTCTCCACCCAGTCGATCCCGGAGTCCCTCCGCGGCGTCGTGGGACGGCATCGCATGGTCCATCAAGGTGTGGCCGAACAGCCGAACGCGGTTTCTCCCTTCGTGCTTGCTCTGGTAGAGGGCGTGGTCGGCGGCCGCGAGCAGTTCGTCCGGTGAACGCATGCTCGGGTGGTAGGTGGCCGCTCCGGCGCTCAGGGTCAGCGTTTCGCCGGTCGGAAGGGTGCGGCTGCCCAAGGCCGCGCGGATGCGGTCGGCGAAGACGAGGGCGCCCTCGGTATCCGTGGCGGCGAGTACGGACACGAACTCCTCCCCGCCGAAGCGTGCGGACAGATCCATCCGACGCGTCATCTCCCCGAGGAGCGCGGCGAACTCCGCCAGGGCTTCGTCGCCCGCCGCGTGGCCATGCCGGTCGTTGTACGCCTTGAAGTGGTCCAGGTCGAACAGGACGACCGAGAGCTGTCGGCCGCGCTCGGCAGCCGCGAATTCGTTCTCGAGAAAGAGGCGGGCGTGACGACGGTTGGGGAGATGGGTGAGAAGGTCGGTGAAGGCCATATCCTCCACCGCCGCCCGATCCTTGTGAAGTCGGTCCGCGAGGAGGCCGACCGCCAGGGAGATGCCGATGTAGGCCACGACGACGCCGAACAGGATGTCGGGCAGATCGCGCCCGAACGCGCTCAGCGTCGCCTCCGTGATGGACAGCGTCGCCATTCCCACGGCCAACGCCGTCGCAACGCCCCGCCATCCCCGGTAGTAGGCCAGGAGAAAGGCCGGGATCAGAGAGAGCAACCAGACAAGGGGACCCGAGCTTCCCAGCACATCCGCGCCGAGCGCAACCGCGGTCACCGGGGCGAGCAGAGCCACCGCGGAAATCGCGTGGGCCCGGGGGGGAATCGCCTTGTCGCTGAGTTCCAAGGCCATCGGATCGAAAGGTGAAGGCGAAACCCGGAGTCGCTGGACGACGTTCCGGAGGGCGTCTACTCTATCATTTCATTACAGGGCGCGCACCCGAAGTCGCCGACAACCATGATCCGACGCCAACGAAGCTGCTTGAAGGCCGCCGTTGCCGCGGCGTCCACGATCGCATCGGTGGCGTGCGGCCAGACCCCCACCCCCGCGTCCGGGAGCGCCGACCGTGACCCTGGAGGCGGAGCCGGCCACCCGGACTACAGATGTAGGTGACATGGAGGGTCTCTTCCCTCCACCTTCGCACAGTTCACGGTCGATGGCTTCGGGCTCGAGGGAGAGTTGATGGCGCTTTGGATGCTCTACGCGGTCGTGACATCCGGCCTGATCCTGGCCGCGGCGGAGTCGGTGGACCGCGTTTCGGCCGGCCGGCGCCGATGGCTGTGGGCTTCGGCGCTCGCGCTGGCGGCACTCGTGCCGGCTCTCCTCCCGGACCTCCGGCGCGCCCTCCTCGCCCCGGCCGGCTTCGACGTGACGTTCGGCCCCGCGATACCCGTCGTTGGCTCGACACTCGCGGATCTCGCGGCACCGGCCGCGTCCGCCATGTCCGGGTGGGGTGTTCCCGCCCTCCTGAGCGGCCTCTGGCTCGGCGCCTCGCTGTCGGTTCTGGTCGTCGCGCTGTTGGCCATCCGGCGTCTGCAGATAATGCGGAGGAGTTGGCGGCGCGCGGTGGTGGACGGCACGCCCGTCCTCGTGTCGCCGGGGGTCGGGCCGGCCGTGGTCGGCGTGCTGAGTCCCGAGATCGTGTTGCCCGAGTGGGCGCTTCGACTCCCGGCCGAAGAGCGTTCGCTGGTGCTCGCGCACGAGGACGAACACCGGAAGAGGCGGGACCCGGTCGTCCTGGCGGTCGCGGGCATGCTCCCGATGCTCATGCCGTGGAATCCAGCGTTGTGGTGGGGATTCGCCCGTCTTCGGGACGCCGTGGAATCCGATTGCGACCAGCGGGTGCTCGCCCGGCGCCTCAGCGGCGCTCCGTCGTATGCCCGTCTTCTCGTGGATGTCGGCGCCCGCACGCTCGGTCAAGTGCCGGTCGGGGCCGGCTTCGGAGAACGTCGATCATCGCTCGAACGGAGGGTACGTCTTATGCTCGACCCGTCGCGTCGTCGTTGGAGTAGTGTGGGACTTCGTATGACCATGGCGATCGGTCTGTTTGCGGCCGCCTGTTCGCTCGAAGTGAACGTGAACCTGGGGCACGATCAGAGCGACGAGGCGGTGGAGCCCGACGCACCCGCCGTACACACCTCTCGAGGCCAAGAGATCGCCTTGAGCCCCACGTTCACCCCCTTCACGGTGGCCCCGTCGATCCAGAACCGGCGGGAGGTGATCCAGGCCATGGCGCGGGAGTATCCGCCCATGCTCCGCGACGCCGGGATCGGGGGAATGGTCAAGGTCTTCTTCTTCATCGACGAGGAAGGGGTGGCGCAGGACGTGCGTATCGATGCTTCCTCCGGCAATGCGGCGGTCGACCGCGCCGCGCTGGCGGTGGCCGACGTCTACGAGTTCTCTCCGGCCCTGAACCGGGACCAGAGAGTACCCGTGTGGGTCAGCTTTCCCATCACGTTCAGGATGGCGGAGGGCGGCGGGGGCGGTTGAAGAGGTCCGACCGTTGATGGTGATCGGGGTCCCCGGCTAGCCTCTGCCGGGGGCCCTTCGTACTGTCGGGGCGACAGATCCCACCCGGACGCGCGGACCGAGTGTCCGGTTGCCGAGCGGGACCCGCTTGTCCGAACAGCCCCGAAGACGACCCCGATGCGAAATCGATCCATGCTCGCCGCCGCGCTCGCCGCCCTTGCGCTCGCCACGCCGCTCGCCGCCCAGGAAGGGGGCGAATGGTCGGGAATGGCGGCGCGTCACATCGGTCCCGCGGGCATGAGCGGCAGGGTGTCGGCCGTCGACGTGGTTCTCTCAGATCGCAACATCATCTTCGTCGCGGCGGCGACCGGGGGCCTGTTCCGTTCCTCGGACGGGGGCCTCACCTGGGATCCGGTCTTTGACGACGAGAACACCCTGGGCATGGGCGCCGTGGCGGTCTTTCAGCCGAATCCGGACATCGTCTGGGCCGGCACCGGCGAGGGGAATCCGCGCAACAGCGCAGGAGTCGGTCGGGGGCTGTACAAGTCGGTCGACGGCGGAGACTCGTGGCGCAGGGTCGGCCTGGAGGCGTCCGAGCGGATCCACAGGATCGTCCCGCACCCCACCGATCCGGACATCGTCTACGTCGGAGCGCTGGGTCCGGCGTGGTCCGACGGCCAGGAGCGGGGGGTCTACCGGACGGGGGACGGCGGCGACACGTGGGAACGGGTCCTGTTCACGAACGAGCGGACCGGATCCGCCGATCTCATCATGGATCCGTCCAATCCCGACAAGCTCTTCGCGGCCCTCTGGGAGTTCCGCAGGACCCCCGCGTTCTTCACCTCGGGCGGACCGGGTTCCGGGCTGTACGTGTCGCACGACGGCGGCGACTCGTGGACCGAACTCGGCGAGGACGACGGACTGCCAGCGGGCGACCTCGGACGGATCGGACTCGCCATCAGCCCGTCCGACCCGGACGTCGTGTACGCCCTCGTGGAGGCAAGCCGGAGCCGTCTGCTCCGTTCCGACGACGGCGGTGCGTCGTGGCGGACCATCTCCGACCGCGAGGGGGTGGCGCCGCGACCGTTCTACTACGCCGATCTGCGCGTGGATCCGACGAACGAGAACCGGATCTACTCGCTCCACTCGGCCATCCAGGTCAGCGAGGACCAGGGTCGGACGTGGAGGACCGTCGTGCCCAGCGGGATCATCCACGGCGACGTCCACGAGCTCTGGATCGACCCCGACGACTCCCGGCGCATGATCATCGGGGAAGACGGCGGCATCGCGTTCACATACGACCGCGGAGACCACTGGCGCTTCGTCGAGAACCTCACGCTGGCGCAGTTCTACCACATCTCCGTCGATATGGAGACGCCCTACAACGTCTACGGGGGGCTGCAGGACAACGGGTCGTGGTACGGGCCGAGCACGGTCTGGGAGACCAAGGGCATCCTGAACGGACATTGGCGCCGCGTCGGTGGTGGCGACGGCTTCAGCGTCATGGACGATCCGTCGGACCCCCGCTACGGCTACTCGATGTCCCAGCAGGGGAATCTGCAGCGCTTCGACAAGGTCACCGGGTTGCGGGTGGGCATTCAGCCGTCCCACCCGGACGGGACGCCGCTGCGCTTCAACTGGAACGCGGGCCTCGCGCTGGACCCGCACGACTCCACGACGATCTACCTGGGGAGCCAGTACCTGCACCGGTCGCGGGACCACGGGGCCACCTGGGAGATCATCTCCCCGGACCTGACCACCAACGACCCGGAGCTGCAGCGCCAGATGCAGAGTGGGGGGCTGTCCCTGGACGCGACGGGCGCGGAGAACAACACGACCATCATTTCGATCGGGCTCAGCCACCTCGAGCCGGGCGTCATCTGGATCGGGACCGATGACGGCAACGTGCAACTGACGCGCGACGGCGGGCAGAGCTGGACCGACGTGACGGGCAACATTCCCGGTGCGCCGACCCGGGCCTACGTACCCGACGTCCAGCCGTCCAAGCACGATGCGGCCACGGCCTACGCGGTCATGGGCGCCCACCGATCCGGTGACTGGACGCCGTACGTCTGGCGCACGACGAACTACGGGCGGAGTTGGCAGAGCCTGGCCGGGCCGGGCATCGACGGCTTCGTGCGCTCGATCGAAGAGGATCCGGTCGAGCCCGACCTCCTGTTCCTCGGCACGGAGTTCGGTCTTCACGTCAGCCTGGACCGGGGCGCGTCCTGGGAGAAGTTCACGGCCGGGGTTCCCGCCGTTCCGGTCCGGGACCTGGTCGTGCACCCACGCGACGCCGATCTGGTCCTCGGCACGCATGGCCGCGGCGTCATCATCGTCGACGACATCCGACCGCTCCGGCGCATGGCGGCCGGCGGTTTCGACCGGGATGGAGGCCCGTTCATGTTCGACCCTCCTCCTGCCCATCTCCTGGAGATTGCGGAGGGAATCGGGTACCGGTCGACCGGACACGCCATGCAGCAGGCGGAGACCCGCGCGTTCGGCGCGCTCCTGAGCTTCTGGAGCCCGGAGGAGGGCTCCGCCACGGTGAGCGTGCACGACGATGCCGGGAATTTCGTGTGGAGTGACGACGTCGACGTCCGGCGCGGGGTGAACCGCACCGCGTGGAACCTGCGTCCGTCGGACGACGCGGATTCCGACAGATTCCCGGGATTCCTGGAGGTCATGCCGGGGACGTACCATGCGTCCCTCGAGCTGGAGGGACGCAGCTCGGAGGCGTCGCTGGACGTGCTCCCCGATCCGCGCCGTCAGGTGACGGTGGCGGAGCTCCGGGCGCGCCGTGAGGCGGTGCGGGAGATCGCCGGGTGGAATGAAACCGCGGAGGAGGCCCGCGAACGCGTCGAGCGGGCCCGCCGAGCGGTCGACATCGTGCTGGAGACGCTCGGAGACGCCGCCGCCGCCCTCAGCGACCGTGGGCGAGCGCTCCGGGACACCATCGACGCGAGGATGCAGGCCTGGTTCACGGGGCCCGAGTGTCAGGGCATCTGCGGCGGTGACGTCCTGGCGTCTTCGATCCGGGCCCCGCTGTTCGGCGTGGCCGGGCGGTACGGTGCTCCGACCGGAACCGACCGGATACGGATGGGGCATGCCCAGGCCGCGCTCGACGATTTGATCGTGGGGGTGAACGCGCTCTTCCGGGACCACGTCGATCCGTACCGGGATGCCCTGCGGGCTGCCGGCTTCACCCCGTTTCCCGACCTTGAGCCGCTCCGGAGGGCCCGATGAGCCTGGGGGCCGGTACGGCGCGCTCCGTCGACCGGACGCCGCCTCCGGGTAAGGCCGTTGTGAGCGGTCGGATCGCGCTCGTCGGCGGGGTCGCCCTCACGCTGCTGCTGGTGGCGACGGCCGCGCTCACCCCGCTGGTGGCCGCCGCCCAGGACTCTCTGCGCGTCTTCATTTCGGTGGACATGGAGGGCATCGGGGGCGTGGGCAGCCCGTCCATGACGTCCACCAGCGGCAAGGACTACGCGACCGCGCGCCGACTCATGACGGACGAAGTCAACGTCGTCATCGCCGCGCTCCGAGCCCACGGCCCGGTCTCGATCCTGGTGAACGACTCCCACGGCGACCATCAGAACGTCCTGCATACGGAGTTGGACCCCGCCGTCAGCTACATCCAGGGTTCGATCAAGCCGCTCGGTATGGTCCAGGGGCTCGACGACACGTTCGACGCGGCCGTGTTCATCGGCTATCACGCGAAGGCCGGCGACCCGGACGGATTTCTCGCGCACACGGGGTCCGGCTCGGTGAAGGGGCTCTGGCTGAACGGGCACGAGGTCGGGGAGGGCGGAATGAACGCCGCCTTTGCCGGGATGCACGGTGTGCCGGTGATCCTGGTATCGGGCGACTCCGCCGCCGCCGCCGAGGCGGCGGCGTATGCGGCGGCCACCGTGACGACGAAGACGGCCGAAACACCGTCGTCCGCCCGCATGGTCCACCCTCGCGAGGTCCACCGACGCCTCCAGGCGGGCGTCCGGGACGCGCTCGAGCGACTCGACCGCGGAGACGCGCGGCCCTGGTCGGTCGGAGCGCCGGTCGAGATCCGCATGCGCTTCCAGTCGCCCACACATGTGGACATCCTTCAGAGCATTCCCGGGATGTCGAAGGTCGACGGGTACACGGTCTCCTACACCGCCGCGGACGCGGACGAGGCGTACCGGCTGATCCGACTGATGTACCGATTCGTCCAGCAGTGATCCTTGTCCGTGGAACTCCACCCGAACCAGCCTCCCATGCTTCGTAACGCACTCCTCTGGGCTTCGACCAATCCGTTCATGGCCGAGCGGCTCCCCACCTACGGATTCGTGAAGAAGGCGACCCGGCGCTTCCTGCCCGGAGAAGAGCTGTCGGACGCGCTCACGGAAGCCGAGCGCCTCGCCGCGGATCGTATCGCCACCACGGTCACTCGACTCGGTGAGAACGTCGACTCGGACGCCGAAGCCGATGCGGTCCTGCATCACTACCTGGAGGTTCTCGAGACGATCAGGGCGCGCGAGCTTCCCACGGAGATCTCGATAAAGCCGACACAGTTGGGGCTCGATCGCGGCGTTGATGGTGCCCGCGAGCGTCTGCTCGAGTTGATCCAGGCGGCCGACGGTGCGCTGGTCTGGGTCGACATGGAGGGATCTCAATACGTCGACAGCACGCTCGAGATGTTTCGCGCGGTGCGGGAGAAGCACGAGAACGTCGGCGTCTGCCTCCAGGCCTATCTCCATAGGACCGTGCAGGATCTGGAAGATCTGACCCCGCTCAGCCCGACGATCCGTCTCGTGAAGGGTGCGTATAAAGAGCCACCCGACGTCGCCATGGAGCGGAAGGCCGAGGTCGATCAGAACTTCGTGCGTCTGACTTCCACGCTGCTTCGGGGCCGGAAGAACGGGCGGATGGGGCGACCCGTCATCGCTACGCACGACCCCCGCATGATCGGGGAGGCCAACCGCATGGCGCACGAACTGCGACTGTCGAAGGACGCCTACGAATTCGCCATGCTGTACGGGATCCAGTCCTCCGAGCAGCGTCGCCTCGCGGCTGGCGGATACGGCATGCGGGTCCTCGTCAGCTACGGCAACGCGTGGTTTCCGTGGTACATGCGCCGGCTCGCCGAGCGCCCGGCCAACATCTGGTTCGTGATGAAGCAGATGGTGGGGTGACGCTCGACGACCACCCGGCCCGATGGGGGATGCTGGTCCTGGTTTCCCTCGTCCTCCTTCTGGGCATGGGCGGGTGGTTCGCGGCTTCCGCCGTTTCGGCGGAGCTTCAACTGCGGTGGGGTCTGTCGACCGCGCAGGTCGGGTGGCTCACCACCGTGGTTCAGCTCGGCTTCGTGGTCGGAACGGCCGTCGCAGCGGTCCTGAACCTCGCGGATGTCGTCCCATCGGGGCGGTTCGTCGCCGCCAGTGCGCTGCTGGCCGCACTCGCCAACGCCGTCCTTCTCGTGGCGCCCTCGTACGGCTCCGCGCTGGCCGCACGTTTTGGCACGGGCTTCTTCTACGCGGGCGTGTATCCCCCGGCCATGAAGATGATCGCCACCTGGTTCCGCTCGTCGCGCGGCCTCGCCATCGGCACGGTGGTGGGCGCGCTGGCGGTGGGAAAGGGGACGCCGTATCTGCTGAAGGCGGTGGGCGCGACGTCGGTCGGCGCCGTCGTGGGCGGCGCGTCGATCGCAGGGGTGGCCGCCGCCGTGCTGTCGCTCGTCCTCTACCGGGATGGACCTTACAGCTTCTCGCGCCGCCCGTTTTCGCTCGGCCTCGTGGGCGAAATCCTCCGCCACCGGCCGACCATGCTGGCCACGGGCGGATACCTCGGCCATATGTGGGAACTCTACGCGATGTGGACGTGGCTCCCGGTCTACATCGGGCTGGTGGGAGCCGCTCGCGGCGTCGGGCCGGGCCTGGTGAGTCTCGTCGGCTGGTCCATCCTGGTGGCGGGCGGCGCCGGGTGCGTGTGGGGCGGCTGGGCCGCGGACCGGATCGGACGAACCGTGGTGGTGAATCGCGCCATGGCCGTCAGCGGGGCCTGCTGTGTGGGCGTCGGTCTCGTATCCCTGGGGCCCTTCTGGCTCGTTGCGCTCTTTGCCCTGCTATGGGGATTCTTCGTGGTCGCTGACTCCGCGCAGTTCAGCGCGATGGTGACCGAGGTCGCCCCGAGTCACGCGGTCGGAACGGCCCTCACGGTTCAGACCTCCCTGGGATTCCTCTTGACGATGATCACGATTCAGGCCGTTCCAGCGCTGGCCGACGGTCCGGGCTGGTCGTGGGGCTTCGCGCTGCTCGCCTTCGGACCGGCGGCGGGCATCGCGAGCATCCGATCGTTCGGACGGGCGGTGGCGGCGTGACCGAGACGCCCCTCCCATCGGCCGTCGCGCGGCGATGGGTGACTGCGACCGCGGCCCTCGGTGTCCTGGCGGCGTCGCTCTGGCTGCTCAACGGGATCGTGGCTGGGGCCTCCCCTCGCGAAGTCGCGGCTGCCCTGCGTGCCATCCCCCTGAGAAGCGCGTGTGGTGCTGCGGCCCTCGTGGTTCTGTCCTACATAGCCCTACTCATCGGGGAGATGGCTGCCCTCGCGAGCATCGGGGTGGGGCAGCCCCTCAGGCGGGTGGCCCTGGTCACGTTGCAGGCGAACGCCTTCACCCGAGCTCTGGGCATCGCCCCGGGCGCGACGGCTCCGTTCCGGTACCGCCTCTACTCGGCAGGGGGCGTGGACGGCCCCGATATCGCACGGATCGTTTCGTTCGTCCGGCGGACGGATTGGGTGGGTGCGGGTACGGTCGCGGGGGCCGCGCTCGCATTGGGATGGATCCACCCGGCCGTGCTGTGGCGGCTCGTGGGGTTGCTCCTGCTGGGCGTCGTGGTCGCGACCGCAGTCATGGCGAGAGTTCGACCGGGGCGCGTCCCAACCGCCGTTCCAGAGGGGCAGGGGGCACAAGACGCTCCATACTCTCAGGAGGCGCCGGGCATCCCGGTCGACGCCCGATGGCGCCCCGTCGCGATGCAGTTTCTGGTCGGCACCCTGGAGATCGCCGCGTCCGCGGCCGCCCTGTACGCGCTCCTCCCCGGCCGGCCCTCCGTTGGAGCCGGCGTCCTCGTAGGCGTGTTCGCCGCCGCGCGCCTCCTGGCGCTGGCCAGCAGGGTCCCGCAGGGGCTCGTCGTGTTCGAGGTCGCGCTGTTTTCGCTCCTTCCCGTGTCGCTGGAGCCCGCCACGCTGTTGGGAGCGGTGGCCGGCTTCCGCCTGCTGGCGTTCGGGGGACCCTTGATGGTGGCGCTGGCTGTCCTGGCCGGGATCGAGGGGCACCAACGCCGGTCGGCCGTCGGGAGCGTGTTCGCCACCGCGGGCGCCGGCGTCTCGGCCGCGACCCCGATCGCCATGGCGGGCGCCGCCTTCGTGGCCGGAGCGCTCCTTCTGTTCAACGGTGCGCTCCCGTTGCCCGAGACGGCAGGGTGGGGTGTACGCGTGCCCCTTCCGGTCCTGGAGGCATCGCACTTCATCGGGAGCGTGTTCGGGGCCGGGCTGCTCATCCTCTCCTGGGGATTGGCACGCCGGATGGACGGCGCTCACCACCTGGCGTTGGCCCTCCTCCTGGGCGCCATCGCCTTGGGTCTGGTTCTGGGCGACCACCTCTGGTCGTCCGCCTTTTTTCTGATCCTCGCGGCGGGTCTGTGGGCGGCTCGGCGCGAGTTCTTCCGCCCGTCGGCGCTTACCCGGGAGCCCTTGTCGCCCGAGTGGACGGTAGGGGTCGCCGCAGTCCTGGTGGGCACGCTCTGGCTCGGCGTATGGGCCTACCGGGACGTCACGCTGTCCGGGGAGCTGTGGTGGCGGTTCGCGTTCTCGGCGGACGCGCCCCGCTTCCTGCGGGGTTCGGTGGGCGCGGCGGGCGTGCTCATTGCCTTTGGGACCGCTCGCCTGTTGCGCGGGTCTGACCCGCCCTCCATGACGCGGGCGGGAGAGCGCCTCCCGGGGGCTGCCGAGGCCGTGATCCGAGCCAGCCCCCGCCCGGGTGCCCAACTCGCGTTCCTGGGCGACAAACAGCTCCTCATGGCCAAGAGCGAGCGGGCACTCCTCATGTACGGGGTGGAGGGTCGGAGCTGGGTGTCTCTCGGCGACCCGGTCGGCGACCCGGACGACTTCCAGGACCTCATCTGGATGTTCCGCAGTCGGACGTTTCGCCACGGCGGGTGGCCCGTGTTCTATCAGGTGACACCCGCCTATCTGCCGCTCTACATCGACGCGGGGCTGGGGCTCCTGAAGTTGGGCGAGGAGGCCGTGGTGGACGTCGGGGGCTTCTCGTTGGAGGGTGGCGCCCGCGCCGGGATGCGAAAGACGGTGCGCAAGGCGGAGAAGGAGGGCGCGACCTTCGAGATCCTCGAGGGTGAGGACGTACGGACGGAGATGAACCGTCTGGCTGAGATCTCGGATGCGTGGCTCGTCGACAAGAACGCGAAGGAAAAGAGCTTCTCGCTCGGCTCGTTCTCCCGCGAGTACATGGCCCACTTTTCCGTGGCCGTCGCGAAGGTCGACGGGCGCGTCGTCGCGTTCGCGAACGTCCTCCAGGGGGGCGACGGACGGGAGTTCTCGCTCGACCTGATGCGGTATGACCCCGCCACCTCACCGTCCGGGGTCATGCAGTACGTGTTCGCCCAGGCCCTGCTGTGGGGAAAAGAGCGGGGCTTTACCCGCTTCAGTATGGGGATGGCGCCTCTGTCGGGCTTGGAATCGGGCCCGCTTGCCCCCCTGTCCGCCCGCCTTGGCGCGCTGGTGTTCCGGCACGGCGAGCACTTCTACAACTTCCAGGGCTTGCGGGCCTACAAGGAGAAGTTCGACCCGGTGTGGGAGCCGCGGTATCTGGCGTCACCCGGGGGTCTCGCGCTACCGAGGATCGTCGGGAACATCGCCACGCTGGTCAGCGGTGGCGCCCGTGGGCTGATCGGCCGATAGCGGGCGGAGGATGAGCTCCGCCAGCATTGTGTAGTCACGGTCGAGATGGTGGCCTCCCGGGACGAGCCGGGCGTCCACGCTCGGCACGCCGACCAGTTGCTCGCAGGTCGGGACCCGCTCGTCCACGCCGCTCAGGCAGACGACGGAGCGAGGAGAGAGGCGCCGGACCCGGTCGACGACGGACGTGCCGGACGAATCGGCGGTGGTGCGCAGGAGGTCGCGCATCCGGAAGCGAAACTTCTCGTGCGTACCGGGCGCCAGCAGGACGATCGCCTTCAACGATGCGCCGGAGATGTCCCACCGCGACGGATCGACGAACGCCGCGAGGTTCGCACCTCTGCTGAAGCCCACCAGCACGATCTCGGTCCGGTGCCACTGGTGGCTGTAGGCCTCCATGACACGTCCGATATCCGCGGCGGTCGCGGACGCGGACCCCCCGGATTCGAGGTAGCGCCGGGAGTCGAGTCCGACCACGGCGACCCCGGCCGCCGCAAGCCGGGCGCCGACCTCCCGGGGCAGCTCGGCCCACCCCCCGTCCCCCGACAGGAAGACGGCCAGGGCGGTGCCCCGATCGGTGGGAAACTCCAGCAACGGAAGATCCTGGATCAGGCGGTCCGGCGACGGCGCGGGCCCTCGACACGCCGTGAGGATGGCGGCGAGCACGAGGGCTGAGAGGGCGCGGCGGGAGGCCGGTCGGCGGGACGTCATCTGGAATCGTAACGCGGCGTGGGCCGGACGGTCAGGTCGTGTTACGAAAGTGTCTCGACCATTCGAGAACCGATACATCCGGCCCATCTGCTGCGATACGGCTTGAGATGAATGATGCACGTGGTGGAAAGAACAGCCATCGTGAACGCCACCCATGAAGCCGGTATGAGTGGGAGTGTACCTGCAGTGGCTGGTGCAGGTGTCGAGGGCTAGCCTTCTTCGTAGCGGATCACAGTTCTATGCCGAGCTCATCCGCGATCTCCTGGATGGCTTCCCGCGCGGGCACGCCGCGCGCTCCGGCCCTGTAGGCCCGAATGGCCTCGCGCCAGATGTGGCCACGCTCGGCCGCATGGACCAGGAAGTCATAACGCTCGGGGCTCATCACGATCATCGCCGCATGGCCGTTTTGCGTGATGGTCTCGATCGCGCCTTCCGAGATTCGGGCCACGTGCTCGGACGTGTTCCGGCGAAACTCGCTGAGCGGATAGGTGTCGGTCGTCTTGTGCATGGTCCTCTCCTCCGGACGCACTGAATTGCGGGCGCACTGAATCTGGCACCATATTCAGTATGGCACACTTCGGGCCGGCCTGTCCAGCGGGCAGAGGTGGGCGGGGCCGAGGGCCCGTTCAGCGAGGCGGGAAACGCGAAAGAGATCGGAGCTGGTAGCGTCTGGTACTGGTCTCTCTCTCCGCGCGCCGTGGGACTCGGGTGCCCGGAGCAATGGCTCCGCTCGCTCCCGCTGGCCGCCGCCCCACCCCCCGTCCATATTCGTCGCCCACCGTTCCGCTGAATCCTCCGGAAGGACCCGCGCGCGCCCATGCTCCACCTCGCCATCGCCATCGGACTCGTCGCGGGGCTGGCCACCGGGCTCGCCGCTGCGGCCACCGGATCGGACGTCCTCATGGCGGTGGCCACCGGAGTCGCTCCGTTGGGGCAGGCGTTCATGAACGGCATCCGGATGGTCGTGATTCCGCTGGTGATGGCTGTGATCTTCACCGGAGTGGCCAAACTGGGCGATCCGAGGAAGCTCGGCCGCCTCGGCGGGACCACCCTCGCGTTCTTCTGGAGCAGTCTGGTCCCGGCCATCGCCACGGGCATGGCGGTCATGTGGGTCGGGCTCCGCTTCACCTCGGAGGTGACGGTCCCGGCCGTCGGCGACACGGTCGCGCCTGAGCTGCCGGGCTTCGTCGACTTTCTGGTGAGCCTGATTCCGTCGAATCCGTTCGCGGCCGCGAGTTCCGGGGCGTTGCTCCCGCTGATCGTGTTCACGGCGCTGCTCGCCGCCGCCGCGGGTGCGCTGGACGACGAGCCGAGGCAGCGGCTCATCGGCATCGCGGACGCGCTCGGAGACGCCTTGATCAAGCTGGTTTGGTGGATCCTGTGGACCGCGCCGATCGGCATCTTCGGACTGGCGGCGCCGGTGACCGCGCAGATGGGGTGGGCGCTCCTGCAGAGCCTGGCCGTCTTTGTGATCTCTGTGATCATCGGGCTCGGGCTCTTTGTCGGGCTGTTCTACCTGCCACTGCTGAAGATCGTGGCGGGCATCGGTCCGAAGCAGATGCTCAGCGGCACGTTCGGGGCGTACTCCATCGCGTTCTCCACCACGTCGACGGTGGCTGCGCTCCCTGTCGCGCTCGAGGAGGCCCGTGAGAATCTGGGCGTCAGCGAGACCGTGGCGGACCTGGTGGTGCCCTTGGGGGCGTCGATGTATCGCGCCGGGAGCGCCCTTTTCCAGGGAGCGGCCATCGTCTTCCTGGCCCACCTCTACGACGTCCCGCTCCCGCTCAGCGCGGCCGGCGGCGCACTCCTCGCGACGTTCCTCGTGTCGCTGACCGTGGCGCCCGTTCCGTCTTCCGGCGTGGTGACGCTCGCGCCGGCGCTCGACGCCATCGGTGTGCCTCTGTCCGGCCTGGCCATCCTCCTCGGCATCGACCGTATCCCGGATATGTTCCGCAGCGCAACGAACAACGTCGGGCAGTTGGCCACCGCCGCGCTGGTGGATTCCTGGGTAGGTGGAGGGGATACACGCGATGTCCCCGGAGATGCCTGATATGGGCCGCCGCCCATGGGTGCTCGCGGAAACCGCCCTCGGAACACTCGCGCAGAACAGCTACCACGGGGCCGTGCTGCCCTGGGGCGCCACCGAGGCGCACAACTTCCACCTCCCGTACGGTACGGACGTCATCGAGTCGGAGAGGGTCGCGGCCGAGGCGGCTCGCAAGGCGTGGGAGGCGGAAGCGCACTTCCTCGTGCTCCCGTGCATCCCGTTCGGGGCGAACGAGCAGCAGATGGACATTCCCGGGACGGTCAACATGCATCCGTCCACCCAGGCGGCGGTTCTGGCCGACGTGATCGAGAGCGTGGAGGAGTGGCGCCTCGACTCGCTGGTCATCCTCAACGGTCACGGCGGAAACCATTTCCGTCAGATGATCCGCGAGGCCCAGCGCACGACCGACCTCTTCCTCAGCACGCTGGACTGGTTCCGCATCCCCGGAACCCTGAACGGCTTCGACGATCCTGGCGACCACGCGGGCGAGGCAGAGACCAGCTTGATGCTGCATTTGACGCCCGACCTGGTCCTGCCGATGGACGAGGCCGGCGATGGGGCGGTCCGACCCTGGCGTCTGAAGGCGATCCGTGAGGGGTGGGCCTGGGCGCCGCGCCGGTGGAGCGAGGTGAGCGACGACAGCGGGGCGGGCGATCCGACGCCCGCCACGGAGGAGAAGGGGCGGGTCTGGTTCGACGAGGTCACCGACCGCGTGGCGGACTACCTGATCGAAGTGGCGGCGGTCGACACCGACGACCTCTACGAATAGGGGCGCGTGGTGGCGGTCGCTGCCGCAGAGTACCTGCGGGCGCGCGGCTGCGGGTACTGCGGCCGAGGAAGTGCGGAGCGCCGGCTCTACGAGTCGGGACGCGCGGCGACCGTCACTGCCGCCGCCGAGTGCGTGCGGATCTTCCACACGCCGAGCGTCAGGACCGGCACCACGTAGACCGCGATCACGGCCAGCGTGATGGTCCCGTACCCCTTGGCGATCAGGTCGATGAGCCCGAATTGGGCGACGAAGGCCCCCGCTACGAGGAAGCCGACGGCGACGGCGGGCCGCACCCAGCGGGCGAGGTGGCCGCTCCTCTCTTCGACCGTTCCCGCGATCCGTTCGTTCACCGCGTGGATGAGACCGGTGCCCGTCTCGATCAGCGTCCCGAACAGGACCACCTGAAACGCGATCTGAAAGCCGCGCGAGCCGAGGACCTCCAGCATGTGGTTGGCGGGGACGGGGCGGTCGAGAATGGCCGGGTACTCACCGAGCATCGCCATGTAGAAGAGCAGCCCGGGGATCATGGCGATCGGCCCGGCCAGCGCTCCGGCCACAAGGGTGTCCGTTCGGTCCTCGTGCGCCCGGATGGTCATCAACACCGCGGGAATGACCGCCAGGTTGTAGCCCGCGTATCGGAGACCCGCCCAGGCCCAGCCGGTGCCCGCTGGCTCGGAGGTGAGCCCGGTCGCGATGTCGGCTCCGAACGCCCGGAATGCCCAGACGAAGAAGACGATGTACAGCGCGTACAGGAGGAGCGACCACCCCGCCAGGAAGCGCTCGATGACCTCACTGCCTCCGAACACCAGGGCGCCCACGGCGACCATGACGGAGATCACCCCGACCCAGTAGTCGAGGCCGAACGTCTCCTCGAGGATGGAGCCGGACGCGGCGGCAATGACCGCCAGCACGATGGCCAGGAGCGCGAGGTAGGACAGCTCGAACAGCCACCAGGCGGAGCCGAGCAACTCGCGGAAGAAGTGGCGGTAGTCGAAGGCCCGGTACAGCCGGGCGAACTCGAACGACGCCATGCACACCGCGCTCCACACGAGGGTGGCCACGCCCATGGCGAGGAGCCCGCCCAGCGGCCCTTCGCTGAGGAAGAACTCGACGAGCTCGCGGCCCGTGCCGTACCCGCCGGCAATGACCACGGACTGGAAGACGAAGCCGGGCAGGAGATACCGGCGAAAGGCGGATGCTCGGTGCATGAGCGCGAAGGTACGGGAGTGGCGGCGCAGGTGCCATCCAGTTACCGCCGGTGCGGGATGTGGCTTCTCCGAGCCGCGCGTTCCTTCGCTGTACTTGACCCCTGGAGCGGGTGGGCCGATGCTCGCAGCGCCGGAGTGACTCCCCCGCGAATGCCGGGTCGGCCGCCCAACCACGCCTCGAACACGACGCAAGGTCCTCTGAATGCCCGTCACACGTACCCACCGGGAAGCGCCGTCCTCCCGCCGCTCCCAGTCGCCCACGCTGCGACGCCCCATCCAGGGCCTCCGCGTTCTCGCGGTCGCGCTCACCGTCGGCCTGAGCCCATCGACAGGGTATGCCCAGTCGCCGACGGCTCCGACCTACGGGGAGTGGAATGCGGCCGCTTCTCGGGTGGCCGCTCGACTCGAGCCCGAGATCCGCCGCGCCCTGCTCGACGGAAACATCCCCTCGATGACGGTCGCGCTGACCGACCACACCGGCGAGGTGTGGTCGGGCGCCTTCGGCTACAGCAACCTGTGGGCGCGCACGCCCGCTTCGACGCAGACCGTCTACCTGATCGGGTCGACGTTCAAGGCGCAGTCGACGGTCGCGCTCCTCCAGCAGATGGAGGCCGGGCGGTTCGAGTTGGATGACCCGGTACGGCAGTACCTGGACGCCTTTCCCATCCAGGGGGAGCGGGCGGACGACCCGGTCCGCTTCCGGCACCTCCTCACGCACACGTCCGGTCTGCCCGTCTCGTTCGGGCCCCACCTCGTCTGGGGGGAGACGGTACCCCCGCCGCTCGGTGACTACCTGGCCGACTCCCTGGCCGTGCAGCGTCCGCCGCTGCAGGAGATGGAGTACGCGAACATCGCTTATACGCTGGTCGGATGGCTGGTCGAGAAGTTCTCGGGCGTACCGTACGCGCAGTACATCCAGGAGAGGATTTGGGGCGCGCTCGACATGAACAGCACCGCCTTCGCACCGACGCCCGAGATGGAGGAGCGCCTGGCGATGCCGTATGCGACCCACCCGGAAACGGGACGCCCGACGGCAACGGTGAGGCTCAAGGCCAACGTCTGGCCGGCGGGCATCGTGTACGGCACGGTTCACGATCAGGCGAAGTGGGTGCGCTTCAACCTGGGGGACGGGTCGTGGAACGGCGCTCGCCTCCTGTCGCCCGAGACGCTCGACGCCATGCACACACTGCAGTACCCCCAGTTTGCCGGGCAGGAGATGGCGGGAGGGTGGGGGTACGACGACGCCGGCTACGGCCTGACCTGGTGGACGACCCACCGGGGCGACGAGCGCTACTTCGCGCACTCGGGAAGCGTTCCCGGCTACACGGCCTTCGTCATGGGCAACAAGACGCGAGGGCTCGGCGTGGCGCTTCTGACCAACGGGAACGCGGCGCACCCACACCTCGTCCGGATCTCCAACCTCGCGCTGGATCTGATGGCCGAGGAACTGGGGGAGTCCCGATGACGGGGGCACGGGCATGAGCGGGCTCTTCGGCTCGGGGTGGCTCAGCATCGTGCTCGGCGTCGCGATTCTCCTGGCGGTCGCCTGGTTGGCGAACATGGTCGCGAAGGGCGTCATGCTGACCATCGTCCAGCGGATCACCCGTCGTACGAGCGCGACGTGGGACGATCGCCTCGTGGAGCGGCGGGTCTTCCATCGGCTGGCCAACGTCGCCCCCGCGCTCGTCATCTACTACGGGATCGGTCCGGCCCTGGGGATCGGACCCGAGGAGATGACGGCCTTCTCCACCGGCGCCATGGAGGCCATGAGCGTGGTGGAAGCGCTCTCTCTGGTGACGCTTCTGGCGCAGCGGGTCGCCCTGGCGTGGATCGTTCTGGCCGGGGCGATGGCGTTCAAGTCCGTCCTCGACGCCGTCGACGACATCTATCGGGACCGGTTCAAGGAAGCCAATCGGAGACCGATCAAGGGATATCTGCAGGTCGTGACGATCTTCGTCTACGCCATTGCCGGGATCGTGGTTATCGCGGTGCTCGCGGATCAGTCACCGCTGGTCTTCCTGTCGGGCCTCGGCGCGCTCACGGCGGTCCTGCTGCTCGTCTTCCGCGACACCATTCTCTCGTTGGTGGCGAGCGTCCAGCTCATGTCCAACGACATGATCCGTGTCGGCGACTGGGTCGAGATGCCGCAGAACAACGCGGACGGCGACGTCGTCGATATCGCCCTCCACACCGTCAAGATCCAGAACTGGGACAAGACGATCTCGACAGTCCCGACCCACAAGTTCATCTCCGAGTCCTTCAAGAACTGGAGGGGGATGAGCGAGTCCGGGGGACGCCGCATCAAGCGATCGCTCCACCTGGACATGAACACGGTCCACTTCCTCGATGTGGAGGAGATCGAGCACCTTTCGCGCTTCGAACTGTTGCGGGAGTACATGACGCGAAAGCGGGCTGAGCTGTCGCCGAGCGGCCCCGACGAGTCGGAGGTTATTCCCGAGCGCCGCCGTCTGACCAACCTCGGGACCTTCCGTGCGTACGTCGTAGAGTACCTGAAGGCGCATCCCGGTATCCACGAGGACATGACGCTCCTGGTCCGGCAGCTCGACCCGACGCCGCAGGGGGTGCCGATCCAGATCTACTGCTTCACAAAGGAGACGGCGTGGGGCGTGTACGAGGGCATCCAGTCCGACATCTTCGACCACCTGATTGCGGTGCTTCCGGACTTCGGATTGGGTGCGTATCAGCAACCCGCGGGGCGGGATTTCCAGGGTTTCGCGGCTCAGCTCGAGCCCGGTCCCGGAGACGCTGAGGCGGGGTAGCCAGCGGCGACCACCGCTTCCGGCCGCTCGCTCGGTCTTTCGGTACGTGGCCATCCCGCGAAGCGGTAGCCAGCGGCGACCACCGCTTCCGGCCACTCGCTCCCGAGTGAGGTGCCGCGGCCGCTACAACCCTCTCGGCGTCACGGCGCGCTCCACCCCGGACAGGACCGCGTCGACGACCAGAGCCAGGACGGCCGCCGGGATCGCCCCCGCGAGAACGAGGTGCGAATCGGTCAGGGCCAGGCCGGCCACGATGGGATCTCCCAGACCGCCCGCACCGATGAAGGCGGCCAGTGTGGCGGTGCCCACGTTGATGACGGCCGCCGTGCGGATTCCGGCCATGATCACGGGGGCGGCGAGGGGGAGGCGAACGTCCCGGAGAAGCTGCGCGTCGGTCATCCCGAGCGCTCGGCCCGCCTCGACCGCCACCGGGTCGGCGTCCCGGACACCCGAGTAGCTGTTGCGCACGATCGGGAAGAGGGAGTAGAGGAAGAGGGCGGCCACGGCCGGAGCCACCCCGATCCCGAGAACCGGAATCATGAACGCGAGCAGCGCGATCGAGGGGATGGTCTGG
Source organism: Gemmatimonadota bacterium (assembly GCA_029262115.1). Taxonomy (GTDB): domain Bacteria; phylum Gemmatimonadota; class Gemmatimonadetes; order Longimicrobiales; family Gaopeijiaceae; genus JAJCZZ01. The sequence goes on along the minus strand of JAJCZZ010000034.1, from coordinate 40,015 downwards.
AGCACGCCCACGCCGCGGATGACGCCTTCCGCCGCGCCCCGCGTGCGCTCCAACACCAGGCCGAGCGGCACCGCGACGAGTATGGCGGCCACCAGCGACAGCCCCACCAGGACGAGGTGCTGACGGACCAGCCGGAGCGTCTCGACGCGGCGCCCCCACAGGTAGGCGACGAGGCCCGGGCGGGCGGTGCGTCCGCCCACGGCCAGCCCGTTCCCTCGCTCGTCCCCTCCGTCCGAGGCGCCAGCCTCGCCGCCCCTCGGTCCGCCGCCCTGGGCTCCGCCGACTCCGCCCCCTGCATTCGCGCCGCCCGGGTCCGCTTCGATCAGCCCGAGCGACGCCAGCGCGGAACGCGCGACGGCCTCGACCGGCTCGCCGTCCACTTCGACGCGCTGGTTGAGGCCGCGGACGAACGCTTCGTCCATGAGGCCGGCCAGTTCGGACAAGGCCGCCACCACGTCCGGACGGTCCCGGGCCGTCGTCCCGTTCATGAGCGGGGCGGCATCGTAGGGTGGGAAGAACAGGAGATCGTCCTCCAGGACGGTCACCCCGTACCGGGCGATCAGCCCGTCGGTGCCGTACCCGTCGATCACGTCCACCCGACCGGCGGCCAGCGCTTCGTACTTCACGGCCTGCAGCAGGCTGCGCACGTCACCCGGGTCGATCCCGTAGGTCGTGCGCAGGCCCTCCAAGCCGTCGGGCCGGCCGATGAAGTCCGGTGTGAACCCGGCCGTCAGCCGAGGCGACACGGCGGCCAGGTCGGACAGAGTGCGAAGCCCGAGCGAATCCGCCGTCTCGGGTCGGACGGCAATGGCATAGGTGTTCTGGAAGCCGAGAGGTGGAAGCCAACGGGCGTCCCACCGCTCCCGAAAGGCTGCGGAAACCCGCCGATACGCCGCCCGTCGATCGCGCGGTGGGTCCTCTCCCAGCACGGCGAGCAGACCGGTACCGGTGTACTCCGGGTAGACGTCGATGTCGCCCCGCCGGACCGCCTGAAAGAGGATCTCTGTGGAGCCGAGACCGGGCCTGCGGTCCACGCGGATGCCCCGCGACTCCAGCAGTTGGGCGAAGATCTCGGCCAGGACGAAGCTCTCCGCGAACGGCTTCGAACCGACCACGATCGGGTCGGAAGAGACGGCGCGCGGGGACGTGCGGTCGACGGCGCCGGTCCGGTCCTGTCCGTGGGCCGATCCGGGCAGGAGGAGCGCCCCGGCGGCGATCACCGTCGAGAGGCGCCTCATCGGGCGGCCATCCGCAACAGGGTTTCCACGTACGGGGTGCCCGGCCGAGCCCGTAGGTCGGACGGCGTGCCGATCTGTTCGATCCGTCCCTCCCGCATGACCGCCACGCGATCGGCCAGGCGGAAGGCCTCATCGAGGTCGTGGGTGACGAGCACCACGGTCACGCCCAACTCTCCCACGAGGCGCCCGAAGGTGTCCTGGAGCCGGGCGCGGGAGATGGCGTCGAGCGCCCCGAACGGCTCGTCGAGCAGCACGATGTCCGGCTCTGCCGCGATTGCCCGGGCCAGCGCGACCCGCTGGCGCTGTCCACCCGACAGCCGGCGGGGCCATCGCTTCCCGAAGTCGGCGGGGGGCAGACCCACGCGATCGAGGGCCGCGCGCGCCCGCTCCTCCGGATCCGCCATCCCCAGGAGATCCGGAACCAGCGCGGCATTGCGCAGGACGGTCCAGTGCGGGAGGAGGCCGCCCTCCTGCTGGACGTAGCCCACGCTACGGCGCAGCGTCACCGGGTCGGTCGCGCCGGCGTCCGCCCCTCGGACGCGGATCTGTCCGGCGTCCGGCTGGACCATCCGGTTGAACATCCTGAGAAGCGTGGTCTTTCCCGACCCGCTTTCCCCGACAAGCGCGGTCCGTTCGCCACGGTCCACGGACAGGTCGACAGGGTGGAGCGCCTGGACGGTCCCGTAGCGCTTGCTGGCGGCACGAGCGGCGAGGTGTTCGGTGTCGTTCTGCTGGCGGACGAGATCTGAGGCGGTGGGCACGGCTATCCGAGGGAAAAGCGTGGCAGCGTCATGACCGCAGACTGGAGTCCTTCGACAAAGGCCGGGTGGATCATCTGGCCGCGTACGAGGTCCGTCACCGGAGCCCCGGCGAGCATGAGGGCCTGGAACACGGTCACCAGTTCTGCGGCCTCGGCGCCCACGACGGTCGCGCCGAGGATGCGGTCGGTGCCGTCCTGGATGACGACCTTGATCAGCCCCGCCGTGCGATCCGTCTCGTACGCTCGGGCGACCATCTTGAACGGGAGCGTCCCCACCGAGTAGGGAGTGTCTGACTCCTCCGCCTCACGCTCCGACCAACCCACCCGACCGATCGGTGGGTCGGTGAACGCGGCATACGGGACAACGCGCCCGCTCCGTCCACCCGAGCGCGTCCCCTCGAGGATGTCGAACAGGATCCGGTGATCGTCCCACGAAACGTGGGTGAACTGAGGGCCGCCGGTGACGTCTCCCACGGCATAGATGCCGTCCGCACTCGTCGCGTACCCATCGTCGACGACGACGTGGCCCGAGGCGTCGAGGTCGATCCCCGCGGCGTCACAGCCGAGGCCGTCCGTGCTCGGCCGCCGCCCCGTGGCGACGAGCAGGTGGGATCCGTCCACCGGATCCCCCTCGTCGAGGTACAGGCGGACTCCTCCGTCCGTCCGCTCGACACGGGTCGCGCGAGCCCCGAAGCGGAGGGAGATCCCCTCCTCGCGGAAGGCGTCTTCCAGCGCCTCCGACACGTCGACGTCCTCTCGCCTCATCAGGTGGTCGTTCTTGTCGACGATGGTCACCTCCGCCCCGAAGCGGCGGAACGCCTGACCGAGTTCGCACCCGATGTACCCGCCGCCGAGCACCACCAGATGGCTGGGAAGGGCGTCCAGATCCATCGCCCGTGCGTTGTCCAGCCACGGGATGTCGTCGAGTCCGTCGATCGGAGGGACCGCGGGCCGTCCTCCGGTGTTAACGATGATCACGTCCGCGGAAACGGAGTCTCCACCGACCGTGACGGTCCGGGGCCCGCTGAACCGGGCATCTCCTCGGAGCAGGACCAGCGCGTCTCCAGCGTCCTGGAGGTTGGACTGGACGCCCTCCCGCCACGTCTCGACCACATCGCGTTTCCGAGCCACCACCGCAGGGAAGTCGACTGATATGTCTCCCGTGTTCACACCCAGACGAGAGGCCTTGCGCGCCCGATGCGCGGCCTCGGCGCTGGCGATGAATGTCTTCGTGGGAGTGCAGCCCGTGTTGACGCAAGTGCCCCCCAGCGCGTCTCGCTCGACCAGGACCACTCGACGCCCTGCCGCCACGAGCCGAGTCGCCAGCGGCACGCCCGCCTGGCCGCTCCCGATGATCACGATATCCGGTTGTTTCATGATATCCGCACGATTGAGACGAGAAGTAAGGGCGGCGGAACGATCGTTCCCGCCCATCCATTGTGTTTTCGGGCGGGATTCCTCGTCCCTGACGCCCTCCGACCGAACATCGCATGAGTGAAGCTACGGATCACCTGGGGGCCGCCCCGACCATCCATGTCGATGAAGGCATGCTTCGCGATGTGGTGGAAGGCCTGTGCAGGCCACAGAAGGAATTGTCGCCAAAGTACCTGTACGACACGCGAGGGTCGGAGCTCTTCGAAGAGATTACGAGGACGGACGAGTACTATCCCACACGCGTAGAACAGGCGCTCCTCGAACGCGTAATCCCCGGGTGGGTCGCGGAGTTGCGCCCACGCGGATTCGTGGAGCTCGGGGCAGGGAGCGCCCGGAAGTCCCGGGTCGTGCTCGACGCCATGGAGTCCGAGGGCGGTGGAAACACCTACATGCCCGTGGACGTGAGTGGCGACTTCCTCCAGGAGGTCGCGACCGCCCTCCGTGACGAGTACCCGGAGCTGACCGTGGAACCGGCCGTTGCTGATATGACGTGCGAGTTCGACCTGCCCGTGCATCCGCCCAACCGGACGTGGTACGCGCTGCTCGGGTCGACCATCGGCAACTTCGAGGAGGCCCAGGCCGCTTCGCTCCTTCGACGGATCGCGGTGCAGATGAAGCCGGGCGACCGGTTCCTCCTGGGCGCGGATCGGACGCCGGGTGAGTACAAGTCCCGGGAGCGGCTGGAACTCGCCTACAACGACCGTGCCGGCGTGACGGCTCAGTTCACCCACAATGTTCTCCGCGTCCTCAATCGGGAGCTCGACGCGGACTTCGACGTCGATGGTTTTGAGCACAACGCGTTCTACGACCCGGTCGAGGAGCGGATCGAGATCCACCTCGTCGCTCGGTCCGATCAGGTCGCGACCATTCCGGGTGGTGGCACCATCCACGTCGCCGAGGGTGAGAGTATCCGCACGGAGTTGAGCCACAAGTACGACCGGACCCGCATCTGCCGGATGTTCGATGAAGCGGGCCTGGTCATCGACCGATGGGCAGAAGACGACGAGGGCTTCTACGCGCTCGTCCTTGGACGGAAGAAAGACGACACGGACGTGGAGACGGACTGATGGCCCTGCATACCCCGACGCATATCGCACCGCGAGACACGCACGAGGACCCGACGTCCAACCTCCTCGACAGGTATCGCGCGATCCGCGCCACGACGGAGGCCATTGCGGCCCTGATGTCGGCGGAGGACCAGACGGTCCAGGCCATGCCCGACGCGAGCCCGGCGAAGTGGCACCGAGCTCACACGACGTGGTTCTTCGAGACCATGGTTCTCGAGGAGGCCATCGAGGGCTACCAGCCGTTCAATCAGGCTTTCCGCGTGCTGTTCAACTCCTACTACAACTCGATCGGCAAGCAGCACTCTCGCGTCGAGCGCGGCCTCATCACCCGACCGGGGGTCGCGGAGACGACCGCCTACCGCGCGCACGTCGATGCCGCCATGGAGCAAGTCCTGTCCGACGGGACCTCCCATGAGCTGGCTGAAGTCATCGAAGTCGGCCTGAACCATGAGCAACAACATCAGGAGCTCATGATCACGGACTTCAAATACCTGCTGTCCCGCAACCCGCTACTTCCCGCGTTCGTGACGGATCCCTCCGCTTCGTCGACGGGCGCTCCCGTCCCGGAGTTGCGATGGCTGTCGCGCGATGGCGGCCTGGTGGACATCGGCCATTCCGGCCCCGGCTTCGCCTACGACAACGAGACGCCGAGGCATCAGGCGCTGGTCCAGCCGTATTCGCTGGCGTCGCGCCCCGTGACCAACGGGGAGTTCCTGGAGTTCATGGACGCCGGCGGGTACGACAACCCGGCCCACTGGCTCTCGGATGGGTGGGCTACCGTGTGTCGCGAGAGGTGGTCCGCGCCTCTCTACTGGCAGAAGGGAGACGACGGGTCGTGGTCGGTCTTCACGGCGGCGGGGCTCCGTCCCGTGGACCCCGCGGAACCGGTGTGTCACGTCAGCCTCTACGAGGCGGACGCCTATGCCTCGTGGGCGGGCGCGCGGCTTCCGTCCGAGCAGGAGTGGGAGCTGTTCGGCGTGAGCGCCGCCCGGGACGGAACGTTCCTGGATATGTCGCGCCTGCACCCGGCGGCCCCAGGCGGTCAGGGTCGGGACGTGCCCACGCAGATGCTCGGTGGCGTCTGGGAGTGGACGTCCAGCGCGTATTCGTCGTACCCCGGGTACCGGCCCCCGGAGGGCCCGCTCGGCGAGTACAACAGCAAGTTCATGTGCAACCAGATCGTGCTGCGCGGCGGCTCGTGCGCGACCCCGCGGGATCACATCCGGGCGACCTACCGAAACTTCTTCCCGGCTGGAACCCGGTGGCAGTTCAGCGGCATCCGGTTGGCGCGGGACGCCTGAGGCCGCGAGCGACGGCTGAGGCGACCCGGCGACGGCTGAGATGGCGCGGGACGGCTGGGGCGACCCGGGATGGCTGAGTTGGCGCGGGACGGCTGGGGCGATCGGGAGGACGGCTGAGTTGGCGTGGGACGGCTGGGGCGACCCGGGAGGACGGCTGAGTTGGCGTGGCTGGGCGATGGGGAGGGCGGCTGAAGCGATCAGGAGGGTGGAGGAGAGCCGGGTTGCGGTTCAGCACGCGGGCACCGGCGACTCCATCACGCTAGACGAGAAATAGTGCCGGTACGGTAGCAGTCGTCCACGGCACCCGCGACCACATCACGCCGGACCCGAAATAGTGCCGGTACGGCAGCAATCGGGGCCGGGCGGCGAGCGGTGGCGAGCGACCGGGCGTGATCCCGGGGGGTGCGTTCAGGACGCGGGCACCCGCGACTCCATCACGCTAAATCTAAACGAGAAATAGTGCCGGTACGGTAGCAATCGAGGCCGGGTGGCGAGCGGTGGCGAGCGACCGGGCGTGCCGTCGCGACCGGGAACGCCCTCCCGCCGCCTCCACGACCGCATCACGCGCCCCCCCGCACCACCACCCCACCTCACTACGCCAGCAGCCCACCCAACCGTCCCAGATCCACGTTGCCGCCGGAGAGCAGCACCACCACCGGTCTGCCCGTATCATGGGGGATGGCACCCTGGAGCAGCCCTGCCAACCCGGCGGCGCCCGCCGGCTCGACGAGCAGCTTGGTCCGCTCGAGCAGGAGCGACATCGCCCTGCGTATGGTGTCGTCCTCGACCGTGACGACGCCCCGCACGTGCCGCCGTACCAGTTCGAAGTTGAGTTCGCCGGCCATCGGCGCGGCGAGCCCATCGGCGATCGTCGTTCCGACCTCGATGTGCATGGCGCGACCTTCGGCCAGACTCGCGGTCATGGCGGCCGCTCCGAGCGGCTCGACGCCCCACACGTCGACCCCGGACCGGACGGTGGAAGTGGCCGTGGCGATGGCCGAGATAAGACCGCCGCCGCCCACGGGGACCACGATCGTTCCTACGTCCGGGAGTTCCTCGACGATCTCCAGGGCGCAGCTCCCATGCCCCGCTACCACCTCTTCGTCATCGAAAGGGTGGACGAAGCGTAGCCCGCGCTCGTCAGCCAGCGCGAACGCGCGCTCGAATGCCTCGGCCGCGGTCCCGTGCAAGATGACTTCGGCCCCGTACTCCCGACTGGCCGCGACTTTGGTCGTCGACGCTCCATCGGGCATCACCACGACCGATGTCACACCGGCCGCCGAAGCCGCCCACGCCACGGCCTGCGCGTGGTTGCCCGCCGAGATGGTAACCACACCCCCCGCCCGCTCCTCATCCGTGAGCGTGAGCATCCGGTTCAGCGCGCCGCGCACCTTGAACGCTCCCGTCTTCTGGAGGTTCTCGCACTTGAGGTAGGTCGGGACACCCAACCGTTCGCTGAGGGTGCGCGAGTGTAGGAGCGGCGTCCGGTGGACGGCACTGACAATGCGCTCGCGGGCCGTTTCGAAGCGGGCGCGGTCGAACGACGGGATGGTCAAGGCCTTTCGATCCATTCGCGAGGGTTCGGTGGGTGGATTGTGCGTGGGTACTCGGGCGCCGGCACGAACGGCCGCTCGTGCGTCTGGCCGTTGGTGTGCCAAATGAGGCAATGCTCATCGACGGGAGGGGTGGCGGCGGCGCCTCGGTCGACTCCCCGTTCTGCTCGCGATATTGCCGAATATGCCCCATTCGCGGTAGCCTGCCGCATGACGGATGTGGCCACACAGCGTCGCACCCCCACCCGAAATCCGGACCGCCGCGCCATGCGCCTGCGCTTACCCCTGACCCTCTGCGTCGCCGTCCTCGTCGTCGTCCCTGCCTCCATCGACGCCCAGGAGTGGCTCGACGAGGACAACGTCTCGGCCATGAAGTGGCGACTCGTAGGACCCTTCCGCGGCGGCCGCTCGGTGGCCGTCGAGGGCGTGGTGGGCCGGCCGCGCACGTACTACATGGGCTCGACCGGCGGAGGCGTGTGGAAGACGACCGACGCGGGGGAGGTCTGGACCAACGTCTCGGACGGCTTCTTCAAGACCGGATCGGTTGGCGCGATCGCGGTGTCTGAGTCGGACCCGAACGTGGTCTACGTCGGCATGGGCGAGCACGCGGTCCGCGGGGTCACCACCTCCCACGGCGACGGCGTCTACAGGTCAACGGATGCCGGACGCACCTGGACCCACATGGGTTTGGAGCGTACCCGGCAGATCGCTCGGATCCGCGTCCACCCGACGAATCCCGACCTCGTCTACGTGGCGGCCCAGGGATCGCCTTACGGAGACTCCGAGGACCGTGGGATCTACCGCTCGCGCGACGGCGGCGCGTCGTGGGACAAGATCCACTACGTGAGTGAGACGGCCGGCGCGGCCGAGCTGTCGATGGATATGACGAATCCTCGCATCCTGTACGCCGCCTACTGGGACCACCGGCGGAGCCCGTGGGAGGTCCGTTCGGGTGGGCCGGGCTCGGGCATCTGGAAGTCGACCGACAGCGGCGACTCGTGGACCGAGCTGACCGAAGGGCTCCCCGATCTGATGGGCAAGATCGCCGTCGACGTATCGCGGGCGAATCCGGATCGGGTCTTCGCAAACATCGAGGCTGCGGACGAGAAGGGCGGCGTGTACCGCTCTGACAACGCGGGCGCCACATGGACACAGACGACGTCCGACCGGGTGACCCAGACCCGGAGTTGGTACTACATGGAGATCTTCGGCGACCCGCTCGACGAGAACACGGTGTACGTCCTGAACGCGCCCATGCTCCGCTCGATCGATGCGGGACGGACGTTCACACCGGTCCAGGTCGGCCACGGCGACACCCACGACCTCTGGATCGATCCGCTCGACTCGGAGCGGATGATTCTGGGCGATGACGGAGGGGCCGAGATCAGCTTCAATGGCGGGGATTCCTGGTCGACGCTGAACAACCAGCCGACGGCCCAGTTCTATCGAGTGAGCACGGATGCGCGCTTCCCGTACCACATCTACGGCGGGCAGCAGGACAACTCGGCCATTGGCATCGCCTCGGCGGCGCTCGGCGGCATCGGCGCGGACGACTTCTACTCGGTGGCCGGGTGTGAAAGTGCGTATCTCGCGTTCGACGAGGACGACCCGCGGTACGTGTACGGCGGGTGCTACCAGGGCCTGATCGATCGGTGGGACCGCGCCACCGGCGAGTCCAAGCCGATCATGGCCTACCCGTATCTGGGGCTGGGCACCTACCCCCGGGAGCAGCGCTACCGGTTCAACTGGAACGCGCCGATCGTGGCGTCGCCGTTCGACTCGCGCGTGATCTACCACGGTGGCAACGTGCTCCTGCGCACGGACGACGCCGGTCAGAGCTGGCGCGAAATCAGCCCCGACTTGACGCGCGACCAGGAGGACCTGCAGGGTGCGGGGGGCGGCCCGATCACGAACGAGGGAGCCGGAGGAGAGAACTACAACACGATCTTCTACGTGGCCCCGTCACCCCACGAGCAGGGCACGATCTGGGTCGGAACCGACGACGGGCTGGTTCACGTGACGCGAGACGACGGGTCCACCTGGAGCGCGGTCACGCCGCCCGGCATCGGCGAAGCGCTCATCAACAGCATCGAAGTCTCGCCCCACAGTCCAGCCACCGCCTGGGTCGTGGCCACGAACTACAAGTACAACGACTTCACGCCGCATATCTTCCGCACCGACGACTACGGTCGAAGCTGGACGCGAACGGTGGACGGGATCGGGGACGAGGCATGGGTGCGCGTCGTGCGAGAGGACCCCGTCCGACCGGGGCTGCTGTTCGCTGGAACGGAGGTGGGGTTGTACGCATCGGCGAACAACGGCGCGTCCTGGCAGCCCTTCCAACTGGGTCTTCCCGTGGTACCGATCACGGATCTGACGATCCGCGACGGCGACCTCGTGGCCGCCACCCAGGGCCGGGCGTTCTGGGTGCTCGACGACCTGTCGCCCCTGCGGCAACTGAGCGAGCCGGTGGTCAACGCGTCGATGCACCTCTTCGAGCCGGCTCCGGCCGTGCAGGCGGCGTTCTTCGGCGGAGGGGGTCCTCGGACCGGGCAGAATCCGCCGACCGGCGCCCAGATCTTCTACGCATTCGCGGAAGCGCCGGACAGTCTCGTGACGCTGGAGATCCTCGACGCGGCGGGGCAGGTGGTCCGAACGATGGCGACGGATCCCGAGGCCGCAGGCAACGAGGACTACACGAGCCTTACGAAGCCCACCGCCGGTCTGAATCGTACCGCATGGGACTTCCGGGCCGAGGGACTCCCTGCCGTGGAGGGGCTCGTACCGTTCGGGAGCCTCCAAGGAAGAGTCCTCCCGCCCGGTAGCTACCAGGTACGGCTGAGCCATGGTCAGGACCGTGCGACCGTGCCCCTCCGGGTCGATCCCGACCCCCGGCGGACCGCCGCCACGGCCGACTACGTCGCGCAGGACCGTTTCCTGGCCGAAGCGCAGCAAGCCGCGCGCGACCTGTATCGCTCGGTCATTGCCATGCGGTCGGTGCGGGAGCAGATCGACGCGTTGGTGGCCGATCTCGCCGACCATCCCCAGGTCGACACCGTGTCGGCGGTCGCGGCCGACCTCACCGACGGAATTACCGAATGGGAAGAGCAACTGGTGCAGCCACGGCAACGCACGTTCCAGGACGTCATCAATTACGTGAATCAGTTGGATGCGCAGATCCTGGCGCTGATCGGCTCGGTGGACGGCACGGAGCCCCCTGTGACGGCGGGAGCCCGCGAGCGGCTGGGCGACCTCGCCGACGAGTGGAGGACCCGCGCGGACGAACGCGACCGTCTGATCGACGAGGAGTTGGCCGCCTTCGAACGACTCTTGGACGCGCTCGGAATCCCGCACGTGATTCTGCCCCGGATCGACGCGAGCGGGAGGCCGATCGCCTAGTGTGGATTGCTGCGCAGTTGTTGCAACGCCTACGTTGCTACGAGCTTTTTGCCAGACCCGTCTGCGGTTTCGTCATGATTGAAGACCAAACATTCAGCCGAGGACCCTCAATGCGTCGTCGACTCACGTGGCCTATGGGCCACCTGTTCTCCGCCTTCTTGGCGCTTCTTGCCGCGCCCCTGTCCGCCCAGCAGGGGACGCTGACCGGTCGGGTCATCGATCGGGAAACCAGCCAGCCGATGAATGGTGCGCAGGTACAGCTTCTCGGAGCCGGCGAGGCCAACTCCGGTGGGGTGCTCACCAATCAGGCGGGCCAGTTCCGGATGCAGGTTCCGGGCGGCAGCTACTCCATCGTGGTGGTGACGGTCGGCTACGAGACCGCCCGCGTCGACGGGGTGGACGTACCGGCGGGGGGCACGGCCTCGATCGAGATCATGATGACCTCGCGTGCTCTGGCGCTGAACCCGATCGTGGTCTCCATCAGTCGCGGCCGCGAGGAAAAGGCGCTGGAAGCGCCCGCGTCCATTTCGGTGGTCTCGGCCGCGCGCATCCAGGAGCGTGCAGCAATCACTCCGGCCGAGTACCTGAAGGCGCTCCCGGGCGTGGATGTCGTCCAGACCGGTCTGACGCAGAGCAACACGGTCACGCGCGGCTTCAACAACGTCTTCTCGGGCGCCATGCTGACCATGACGGACAACCGGTACGCATTTGTGCCGTCGCTCCGGTTCAATGCGTACAACATGATCCCGACCACGCCGCTCGATATCGAGCGCATCGAGGTCCTACTGGGTCCCGCCGCGGCGCTCTACGGCCCCAACTCGGCCAGCGGCGTCATGCACATCATCACCTCGTCGCCCATCGACAAGCCCGGAACGACCTTTTCGCTGTCCGGCGGTGAGCGTGACGTCTTTCACGGCGCCTTCCGCCAGGCGTTCGCGTTCAGCGAGAAAGCGGGCCTGAAGGTCTCCGGCCAATACTTCCGAGGCGATGACTGGAAGTTCGTCGACCCGGTCGAGCTCGCCGCGCGGGAGTCCGCCATCGAACAGGGCGCCGATCCCTCGACACTTCAAGTCGGAGCCCGCGACTTCGGCGCCGAGCGGTGGGGCGGGGAAGCCCGACTCGACCTGCGCCCCTGGGACGACGGCGAAGTCATCTTCTCGGTCGGACACAACCAGTTGGTCCGTTCGGTCGAACTGACCGGTATTGGCGCGGGCCAGGCGAACGACTGGGGCTACACGTTCGGGCAGGCGCGTCTGCGCAAGGGGCGGCTGTTCGCGCAGACATTCGTGAACAAGAGCGACGCGGGTGATTCGTTCCTGCTGCGCACCGGTCAGCCGATCATCGACAAGTCGAACATGGTGGCCGGCCAGGTACAGTACGGCTTCCTCCTCGGCGACATGCTGGACGTGATCACCGGTGTCGATGTCCAACGGACCACGCCGAAGACCGAGGGCACGATCAACGGCTCCAACGAGGACGACGACGGCATCGACGAGATCGGAGGTTATGTGCACGCCACCGCCTCGTTGTCGGAACAATTCGACCTGGTCGGAGCGCTGCGGATCGACGATCACAGCCGCCTCGATGAGCTGAACTACTCGCCGCGGGCAGCGCTCGTCTTCAAGCCGACCGAGGGTCAGAACTTCCGCCTGACGTACAACCGAGCGTTCTCGACGCCGTCGACGAACAACCTGTTCCTCGACCTGCGTGCCGGCCGCATCCCCCTGCCGATTCCGGACGGGTCGGGCGGCTTCTTCGGCTTCGACGTCCGCACCCAGGGCGTCCCGACCTCGGGTTTCACGTTCAACCAACAGTGCACGGGTGGGGTCCAGGGACTGTGCATGTATTCGCCGTTCGCTACGCAACTCGGGCAGATCCCGGCCAACGGCGCCCTCCTGTGGAACACGCTCGTGGCGCCTACGCTGGCGTTCAATCCGGCGCTCGGCCCGACTTTGGGTCAGCTCGGCCTATCGCCCACGCAGTTCCTCCAGATCATCAGCAACCCGGCCGCGGGCGACTTGGAGTCGTGGCTACTCCGTTTCAACCAGGAGGACACCGAGAACCCATTCAGACCTGACGCCGGGCCTGTGGCGGTGAATCGGATTCGTCCGACCATTACCAACACGTACGAGGTCGGCTACAAGGGCGTCATCGCGGACCGGCTCTCGCTCTCTGTCGACGTCTACCGCTCGGAGATCAAGGACTTCGTGGGTCCGCTCCGGGTCGAGACGCCGAGCGTCTTCCTCACAGGTACTTCGGTCGGAGGTTTTCTTGCACAGCGTCTGATCGGGGCAGGGCTACCGGCTCAGGTCGCGCAGGGACTCGCGGCGCAGTTGGCCGGTTCCGCCGCAGCCATCCCGCTCGGTACGGTCGCGCCCGATCAGCGTAGCGACTCGGACCTGGTCCTGACGTACCGCAACTTCGGGGACGTCGACCTCTGGGGCACGGACTTCGGCATGCAGTTCATTGCCACGGACAAGGTCAGCTTCACGGGGTCGCTGTCGTGGGTCAGCGAGGAGTGCTTCGACTTCAACGAAGACGGGAGCTGCACGTCGTCGTCGGACATCTCGTTGAACGCGCCGACGTTCAAGGGCTCGTTCGGCGCCCGCTTCATGGATCAGCTGTCGGGCCTGTCGCTGGATGGTCGGGTCCGGTACTCGGACGCGTTCACGATGAACTCCGGCGTCTACCTCGGAGACGTGGACAGCTACGCGGTGGTCGACGCGAATATCGGGTACAAGCTGCCGGTGGCCGCGCAGGCACAGGTATCGCTAACGGTGACGAACCTGTTCGACAACGTGCACCGGGAGTTCATCGGTGCGCCCGAGCTCGGGCGGCTCGCGCTTCTCAAGCTCCAGTACACCTTCTGAACGGACGCCATCCCCACCTGTCGTGATGAGCGGCTCGACTGCTTCCCCCAGGCGGTCGGGCCGTCACGTTGTTGGCAGGCGGGGAACCGGAGAGGTCCATGAGCAAGCAGGTACGCCATGCCGAGATCGTCGAGGCCATCCGGACGCACCGTCCGGGCAGCCAGGAGAAGCTCCGGGCACTCCTCGTCGAACGCGGGATCGATGTGACTCAGGCGACGCTGTCACGGGACATCCGGGAACTGCGGCTGGTCAAGGTCCCGGCTTCGGACGGTGGCGCGCACTACACGGTCCCCGATGAATACGACAGTACACCGTCCCTGACGTCGCTTCTGCCAACCCTGTTCCTGGCCGCCGAGGGCGTGGAGCACATGCTCGTGATCCACACGCTCAAGGGCGCCGCCCAGACCGTCGCCGCCGGGATAGACGGGGAGGAGTGGCCGGAGGTGCTCGGCACGCTCGCCGGGGACGATACGATCCTGCTGATCTTGCGGTCGCGCGAGGCCCTCGCGCCCGTCAAGTCGCGCATCGAAGCGCTCGCCGGAATGGGTGACTGACAAAATATTTGGTGTCATAGTATGATTATGCAGTCATGGACCGGCCTTCTTTCCTGTCTTGTCTCAGTATTTGCAAGCTGCGCAAGCGCAAGTCGTGCTTCGCCGCGCTCCTTGACGCTTCGGCGTTCTTGTACATAATTATGCGATGAACGACACATCAGCGGTTACAGTGACGGTCGGCGTCATCGGCGGGACCGGGTATACCGGCATGGAGTTGCTCCGCGTCCTGGGCGGTCATCCAGGAGCCGATGTCCGATTCGCCACGTCGGAGCGGGAGGCGGGTGGGGCGTCGGTTCTTCCCGGTCTGGAGCTTCGCCCCGCCGCGGACGCGGATCTGTCCAGCGTCGATCTGGTCTTTCTATGCCTCCCGCACGGTTCGGCGGCCGACTGGGCGACCCGTGCCCTCGCCGCTGGCGCGAGGGTCGTCGATCTGACCGCGGATCACCGCCCGGGCTCGGGGCGTGAGGACGATGCGGTGTACGGCCTCGCGGACGTCGCTGCCGATGAGGTGCGAGCCGCCCGGTTGGTGGCCAACCCGGGCTGCTATCCGACCGGCGTCCAACTCGCACTCGGCCCCCTTCAAGCGTCCGGTTTCGTCGCTGAGGGCGCCACCGTCGCGATCAATGCCGCGTCCGGCGTAACCGGCGCGGGACGTTCGGCACGACGGGATCTGCTCTTCGCCGAGGTCGCGAACGACTATCGGGCCTACTCGCTGGGAAACGAACACCGTCATCTCCGTGAGATGCGTCACGGCCTACCGGGGCTCGACCTCGTCTTTCAACCCCATCTGCTTCCGGTGGCGCGCGGGATCCTCGAGACGATCTACGTTCCCGTCGATGAGGGCGTCACGGCCGCTCGGGTCCGCGACGTGTGGGCGGAGAGTTGGGCGGGACATCCTACCATCCGGCTGTCGGGTCCCGGTCGGGTACCCTCGCTGGCGGACGTGGTGGGTACGGACGTCCTCGCGCTCGGCGTGAGCGACAATCGGTGCGCTCCGGGCCTGCTCACCGTGGTGGCCGCGCTCGACAACCTGGGGAAGGGGGCGGCCGGTCAGGCGGTCCACAACATGAATCTGATGATGGGGCTCGAGGACACGATGGGGCTACGATGCTGACCAAAACGGTGCCAGCGGGAGCGCTTCTCCCGCTGTACGGCGACCCGCCGCTCACGCTGGTCTCCGGCGAGGGCTGCACCGTGCGTGCCGCGGACGGACGCGAGTATCTGGACTTCACGGCCGGAATCGCGGTGAACGCCCTCGGCTACGCTTCGCCGGTGATTCGGCGCGCGATCGACGAGGCGCTGGAGTCGGGGCTGATCCACACCTCGAATCTCTACCGCACGCTTCCGGGCGAGGCGCTGGCCGAGACGCTCGTGTCCCTCGCCTTCCCGGGGGGAGTGTTCTTCTGCAACTCCGGCGCGGAGGCGAACGAGGCGGCCCTGAAGTTCGCGCGCCGCTGGGCGGGCGCCACCCACGGAGACGGACGCACGGGATTCATCGCGTTCCGGGGCTCCTTCCACGGACGTCTGTTCGGGACGTTGGCGGCCACCGATCGTCCCAACTACCGCGAACCCTTCTTGCCGGTGATGCCGGGTGTCGAGTTCGCGGAGGTGGGCGACCTCGACTGCGTCCACACGCTGCTGGCGCGGGGACAGACAGCCGCTGTCCTCATCGAGCCGCTCCAGGGGGAGGGTGGGATCCGCCCCATCGACACCGCCTTCCTGCGCGGACTGCGGGCCGCATGCGACGAACACGGCGTGCTTCTCGTCTTCGACGAGGTCCAGTGCGGGCTCGGGCGTACCGGTGACGCTTTCGCGTACGAGCACTCGGGGGTCGTGCCCGACATCCTGACGCTGGCCAAGCCGCTCGGTGGTGGCTTTCCTCTGGGGGCGGTCGTGGCGAACCACGCCGTCGGGGCGACGCTCCAGCCCGGTGATCACGCCACGACCTTCGGGGGCGGACCCTTCGTCTCGACGGTGGCCCATGCGGTCGTCCGGACGGTGTGCGCGCCCGACTTCCTACGCTCCGTGCGCGAAAAGGGCGAGCGTCTGAGAGCCGGGCTCGAGACCTTGCTCGATCTCGATGCGGTCCGCGAAGTGCGGGGCAGGGGCCTCATGCTCGGGCTGGCCCTGAACGAACCCGCCGCCCCGGTCGTCTCCTCCGCCCGGGAGGCCGGCCTCCTCATGGTCGGGGCGGGCCCGGACGTGGTGCGCCTCGTGCCTCCCCTGATCGTGTCCGATGCGCAGATCGACCAGGCCGTCTCCTTACTGCGACAGTCGATCCGGCGCTGACGGTCTGCGCGGAAGGGCCCATGAGGAGGCCCGAAGCGTACCTGTGACACGACCGCTTCGGGGACGTTTCTCAGAGGGATTGACCGACCCGCTTGCACTATACAGAGATGGTGCATATTTATGCTTGGTCACGGTGGTCCGCTCGTCGGATTCACCGGGGCCACTCGGAGGCTGGCGGCTCTCATGTCGCCGCCGGGTGATGAATGCGAAGCAGGGGGCCGTGTCGTTCTACGGCGGGTAGGTCGGCCGGTCCAAATCTGGGTCGTGGCAGCGCGAAAGCGTTGTCACGGCCCTTTCGCATGGGTAGGGTTCGCGCACCACCTTCCTGACGGACGCAAATGGGATCCAACGAGCACACTACGGCCGCAATGGCATACAACGACGACACGCCGGCCGGACCGGCGAAGGCCCTCTGGGGCGGACGCTTCGCCCAGGGGATGTCCCCGGAGATGGTCCCGCTGAACCTCAGCCTGGACATCGACCGCCGACTGTGGCGGGAAGACATCCAGGGTAGCCGCGCCTGGGCTCGAGCGATTGCCAGGGCCGGCGTGCTCAGCGCGGAGGAGCGGGACACCATCCTCGAAGGCCTCGACTCGGTCGAGGTCGCGATTCAAGAAGGGGCGCTGACGGGGGCGTCCGACGAGGACATCCACTCGGCGGTCGAACGGCTCCTTCAAGGGCACGTTGGGGTGGTCGCGGGCAAGCTGCACACCGGGCGTTCGCGCAATGACCAGTCCGCCACCGATGTGCGGCTGTGGGGCATGGCGTCGATCGACCGGGTCCGCGCTTTCGTGGTCGAACTCCTGGACGCCCTCCACACCCTGGCAGTGACCGGGGTCGATCCGATCATGCCCGGCTACACCCACCTCCAGCAGGGGCAACCGATTCGGGCGGCGCACTGGACCCTGGCCCACTTCTGGGCGTTCGCGCGCGACCTGGAGCGCCTCGAGGCGGCCCGGTCGTCCGCTGCGGTGCTTCCTCTGGGTTCAGGGGCGATCGCGGGGTGCCCATTCCCGGTGGATCGGGACGCCCTGTGCGTGGAGCTCGGCTTCGATCGAGTGTCGGAAAACAGCGTGGACACCGTGTCCGACCGTGACTGGATCTGTGACGTCGCGTACGCCGGGGCCATGCTGGGCGTCCACCTCTCCCGGTTGGGCGAGGATCTGGTCCTGTTCTCCAGCATGGAGTTCGGGTTCGTCCGGCTGTCGGACGGCTTCAGCACGGGCTCGAGCCTCATGCCCCAGAAGCGGAACCCCGACGCGGCGGAGTTGGCCCGAGGGAAAGCCGGTCGTCTGGTCGGAAATCTTCAGGCGCTGCTCGTGCTCCTCAAGGGACTTCCGACGGGATACAACCGCGACCTGCAGGAGGACAAGGAGCAACTGTTCGACACCGTCGACACGCTTCTTCTGACCCTCCCGGCCGTGGCCGGCATGGTGCGGGCCGTGACGTTCCGCCCGGAGCGGATGGCCGCGGCCATGGACAGCCAACTGCTCGCGACCGACCTGGCGGACTACCTGGTTCGACGTGGCGTGCCCTTCCGCGAAAGCCATGAGGTCATCGGACGGCTGGTTCGGCGTGCGGAAGAGCGGGGGGTGCCCCTGTCCGACCTCTCCGTGGACGAATTCCAGGGCGAGCACGCCGAGTTCGCCCCCGACGTCCACACGGTGTTCGACTGGAGCGCATCGGTCGATTCACGGGACAGCGACGGGGGCACGTCGCGCCGGGCGGTCGTCAAGCAGCTCGACGACGCCCGCGCGGTGGTCGCCGACGCCCGTGCCCTCCGCTCGGCGGGCTGAACGGAGCCGTTCGACAGCATCACACCACCGCCGTGGCGCGCCGAACCGATGGCACCGGCTTGAACGCCGCCCTTCGACAGCGTCACACGGCAGCCGTGGCACCCGCGACCGTGCGCCCGGCCGCGTCCGCAAAGGCGCGTAGTCCGTCCATGAGGTCGGCGAACTCCGAAAAGTCGAGTGACTGGTCGCCGTCCGAGGTCGCCGTCTCCGGGTCCGGATGGACCTCGATGAGCAGACCGTCCGCCCCCGCGGCTACGGCCGCGTAGGAGAGGGGGGCGACCAGGGAGCGCCGACCCCCAGCGTGGGACGGGTCCGCAACGACCGGCAGGTGGGTCTCCGCCTTGAGGACCGGAATCGCCGCGAGGTCGAACGTATTCCGGGTCGCGGTCTCGAACGTCCGAATCCCGCGCTCGCAGAGAATCACGTTGGGGTTGCCCTGCGCCATGACGTACTCCGCCGCCAGGAGAAGGTCTTTCACCGTGGCGCTCATCCCCCTCTTGAGAAGGACCGGACGGCGCAGTCGACCCACCTCCGTCAGGAGCGCGAAGTTCTGCATGTTGCGCGCACCGATCTGAAGGACGTCGGCGTACGAGGCCACCAACTCCACCTGACGGGTGTCCATGACCTCCGTGACGACCGGCAGTCCGGTCGATGCGCGCACGTCGGCCAGGATCTGGAGCCCGCTCTCGCCCATGCCCATGAACGAATACGGAGAGGTCCTGGGCTTGAACGCGCCACCCCGCAGTCCTCGGGCGCCGACCGCCTGAACCGCACGGGCGGTTTCCTCCATCATGTCGGCGCCCTCGACCGAGCACGGCCCCGCGACCACCACGATCTCGGGCCCGCCCAGTTCGACGCTGCCGAGCGGGACGCGCGTGTCCTCCGCGGCGAATTCCCGGGACGCCAACTTGTACGGCTTCAGCACGGCATGGACCGCTTCCACCCCGGGAATGGAGTGCAGCGGGACGCTTTGGAGGCGAGCTTCGTCGCCCAGGCACCCAATGATGGTGCGGTGTTCGCCGCGCGAAAGGTGTGTGCGTAGGCCGAGGGCCTCCACGCGCTCGCGGATGTGGTCGAGTTCGGCGTCGGTTACGCCGCGTCGTGTGACGATGATCATGGTGTTCGTCTCCTTGGTGCCCCCGAACGGTGGGCACAAAAAAAGGCCCCCGACCGAGTCGGGAGCCTGGGCTGTCGTGGGTTGCGCCTGTCTACGGTGCAGGCATACACGGGCCCTGGACTCCCGAGGGAGCATACCAACCGTATCGATACCAGGACCGCGTGAGGTTCATGACCGAAGTGTTGTCGGCGCACGCGGTGGTGTCAACGGTCACTCGCTTTTTGGTTCCCCGTGGGTGGAATCGTGTACCCGGGGGCGGTACCTTTCGCCGTCCCGAAAATACCTTTGTTCCACCGCCGCGGCGGGAGATCGACCCATGAGTCCGAAACCACGGAAATCGTCCAAAGTCACACGCCCCACGCTGGACGAGATGGGTCTGTCTCTCGGCAAGAAAGCGCGTCTTCACCGAATGATGTACGAGCACGGGCTGAAGAACGGGACCTTGATGATCTTGCCCATCGATCAGGGGCTCGAGCACGGCCCCATCGACTTCTTCCCCAACCCGGCGTCGGCAAACCCGGACTTCCAGTGGAAGCTCGCGGTCGAGGGGAACTACAACGGGATCGCCCTCCACTACGGCCTCGCCCGCAAGTACATGGACGCCTACGCGGGGCAGGTTCCGCTGGTGCTGAAACTCAACGGAAAGACCAACATCCCGTCGGACGCCGATGCCCTCTCGACCCAGACCGGCACGGTCGAAGACGCCGTGGCCCTGGGCGCCGACGCGGTGGGCTACACGTTGTACGTCGGCTCGCCCCGACAGGACGAGGACTTCATCCAGTTCCAGCAGATCCGCGAGGAGTGCGACCGTTTCGGAATGCCGCTCATCGTCTGGGCGTATCCGCGCGGCCACGAGATCGAGGGCAAAGGCGGGCGCGACTCCTTGTACGCGGTCGACTACGCCGCCCGCGTCACGATGGAGCTCGGTGCCGACATCGTGAAGCTCAACATGCCCAAGCGGTCGGACAAAGACGGGGAGCAGCCGGGTAAGTACGCCAAGATGGACTATTCGTACGAGGAGGGCGCCAGGCGCGTGGTCGCCTCGGCCGGCCGGACCCTGGTGCTCTTCTCCGGAGGCAGCAAGCTCGGAGACGAGGATGTGGTCGAAAAGGCGCGCGTGGCCATGGAGGCCGGGGCGGTCGGCTTGATCTTCGGGCGGAACATGTGGGAGCGCCCCTGGAAGAAAGCGTTGGCCATGACCGATCGGATGCAGAGCGACGTGCTCTCGAACTTTCCCGGCTGAGTGTGACGGACATCTCGGAGCAGAGGAAGCGTGAGGCGGCCGCACGGGCGCTGGAGCTCGTCGAAGACGGGATGGTGCTGGGTCTCGGCACAGGCAGTACGGTGGCCCACTTCCTGGATCTGCTGGCCGACGCGCTCGATCAGGGTCGACTCCGTGAGGTCGTGGGCGTCCCGTCGTCCGTCCGAACGGGACGGGAGGCGCGCGAACTCGGTATTCCGCTCACCGGGCTGGGCGAGAACGGGCACCTGCACCTGACGGTCGACGGTGCGGACGAGATCGATCCGGACCTCGATCTCATCAAGGGAATGGGGGGCGCGCTCCTTCGCGAGAAGATGATTGCCCAGGCGTCGGACCGGTACGTGATCATTGGCGACGACTCCAAGTGGGTGGAGCGACTCGGCACCCGCTCCGCGCTTCCGGTCGAGGTGATCGACTGGGGGTGGCAGGTCCACGTGACTCGGCTCGAGAGCCTGGGGGCAACCGTCTCCGTTCGGACCTTCGATGATGGACCTCCCTTCAAGTCGGACAACGGAAATCTGATCCTCGACTGCCGGTTCGAAGACGGGATCGACGATCCCGCCGGGCTCGCTCATGCGCTCGAGGCATCGGCCGGCGTCGTGGACCACGGGCTGTTCCTTTCAATGGCGGACGGCGCCTTCGTGGCGGGGCCGGACGGAGTTCGGACAATGGGACCGCTGTGGTGAGGCTTTCTCCGTCGATCCTGTCGTGCGACTTCGGACGGTTACGCGAGGAGGTCCAGGCAGCCGAGGAGGGCGGAGCCGACTGGATCCACGTGGACGTGATGGACGGGCACTTCGTGCCGAACATCACGATCGGACCACGCATCACCGAGGTGGTTCGCGCCTCCACGTCCCTGACCGTAGACGTTCACCTGATGATCGAGCGGCCCGACCGGCACCTTGCCGCATTCGTCGGTGCGGGCGCGGATGTCGTGACGGTGCATCAGGAGGTGTGCCCTCACCTCCATCGGACGATCGGCCGGATCAAGGAAGTGGGCGCGAGGGCCGGAGTGGCGCTCAACCCGGCCACACCCGTTGCGTCGCTGACCGCGATCGCGCGCGACCTCGATCTTCTCCTGGTGATGTCCGTGAACCCAGGCTTCGGTGGGCAGGCCTTCATCCCGGCGTCGGTCGAGAAGGTCTGTGCCGCGCGCGCGCTCCTCGACCGCATGGCGTCGGACGCCGACATCGAAGTCGACGGCGGCGTGGACGCGACCAACGCGGCTGCGCTCGGGGACGCCGGGGCCACGGTCCTGGTGGCGGGCTCGGCGGTCTACGGCCACCCCGGCGGACCCGCTGAAGGAATCCGCGCCATCCGGTCGAGTCTCGCGCGCTGATGGCTCCGAAGACCTTGCTGGTCGTCCTGGCTCACCCGGACGACGAGTTGGTCGTGGCGGGTACCCTGTGCGCGCACAGGGCTGCTGGTCATCGCGTGGTCGTGGTCTACCTCACCCGCGGTGAGGCGACGGCCGCGTTCGGCCCGCTCCCACCCGACGACGTGGCGGCCCGCCGCGTGCGTCTGGCCGAGCGCGCCGCGCGCATTCTCGACATCGAGCATCGATTCCTCGGGTTCACGGATACCGAGATCGTGGCGAACCCGACCGGGAGTCGAGCGGTCGCGGACGTGGTGGCCGAGATTCGCCCCGACGCTCTGCTGACCTGGGGTAGGATGTGGGTGAAGGGTATGCGCCACCCCGATCATATGGCCACGGGAGCCATGGCTGTCGACGCGATCACGCTGGCGCGCATCGCCCGGGTGGTCGAGCCGACGCCCCCACACCGCGATCCGTGCCCCGTGTTCACCGTGCGGGGAGTCCACTCGACCCTCCCGTCCGTCTGGATCGACGTATCCGATCATGTCGACCGGATCTTCGAGTTGGCGGACGTCTACTTCCGCGAGATCGGCTTCGGCCAGCGCGCGTGGCTGGAGGCGCGTCTGCGCGGCGCGGCGTCCCCACCAGGCGTGGATTGGGCTGAGCGGTTGGACACGTGGGAAACGGAACCGGGGGTCATCCCGACGCTCTTCCACGCCGTTCCCATCGGGGGGCCGGCCCATCCGACCCGACCCGACGTGTCGGACCCATGAACCCCGGCCATCCGCGGTGGATCTGAGCAGGCCGCCGGAGCGTTGCTGCGGCGCGGCCCACAGACTACAGTGGTGTCACGAAAATCGTGCAAAACCTCCCCCCCGGACCGGCGTGAATGACCGATTCTGGCGTCATTGATCCGGAGGCGCTCGACCGTCTCAAGGAGTGGGGTGGTGAGCGGCTCCTCGGTCAGATGCTCCGCCTCTTCCTCGAAAACTCAGCCGAGCGGATGAACCAGATCCGAGCGGGGGTGGACCAGGACGATCTTCAAGAAGCCGGCCGCGGGGCCCACAGCTTGAAGTCGAGCGCCGCGAACGTCGGCGCCGTGCGGGTGCGAAGTCTGTCCGCGGAAATCGAAGAGCAATGCAACGATGGGAATCGCGAGGGCTTTCTCGCGAACGTTCCCCTACTCGAAAAATCTTACGCAAGCGCGTGTGCCGCGCTCGCGGCCGTCGAAAAGGATCTCCCGGAATGAGAGCCAAGATTGCAGTTGTGGAGGACAACCCCGACAACCGCCTTCTCGTCCAGGCCCTCCTGGAAGGAAGCTATGAGCTGTCCGAGTACGAAACGGGCGTCGACGCGGTGGACGGGCTCGCGGAGGACCCTCCGGATCTGGTGCTGCTGGACATCTCTCTCCCGGAGATGGACGGCACGGAGGTCCTGGCCTGGATTCGGGACCAGCCCCAGTTCGCGGATCTCCCCGTCATCGCGCTCACGGCGCATGCCATGGCGGGCGACCGGGAAAAGTACCTCGCGGCAGGCTTCAACGACTACGTCACGAAGCCCATCCTGGACGAGGATGTGCTCATCGACGCCATCGAAAGTTGCCTGAACCCGACGCCCTGACATCGGGCTCGGATGATGCGCTCATAGCAGGCCGGAGCGAGACTGACGCCTCGGGCGTCGACATGCTGTCCGACCGGCCGCCGCCCTCTTCTTCAACCTGGCCGGAGTCAAGTAGCTGCGTGTCGCGCGCCTGAACGAAGCGCCGATCCGTCCGGACGGCGACTACGTTCTCTACTGGATGGTGGCCCAACGGCGGCTGTCGTGGAACTTCGGCCTCGACCGGGCGCTGGCCCACGCCGATTCACTCGGGAAGCCGCTTCTCGTTTTCGAGCCGTTGCGCGCGGGGTACCGATGGGCGTCGGACCGACACCACCGCTTCGTGATCGACGGAATGGCCGAACACGTGGGCGTACTCCAAGCGGCTCGGGTGGCTTACTACCCGTATGTCGAACCGAGTCCGGGCGCGGGCAAGGGGCTGTTGGAGGCTTTGAGCCGCTCCGCCTGCCTGATCGTCACGGACCGCTACCCCGCGTTCTTTCTCCCCTCGATGCAGGAAGCCGCCGCCCGCGCCGTGTCGGTGCTCCTCGAGGGGGTCGATTCCTGCGGTCTGCTCCCTATCGCTGCGGCGGATCGCACGTTCAGCGCGGCCTTCCACTTCCGCCGGTTCCTGCAGAAGACGCTCCCGGAGCACCTGCTGGACGCGCCCGATCCCGATCCGTTCTCGCGTGAGCGGGCGCTTCCGCCCGCGACCGTATCTGCAACTGTCCTACGGCGGTGGCCGTCGGCGTCCGGCGACCTCCTGGGGGGCGGACCCTCGGTGCTGTCCGACCTGCCCATCGACCACTCCGTGGGTCCCGTGGCTGCGTGTGGGGGTTCAGCGGCCGGACGCGCCCGCCTGAGACGCTTCATCGACACCGGCCTCGCCCGCTATGGAACCGACCGGAACCACCCCGACCGGGACGGGCAGAGCGGGCTGTCGCCGTGGTTGCACTGGGGGCACGTGTCCGTCCACGAGATCTTCCACGCGGTGGCCGCCCGGTCCGGCTGGAGTCCCGCGCGCCTGTCGCCTCGCTCGGATGGGAAGCGCGAGGGGTGGTGGGGCCTCGATCCAGATGCCGAGAAATTCCTCGATGAGCTCGTCACGTGGAGGGAGATCGGCTTCAATTTCTGCGCGCTGCGCCCCAACTACGCGGAATACGACTCCCTGCCGGAATGGGCACGGGCCACGCTGGAAGAGCATGCGGGCGACCCGCGGCCAGCATTGTACTCTCTGGAGCAGTTCGAGTCCGCTGCAACCCACGACGAACTCTGGAATGCCGCGCAGCGCCAACTCGTGGCCGAGGGGGTCATCCACAACTACCTGAGGATGCTCTGGGGCAAGAAGATCCTCGAGTGGACGCCGCACCCTCGGCAGGCGCTCGATATCATGGTCGAGCTCAACAACAAGTACGCCATCGACGGACGGGACCCGAACTCGTATACCGGAATCTTCTGGGTCCTGGGCCGATTCGATCGGGGATGGCCAGAGCGTGCCCTGTACGGGAAGGTGCGGTCGATGACCTCGGCCTCGACGCGCCGAAAGATCGACGTGAACGGGTACCTCGGCCGATGGGGCGGCCAGGAGAGCCTCGGAGTCTGATCGGGAGCACCCTCCGCGCGGTGCGGGGTACGGTTCCGCCGATGACGCCCACCCTTCCGACTGCAGACCGATGCGATTCACCTTCCGAACGGAGTTGCCGGGCCACCCGGTCCCCGAAGTCTTCTCGTGGCATGAGCGTCCCGGTGCTCTCGAGCGGCTGACCCCCCCGTGGGCAAACGTCGACGTCGTCGAGAAGGAGGGTGGGATCCGTGACGGGGCGCGGGTCGTCCTGCGCGTCCGTCAGGGCCCGGCGTCGTTCCGGTGGGAGCTCGTCCACAAGGACTTCGTCGAGAACGAGCAGTTCCGCGACACCCAGCTCTCCGGACCGCTCAAGGCATGGGAGCATACGCACCGCTTCGAGCCGGACGGCGCGGGCGGCACGACGATGACGGACACGATCGAGGTCCAGCCTCCGCTCGGGCCGGCCGGTGCCGCGCTCGCGCCCGGGTTCATCGAGGGGGAGTTGAAGCGGCTCTTCCGGTTCCGGCAGACCCGTCTCGCCAACGACCTGGCGCGCCACGCCCGGTGGTCCGAGCGCCCCCGGATGACCGTGGCCATCACGGGTTCGTCCGGCATGATCGGAACGAGCCTCACCCACTTCCTGACGACCGGGGGGCACCGGGTCATCCGGGTGGTACGGGAGCGCGCGCGGGTCGGGCCGGATGCCATCTTCTGGAACCCCTCGACGCAGGAGATCGATGCCGATGGCTTGGCCCAGGCCGACGCCGTCGTGCACCTCGCGGGGGTGCCGATCGCCGACGGGCGTTGGACCGACGAGCGCAAGAAGGCCATCCGTCGCAGCCGGGTGGAGGGAACCGACCTACTCGCCCGAACCATGGCCGAGATGAGAGGTGGACCACGCGTGCTCGTGTCGATGTCGGCGGTGGGCTACTACGGCAACCGGAACGACGAGCGGGTGACGGAAGCCAGCAAGGCGGGAAAGGGCTTCCTCGCCTCGGTGACGCAGGACTGGGAAGCGGCCACTCGCCCTGCCGATCGGGCCGGAGTCCGGGTGGTGCGGCTGCGCGCCGGCGTCGTCCTCTCGCCGGAAGGGGGCGCGCTGGGCAAGATGCTCCTTCCCTTCAAGATGGGCGTCGGCGGACGCCTCGGAAGCGGTCGCCAGTACCTCAGTTGGATCGACCTGGACGATGTGGTCGGCCTGATCCACCACGCTCTGATGGACCGCTCGGTATCGGGGCCGGTCAATGCCACGGCGCCCCATCCCGTTACGAACAGCACCTTCAGCAGCGTGCTCGGCACCGTCCTCGGACGACCCACGGTGATCCCGGTCCCCGCCCTGGCGGTGAAGGCGGCGTTCGGAGAGCTCGGAAAGGAAGCGCTACTCGAGGGGCAGCGCGTCCTCCCGGAGGTGGCGCTCGATTCGGACTTCCGCTTCGCCTTCGAGGGCGTCGAGGAGTCGCTCCGCTTTCAGTTGGGCCGTCACGACGACGGCTGAAGCTCCCCGAGAGCGACGCGACCCGGCTCGTCCCAGTCCCACTGGTCCGGAAGACCATGGTCGTGGGCGATGCACCCGTACGTCGTCTCGGCCGACATCAGGACGCCGGGCACGCCGGCACCGGGGTGTGTCCCAGCACCCACGAGGTAGAGCCCGTCCACATCCTCGCTTCGGTTGTGGGGGCGGAACCACGCCGTCTGGGTGAAGCGCGGTTCGATGGCGAACGCGTTGCCGAGCGTGGCGTTCATCTCCGTCTCGAAGTCGTCCGGCGTGAAGATGTGCAACACGTCCATCTGAGCACGGAGGTCGTCCAGGCCCCACGCCTCCAGGAAGTCGATCACGCGATCGGCGAACCCTTCCTTGATGTCACCCCAGTCGAGGCCGGAGGCCTGGTTCGCCACGGGAATCAGGACGTACATGCTCTCGCAGCCGGGCGGCGCCATTCCGGGGTCGGTGCGTGTCGGTGCGTGGAGGTACATGCTGAAGTCGTCCGGGAGGATCTTCTTGCCGAAGATGTCCCGGAGTAGCTCCCTGTACCGCTCGGACAGGATGAGCGTATGGTGCTCCAACTGGGGATACTGGCGTCGCGTTCCGATGTAGAGGAGGACGCAACTCATGCTCCAGTCGGTGCGCTTCAACTTCTTGTCGCTCCATCGTTTACGAGCGCTGGTCTCCAGTAGTGTCCCATACGTGTGGCCCGGGTCGCCGTTGCTGATGACCACGTCGGTTCGGATCGTCTCGTCACCGCTACGCACACCGACGGCCCGCCCGTCTTCCACGAGGATCCGATCGACCTCAGCGCCGGTGCGGATCTCTCCACCGAGGTCCTCGAAGTGCCGCCCGAGCGCCTCCACGACCGAGTACATCCCGCCTTTCGCGAACCAGACCCCACCCTCGCGCTCGAGGAACGGGATCATGAGGTAGATGGCCGGCGTGGCGAACGGATTGCCCCCCACGAACAGGGGGTGGAACGAGAAGATGAAGCGATGCCGGAAGTCCTCGAAGAACCGGTTCACGAATCGGGTGACGGGGATGTAGGCGCCCAGGCGGGCCATCTGAGGAAGGAACCGCATCATCGTCCCGAGCGAGTCGAACGGCCTGGATCCGAGCCGGTCGCCAATGACGGAGTCGAAGATCGGCCGGATGGCCTCCATGAACCGATCGTAGGCGTCGGCATCCCTGGAGGAGAAGCGGCGCATCTGCGCCTTCATCCGCTCGGGATCGCCCACGTAGTCGAGGTGGGTCCCGTCGTGGAAGTAGATCCGGTAGTACGGGTCCAAGGGAACCAGATCGACGAAGTCCCCGAGGCGGCGTCCCCCCGCGCGGAAGATGGAGTCGATCACGTGGGGGGCCGTGATCAAGCTCGGCCCCATGTCGAAGGTGTAGCCGCTGTCTTCGAGTTGGTACGCCCGTCCTCCGATCTTCTCCCGCTTTTCGAACAGGGTGACCGCGACCCCGGCGGCCTGGAGCCGAGCCGCGATGGCCAAGCCTCCAAAGCCGCTCCCGATGACGACGGCGGTGTCGATCCGTGGCTTCGTCACGTCAGTTCCTCGCGGTCCAGGGAACCGTCTGCAGCCAGTGTGGCGGCGAGGGGGCGGCGTCGAGTTCGCCGCCCGGACCGGGCCATGCGTCGGGAGCGTCTTCACCGTGCCGCGCCAGGAAGGCCTCGATATTGTAAATCTGCGCCGTAACCGCCGCTTCGAGGACCGTGCCCCGGGGGCGCCGGCCCGGGTGGGGGGCGATGGGTGGTCCGATACTCACGTACGCGTCGGCCCGCGGCGTCCGTCCCCCGGTCAGCCGGATTCCCACCGGGATCGTCGCCACCGGCTCGAATCGCCGACGCACGACCTCGACCCCGGGCTTGAAGGCGAGCGGACGAGGCGATCCCGGGTGGATCCTCCCCTGAGGGAAAAACGCCAGCACGGCGTCGGACGGGAGGCCGTCGAGCGCGCGGACGAGGTGTCGGCCGCCGCCTACGGAGCCGGGTTGGGCACCGATGGCTCCCAGGGGGCGAAGCCAGGGGCGGGGAGAGAGTTCACGTTGGAGCATGACGGCATGGAACGACCGCTCGGGCCACAGGAGGCGCTGGACGTCGCGCATCAGGAAGCCGTCCCAGAACGTCTCGTGGTTCGACAGCAGGAGGACGCGCCCCGCGGGAAGGGCGGTGCGGCCACCCGTCATGTGGACCCGAAGGTGGAGCGCCATCCACGGTCGCCGAGCCAGATCGAAGACGCGCCACGGCCACCGGGTGCTCACGGGCGGGCCGCCCGTCGCAGGCCGCCCAGCCCCAGGACGGCCTTTCGTGAGCGCGAGGTGACGGCCCGACGGTTCAGGTTGTTCCACCGGTTTCGGCGCACCTCGTCGTGGATCCCCTGGTAGGCGGCGGCCGCCACGGCGACGGGCCTGCGGAACGAACTCGGGAGCCCACGTATGCCAGGCCACGCAAGGTCGTACCACGCGTCGGCCCGGTCCATCACGTCTTCCATGACGGCCTGCCAGGCCGGCGTCACCGGCACCGCCCCGGACACGAGGGCGGCGAGGTCTCCAACGGTGATGCCGTGGCTGGAGAGAAGCTCCTGTGGGAGGTAGCAACGACCCATCCGCCAGTCCTCGCCGACGTCCCGCACGATGTTCGTCAACTGCATGGCGTGCCCCAGCGCGTGCGCCTGCTCGAGCATCTCCGGGTCGTGCACAGCGAAGAGCTGGCTCATCCAGCCGCCGACCGCTCCCGCCACCCCGAACGTATAGGCTTCGAGGTCGTCCCAGTCGCGGTACGCCCACGGCACGAGGTCCATGCCCACGCCCTCCAGCACGGCGTCGGGGTAGAGCCAATCCACGCCACGGTCTCGCGCCTGGGCCATCACGTGGTCCAGGAGCGGGATGTCCGTCTTCACGCCGTCGAAGGCGGCCCGGGCGAGCGTTCGCCAGGCGCTGAGCCGCTCGGTCAGGACGTCCGCAGGAGCACCGTCGTGAGGGTTGTCGACAAGGTCGTCGGAAAAGCGGCAGAAGGCGTACAGCGATGCCACACGTGCACCCTCGGCCTTCGGGAAGAGCCGTGCGGCGAACCGGAAAGTGCGAGCGTGCTGGGCGAAGTAGGCCGCCCAATCGTCGGGCCCGCCCAGGTCGCGTGCCAGTTCGGCCACCTCGCGCACCGGGTCGGTGCGGACCGGCATCCCGGGAGCTGCTGATTCCCTCGCCGGATCCGCATCCCGCGGCGCGCTTCCGTCCCGGGCGGCGGCTCCGTTCCTCACAGGACCGCCTCCAGCCGGCGCGCCTCCGTTCCGGGCGACTGCACCGTCCCTCGCGAGGCATGCCTCTTGTCGAGCGATCCCCTCCCGGGCCGCGCGGATCCAATCGTCGAGCACGTCGGACAGGATCACGTCCTCGGGCGCCAGTTCCTGAGCGGCTCCGAGAAGACTGTACCGGGTTCGCTCCAGCTCTTCCACGGCGGCGCGTGCGGGAGACGACCCGCTCACCGCGCCGAAGACCGCACGGGCCACCGCCTCGCTCGTCCAGGCGAAACTCTCCACCCCGGCCAACCCGAGAACCCACGTCCACTTGCCCTGGCGGTAGTCCTGGAATGGCGGCTTGCCGGTCTCGGCGGCCTGGCAGTAGTCGAGCAGGTCGTCCACTCTCTGGTAGAGGGCGCCGAGTCGTTGGCCGAGCCGGCTGCGAGCGTCCGCCTCCGCGCCATCCCCGAGGCCTCCGAGGCTGGCCGCCGCCCCGAACAGCTCACCACTCTTGCCCAGGATGATCTGCTCGTAGGCCGCCCGATCAAGGACGACGCCGGCCGCGCGACCTTGCTCGACTTCTCCGGCCACCGTCCGCTCCACCGACCGGATGAACACATCCAGAAAGGCAGGCCAGCGGGTGAGGGCGGCCGCCCGGTAGGACGCCGTCAGGTACTGGTCCCCACGCACCAGAGCGGCCGCGATCCCGTGCTCGGTGCACAGGGTGGGGCGACCACGGCGTGTCTCGGCGTCGTCCAGAATGTCGTCGTGAAGAAGCGATGCCTCGTGAACCATCTGGATCGCGAGGGCCCCGAACCAGAACCGGTCGTCGAGCATGGCGCGCTTCTGTGGCGGGACCAGGGCGTACGCCACCATGGGGCGGAGCAGCTTCCCCCTGAGCGCTGGCACCGCGACGCCCTGATCGCGGAGGTGCGCAGCCACTCGCTCCAGGCCCCTCCGTACCGTCTGATCGTCGCGTGGAAGCACGGACGTGCCGCCGGGAGCGATGTCGGTCGTGGGCACCGTGCCGATCAGCCCGGCGGGCGTCGTGGGCATCAGCGGGCCCCCATGGAGGCGAGGCGAGGCGCGTCGGAATCTTCCGGTGCGGGGCCGTCCGCGGGGTCGTCCGCCAGGACCGGCTGCTTCGGCGTCATCCGGCCGAGCGCGCGGCCCAGATGCCACGCGAACGCGAGGCCGGCAAGCGAGACGCCGACCGCCAACCACTCGCCCGCCGCAACCAGCATCCCCAGGGGCATGAGCGCCACCACACCGTAGTAGGCCCCGATCCACCCAACCGGTAGGGCGTCCACGTGCAGCCGGCGGGTGGTCCCCTCGAGTGCCGTCATGAGCACGATGCCCGTCGCATACCATCCGACGAGATTCATCCACGGCATCCCGTAGTAGGGTCCGGTCTCCTCCCAGATCCAGTAGCTCGTCAGGTGGCTCATGGCCGGATCCAGGGCCAGGTCCCACACCGTCAGCCAGAGAGCGCCCAGGAAGACCCGGATCATCGCCGGTGCCTTCGCACCCACGGCATGGCGTGCCAGGAGCCAGGATGGGAAGGCCATGAGGAACCAACTCAGGGGAATCAGGAGCGGCACCCGCCCCCCGAGCTTGGCCCCCAGCATGGCCGTGTATCCGTATCCCCCGAAGGGGATGCCGAAGCCCGTTCCCACATGCTCCGAGACGAAGCTGAGCAGGTAGACGGCCAGCAAGGCCGGCAGCCACTGGAGCCCGAGACGTCCGATAAGGACAAGGCCCAACACTATACTCGACAACACGATATGGCTGCGAGCAAAGAACTGATATGAGGTCGAATAGAAGTCGAGTGCGCCGGGGAAGGCCGCGAGCCGTTCGGGGTGCAGCGCAAAGTTCCAATACCCGGCCAGCGCAACCAGCGTGAAGCCCACGAGCGCCAGGAGCGCAATGTTCTCGGCAGGCCGACCGCCCAGGCGGCTCATGGCCCGTTCTCCCGGCGTGGGGCCGTCGCCCACCCACGCTCGAGACGCTCCGAAAACGCGCCGCAGCTGGAGAAGAAGTCAGCCTCGGCGAACGGCCCGCCCGCCAGAAGGGAGGCGTCGGCTCCCTCCGGTGCGGCACCCCCGACGGCCAGCGTGTACGGGCGGAACGGGTCGTAGAACTCCGTCAGGATTCCGAACACGCGCAGCACGTCACCCACGGCGGACGACGGAGACATCGACACACAGACGAGGGCGGCACCGCGTGCACGCTGAATGTTCGCGAAGTCTTCGAGGGGCACGTCCGGGCCGAGGTACAGCACTCGCCACCCCTTGCTCTCGAGAAGAATCCGAACGATCAGGGCTCCGAGCGCGTGCTGGTTCCCCTCCGATGCACCGACGACCGCGATACCGGCGGTTGGCTCCGGACGCGAGGCGATGGCGCGTTCTCGGTATCGGAGAAGGGCCTCCGTGACGATCTGTGACACCATGTGCTCCTCGCCGGCCCGCAGCCGCCCGTCGTACCAGGCCCTCCCCACCTCGTTCATGAGGATGCGCACCGCGCCGTCCGCAAAGCCACAAAACGATACGCGATCACTCTGGCCCAGCGCGTCCAGGAGGAGGCCAACCCGCTCCAGGCGCCCGCGGTGAACCCACCCCATGGCCAGCGAGAGAAGGCGACGGTACGAACCTTCTTCCTCTGCTTCCGAGAGGGCGGACCAGACGTGTGGCTCATAGGGGTGGAACGGCGTCAGGACCGTGGAGATCCTGCGGGCCCGTGCGAAGTCCATGGCCGCGTCCAGCCCGATGCGTCGGTGGCCGCCGCTCGTCTTGTCGAACCCGAGTTCGCCGTCGTTGCACCACCGCTTCACCGTAGAAGGATGGACGTCCAGGAGCTCCGCCGCCTGGCTGCTGGTCAACATCTGTCGATTCGTCGAAACGACCATGCACCGCTCTCTGGACGAATGGCTGGGATCGACAACAGGTTCGTTGGACACCAAGTCGCTCACATGGAGTAAATGAACCTATTTAGTGGCTTGAGTCAAGCTGATAGGGCGGGGTAAAGCGATCATGTCGCTCAAACGAACGTTTCGGCGGCGAGAGGACGGGCTCCGCATCTGACTTGTGTAGCGGTGCCGGCAGGCCTCCCGGGACGCCTCAGCCGGATTGCAGCTGACCGTCCGCGTCGAGGGCGAGATACGGACGTCCCTGCTCCCGCCGGCGACGCGCGAGGGACGGATACGCCCACTCGAAAAGCGTGCGCTCGAAGTCCGACGGGTCGAGCCGGCTCTCGTCGTACATCCCCGCCGCGTCGCGCTGTCGAAACGCTTCGAAGAGCAGGAGGGCGGTGGCGACCGACACGTTCAGGGAGTGCACCATCCCCACCATGGGCACGACGACATGCCCGTCCGCCAGGGCCAAACCCTCGTCCGAAACGCCGTGCAGCTCCGCCCCCATCATGAGTGCGGTCGGGCGGGTGAAGTCCACCTCGCGGTAGTCCAGCGCGTCGTCGGACGGATGGGCCGCGAGGACCGTGAACCCGTCCGACTTCAGGTGGGCCACGCCGACCTCGACCGAAGCGTGGGTGTGCACGCGGATCCACTTCTTGGTGCCGGCCGACGTCCCGTGGTGCAGGTCGAGGCCGTGCGGCGGCGGAACCACATGCGCGTCGAGCACCCCGACCGCGTCGCAGTTTCTCAGGATGGCCGAGAAGTTATGGGTCTTGTTGACCTTCTCCATCAGGACGGTCAGGTCGGGCTGTCGGCGGGCGAGCACGGACCGGAGTCGGTGGAATCGTTCGGGGCGCATGGGCCGGCGTCTGTTGGAGTGGTGGGGACGGTGGGTGGCCGTGGGGTGGCGGCGGCGGACGACCGCACTCATCGTGACAGAATGCCCCAAACCGTGCTGTGGACACACCCCAGGGGTCGGAGCGTGCTTGACCCGCGCCGTATCGGGGCGTGTATTGCGTGCCTGCCATATCGCTAGCGGGAGATCCGACATGACAAACGCTCCGGCGGCCGTGGAGGACCCTGCCGGCGACCTGCATTCCGGTGCGTCGCTCCCGCTTCTCCTGGTCCTCGGCGCGGCCGTGCTGGTCGTGCTCGCGGTCTCGGGAGAGGGGCTCGTCCGTCTCCCCGCGGAGTTGACGGGCGCGTGGGTGCGTGTTGTCCGTCTCGGAGGGGCAGCCCTGGCGCTCTTGGGGCTCGCCGGGCTGCTCTCCGAGCGGAGACGCCTGGCGGGCGTGGCGGCCGGGGGTCGGGATCCGACGGTTGCGGCGCTCCGGTCGGCCGCCGTGATCATGGGGGTCGTAACCCTCGTGGCGCTCCTGAATCCGCCGGTTGCCCTGGAGGTGCCCGTCGAGGAGACCTTGCGGGCTCCGCCGCCCCCGCGCGAGCAGCAACAGGAGCGGTCCGGTGGGCAGGGGGAGGCGCCCCCGGAGACGCCCCCGCAGGGCGGGATGGGCGGAATCGGCGTTCGGGCGGGGCCCGCGCCGTCCACCACGTTCGGCGATGCGGAACCCGACTCGCCCGCTCAAGACGAGGGCGAGCCGCTGTGGCGCCTCGCGCGCTTCCTTCCCTACCTCATGTTCCTGGCGATGGTCGCGTTGGTGTATTTGATGTCCAAGCGCGAGCGGGCCGCCGACGAGGAGGAGGAACCGCCGCCGTTGGATGTGCCACCCGTGGGCCGGGGCGCGGCCGAGGCCGGCATCGAGGCGTCTCTGGGGGAGGTGCTCGCGGCGCGGCTGGGGCATCGCCCGGGAGATCAGATCACCGCGGCGTACTTCCGGCTTCTCCACGCCCTGACCGAGGCCGGCGGCCCGAAGCGGGCGCACGAGGCGCCACACGAGCATCTGAATCGTGTTCTGGGCCCGCTGGGTGTGTCCCCCGAACCGCTGCACAGTCTGGCCGAGCTCTACGTGATTGCACAGTTCAGCCGCCGACCGATCCGGGACGCGGACCGGGCCGCCGCGGCCGGATGCCTGGAATCCGCCCTCACGAGCCTCCGGAGTCGGGGTCACGTGCGGGTGGAGGCGCCGGCGTGAGCGCTCGCCCTCTCGCGGTCGCGGCACGCCGATGAGCGCCCATCCGTCGCGTCCCAGCCACGTTGCGTCCGGCGCCGCTCTCATCGGCGGGGCGGTGATCGTCGCGCTGCCGCACCACGTGTGGACGGTCGTCCCGGTGCTGTTGGTGAGCATCGCGGTCGCGGTCGCGGTGCACGCGTTGGCCGTCCACGTCCCACCGGCCGGGTGGATGTCGCCGTTCAAGTGGATGTCTCCGTTCGCGACCCGGGACTGGGCGGGCTGGTCGGAAGCGCCTCGCGGCGACATCGACGCCATCCGTTCCACGCTGTCCGGGCGTCGACAGCGCATTCCGGGCGGGCGCGCGCTGCCCCCGGAGACGCTCCGGCTGCTGAAACCGTGCGTCGTGGCCGCGCTCGACGCGGACGCTGAGGCGTCCGGGGCCCGGTGGCGGGGCTGGCGCGACCGGCTCTCTCCGACCACGCTCGCGCTGGTGAGCGCGGAGCCGCTCCGGCATCCGTGGTGGTTCCACACGCTCCGCCCCGATCCGGCGCAGACCGCCGAAGTCGTCCACCTCGTGCTCGACGACCTCGAGCGCGTGTCCTCTGGAGCCCCGGCGCCGCACGAGGCCGGCGGTGCATCCCCCAACCTGGACCCTTCATGAACCAGTCACCACCGCGGGAGCCGTCCCGCGTCTCCGAACCCCATGTCGCCGCCTTGCCCTTTTCGGAGGCCGCCGCGGTGGTCGAACGAATCCTGGACGAGGTGTGCCGCGCCGTCGTGGGCAAACGCGACGTCGTCCGCCTCATCCTCTCAGGGCTGATCTCGGACGGGCACGTGCTGTTGGACGACGTACCGGGCGTCGCGAAGACGCTGACGGCCCGGTCGTTGGCCGCGGCCGCCGGCCTGGAC
Organism: Gemmatimonadota bacterium; assembly: GCA_029262115.1. GTDB lineage: Bacteria > Gemmatimonadota > Gemmatimonadetes > Longimicrobiales > Gaopeijiaceae > JAJCZZ01. Next base: position 4,287 of record JAJCZZ010000034.1, on the reverse strand, counting down.
TTCTCCCGTGTGCAGTTCACGCCCGATGTGCTTCCGGCGGACATCACAGGGGCGCTCGTGCTGGACCTGTCCACGCATCTCCCTGAATTCCGCCCCGGGCCGGTCTTCAGCAATCTGCTGCTGGCCGACGAGGTGAACCGGGCGCCCGCGAAGACGCAGGCCGCGCTGCTCGAAGCCATGCAAGAGCGCCAGGTCACGGCCGATGGCGCGACGCACCGGCTGCCCCATCCCTTCCTGGTCATCGCCACGCAGAACCCCATCGAGTCGGAGGGGACGTACCCGCTCCCCGAGGCGCAGCTTGATCGTTTCCTGCTGCGCACGACGATGGGCTATCCGAGCGAGGCGGACGAGGTCCAGTTGCTGGCCGAGCGGGTCGAGCGGGGGACCGACGAAGTGTCGGTTCGCGCGGTCTGCGATGCCTCCACGTTCGCGGGCCTGCAGCGGGCGCTGGAGAACATCCATGTGGACGGCCGACTTCTCGAGTACTGCGTCGCCCTGATTCGGGCGACCCGGTCCGAACCCCAACTGGCCGTCGGCTCGAGTCCCCGCGGGACGTTGGCGCTCGTGAAGCTCAGCCGCGCGGCCGCGCTTCTGGCCGGCCGGGAGTACGTCGGTCCGGACGATATCCGGGGGATGGCCGTGCCGGCGCTGGCCCACCGCGTCGTGCTGGGCGACGAGGCGTGGGCTCGGCGCGTCGACCCCGAAGACGTCGTCCGGCGGGCCGTCGACCGGGTTCCGGTGCCGCAGACGTAGTGGAGGCTCCGCTCCGCAGGGTCGCTCGTGCGGCCGACCGGCTGATGTCGGTGGGCGAGCGGCCGCCGACTCCTGCCAGCCACCACGTGCGCCGGCGCCCCGACCCGCGGCTGCCCGCCTATCTGGTGGGCGGCTTCGTCGCGCTGTTCGCGGGGATCGCCACCGGTCGCTACGAGCTCGTGGCCGTGGGCGCGCCGTTTCTGGTGCTGTTGGTCCGAGGACTCACCGCCCGGTCGGGTGGGGCTGTAGAGGGCGGTGTTTCGCTCGATACCGAGCGCGTCATCGAGGGCGATACCGTGTCGGGCGTCGTGACCCTCAATTGGGAGGGGGCGGCTGAGGTTGATGTCACGCTCGCCGATTCCCGGGGGATCACACCCGTGGAGCCGTCGCCCGTGATCGGGTGGTCCCTGCCGACGGGGTCGGGGCCGGTCCGCCTCCCGTTCCGCTTGGAAGCGGGCTCGTGGGGCGTGCACGACCTCGGATCCGTATGGGTCCGGCTACGACGCCGGGGCAGCTTCGTCGTGGCCGAGCAGAGGGTCGCGGTGGCGCCCACTCTGCGGGTGCTTCCCACCGAGCTCCGGCTGGGGCGCCTCCTCAAGCCGGGCGAGCCGCGCGCGGTGGCCGGAGCGCACCTCGCTCGAGCTCGGGGGCACGGCACCGACTTCGCCGAACTCCGCCCGTACCGACCCGGTGACCGGCTCCGCGACCTCTCGTGGGGCACGTCCGCCCGGCTCGGGGCGCCGTGGGTGCGGGTGAATCACCCGGAGCGTACCGGCACCGTACTCCTCGTGCTCGACTCCGTGTTCGGGGCAGGAGGGGAGGGGACCGAAGGGCTCGCCCGCGCCGCCCGCGCCGCCTGGGCCGTCGCGTCCGTCCACCTCCGGGCACAGGACCGGGTCGGTCTCCTCGCCCTGGGCCGCACCACCGCCTGGCTCCCACCGCGCGGGGGACGTCGGGCCCGGTGGATGCTGCTCGACGAACTCCTCTCGGTCGGCCGGGCGGCGGCCGATCCGAGCCGGAGGCGACGGCGGCGCGGACGGATCGCCGTGCCCTCGGATGCCTTGATCGTCGGCGTCACCAACCTGCGGTCGCAGACGTTCGCGCCCGATCTCGTGCATCATCGGCGGGCGGGACACACGGTCGTGGCGTTGGTCATCGACACCTCCGATCTGCTCCCGACCGCGGATGACCGGGTCGACCTGGCCGCTCAGCGCCTGTGGATCGGCCAGCGGGACGCCGAACGCCACCTGCTGGAGCGTGCCGGTGTGCCCACCGCCGTAGTCCGTTCGGGCGAAAGCGTCGGTGGGGCGCTCCTGTCGCTGCGCCGCCGTACGACGGTGGGTGGGTCCCGGCGCAGCGCGGTAGGAGCCGCCAGGTGAGCGGGTGGGGGAGGGGACGTCAGGGGGTGGCGGTCGGCGCACTGATCTCGGCGGTAGCGACGGCCGGGGCGGTCGCGGTGCTGACGAGCAGTTCGTCGGGCGTGCTCGGGGCCGCGATCTACGTGTTCGTCGTCACAGTCGCGCTGATGGTCCCGGCCGCCGTGGCCGCACAAGTGCTGTACGGGCAACTGATGATCGTTTCGCTCCTCATGCGGGCGGAGCCCGTGGGTGTGCTGCTCCTGCTTCCGCTCACGGCCGGGGTGATCGTCACGGCCGAGCTGCTGGCCGCGGTCGCATGGCTCGACACGCCGATTCGCAAAGAGGCGCCCCAGGCGTTGCCGGACGCGGCGCTGTCTGGTCTCGTCGGCGCGGGGGTGTTTGGAGCGGTGGCCGTGGTGGGCGGGCTGCCGGGGCCCACCGGGCTCGGAGCGGTCGCGCTGGCGGCTGGGGCGTGTGTGGTGCTGGCGGGGGTGATGCTCAGGGATGGTGGGGTGGGGGGTGCGCGGCGCCCACGCTAGCCACGAAGGAGTAGGTTTCCCAGTGATGCGGGACAAGGGTATTCTTAGTCAAATGACTCGAAGGCTGGATCCCCGCCATGTCGATCGAACAGCTCGAAGCCGAAGCCATGAAGCTCGCACCCGAAGAACGTGCACGCCTTGGGGAAAAGCTCTTGGGCAGCGTGTCATACGACCTCGAGTTTGAGGCCGAGTGGGCGAAGGAGATCGACCGGCGAGTTCAAGAGATCCGTCGCGGTGAGGTCATCCCTGTCTCCAGCGGGGACATGTTCAAGGATGCCCTGGATCGCTTGAGTTGAGGTGAAGTGGCCGCCTCTGCTCACCCGATGGCCCGGGAGGAGTTCGACTGTATCGTTGACTACTTCCGGGCCAACGTTACTAAGCCCCTGGCCCAGCGGTTTGCGCTCATGGCGATGGAAACGGTGTAAAGGGCACGAGAGCGTCCTTACAGCGGATCTCCAATCGGCACGGAGACGAGAAGGATGCGGATCGCCCCCTTCTCCTACGACATCGTCTACCTGCCTGAGATTGACGAGGACATCTACATCGTGGCATTTCCCCACCACCGACAGCGCCCAGGATATTGGCGAGATCGGCTGTGAGCCAGGGGTGGATTCCTCTCCGATGCTCATCCAATAGGCGGTGTGCGAGAGGCGAAATCGGCCGTTTCAGGGACTGGACTCACACAGAAAACACACGCGGTGGCCCGAGTACAGCATGAGGTCAGCACATGTGGTAGCGTGGCACGGAACGCTCCGCCGGGGTGGCGAAATGGTATACGCAGGGGACTTAAAATCCCCCGGGAGTAACTCCCATGCGGGTTCGAGTCCCGCCCCCGGCATGTTGTGCTGCAACGCTTTCATGGGCGTAGGCCTTCTCCGTCGAGCACGGTCAGCCAAGGCGAGTGTGACAGAAGGTGTGACAGGCAATCTCGGTTCAAGGCGCATCATTCGTCTCCCCGTCCCCCGCCAATCTTGCGCAGGTCGTCGGCGGTGGGGCTGTACTTTCCATAGGTGTTGATCACCATCGAAGCGTTCACGTGCCCCGAGCATTGTCCCGATCACGGTAGGGTCGTCCCCGGCTCTCATGTGTCGAACCGCATAGCTGTGCCGGGCATCATGCTGCGTGTAGTTGTCGATCTGGAGCGCCTTGCACGCGGTTCGGTGCTGATGGAGGGCAGCGTCGTAGGTGATTCCGTCGAAAATGGCGGCGTCAGGTAAGAAGTTCTCGTCGAAGTGGGGCCAGAACTCCCAGTCCACCCGCACGTTCCGATCCCGCCCCGCGCGCTTTGTTCCGTGAAGGTGGACCGTTTCGCGCGTCCTATTCACGTCACGTCGCCGTACCGTGAGCGCCGCGCGGAGGGCCGATAGCGCCCGGAAGCACTAGGGTGTCTTGCGCCAGACTTTCGGCTTGAATTCGGCGAGTCCGGATTCGCGCTGACGAAGGATCAGGCCGCGACCGCCCTGGAATGGGATGCGGGCGTGAACGGAAGACTCGAATGGGAGGTCGCCTCCGATGACGGCGTGGCGGTGATGATCGAGGGCGCGGAGGGTAACGAGTTCCTGGATCTCATCGGCGTGAATGGGCTTCCGTTTCGGTCCATGTTCGAGGTCGCGTCAGGAGGTCTGATCACGCGCCAG
>JAJCZZ010000033.1 GCA_029262115.1 Gemmatimonadota bacterium | reverse complement strand
CATGGCGATTGCGTGAAAGGCACGTACACGGTCGGTGCGGTCGCGCCGCCCGTCTCGGAGGGGTCCAAATCGGCCACGACACCCACAATCGTCCCGAGGAGCGGCTCGCCGAAGTCGGCGCGTGAGCTTGCTGCTTCGTTCACGCCGATCAATCGACCGATGGCTTCGTTCGGTCCCCCGAACTGGGACGCCATCGTCGCGTTGACGATCACGGGTGCATCACCACCCGTCATGTCGTCGTCCACAAATTCGCGTCCGGCCACCACGCGAGTTCCGATCGTGGCGAAGTACCCGGTCGAGATGGTGCGGTAGAGTGCGGACAACTCGTTATCGCCATCTCCGGGTACCCGACCGACGGCTGCCGGTGTGGTGGCACCCGCGAGACCACCCGGCCCGTGATTGGTCAGGGCCACGGCGGCGACCCCAGGCACGTCGCGGACCGCGTCCATGAGCCGGAAGTACAGATCCACGGACTCGGGCTCACCGCCGTACGCGGCTTGAGGCGGCTGCACGGGCACGACGAGGACGTTTCGCGGGTCGTATCCCGGCTCCACTTGGAGCAGCTTCACGAACGTCTCGCCGAGCAACAACGCGCCGAGCAGCAGAACGAAGGTCATCCCGAGCTGGGTCGCCTGAATGCCGGACAGCAGCGACGTCGTCCACCGCGACCCGTGTCCGGATGCGCGTACCGCACCATAGATGAAGTCGCCCCCGGATCGGCGGGTGGCGATCATCGCAAAGGCCACGGCGGTCGCGAGAGACAGCGCAGCCGCAAACGCGAGGACGGTTCCATCGAGGCTGAGTTCGGTGATCCTCGGTAGGTCACCGAGCCCCGACGCCCTCGCCCACACGATTGCCTGGGAGGCCAGCAGAACGCCGAGGAGGCCGCCCAGGGTCGCGTGCATCAGCGTCTCGGTGATCCCCTGCCGGAAGATCCGGCCCCTGCTGGCACCCAACGCTGCCCGCACCGCGTATTCCTGACGCCGAGCACTGCCGCGAACCAGGTAGAGGTTCGCGAGGTTCAGGCAGCACATCAGGAGCACGAGAAGGACGGCCCCCCAGAGCATGAACAGGCGGGGCCGAACGAGCTGGATCTCGAGGTCCTTGAGGGGCACGAAGTCCGTTGACGTCCACCCCGCATTCACATCCGGGTAGGCCGCGGCCAACGAGGCCGCCAGAGCGTCCATTCTCTGCTGCACCTGCCCGACCGAGACGCCTCCGCCGACTCTCGCGACGACGCGGCTATCGGCCCGGAATCCCCGTTGGTTGAGGGCAGCCAACCGTGCCGTCGGCATCTGAGAGATCGGCATCCACAAGTCGTTGTCGACGCCCCAGTCGGGAAATGCGAACGACGGGGGCATGACGCCAATCACCGAGAACCCGATGTCATCGGCCACCAGGACCGTGCCCAGGATATCTGGGTCCGATCCAAACCACCGCGCCCACGCCGCGTGGGACAACACGACGGCGGCCTCGGCTCCTGGCCGGTGATCGTCAGGCCTCAGTGTGCGACCGTGTTCTGCCTGGACACCCAGAAGATCGAAGAAGCCGTCGGTTACAAACGAGCCAACCAGGGCCCCGGCCTGCCCGTCGGCCTCATAGGACACGGCTCCGCCGCGGGCGAAGGCGAGCCCAGACAGTCCCTCCGCTCCCGCGCTCCAGTCCAGGACCGTCGGATACGAGGGCAGCCGTCTGCTCCCCGACGTGTGCTGCTCGAAGATGCTGTAGAGCTCGTCCGAGTCCTGGTACGGGAGAGGGCTCAGGATGACCGAGTCGATCAGGCTGAATACGGCAGTGTTGGCCCCAATGCCGAGCGCCAGCGTGAGCACGACCGCCAGCGTGAATCCGGGGCGCCGGATGACGGCCCTCCACGCACCGACGATGTCCCGTTCCAGTCCGCCCAGGTTCAGCATGGTCGTATCCTTAGGATCTCAGTTGGTCACTAGAGCCGCATGCGGAGAGTAGCCGAACCAAGAGGAGGCGAGCCCCATGTCCTCGTCCACAACTTCTGGCTCGGCGTGGGCGTCCCCCCCTGATCCTGCCCTTCTTGCAACATGAGCTGCCCATTGCTAGCGGAACCGGAGTACCTGGTGCATCTTAGAAGCTAAGGGCACCCTGCCCCGGTAGTGTGAATAGCACGCCTTCCCCCCAGCCGTAGGTGACACGAGATGAAGCGAGGCGGCCTAGGTCTTCTTAGCGAAAGAGGTTGGTTAGCCCTCCCGTTGGACTTCCTGGAACACCTCGCGGTTACGGACGGAGGCGTCTTGTATGGCTGCTACTACCCACGTGTCAAGAGCCCTGAACTTAATCCAGAGAGTTCCATCGAACACGACTTCCTCTTCACCCCCGTGCCCTCACGATTCTGGGATAGATGTGCTCGCTTTATGCTTCGCGTAAGACAGCGGCCCGGGACCCTAAACAAGGTTGCGAAGGTCTTTGGAGACAACGGCGCGGCGGTCCTGCACTCGGAATGCACGCGCTCCGGCCATCGATACGCCACGTGGAGCCTCCACGTCACTTTCGAGGATGTCGACCACGGGACTTTTGACGCGGATAAGAGTTGGTATACGGGGACCGATCAGGCGAGAAGAAAGTTGGCGGACGCTTTGGAAGCTTGTCTCGGCGAGGAGCTGTTCGTTGACGCAGCTGATCCCGACCTGAGAGTGCCGGTCCGATCGTGGACTCATACTAGTCTTGCCTATTTTCACGACTATGTTATGAAAGCAGAGCGGCAGGGCGGGATCGAAGCGTGGCGGTACACCCCCTTTCGTGTTCATTGCACGGCGGATGGAATCTTGCGTCCAGACGACAGCAAGCGCCTATACAACATCATATCAAGTCTTCCATCCTCACCTACCCATCCCATAGCGCCAGCCGTTGTGTTCTCTAGCATCGACAGCCACTCCTTCACAGTGCGAGTGGCGTTAGTCCCGAACGACCTTCTGCCCAGCTTCTTCAAGATCAATGTCGTCCACGAGCGGGCCGGGCATCCCGACACATGCCGAGGCCTGATAGCGGACATCTTGGATGCGCTGGGACCATCGTACTCGTGTTGGCGCGTATACAATTACATCGAGCGCCACTCCCAAAGCGGGTCGGAGGGCCACATTGTGATCCTAGCCGAAGATCTTACTCGTGGCGCTCACGAGGATGCGATGGCCTGTATTGGGAGGGCCAAGGACCGGTTGCGCGACGGCGCGAAGATCGGCATGGGAGGGCACAACCGAATCGCGCATGTATCATTCTCTCCGATCACAATCCGTACGGTAGAGTCGCGCTTAGACGATCAAATGCACGTCTATAACGTTCCGCGGTACGCCACGTTCATCAGTTTTCAGAACGAAGACCGTGGGTTTGCGAATGAGCTTCGAACCGACCTAGAGAAGGAGGGACTGCGGGCATTTGTTGCGGAGGCGGACTTGAGGACGGGTACTGAAATCTCGCCGAAGATTCGGGAGGCAATCTTAAGCTCACAGGAGATCTGCGTCCTATGCACTCAGGCCAGTGGGAAGAGTATGTGGGTGGCAACAGAGTTGGGCGCGGCTTGGGCCCTGGGTAAGCTCATTGTGCCAATCTCTATCCAGGTGGATTGGAAGGACATGCCCATCCGCCTCTCTGTTGTGGAGGGCGTACGCTGGGAAGACCGTGGCAAATACATTCGGGAGTTGCGACAGCGGAGGACCGAGAGAGGTTGGGGGAACACTGCTTCCCGGGGGCATTGACCCAACGGTGTCCACGGCCGTATTGGCTAGCTAGGGCGTGTTCACACTACGACCAAGAGCGGTTATCTTTATGGATGACAATCACACAAGAGCAATTTGCGCGCATTGAAGGCTGCTTTCCGGTGCAGCGAGGGAACGTCAGAGTGTCGAACCTGGACGTTCTGAACGCCATCCTCTACGTAGCCGAGAACGGCTGCAAATGGCGAGCATTGCCGCCGCGATTCGGGCGATGGCACACGATCTACACGCGGATGAATCGTTGGGCGAAGGCGGGTGTGCTCGATCGCGTGTTCACCGCGCTTCAAGACGAAGAGATCATTCGGATCAGGGTCGAGGCGCTGGCCATGGACAGCACGATCGTGAAGGTCCATCCCGACGGCACCGGCGCGGAAAAAAAAACGGTGCGCAATCCATCGGGCGATCCAGGGGAGGATGGACGACCAAAATTCATCTGGTTGCCGCAGATGCTCGAAGGGCGGTGACGTTCTCCCTGTCCCCGGGCCAAGATCACGATGCGCCTGCAGGGCGGGAGCTGCTCCGCAGCCTCGAGGAGCACGAGGGCGACGTCTCGTTGATCATGGACCGCGCATACGAAGGCGACGAAACCCGCCAACTGGCCTTGGACCTCGGCTTCACTCCCGTCGTACCGCCGAAGTCAAACCGCCTCAACCCCTGGAGCTACGATCGCATTTCTCTACCGACGCCGCAACGAGATCGAACGCCTCTTCCGTAGGCTCAAGGCCTTCCGTCACATCTTCTCCCGCTTCGACAAACTCGACATCATGTTCGCCGCCTTTATTCACTTCGCGCTTATCGCAGAGGCCCTGCGGTAGTGTGAACACGCCCTCGTTCCCATCCGGAAACTCGCCGGTCGGGGCAGAATCTGCCGCGGAACGGTAGGCTAGCATTGAAGGGGACGGGCCGCCTTCCGCCGCGCCCGCCACCGGACGATCAACGCCGTCACGGCGAGCCAGATGCCTGAGGCGATGGACGTGGCCAAGCGCACGGGCGAGTGCTCGACCAGGGGAGCCGCCCGTGACCGCCCAGGGCGGCGGCCGAAGACGGACCGTCCCCCCCGTCCCCCCACTCACTCCGACCGAAGCACCAGCGCAGGATCGAGTCGGCTTGCCCGCCGCGCCGGCACGTAGGCCGCGACAGCCACGACGGCGAGTAGAAGCGTGGCCACGAGCACGTACCGCCCGATGGCGAGCGGGCTGAC
>JAJCZZ010000032.1 GCA_029262115.1 Gemmatimonadota bacterium | reverse complement strand
GGTGCTACGAAAGTGTCTCGGCCATTCGAGAGCCGATGCATCCGGCCCTGGGTCGTTGCTCCTCCTCGAAATAGCGGTGCTATTCCTCGTCGTCGCGCCTACCAGGATCCGGCGCCTCGGCCCCCTCGGTGGCTCGCGAACTTTCGGAACACCACACTAGCCCTCGTTTGCGGACGCTCGCTGTTTCGCACGCGTGCGTTCGTATTCGGCGACAAGGGAGTCGTACCGGGCCGCCTGTTCGGCGGTAAAAATCTCTTTGATCTCCAACCGGGTGGCGCCGACCAGGGCCTGAAACTGTGACTGGTACGCCCGATCCGACGCTTCGCGAATCGCCCGCAGCCGCTCCCGGTACTCGACTACGATGGAGTCGAGAAGAACCTTCTGCTCTTCGGTCGGGCCGACCTTCTCGTACATCGGCGTACGGCGGGGCTCCTCGACCTCATCGGCTGGACTGGCGGTCACCGTGCTCGTGGCGGGAGCGGGGTTCGCGACCGCGGTCCGGTCCATCGCGAAGCCGACCGCAAGACCCGCGCCGAAAACCACGGCGATCACCAGCGCCGTAAGCGCCTTGGTCTGGAGCGGCCGCGTCATCAGAACAGCTCAGACACGAACGTCACGGAAGCCGTTCTGTCCGGAATCGGATCCTCACCGTCCAATCCGGAGACGAGCAACTCCTCGACCGAAAGCGGCGCGGACGACGGCGCGGGAGGTCCGACGGCGAGAAGCCCCGCCACCGCCGCCGCGAGAAGCGCGCTCGGGACGAGCGCTCGCGCCCACGAGGACATCACGTCGCCCATGGTCAACTCGACCATCAGCCGCCGCCGAGTGAGTTCCGCCCGCGCGGACGTCACGACCCATCCCTGGAACCGCAACCAGTAGTTCGGATCCTCCACTGCGGGGTCCAACCCACGGACAGCGTTCGTAAGCTGGAGGTCGTTCTCCGCCGACACGTCCGCTTCATCCATCCACTGCCACCCGTCTCTCATGGAATCTTCCTGGTCTGGTTCAGCTTGCCCTCCGTGGATCCGAGGGTGCGACGTAGCGCCTTCCTCGCAAAGTGGAGATGCGAGCGCACCGTGCCCGAAGGCAGATCCAGACGCTCGGCGATCTCTCGATGCTTCCAACCCTCCAGGTCATGGAGCAAAACGATCTCGCGCTGCACCTCCGACAGGCCCTCGAGGGCCTCCTCCAATCGGCTACGCAACTCACGCGTTTCCGTCACTCTGTCCGGCATCGGCCCTCGAGCACTCGCCCCGATCGGAACCGGATCCATCTCCCGGAGCGACTCGCGCCGCACCAGGTTGCGCGACCGATTCCGGACGATGGTCATCAACCACCCCGCGAACTTCTCCGGGCTCCGGCATTCGTCCAGCCTCTGAAGCGCCACCAGAAACGATTCCTGCGCCGCGTCTTCGGCATCCTCATGACGGCCCGTGACCGAATACGCCACGGAATACGCCGCCCGCTGGTACCGGCGTACCAACAGGCCAAAGGCGAACTCATCGCCCTGTCTGGCCCGCCGAACCAACGCTCCGTCTCCGGAGTTGCCGGACGACTCTAGTGACACCGGATCGTCACACCGTGTTGAACGCGCGGATGGAGGAGGACGCCTGCCGCGGCGGCGCCTACCTCCCAGGAAACCAGGTGAAAATAACCCGCCTTCCGGCCGGGTGCACACCGTCGCCGGCTGCCGCCCGGGTACCACTCCCTTGTCCAGACCCGATGCCGGCGAAGGCGGCTTCGTTAGAACGCCTTCAGCGCCGCCGACGGCGATCGCCCGCCGACTCCGGAAACAGGGGCTTTCCTCGCTCGGTCTCCGGGAGCGGCGGTCGGCTCCGGGCCCACGCTCCTCGAAGTCCCTCGGCGCCGATACGCGCAAGGGACGACCCGACGCTCCACGCTTCTCGCTCGATCCCGTCCGCGCCCGGCGCTCGGAACCCGATCAGCACGATCTCGGCATTCCCGCTCGAGCCCCGTCCGAGCAGGACCGCAGTCCACGTCTCGCCCTCCACCTCGATCGGCCTCTCTTCAACGCCCACCTCGGACGGGGGAGCCGGGGGTCGAGCGGGCGAGGGTCGCACAGGACTGGGTCGGGGCGGTTCCGCGGGCGACCCCGCCACCGGCGTCGCGGGTCGAACGCGCTCGGCCGAACCCGCCGCCGGGACCGGAGGGGGCCGTTCGGGGCGAGAACCAGCCGCGGGCAGGGGTTTCGGAGGCTCCTTCATCAGCTCAACATGCGGGTTCGAGCGGTGTGCCTACAAGCCGGCTCCCGACTTGCAGCCACTCTCGACCCGGTCGACATTCCGGGAGACATGGACCTGAACCCACGCTTCCGCCCCCGCGCTCGGGACGACGTCGTCTTCCGCCGGGTGGGCGAAGACTGGGTGCTCTTCGATCCGATCACCCAGGAGATCCACGTCCTGAACCTCTCCGCCGCCCTCGTGTGGACCTTCTGCACGGGCGAGCACGAAATCAGGTCGATCGAGGCAGAGGTGGCCGCGGCGTTCGGTGACGTTCCCGAGGCCGGGGCTCGGGACGCGGTGCGGACCTTCGCGGCTGCGGGCCTCCTCGTAGAGTGAGCACCGAGAGGCAGTCCGAGTGGCGCCTCGCGTATGGGTCGCTCGACGCCCCGGTGGTCGTCGAGGTTCGGCTGCCTGAGGCCCTCCCCGTGCTGAATACGATCTTCCCCGAGGATCGCGCGGCTGCAGGAGACCTCCCGGCCGGTCTGGTCGTCGAACGCTCCGGAAGCGACTTCGAGCTTCGCCAGCCGGGCGTCGGGACCTGGCGCGATCGCGACCTCTGGGCCCTCCTGTCCAGGCTGGAACTCGTCATCGCAGGAGAGCTGGTGAAAAACAGCGGAAAGCGTGGGATCCACGCGGCCGGGCTGGTCTCTCCTCGCGGGGCGACCCTTCTGTCCGGACCAGGTGGCTCCGGCAAATCCAGCCTGACCGCGGCCCTGGCGCTGCGGGGCTGGCCTGTCCTCGGAGATGACGTCGTGCTCCTGGGTGCCGGATGGGTCCATCCGTTCCGGCGCCTCCTCAAGATCGAGGAGCCCGCGCGGACCCTGCTCGGACTGCCCGAGGGGAAGGCGGCCCTGAAGGTCTGGCACGAAGCCAGCTTCTACGAGCCCGGCACGCTCGGGAGTGAGTGGGCAGGGCCGGCGCGAGTGCACGCCGTGGTCTTCCCGCGCCGCTCCGCCGGGAGTTCCCCACGACTGACCCCGGTCAACACGGCGGCGAATCTGGGCAGAATGCTCTCGGGCCTGGTCATGGTCGACCGCGTGGAGCCCGAGGCTTTCGAAGAGGTCGCCTCAGTCGTCGAATGCGCGAGGGTGTTCGACCTCGTTTACGACGAGACGACGCTGGCCGCGGACCTTCTGGTGGCCGCCTTCACCTGAAGCGCACGGCGCACGAAGCCCGATCGGATCTCCCCGGCCGTCATGAACGCTGGATAGCAGCCCAGCATGATGAACGGAAAGATCCCGATGCTCATGAATACCAGGATGCCCAGGTGGAGCGAGGTCCCGAACCACAGCGCCGGTCGCCGAAGGCGCGGGGTCGACACCAGAAGCGGGAAGAGGAACTCCCACAGGGCCACGCTCACCGTCGCGACCGTGAACGGAATCCGTAGCCAGTCGGCTCGCGGGACGCCGAATCGGGAGAACGCGGGGTTGTCCAGAGCGACGTACAGCGCGGAGCCGTCCCACCAGGGCGGTCCGACCATCTTCCAGGCACCGGACACGAGGTAGACGACCATGATCTGGATCTGGACCATCCGGATCGTCCAGGAGGGAACAGTGGTGGGTCCATCGAACGAACCCGTAGCACGACGTCGGTCCAACGACAGGGCGCGATGAGCCGGAGGAACGACGAGGAAGGCGATGGCCAAGTAGAGCGATACCAGCCGGAAGACCTCATCGCCTCCGTTGTTGAAGGTCCCGTTCCGGTTGAGGAACCACATGGTGCACAGCCAGTTGACCCATACGACCGCCGAAGTGCGCCACCCGACGAGGAGCGCCGTGAGCGCGGCGCCCCACACCGAGAAAAGCGCCACCGTGGGCACGATGGCCCCCATGAAATCGGGCATGAGGAACCGAGGGATCCAGTCGCTCGACCACGTCCGGGCCGCCTCGATCGGCCACTCTCCCGCGTTCGTGTAGAAGTGGACGATCTGGGGCGCCATTCCCAGCCAGAGGATGACGCCCGCCACGGCCACGCCGATCCTCACCGCCCCCAGGGGTAGCCCGTCGACGTCACGGAACCAATACCGGTTCCATGACCGGAGTCCTGCGGCCCCCAACCCTCGGACCCCGGTCACGAAGGCGGTCTCCCCGGGCGGTCGTCCGCGACCGATGCGGAGTCGGGCCACTCCGCGACGCTCCAGCCGGAGACATCCATGGTCGCGGGCAGCCCATACGCGGTCCATCGTCGCTTGGCGGGGCCCGGCCCCTGGTCTTCCTCCTGGCAGTCGAAGCCGCCCAACCACTGGCGGTAGTACTCGTCGCCCTCCCCGAGCCAGGGGGCCGACATGAGCCACCAATCGATCATCAGGGAGACCCCGTCGGGCGCCACCCCCGCGTCCGTTCGCAAGGTTCGGCACATCTCCCGCGCGAAGTACGGCCGGTAGACGGTTCCGCTGTTCTCGTACCCCAGGTTGTACAGAATCCGGAAGGTGCGGTGGTCGAGGACGTGGGGGTATGGACGCTCGTAGGGGCCCTCCACCACAAGGGTGTCCACCCGCCAGCGGTCCGAGTGCCCCTCCTCGGGAAAGAACGGGGCCACCATTACCGAACTCTTCCAGTTGGCCGGCCAGGGCGCGAACAGCGTCCAGTGCTGCCGGGTCCCGGTGATATCGAGGTAGTGCCGAGCGACAGGCCATGTCACGGGTGCAACCCGTGGAACCACCCGATACACGATCTCCTGGAGCCAGCGGGGAAACAGCTCCACCGAAGACCGCTCGACCGGCATCAGGTAGACGGCGACCGAGCCCCAATGCAGAACGAAGAAGAGCGAAAGGAGAATCCGCAGACGTCGAGAAGACCGCCCTCGATCGTCCGCTTCGGCGTGATCCTCAGGGGCCCGGGAAGGTCGATCGGGCCCCAGGCGGTCCTCAGGGGTCACGAGCTACCCGGCGCTCCCGAAAGCGACCGGGCACGGAGCTACGCCGGGATCCGCGGACGCACCCACGACCCCGAAGGCGTCAGCGCCCGCTCTGGGTGGGCGGGGGTGCCGCCCACGGAGGTGGCTTGCTGCTGCCGCCCGCGTCCCACGGACTCTGAGCGGTGCTCTGCTGGACGTTGAACGTCGGCGACGAGACGGCCTGAGCCGTCGGGGACAATGAGCCGTCCGTGAGCACGGCACTGTTGCTGTTGCTGGCGCCCTTGCCCTTTCCCGGACCGCTCGTGGTCGTGGTGGGGTCCGATGCGGCAGGAGTGGCCGCTGCACCCTTCCCCTGCCCCTCGAGGGAGGCCACCCGCATTGATGCCATGATCGGCGGTACGAACGCGACGGTGCGCGCCAGGCGCAACAGGAAGTCGCGGCGAGTCTCTTCGACGGAGGGGCTCATGGTCACAAGATACCACCTCTGCGGGGAACATTCACGCGGGAAAACACGCGCCCAGCTCGATACTCTCGAAAACTCGCACCTCCGACAGCCGCGCCGGAGCCGCGACGTGGCCGTGCAATTCGCCGTAGAGCCAGGCCGCGAGGGCCTCGGTGCTCGGCTGCATCCGACCCTCTGCCACCGGCTCGGCCAGCGCGTTGAGGTCGCCGCCGTCCCACCCCTCCATAAGCCGGTCGAGGTGCTCGTCGAGTGCCTTCAGATCCGTAACCCAACCGGTCGTCGGGTCGATCGGACCCTCGACGTGAACCTCCACGTACCAGTCGTGCTCGTGCGGCTCCACCTGCTCACCGAAGGTTCGGCGGTCCTCCCGGCTCGGCGGGCTCGACCACCCGTATCGATGGCTCGCCCGGAATCGGACGCGTCGGATCAGTCTGGCGTCAGGCATGCCCATTCCTCCAACGCGGCACTCGCAGATATCATCTCCTCGTATACCCCGCCTACCCCACTATGGGTCGTGATCCATTCCCTGTCGGCGGTCTCCCTCGCCCCGGGCGGTTGCCGAGGACGTCCGGATCTTGCCTTTTTAGCCTTCCCCATCACGAGACGAGCCGGTCGACGCAGGGCCAAACGCTCTTCGTCTTCGGACACCTATGACGCGATCCGACGACACCGACGCGAGGGTCACCCGGGAGCACACCCAGCTTCTCCGGCTGCACGAGCGGCTGCTGGCGCAATTGGGTCGCGTCCTCGACGATGTCGCATCGCCCAGCACAGCGGCTCTGCTCAAGGAGATGAAGAGCCGTACGGGCTCGACGCCGCCCCTCAGCGATGTCGCCAACGCCGTCGAAGAGGCGATTCGCGCGTTGAAGATGTCCGACGCTCAGGTACGTGTGGGCATGGACATCGACATCGAGGGGATGGACGTGCCCGGCGTTCCCAACCTTCCGGCGCACCTCCAGCGCTTCCTCGCCGAACGCGCGTCCCAGCCCGGCTTCGCGTTCGAGGTCGAGCAGGACGAGGTCCGTGGCTGGATCATCTGCTGGAAGGAGTACACGCATCTGGGGACGGTTCGCGGATACGGCCAGTTCTACGAGCGACCCTACGCCTGGATCGAGGACTGACCGTGGGGTACCGGCCGCGCTGACGCCCCGGCCAGGACCGCCTCCACGGCGTCCGGGCCATAAAACATGGCCACGTACTTCGCCTGCGCCGGAGTGACCCGCCGCACCGCCCACACGAGGTGGACGTAGTTCGGCTCGCTCGGCTCCGTCTGGAGGGTGAGCCCGGCCTCCTCCGGGAGCCGGTTGCCCTTCCGGTTGTTGCATGACGAGCAGCTGGTGACCACGTTGTCCCACGTATTCTCCCCGCCGCGCGACGTGGGAAGAATGTGATCCCTCGTCAGGAACTGACGACCGCGCAACTCCGAGCGATGCCGCCCGCAATACATGCAGCAGTAATCGTCGCGCGCAAAGAGGAACGTGTTCGTCACCTGCCGACGAAAGCGCCTCGGCACGTGGACGAAGCGCACGAGCCGGATCACGACCGGGCACGGTAGCTCGGCACGCTCGGAGCGGAATGGCTCCGATCCATCCGCCTCGAGTAGTTCGGCCTTCCCGTCCAACACGAGCCGCACCGCCCGGCGGGCGGGCACGATCGTCAGCGGCTCGTAGGACGCGTTCAACGCTAGACATCCCACGACGAATTCCTCCGCGTCGTCTACCACGACACATCACGATCCCACGGACGGAGTATAGACGCCCCGTCGGAAGAGCCGCAATCCCTCCCCCGAAGCGATTACCGGGTCGTTACACCGCATGCGGGCAGCCGGCGCGGGCTGGACGCTATATCTTGGGGCGGCGGCCTAGAGGAGCGCCACCGGGTCCCTGTCGAGTGCGATGCGTACGTCGCCGCCGCCCACGTCGAAGTCGACGGCGAGGGCCCGCGTGACGGCACCGAGCGCTCCCGGCGAGGCCGAGCGCAGGAGGAAGTGCCACCGCCATCGGTTGTGGAGCCGCTCGATCGGGGCGGGAGCCGGACCGACGAGCTCCACCTCGGCCGGGTGACCGCTTCCGGCCCAGAGCGCGAGCAGCTTCCGCACCCAGGCCGCCGCGCGCTCCGCTCCGCTCGCGGCAGCGTCCTGGTCGGGGCTGCTCACGACCACGTTCACGATGCGAACGTGGGGCGGATACCGTGGCTCCCGACGCTCCTCGAGTTCCCGCGCCGCAAAGCCTTCGAAGTCGTGGGTGACGGCCGATTGAATGGCGTAGTGATCGGGGAGCGACGTCTGGATGATGACCCGCCCCCCCAGGGTGCCGCGTCCCGCGCGCCCGGCGACCTGGCTCAGCAGTTGGAACGTACGTTCGCTGGCGCGGAAGTCCGGGAGGTGGATTCCGACGTCGGCGTTGACGACGCCCACCAGCGTGACCCGGGGAAAATCCAACCCCTTCGCGATCATCTGGGTGCCCAGCAGGATATCGACCTCGCGTCGGCCGACCCGGTCCAGAATGCGCTGGTGCGCCCACTTCCCCGATGTCGTGTCGACGTCCATGCGTGCAATACGGGCACCGGGAAACGTCTCGGCCGTGACTCGCTCGACCTGTTCCGTCCCGAGCCCCCGAAACGACAGGTCCTTCGCGCCGCACCGGGGACACCGACTCGGCGCCGGAGCCTCGTGCCGACAGTGGTGGCATACGATACGCCGCGTGCCCCGGTGGAAGGTCAGCGAAATTGAACAGTTCGGGCACTGCTCGACCTCCCCGCACTCGCGGCACTGGACGAACGACGCGTACCCCCGCCGGTTGAGAAGCAGAATGACCTGCTCCTTTCGGCGCAGCCTCCCGTCGATCGCGGTCACCAACTCCGCCGACAGCACGCCTCCGCCGCGCTCCCCTGCCGCACGGCGCCCACCCGCGCCGCCGCTCGACTCTTCACCACCCTTCTTCGTCCGGATGTCGACCACTTCGACGGGTGGAAGCACGGCGCCCCCGACGCGCTCCGGGAGCAGAAGTCGGCGAAACTTGCCCCCTCGGGCGTTGTGCCAGCTTTCCAGGGATGGTGTGGCGCTCCCGAGAACGCACACCGCTCCAGCCGACACCGCCCGGACCACCGCAAGGTCTCGGGCAAGGTAGCGCGGGGCCTCGGACTGCTTGTATGAGCCGTCGTGCTCCTCGTCCACCACGATGGCCGCCACCGCGTCGAGAGGCGCGAAGAGCGCCGATCGGGCACCCACGGCAATCCGTCGCTCCCCGGACCGAAGCTGTCGCCAGGCGTCGTATCGCTCTCCGTCGGACAGCCCGGAATGGAGCACCGCTACCTCGTCACCGAAGTGTGAGCGGAAGCGGGATACGGTTTGGGGCGTGAGTGAGATCTCCGGGACGAGAACAATGGCCGTTCCGCCCCGAGCCAGTGCCTCGCGCAGGAGCTCCACGTATACGAGCGTCTTGCCCGACCCGGTGATCCCCTGGAGAAGGAAGGGCGCCGGGCGCTCCTCGTCGAGGCCGTGCACCATGGCGTCCAGCGCGCTCCGCTGGTGATCCGTGAGGCGATGACGCGGCGGCGGCTCCGGGTCCACGTTCGCGAAGGGGTCCCGCATGACTTCCTCGTCATCGACCCCGACCAGCCCCTTCTCCTCCAGCCCGGTGATGACGCTTCGGCTGAAGCCTCCGTCCCCCATCAATTCGGACAGTTGGACGGCGCCCCCCGCCGCCTCCACGGCTTCGTAGGCTTCCAATTGGCGGCGTGCGCGGCCGAACAGCTCCTCGCGACCCGAGAGCGTCCCCAGGTGGCGAACGGTCCGCACCACGAGGCGGGTCCGAACCGGCGGATCGGCCGGCGGCACGGTCTCGTGGGTGAGGATCCCTCGCGCGGTCAGCGCTCGGATCTCCGGCCAGATCGATCCCATGCCGAGGGTGGCTCGCAGCGTTTTGACGCGCGTCGAGGATCCTCGCTCCCGCAGCCCGGCGACGAGACGCGCCTCTCGGGGCCTGAGGTCGGTCGTGGAACCGTTCCCCACTAGCGTGACATAGTCGCGTGAGACGTCGGACAGAACGGAGGGGAGCGCCGTCCTCAAGGCAATCCCGAGCGGCGTCGCGTAGTAGTCCGCCATCCAGTGGCACAGGGTCAGGACGGCCGGAATGGCGGACGGCCGCGCGTCCAGGACGGACAGCACTCGCTTCACGCCCTTCAGGTCATCGTCGGGGGCCTCCCCGACGACCCATCCGATCCGCTCGTCCCGTCCGAACGGGACCAGGACGCGCGTCCCCGGGACGGGCGGCGGCCCGGCCACCGAGTACGTGAACGTCCGGTGGATCGGTAACGGAAGGGCGACGGCGACCCGCCGCTCGCTCTTCGTGCGGCTCACCCGCCGGCGTAGACGAAGAGTTCGCGCTGGATCTCGCCGGGCGTCACGACCGGGCCGTCCTCGCTCCAGAACACGTTCACTTCGCTCCGCACGCCGATGTCTCCGGCAATGTAGACGCCCGGCTCGATGCTGAAGCCGACGCCCGGGATGATCCGACGGTCGTCACGCGTCTCCAGATTGTCGAGGTTGGGTCCGCTCCCGTGCAGAAGCGTGTCGATCGAGTGCCCCGTGCGGTGCACGAAGTACTCCCCGTATCCGCGCTCCACGATGACGGCCCGGGCCGCGTCGTCGACCTCGAACCCCCGCACCTCGTCGCCCGCAGCGTGGCGCTCTCTCAGAAACGTGATCGCTGCATCCCGCGCGTCGCGGACGGCCTCCCAGATCTCGACCGTCCGTGTGTCCGGCTCCCCCATGACGCCCATCCACGTCTGGTCCGCGGCCACCGAGCCCGGACGTGCGCCCCACAGGTCGATAAGGAGCAGCTCATCCGCAACGATCGTCTCCCCGTCGCCTTCGGGAGCGTAGTGGGGGTCGGCGGCGGTCCGGCCGACCGCGACGATGCACCCCGTTTGGGCCGGGTACCCGGCCGCGGCGATCTCATCAAGGATCCACGCGCTCAGCGCGCCTTCCGTGGTGGGAGCGCCGCCGGCGATCGCGTCGGCCGCCCGTTGGAATGCCCGCATCGCGAGGTCGCGGATGTCCTCGGCCGCGGCTTCGTGGTCCGAACGCTGGCGCGCCGTCCACACCGAGTGGAAGCGCGAAATCAGGTCACCGGAGGACGTGAGTTCGACACCACTGCGGAGAAGCAGCTCGGCCAGACCGGCCGGCACGAAGTCGAGCGTCGGCACGGCCGCGCCCGGCGAGACCTCCATGGCCACGCGCTCCTTTCCTTCGAGCAGCGTCGCCAATTCCGTCTCCATGTCCCGCCACCCGCTGTACGTGCGGGCTTCCCACGGCCAGTGGCGCCAAGCGGACCCCTCGATGGCGTGGATCAGGGCCACCGGCTCCCCATCGGCCGGAATGAAGAAGTAGCCACGACGCGTCGTCTTCCCGACGGCCAGAAGGGTCTTGGCAATCGGATTGATCCCGCGGAACTCATACAGCAGCCATCCGTCCAACTCTTGCTCGCGCAGGGCGGATTGGATCCGGCGAATTCCGTCGTTCGTGCACACCAGTGGCTCAGTCATCTCGAGCGGCGTCCGTGTTGTGGGATGGGGCCGGGCGGGCCGGTCCGTTCGGGAGACGGGTACCCTGGATCAGGTCCAGGCCGATCGCTCGGTCGCGGGTCAGGAGTCGACCGATTTCGCGTTGGCGGCGAGCGAGCGCCCGGATGCCCGTCCATCCCCAGCGGCCCCATGCCCGTCTCAAGATTCCGACTTTCTCCACAATGGAGAAGATCTCCGTGAAGTCCGGAAACGGCTTCACGTGCTCCGACCGAAACGACGTGTCCTTGTCCGCCCAGTTCTCGGTGCGAACCTCGCCCACGCCCGCGTCACGAAGGAGCTTCTTCCACTCCATCATCATGAGGGGGCGCGCCCCGAAGTGACTGACCACAAGCTGCTGGCGAGGCTCGTCGACCGACGTCTTCCAGACGAGTTGGACAAGGACGACCGACCCTCCGGCTCGGGTCACCCGAACCAGTTCGCCAACAGCGCGGACCGGCTCGCACCACGCTGTCAGCCCCACCTCGCCGATGACCACTTCGAAGATGCCATCACGGTACGGGAGCGCCCCCGGCCGACCGGTCTGAATCTGCACCCGGTCGGCCAAGCCGGCCGCGCGGATGCGGTCCATTCCTTCGACGACGAGAAGGGGGTCGGCCTCGATCCCCGAACCGGCGACCCCGTATTCACGGGCGAAGTACTCCAGCGCCACCCCCTTTCCGCACGCCACGTCGAGGACTTCGGTCCCGTGTCCCATTCCGGTGAGCTGTGCGATCTCTCGGTAGAGCGCCACGCCTCCTGGGGGAAAGATGGCCCTGGGGCTGAGCCGAATCAGGTCCAGCATCGAAGGGACATCCGCGGTTGGGTGGTCGTACGGAAGGGCGTCAGTCACCATCATGGTCCAGGTCGGCCAGACCTCGGATCACGGCCACGGCGCCCTGCCCCAACCGGCGCGGGTCGTACCCCCCTTCCAAGAACGCGACGACCCGCCCGTCGCACGAGATTTCCGCCCGCTCCACCAGGATCCGCGTCATCCGATGGAGATCGGCGGGCTCGAGCGTCAGGTGCCCCAGGGGGTCGCCCGCCATGCAGTCGAATCCGGCGGACACCAGCACGAAGTCGGGCTGAAAATCGCCGAGCACATCCTCCATGGTGCGCTCGAACAGGTGAAGGTACTCCGACCGAGGGAAGCCGGCGGGCACCGGCACGTTGAGGGTCGTCCCCTCGCCCGCTCCCATGCCCCGCTCGGACGCCGCGCCGCTCCCCGGCCACCATGGCCACTGGTGAAGCGACACGAAGTACACGGACGGGTCCGCAAAGAACGTATCCTGCGTTCCGTTCCCGTGGTGTACGTCCCAATCGACGATCAACACCCGGTCGGCATGGCCGACCGACTGGAGTCGTCGCGCGGCGAGCGCGACGTTGTTGAACAGACAGAAGCCCATGGCACGATCCGGCGTCGCGTGGTGCCCGGGCGGTCGAGCCGCAATGAACGCGCTCTTGAAGCGGCCCGTCGCCACGTCCTCAACGGCCGCCACCCCCGCCCCGACCGTACCCGTCGCAGCCTCCCAGGACGCCGGAGACACTTTGGTGTCCGCGTCCAGGTCGACGATCGTCCCGTCAGCCTCCGCACGCCGGCACGCGTCGCGAACACGATCCACATGCTCCCTCGTGTGCACCAACTGGAGGAGGCCTTCGTCCGCCGGCTCAGCGCGACCCATCTCGACGCTCCCATGCAGCGTCAGCAAGTCACGCCCGACCATCGACGACAGCGCCCGGAGGCGTCCCTGGTGTTCAGGGTGCCCCCACCCCGTGTCGTGCAGCGCGGCCGCCTCGTGGAGGAAGAAGCCCGTGGGGGCGGTGGTCACTCCGCAGCGGTGCCCGCGGCAACGGGCACATCCGCGCGCTCGGCGAGCGAAGCGATCCGCTCCTGGATGGAGCGCACCTCGTGGGCGCGTGTCTTGAGCGCAACCAATGCGTCGCAGGCGGCCGAGGTGGCCGACATCGTGGTCAGGTACGGGGTCCTGTACGTGATGGCCGCTCGCCGCATGGCGTAGTCATCGAACTGGGACCGCTTGCCGAGGGGCGTGTTGATGAGCAACGCCACATCCCCAGACACGATATGGTCCACGATGTTCGGACGCCCCTCGTTCACCTTGTACACGCGTTCCGCCGGCACCCCTGCCCGCAGGAGGTGCTGCTGCGTTCCGCCAGTGGCCAGAATCCGGAACCCCATCTCACTGAACCGGCGTAGCAACGGCGTAACCGTTTCCTTGTCGGAGTCGTTCACGGTAACGATCAGGGTTCCGCCGTCCTCTGGTAGCTTGTTACCCGCGGACAGCTGTGCCTTCGCGAATGCCATCCCGAACGAGTCGTCGAAGCCCATGACCTCACCGGTCGAGCGCATCTCAGGGCCGAGCAGGATGTCGACGTCGAAGCGGTTGAACGGAAAAGCAGCTTCCTTGACCGCCACCCCAGGCACGGCCGGCTCCTCCGGTACGTCCATATCCGCCAAACGCTCACCGGCCATCACCCGTGCGGCGAGTCGGGCCAGGGGAACACCGGTCGCCTTGCTGACGAACGGAACGGTCCGGCTGGCGCGCGGATTCACCTCCAGGACGTAGACCTGATCGCCTCGGATGGCGTATTGGACGTTCATGAGTCCCACCACGCCCAACTCCAGCGCGAACTTCCGTGTGAGGTCCCGGATGTCCTGTAGGTTCTCGGCGGTCAGGCGATACGGCGGCAGGACGCACGCGGAGTCGCCCGAGTGCACACCTGCGTCCTCGATGTGTTGCATGATCCCGCCGATGACCACATCCGTCCCGTCGGACAAGGCGTCCACGTCCGCCTCGAACGCGTCCTCGAGGAAGGAGTCTACGAGAACCGGATGGTCTTCGGACGCCCGAGCCGCCTCGTCAAAGTACTCGCGCAGCGACTCCTCGTCGTAGACGATGCGCATGCCTCGCCCGCCCAGCACGTAGCTCGGGCGCACCAGCACGGGAAACCCGATTCGATCGGCGACCTTGACCGCCTCGTCCTCGCTGAAGGCGATTCCGTTGTCGGGAGTACGGGCACCGATCGTCCGACAGACCTCGTCGAAGCGATCTCGATCCTCCGCCCGATCGATAGCGTCGACGGACGTGCCCATGATCGGCACGCCAGCGGCTTCGAGTCGCTTGGCCAGGTTGAGCGGGGTCTGGCCACCCAACTGAACGATGACCCCGATCGGCTTCTCCAGCTCGACGATCTCCAGCACGTCCTCGAACGTGAGTGACTCGAAGTAGAGCTTGTCGCTGATGTCGAAGTCGGTCGACACCGTCTCGGGGTTCGAGTTGACCATGATGGCATCGAACCCCGCTTCGTGAATCGCCAGCACGGCCTGGACGCAGCAGTAGTCGAACTCGATGCCCTGGCCAATCCGATTCGGGCCACTTCCGAGGATCACGACCTTCCGTCGTTCGCTCGGGACGCTTTCCGATTCGTCCTCGTAGGACGAGTAGAAGTAGGGCGTCTCAGCAGGGAATTCGCCGGCACACGTATCCACCACGTTGTACGTTGGGCGGATACCCGCTGCCCACCGGCGAGCGCGTACGTCGTCCTCCTGCTCCCCCCGAAGGTCCGCGAGCTGTCGATCGCTGAACCCGTCCCGTTTCATACGACGCAAGAGCGCGTCGTCGACGGTCTCAGCGCCTGCGTATTCCTGCTCCATCTCCACGATCTGCCGAAGCTGGTCGAGGAACCATGGATCGATCCACGTGGCGTCGTGGATGTCCTCGTCCGAGAGGCCGGCCACCATGGCACGCTTGATCTGGAACGGGCGATTGGGCGTGGGCCGACGCATTGCGGACAGCAGCGCGTCCGGGCTGTCGGCGTCGAGGCCGTCGTCTTCGAGACGATCCGCGACCACCCACCCCGCCCGCCCGATCTCGAGTCCGCGGAAACCCTTCTGCCAGGCCGCGCGCAGCGTCCGGCCGATGGCCATCGTTTCTCCGACCGACTTCATCTGCACGGTCAGGGTATCGTCGACCCCCGGGAACTTCTCGAACGCGAAGCGCGGGATCTTCACGACCGTGTAATCGAGGACGGGCTCGAACGACGCCGGCGTGGTCTTCGTGATGTCGTTGCGGAGCTCGTGGAGGTGGTATCCGACGGCCAGCTTCGCGCCGACCCTCGCGATCGGAAACCCCGTCGCCTTGGACGCGAGCGCCGACGAACGCGATACCCGCGGATTCATTTCGACGACCAGGAGCTCGCCGTTCTCCGGATTGACGCAGAACTGGATGTTGCATCCGCCCGCCTCCACTCCAATTTCCCGGATGATGGCGATGGACGCGTCACGCATGCGTTGGTATTCGACGTCGGTGAGGGTCTGCGCCGGTGCCACCGTGATGGAGTCGCCCGTATGCACGCCCATCGGATCGAAGTTCTCGATGGAGCACACGATGATGACGTTGTCGGAGCCGTCGCGGACCACCTCCAACTCGTACTCCTTCCATCCGAGCACGGAGCGGTCGATCAGCACTTCCGTGATGGGCGAGGCGTCGAGTCCCTTCGCGACCTGCGCGGTGAACTCCTCGCGGTTGTAGGCGATACCGCCCCCGGTGCCCCCCAACGTATACGAGGGACGGATGATGGCCGGGTAGTCCGTGTCTTCGACGATCTCGAGGGCCTCGTCCACCGTCTTGGCAAAGCCGCCATGGGGCACGTCGAGCCCGATGCGGTGCATCGCCTTGGTGAACTCCTCGCGGTCCTCGGCCATTTCGATGGAGCGTTCGTTCGCGCCGATGAGTTCCACGCCGTGCCGTTCCAACGCACCGTTGTGGAACAGGTCCATGGCGATGTTCAGGGCAGTCTGCCCACCCATCGTCGGAAGGATCGCGTCCGGGCGCTCCCTCTCGATGACCTTTTCCACCCACTCGGCCGTGAGCGGCTCGATGTACGTCCGATCCGCGATCTCAGGATCGGTCATGATCGTGGCCGGGTTCGAATTGACCAGAATCACCCGATAGCCCTCCTCCCGGAGGGCACGGACCGCCTGCGTCCCCGAGTAGTCGAACTCGCACGCCTGGCCGATGATGATGGGGCCGGAGCCCAGGATCAGAATCGTTTCGAGGTCGTCGCGTCGGGGCACAGAGCTATGGAGAACGGGAGGGGAAGGACGTGCGGACCAACAGGGTCACGGACGGTCAGCGGCCGCCCGACTTGTCCGACTCCTTGCGAATCGCCTTCTGGAGCACGAACGCGAAGCCGCCCCAGACGAGCGTGACGACGAGGATCATGGTGACCCAGCCGGCTGTCGTCATCGGGCACTCTCCTATGGATGTCGGGGCATCGGGAACCGGGCCGCAAGCATGGTCTTCGGCCGCCGAAAGGTGGCGGAAGGATGGGGGCCGAGCAAGCGGACCGGCGCGCGCTCAGGCGGGCGCGGAGACCGGGACCGATGGAGGTCCCTCAGCGCTCCACGCGGACGACCACACCGGTGGCCAGCGACGGGAGATTCTGCGTGCTCGCCGCCGACACCACGGTCACGGTCGGCTCGTCCGCACCGAGATCGTCCACCTCGATCCCGAAGCGCATCGAGCCGCCGTCGGGGCTCACGAGGACCACCCGGTGTTGCCCCCGCTGAGTATTCACCACGGCACTGAACGCGCGGGTGTCTCCCTGCGGCTGAATGCCCGTGACCGACAGTCCGGTCACCTCCAGAACCACTGCTCCGATCTGGTTCGTCGAGGTCAGGGTCGCGTTGAGAACGCCCGGCCCCGACGGTCCGAACAGGTCGCATCCGGCCACCGACAGCGTGAAAACCGTCACCGCCAGCCAGCGCCTCATGGACCGTCCTCCCGTCCTGGTGTCGAGCGGCCATCGCCGTCGATGATGCCCACCAGCGCTCGGACCGCTTCCGTGAGCGGAACCTCCGGGTGCGATAAGACCCACGCCCGCAGATCTCCGAGGTCGTACCGCCCGTTCCCATTGCCGGCTCGGTCCAGATAGAGCGACTGCTCCAACGTCAGCGGCGTACCGGTGAGGAGCCATGGAGCCGCCAGGACGGCCGCCGCGAGCCGTGGCTCGCTGACGTCCACCCGTACCGTCGCCCGAGCGGTCAGCCCGATCGCGTCCCGCGCCTCGACCACCAGGGAAAAGCTCCCGGTCTCCATCGGCACACCCCGCACGAGCCCATCGCTCGTCAGGAGGAGACCATTGGGCAGGCTTCCCTCGGCACGAAGCCAGTTGATGGGTTGGTTCCCATCCACCACCTCGAGCCCGACGCTCTGCGGTGTGGCCGCCTCGAAGGACAGCTCGGCCGATCGGGCGCGGAAGGTGACCTCGAAGTCGGCTCCCGCCTGCGCGGGACCCGACATCACGATGTTGGCGGGGTTCGGCTCGCCGGCGAGCGCTCCGCTCCACTCCAGGAACCCGAAGCCGGTGAGCGGGCGCGCCTCGATGAACACGTCGGCACCCTCGGAGAACCAGAGGTCGTCCGAGAACGGGGTCGCATGAAAGGTGGCGGGATCGACGCCAGCGGCGTCGCTCCGGGTCTCCATGGCCAGCTGCACCTGACGGCCGGAGTAGCGGGCCAAAAAGGTGGAGTCCGACAACGGTGTGACGAACTCGATCTCACGCACTCCGGCCGGATGCTCATCCCATCCTTCAAAACCGATTCTCACGCCCGGACCGAGGAGCCAACCACCGGCCGCCTCCAGCGTGTGCCTCTGGAAGGGCGCGGACATGAAGTCGAGCTGGCTCCCACGCTGGATCCGACCGTCGACCGTGAAAAGGTCACCGCGCTCCTCGAGGCCCGCAGTCCGGAGCGCCACTCGTGACAGCCGATTCGACACCGAGAATCGGATGTCGGGGCCGGCGCGCTCGATGTCGAGCAGGGTCACGCCCGTGGCGGAGCCTTCGTGCGACCACGACGCCGGCGACGACGAGGCGTGGAAGTCGTCGTTGTCAGCGTGCGGGAACGGGTCTCCGTCATCGCTTCGCGTCCCGGTGGGACTCCCCAGATCGTCGCGGCCGTCCGCCTGCCGGAGCCACACGCCACGGTGCGGGCCGGCGTTGACCGAATTCGACGACCAACGGGCCTGGACCCAGTCCGGGTCGATGTGCCAGACCAGCAGGCCACTCGCCTGGAGATTGCTGTCGAAGCCCTGCCGCTGGCGGTTTTCCAGCAGGAAGTACTCGCCCGAGCCGTCGCCCGTCGCCACGCGGTAGGCCACGCCCTCCGCGGCGACCGGCGGCAACGTTACTCGGGTCAGGCCCGAACCGGCCGGGATGTCCACCACGTCGAGCCAACCCAGCACCGCTTTGCTCCACGCACCCATGTGGCACGGCACGGCGGGAGAGCGGTTGTTGCACCCCCAGGAGCCGGTGGCCATGAGGTCCCAGTTCCCGGCGCCGCTGTGCCGATTGTCCCGCCCCGTGTCGTAGAGGTCCGGCAGGCCGAACGCGTGGCCGGTCTCGTGCGTGAACACGCCGATGTCGTTCAGAGCGCTGCCTCCACATGATCGGACACCCACAATGAAGTAGTCGTCGACCAGGATGAAGCCGCCCCCGGCGGCCGGCGTCGTCGTCGTGAACGGCGTGCCCGTGGGCGTCGAAAGCGACCACTTGTGCGACCAGATCCGGTCTTCCGATCCGGTGGAGCGGCACTCCGCGCCCTCGGTCGGGTGGATCACGGCCAACGCGTCCACGAAGCCGTCGTCATCACCCGAATTGGGGATGCCGTCCGGCCCGTCGTTGTCGAAACGGCCCCAATCATCGACCTGAGAGGTCGACAACAGTCCCTTGATCCAGACCGGAGTCCTCGAACTCAGGCCGCTCCCGCCGTTGGTGACCCAACCCCGCGTGTGAAGCACCGATGACCCGGTGGCCCACGGCCTGACCGCACCGCGCAAGCTGACCCGGCCGCCCGAGACCTCCTCGTAGTACGTCCGAGCGGTCAGACCCGATGCGCCGAAGAAGCGGTCGTGGACGGCGCTCTCGTCGTAGGGGAGCACGACCGGAGAGTCCGCGAAGCGTCCGAGCAACACCGGAATCGTGAACGTGCCTTCCACGGGCCCGTCCCGGGGCCCCAGAACGGCGGCCAGCCCAGACGCACGCAAGCGGGCACGCGCTTCCATCTCCTGGCGGGTCCGCAGCGCCCGCCCACGATTGAAGCGAAAGGCATCCGCGTCGCGCGCCATCGTCTCGTAGTACGAGGCGGGCACCGGCGTCCCGTAGTGGCGACCCAACATCTCCACGTCCTGAGCCCCGACGGACGCGACCGGCAGGACGGCAGCTGCGGCGGCGCACACCAGGATCATCACGGCGCGGGACGGCGTCACGGAGCGACTCGCTGAAGGGTGGGAAGCGGGCGACTGAACGTACACGGGACCGCCGGCGAATGGTCCCGTCCATGAGACGCCCCACCCCACGCCGATCACACACGGCGACCACGTCCGCACCGGCGAGCGCCGGTCGCAAGACGGTATACCGGGTCGACGTCCAGAACGTGTCTACGCCTGTCGGTCCTCTGCCCGGATTCCGAGTTGCTCCCCTACCTTCCTGAGGGCATCGATCACGTTCTGGATGTGCTCCGACCGCTCGAGCCCGATCAACTCGACGCCGTGGGCCACGTCGTCCCGGCTCACGCCGGCCGCGAACGTCTTGTCCTTCAGCTTCTTCGCCACCGACTTGGGCTTCAGGTCGTCGATGCCGTTCGGGCGGACGAGACAGCAGGCGTACACCAAACCCGAGAGCTCATCGCACGCGTAGAGCACCTTGTCGAGTTCCGTCTCCGGCTCGACACCGGTGAAGTCCGCCCGGTGCGCCAGGATCGCGTGAAGCACCTCCTCGGGATACCCCGCCTTCCGGAGGTGATCGACGGCCGTGACCGGGTGGTTCTCCGGGTACTTCTCCCAGTCGAGGTCGTGCAAGAGGCCCGCCAGGCCCCAGAGGTCTTCGTCCGCTCCGCGGAGGTTCGCATAGTGCCGCACCGCGGCCTCGACGGCATACATGTGGGTTCGCAGCCCCTCGTTCTCCACCCAGGACTCGAGGAGGGAAACAGCGTGGTCGCGATCAGGCATGAACGGCTCCGGAGAAACGAAAGATCAGGATCACTTCAATAGACCTCGGTGAGACCGCCGAGAAAAGGCAGCGCCAGCGTCGGGCTGAGATCGCGCTCCTCAGACCTGTGAAGACGGGCACAGGCGTGCCAACACGCATTCCTCGCACTGGGGCCGTCGGGCGATACAGACACGTCGCCCGTGCCAGATGAACAGATGCGCCAACAAAGTCCAGCGCTCCGGCGGGTACAGCTTCATCAAGTCCGCCTCGACCTTCTCCGGCGTCTTTTCCCGCGTGAGCCGCAGGAGACCCGCAATGCGCTTCACATGCGTATCGACGACCACACCTTCCTCGAGTCCGAAGGCGTTTCCGAGCACCACGTTCGCGGTTTTTCGGCCCACGCCCGGGAGTGCCGCGAGCTCCGCGAGCGTGCGCGGAACCGCCCCGTCATGGTCCGCCATCAAGCCGCGGGCGAAGCCGATGATGTTCCGCGCCTTGTTCCGAAAGAATCCGGTCGAGCGGACATGCTCCTCGACATCCTCCTGGCGAGCGTTCGCGAGCGCTTCCGCGTCCGGATAGTCCCGAAACAGGCCCGGGGTCACCATGTTGACCCTCACGTCGGTCGTCTGAGCCGACAGGATGGTTGCGACCGCGAGTTGGAAGGGGTTCTCGAAGTCCAGCTCGCAGTGCGCGTCCGGGTATTCGTCCGCCAGAAGGTCGAAAATCGCTTGGGCGCGTTCGGTACGTGCCTTCTTCGTTTCCCGGGGCATGTCAGCGGGTCTCCAGAACCAGTCGTTGGAAGGAGTAGCGGGAGGCCTTCGGATCGATGCGTGCCGGATCATACTCGCCGGCCTCGACCGCGTCGGGGAAGGCCCCGAGGAATGCGCACACCCGTGCAAACAGCTTGAGCGGCTCTCCCGCGGCGACGAACGAGTAGAGGCCTTCGAGTTCGCCTCCCGGGAGTGTCGTCGCGAAGTCGGGTCCTTCTTCGCGAACGGAGGCATCCAGCCATTGCCTCGCCTCCGACCAGAGAGCCTGAGCCACTGGCGCCACCGAAAGGCCGGGTCGTCCTCCGAGGAGGCCCTGCGCCAGGAGAAGATCGAGTGCGCCGTCCTGGCCCAGGCTCCAAAACAAGCCATCCACCGACTCGTGTCGTTCCGCCTCGACCTGCACCCAGAACAAGTGCCGAGGGAGTTGTAGGTACCCAGCCGGGGCCGGCACATCGAGCTCGTCCGCGTCGGGCGCACCATCGACCAGGTAACGGATCACGCCCGCGGTCGGCAGGTGGACCACTCCCCCGGCGCGGTGAAAGAGGGTCGACTGATGGAGGAGAACCGCGTACCGGTGGATCGCTTCGCCCCCGACGTCCGGGGCACGCAACTCGCGCAGGGCGTTGCCGACCGAGGCGATCTGCATGAAGGCGGCAAGATCCCGCAGATCCGTTCCCGCCGTCCGGGCCTCGCGATCGAACGACTCGAACAGCTCCGCAGCGGCGCCGCCGTCCGGGAACGCGACCTCGATGGGCGTCGTGCGGGCGTACGCGTCGTGAAGGGACATGAACCCGCCTACCCCTGGGTGGGACCCGGTTCCGCGTCCACCTCCGATTCCAAGACGTCCGGGCGGGATACGCCGGCCAAGCGTCGCACGTCCTCCCACCAGGTACGCTTCCGGACCAGGACGACCTCCAACGTCTCCGGGGGCTCGACCACACCGTTCACCCAGACGAAGTGGACATCCCCCAGACGGTCCGGTCGGGGGATGCGCCATTCCGCTCCCCTGTAGCTGAAGTCGATTTCCGACGCTCGCGAGAAGTCGCTCTCGCGCCACTCCAGTTCCATGTAGACATTGCGCTCGACCCGGAACACGCCTGGCTCGACCATCAAGCCGTGCTGGTAGTACCAGGGGTCGAAATCCTCACCCCGATCTCTCAGGAAGGTCTGATCGGCGGCGTAGTCGACACCTTCCAGGTCGTCTTCGCCCGCCAGCGACTCGAGGTGATGTCGCAATTCGTGCGTCAGCGTCTCCCAGAGTTCCTCGTCCCAGTCGAAGTCGGGGTCGGAGCGGGCCAACTTCTGAAACGACCCCCAATAAAGGACGACCTGCGACCGGGTCGTGTCAGGTCCCGACCAGTCGGACGCGTATTCCTCCGTCACGCATTCGCCGAGCGTCCACACCTCTTCCACGTCCTGGTCCGGATGCGTCGGTGCCGCCGCGCTCACGACCAACCCGTCGATACCCGCCTTGTACTCCTCGGGAATCCGTGCGTAGACGGCGACGGCGGATGCCTCGAACTCGCTGAAGGTCACGCCTGGGCACAGTGGCAGAGGTCCATTCGGCGCGCCCGTGGTCGCGTCACCGTCCCAGCCCGAATCCCAGTCCATAGGTGCGGCGGGTAGAGACCCCGAGCGTCGGACTTCCCGTGCTGTCGAGGCCCGCCCACCAACCCAGCTGGCCGAACCACCCCGGAAGGGTGCCAGGGAACACGTTGGCTTCGACCCGTTCGGCGCCAGTGATCACGAGGCTGGCCAGGAGGGAGCCGTTGCGGTCGAGAAACAGCCCCCCGCCCTTCTGAGGCGTGATGCTCTCGGCGCCCGTTACCGGGTCGATGAAGCGCTCCCGAGCGGAAAATCCGACGGCCCCTCCTATGCTGTAGTCGTCGTCGACCATCACCGCGACGCCCGTCGAGCTGCCCTGTCCGATGAGGAACAGGAGTCGGACCCGATCGACAAGAGGAAGCGGCACCTTGTAGGCGATGACCTGGCTGTGGTTCAACACCGTCAGCGTAGGCGTGACCGAGACCTGCGGAGACCAGTCCGCTGCCTGCAGGGTCTGCGCGAAGAACCGGGCGACCCCGTCGAAGCTGAACAGCAGCATGCCTGCAGGATCGAAGAAGTACAAGTCGGCCACAGCGCCTGAGGGCCCCGGCAGCCCGCGCCGGTTCTCGATGGACTCGTTCACCAGCATGGTCGCGTAGTACGAGACGCCCGCGACCAGCCACGGATACGGAGCGCCCTGATGATCGAACCACTCCGTGAGTTGCCGGTGGCTGATCCCGCCCGCCAGAAGGTGTCCGCTGTAGTTCGGTGCCCACGCCCATGTCCAGACCTCCCAGTCCGACGGCACGAACTCGGTTCGGAGAAAACGACCCCACCCCCCGAATCGCTCGATCGCGGCGAGCGGATGCAGAAGGGCGTCCATGGTCGACTCGAACCCGACACCCCACGGAATGGACGATAGTTCGCGATCGACACCTTCGAACTGCATGGTGCTCAGTCCACGGTTCCCCAGAAGCCCCAGCGGGCCCCATGCGGCTGCGCTCCCGTAGTCGATGTCGGGACGGTGGAAGAAGTACTCCCTCTGCAGAACGTCCGCCGGTCCCACCGAATCGCGGACGCCCGGCGCCGGCTGAGCGGGTAACGCGCTGGATCCGAGCGAGAACCACGGCACGAAGATACACGCGACGCGGAGTGCGAACGCTGCGGAGCGATCCGACGGCGCGACGGCGGAGAGGTGCCTGCCGATCCGCTCCGCCGCGCTCCGCCACCTCACGTTGGCCGAGCCTCGACCCCCGCGGCCAGTCGCTTGTTGACCGCGATGAGGATGAGGAGGATGACGCCCCACTGGATGACGACCGAGCCCACGTTGTAGGCGCTGAACAGCGTCCACGTCGACCGGAAGTCCGCCCCGCGCGCGCTCCACAGCCACCACCCCATGAGCACCACGGCCTCGACCACGATCAACCGGATGGCCCAGTCCCACCACACACCGATGTGGATGTCGGAGCCTTCCTGGTTGATGAACTGCTCCCTCCACCGGGAGACCCCGTATTTGAGGACGGCGCCGGCGAAAAACAGACCCGAGAGCATGAGACCCACGCCCCAGACCCAGTCCTGATTCTGGAAGACCTCGATCCTGAGGGCGGACGGGATGCCGAACAGGAGTCCGGCCGCGCCCACCATCCCGATCGCGCGTCCGCGGGGCAACCCCATGTCCATCAATACGCGGCTCGCGAGCTCGATCATGGCCACAAGACTCGTCCAGGCGGCGAACACCAACGCCAGGAAGAAGATCGCCTGGAAGAAGCGCCCCCCCGGGATCTGCGCGAAGAGTTGGGGCACCCAGATGAACGTGAGCCCTTCGTTGCCCGCACCGACGATCTCGTTGGCGGCGTCGGGCATGGCCGAGAAGACGGTGCACAGTACCATGATGCCGGCCAGCAGCGACATGGAGTTGTTGCCGAAGCCGATCACGAACGCGTTCAGTGCCGTGTCTTCCTGCGCACGCATGTAGACCGCGTACGTCAAGACCAGGCCCCACCCGGCGCCGGTGTCCCAGGCGTTCTGGGTCAGCGCCTGGATCCAGATTTCGTAGTTGCCCAACGCCGCAAAGTCCGGCGTGAAGAGGAACGCCAGCCCGGCGCCCGCGCCCGGGAGCGTCACGGCTCGCAGGGTCAGCACCAGTACCAGGAAGATCAGACCGGGAATGAGGAACCGAGCCGCCGTTTCGATTCCCTTGACCCCGCGGGAGACGACGAACAGGGCCATCCCCATGGCGACCGCGTGCGTCACGACGGCCTGCGGCGTGGAGTTGAACGAGTCCCAGAACGCGCCCGGAACCGCTCCGGGCACTTCGCCCGTCAGCGTCGCCACGAAAAATCGGATCGTCCAGCCCATGACGACGCTGTAGTAGAACATGATCGCGGTAGCCACGAACGCGATCCAGGCGCCCATCCATGCGTAGGCCGGCCCGAGCGTGCGCACGAACGCACCGATCGTGCCCGACCGTGTGCCCTTCCCCATCGCGAACTCGAGGATCAGGAGCGGGATCGACCACGCGAACAGAAAGACCACCCAGGCGACCAGGAACGATCCCCCTCCGTTCGTGGCCGCGATCCGGGGGAATCTCCAGATATTGCCCGTGCCCACCGCCATCCCGAGCATGGCCAGCAGCATGCCCCATCGGGAGCTGAACACTTCGGACCTGGACGACACGGACAACCTCCGAACCGTGGATGGACCCGTACCGACCCCTCACGGGTCTCCGGGATGGACGCTCGCGCGCGCCGCACTCCCCCGTAGGAAGATGCGGCGCGGCCAGTATAGAGAGTGCGGCGTCCCGGAGCCACCGTCGTTCGCGAGGCGCATCTACTGCGGCGGGAACTGGTGTCCCTCGACGCCCCGTGAAGCCTCCCGCCGAGACGCGAGAAGGTCGCTCCCCTCACGGAGCATCCGGCGGTCGACTTCGCCCGAACCACGCATCGAAGTCAACTCTTCGAGGAGCGGCACCGCTTCGTCTTCGCGTCCTCGATCGAGGTACAGCTTCGCGAGTTCGAGACGCGGCGCCACCGCCGTTCGGTCCAGTGCCGCGGAGCGACGGAAGTGGTCCTCGGCCCGCTCCCACGACGCCTCTCCGAGCGCGTCGCCCATGCCCATCTTGAGCGCCATCTTTCGCACCAGCCACGGAAGACGCATCACCGCCGAATGGAGCCGGCCCATCATTTCGTGACCACCCGAGTGGCGGGGGTCGAGTTCGAGAACGCGGGCGGTCAGGAAGAACACTTCCTTACCCGTCGTCAGCTTCTCCACGGGGCCGCCCACGTCGGTCTTGATCCCGAGCGCCACGGCCAGCCAATACGTCGCTTCGGCCGACTCGAGGTCCACCCCGACGAGGTGGCGTCCGAGTTGCTCCGCGGCCTCCAGATGGGCGTCGCGCCGGTCGTCGTCCGTGGCGAGCAGGGCCCGCTCGATCTCCCTCTCTATCCGATTGAACAACCCAACCTCATGAAGTGCGGTGACGTCCGCCGAGAGACCCACCTGCGCAACCGACGGGTGTGGCGCGATCGCAGCCAGTCCCAAGGCGCCGATCAGCGTGAACGCCCAGCGGTGAAACGGCCGTCTCACGTTCACGCAGTGAGCCGCTCCCGAATCCACCCGACCAGCGCGTCCGCCGAGACCCGCACCTGCTCGAGGGTGTCACGGTCGCGCACCGTCACCGTCCCGTCGTCCATGGTCGGGCCGTCCACGGTCACGCACCACGGCGTGCCGGTCTCATCCTGCCGGCGGTAGCGCCGGCCGATCGAGCCGGCCTCGTCGTAAAAAGAGGGAATCGACTCCTTTCGAAGATCTTCGTGGATCTTTCGCCCGAGTTCGGGCATCCCGTCCTTCTTCACCAGCGGGAAGATGGCCGCCTTGAGCGGAGCCAGTCGCGGTTGGAGGGCCAGCACGACCCGTGCATCTCCCGCGACCTCCTCTTCGCGATACGCGTCGGCGAGCGCGACGAGCATGGTCCGATCGACCCCCACCGCCGTCTCCACGACGAAGGGGAGGAACCGGTCGTTCGAGCCGGGCTCGATGTACTCGAGGCGCTTGCCAGAGTATTCCTGATGCCGGCCGAGGTCGAAGTCCGTTCGGTTGTGGATGCCCTCGAACTCCTTCCACCCGAACGGATACTCGTACTCGATGTCCACGGCGGCCTTCGCGTAATGCGCGAGTTCGTCCGGCCCGTGCTCGTGGAAGCGCAGCTTCTCCGGACGGATCCCCAACGAAACATGCCAGGCCATCCGAACCTCTTTCCAGGTCTCGAACCATTCCTCGTCCGTGCCCGGCCGCACGAAGAACTGCATCTCCATCTGCTCGAATTCACGCGTCCGGAAGATGAAGTTGCCCGGGGTGATCTCGTTTCGGAACGCCTTGCCGATCTGCGCGATCCCGAACGGGACCCTCTGGCGTGCCGCCCCCTGGATGTTCAGGAAGTTCACGTACGAACCCTGCGCCGTTTCCGGCCGGAGATACGTCGTGGCGGCGGCGTCCTCCACGGGACCCATGAAGGTCTTGAACATGAGGTTGAACGAGCGTGCCTCACCGAAGGCTTCGCGCGTGCCGCAGGAGGGGCACTGGCCCGACTCCACTTCGGGAAGGTCTGCCCGGTAGCGGCGGTGACAGTTGGAACACTCGACCAGAGGATCGGAAAAGCCGTCGACGTGCCCGGATGCCTCCCAAACGCGCGGGTGCATGAGGATGGCCGAGTCGAGCCCCTCGATGTCGTCCCGCTGGTGGACCATGGCGCTCCACCACAACTCCTTCACGTTCCGTTTGAGTTCGACGCCCAGGGGGCCGTAATCCCATACCGACCCGGTCCCCCCGTAGATCTCGGACGACTGGAAGACGTACCCCCGTCGCTTGCACAGGGAAACGAGCTTGTCCATCACATCGGCGTCGGCCATGAAAACGTCTTGTTCTGGGAGATGGCGGCTGGGGATTTCGGAGCCAGACAAGCTACCCCGAAGGCCGGTCGAGGATCAACGGAAGACTGAACCCTGGCGGCCACGGCGGGTACACCGATCCGTGAGAAGTACCCTGATTCATCGCTTGCACTGATCCGACCATGCTGACGTTCACCGACCGCGCCCGTGAAGTCGTCCGTTCCTTCCTCGATCAGAGTGGGGGAGAGCTGGACGCGCTCAGGATCTCTCGCCAACAGGGCCCCGGCTCCGACGCCAGGTACGACCTGACGCTCGTGGGGCGTGCCGAGCGAAGCGACGAGGAGCGGGAATTTGAGGGAGAAGACTTCCCGGTGCTGGTGCAGAACGCGGAGGCCGAGCGCCTGGAAGGAGCCACCGTGGACTACGTGGAGCGGGTCAACGAGAGCGGCTTTGAAGTCCGTACGCTCTCGGACGCCTCCGAGCAGGCGGCCCACAACGCCCCGCGCCCGGCGCCCACCGGCGAAGTCGCGGACCGGGTCCGGGAGGTGCTGGACGCCGAGGTGAATCCCGCCATCGCCGCGCACGGCGGGATGATCTCCCTGGTCGATGTCGAGGGCACCGAGATCTCCGTGGAAATGAGCGGGGGGTGCCAAGGCTGCGCCCTGTCCCGGATGACCCTCCGCCAGGGCGTCGAGCGCATGTTACGGGAGGCCGTTCCTCAGCTCACCGCGGTGCACGACGTGACCGACCACGATTCGGGAGAGAACCCATTCTTCCAGCACTGACGTAGGAGTAGGCAGTCCCGGTGTGGTGTTTCGAAAGTTCGCGAGCCACCGAGAGGGCCGAGGCGCGACCCAGGTCCTGCGGACCCGGGTGCCCCCCTGGTAGGCGCGACGACGAGGAATAGCACCGCTATGGGGTACCCGCGCCGAAGGCGTGGGTCGAGGAGCAACGACCCAGGGCCGGATGTATCGGTTCTCGAATGGCCGAGACACTTTCGTAACACCACACCACGTAGCCGCCGAGGAGTCGACCCTCAGGAAGGGAGAGCATGTCCGGCGTGACGCGCCACCTCAGTACCGCCTTATGCCTCGCCGTCGCTGTCGCCGCGGCACCGGGGATCGGTGCGGCCCAGGGGTGCGAACGGCCATGTGTAGGACCGCCGAGGGGAGCCGTTGTCGTGACCGGCGGAGGGGCGCTGCCCGACGACGTCTTCCGCCAGTTCGTGGAGCTGGCCGGGGGGCCGGACGCGCGGATCGTGCTGATCCCGACAGCCGGAGCGGAAGACGGGTCACACGACGCGTGGACCGCGCTCGAGGCCATCCGGGATGCGGGGGCTCTCCAGATCGAGGTGCTCCACACACGGAACCGCAACATCGCCGATCTGGAGGCGTTCCCGGGCGTACTTCGGGAAGCGACCGGAGTGTGGATCTCCGGAGGCCGGCAGTGGCGTCTGACCGAGGTCTACCTTCACACCCGCACCCACGACGAGTTGAAGGCCGTCTTGTCCCGCGGGGGTGTGGTCGCGGGGAACTCGGCCGGGGCGTCCGTCCTCGCGTCCTACCTCGTGCGGGGGTCGTCTCGTGGGAACAGCGTCCTGGTCGATCCCGAGGCGAACGAGGGCTTTGGCCTCCTGCGGAACGTGGCCATTGATCAGCACCTGGTCGCGCGCGGGCGTGAAATGGACATGATCGAGGTAATCCGCCGGGAGCCGTCGCTCCTGGGGATCGGGCTGGACGAGGGCGCCGGGCTGGTCATAACACGAGATCTGGCCGAGGTCATCGGGAACTCCCGCGTGGCCATCTACGACCCGACGGATCCGCTGACGCTGATTCCCATCCGGTGGCTCTCTCCCGGCGACGTGTACGATCTGGGCACGCGGCAGGTCGTCCTGACGGGCGACGACCTCGACCGCCCGTCGCCTCCTGTGCCCTACTGAGACCCGCCGCTACTCGACTCCGGCCCCTCGGATTCGATCGAACAGGACGGTCGTCAGGCGCTCGGTGGTGACCCGGTCCAACGTGCCCATCGCATCGAGCGCCCCGGTGATTTGGTCCACGCGGTCCCACATCTCGTCTCCGAGTTCCTCGGAGGAGGGCACCGCCTCGAGAACAGGATCCTGTGACACGCCGCCAGCAGCCGGGTCGTACCGAATGTCGGCCTCGTTGGCCTCGAGGAAGCGGTGGAGGGACAATGCGGCATCGGTGAGCGCATCGAGGCGTGCGTATGCGTCGTTGCGGTGCTGCCTCGTCGCGAGGAATCCGGAGTCGGCCCGCTCCAGGAGGATCGGTCGTGTCTCCTCCGTAACATTGGCCGCTTCCATGGCCGCCACGTACTGCTCGTGGAAGATGTCCGCGTCGGAGTCCCGAACCCGTGCCGAAAAGGACGCAATGCCCTCCCAATACGCTCGGATGTCTCCGAAGTCGCTGGCGTTCGCGAGATAGACCCCGGCCAACCAGTCCTGACGAGGCTCCGCCGCGAGACCCAGTTCGTCCACAAGTCCGGACAGCTCACGGATGGTCCCCGCGAGAGCGACGTCCGCCAGATCCCTCATCTGCGGGATGAGCTCCGCCGGAATGTCCGGGATGATCACCTCCGGAAGAACGGTCGTCTCGGTGTCCGCACCGCTCCCAGATCCCCCGGCCGCGAACGCCGTCCAGCCGTACCAGGCGGCGGCCGCCACCCCCGCGAGAAGGACGATCCCGACGAGCGCGGGGGGAATCCGGCGACGTCGCGGCCGTTTCGGGGGCGACGGCCGGTTCTTCGGCTCACGCCGCTCCCGGGGCGGCGCGGGCCCATCCGGGTCGTCGACGGATTCGACGGCGCCCGGTGTGAAGTCCATCGAGTCGGGCTTTTCACTGGCGGCGCGGGGGGCCGGCCCATCCTGCTCCATCCAGGCCGGCGGGGCGTCCGGATTGAAGTCGGACATGGGCTGTTCGAGCTCCAGTCCGCCCCCGGCTCCGGCGCCACTGAAATCCATCGAGCCGGCCAGGGGCTCTTCCAGCTGCATCCCACCGCCGAAGTCTATCGCCCCGGAGGTTTCCTCGGCCCCGGCGTCAGCGCCATCCGCGTCGAAGGGATCGGCCTCCAGTTCCAAGCTGTCCATGCCGCCGAAGTCGAAGGCGGCCGCTCCCTCCTCCGTGACCAAATCGTCGGGCGCGGCAAGAGCCGAATCGTCCACCAGGTCCAGCCCCCACTCCCCGGCGCCCCGATCGGCGGGCGCGGGGGGAACGTCGGTCGGCTCGGGGCCGTCCACGAGAGACAGGTCCGGGGCCCCACCGGCATCGGTCAGGGTCAGGCCGAAATCGAAGCCTCCGCTGCTCGGCGGGCCGGCCTCGACCGGCGGCGCGGTAAGCTCGGACTCGGCAGGCTGTTCGCTCGACGCGCCTTCCTCCGCCACCGCCCACTCGCCCGGGCCACCCACAGCCGGGGCACCAGAGTCCGACGTGTCGGCGGTATGCCGATCGCCGACGCCCGCGCCATCGGACGGCTCCACCCCACCCCCGCCCGGGGGCGGCACCGGCGGCGGCGCCAGGAAGCCCTCGTCCTCCTGCGCTCGTGCGAGGGTGTGGAAGATCTCATGCGTGTGCGCCGGGCCCCACCGGTTCTCGCTCGCGTCGAACAACTCGGTCTCCGCGGTGATCGCGCCCAACTCGATACGGAGAGCGAGCGCGTCCACCCCGGGGATGGGTACTTCGTTTCCCTGCGAGTCGATGTAGGCAAAGCGCATGTCGGGTCAGGACACCACACGCCCACGAGGGCGGGCTCGGTACTTCTCGTACAAGCTCTTGTGCTTGTTGTCCGTGCTTACCTGCCGACCGAGGATGAAGAGATCCAGAATCTGTGTCTGGATCTCCAAGGGGTCGCCGTCCGTGACGATGAGGTTGGCGATCTTGCCCGTCTCGATGGTTCCCATCCGGTCGCCGAGGCCGAGCATTTCCGCCCCGTTCTTCATGACGGCTTCGAGGGCCGCCTCGTGCGGGAGTCCGAACGGAACAGCCATGGCCGCTTCGTACGGAAGGGTCCGGGAGTTGGCGGAGTTGAACGTCGCAAAAGCGATCTTCACTCCCGCCGCATGCAGGCGACCCGCGTTCGCGTACGCCTCGTCGTAGGCCGCGTCGGGGCCGCCGGGCATGGCCTGGGACGGTCCGACGATCACCGGCACATCACGCTCCGCCAGAAAGTCGGCGACCTTCCAACCTTCCCTGGCCCCCGTCAGGACGTACCGGATGTCCTGCTCCTCGGCCCACTCCACCGCGTTGCGTATATCCCGCTCCGAGTCCGCATTGAGGAGCACTATCTGGCGGCCTCTCACCACGGCGGCCATCGCGGCCAGCTCCAGATTCGGCTCCGCCCGACCCACATCGATTGCTTGGGCGTACGCCCGACCCGCGTCCATCCAGGAGTTCAGCTTGCGTACGTTTTCTTCGTATGCCTCCTCGGTCTCGGAAAACGGGGGCGGCGGGCCGAAACGAAAGAATCCCCGACCCGGACTGAGACTCGGATAGTTGATGATCATTCCCGCCCCGGCATCGATGTTCATTTCCTCGACCGTCCACCCGTCGAGGCCGACCAGGGAGGCCTGGCCCGGGATGATGCCGCCGTCGGGCGCCGCCATCGTGTGGGTGATCCCGTTCGCGCGGGCAACGGGAATGTGCTCGGTGGCGGGGTGGACGGCCGTGGCCGCCTGAAGATGCGGCTTGAACTCGCCCTGTTCCCGGCTGTCGTTGGTCATGTCCACGGCGCCGATTTCCGTCAGCCCGAGGCCGGAGATCGCGTCGAACATCCCCGGATACACATGGCGGCCGGTCGCGTCTACGACCTCCGCCCCGTTGGGCACCTGGACGTTCGGCCCCACGTCCGCAATCCGCCCATCGCGTACGACGACAGTGCCCACGTAGGTCTCGCCCGTGAGCGTGTGGATGGTGCCGCCCTGGATGGCGTAGGTCTGGGCGGACGCCGGCGCGGACAGCGCGAGCGCGGCGACCGCGACAATGGCAACGGACCTCATCGGTTCAGCTCCTGGTTGGCGTCGGGTCGGGGCCCGGGCGCGATTCGATCGGTGACGGTACCCCGCCCTCCGGCGCTGGGCCCGTATCGCTCGAGCAGCGCCTCCTTTTCGGCTTCAATCGCCTGTTGGCGCTCCTTGTCCATCTCGATGTCGAAGTACAGCATGCCGTCCACGTACGTCTGCTCCACCTTGGCGAACATCCCCAACGGGTTCGCGTCGTAGATGGCGAGGTCGGCGTCCTTGCCGACCTCGATCGAGCCGACGCGGTCGTCGATCCCGAGTTGGATGGCCGGGTTGAGCGTGACCAGGCGCAGGGCCGACTCCTCGTCGAGTCCGCCCCACTTGATGGCCTTTGCGGCTTCCTGATTCAGGTGTCGGATCTCCTCGCCCGAGTCGGAGTTGATCGAGACCAGTACCCCCCGCTCCGTCATCAGCGCTGCGTTGTGAGGGATGGCGTCGTACGCCTCGACCTTGTACGCCCACCAATCGGAGAACGTCGACGCGCCCGCCCCGTGCGCGGCGATCTCGTCCGCGACCTTGTACCCCTCGAGGACGTGCTGGAAGGTCCGGACCGTGAAGCCCTGCTCGTCCGCCAGTCGAATGAGCTGAAGGATCTCGTCCGCGCGGTACGAGTGGGAGTGGACCCACCGGTCTCCGCTCAGGATCTCGGCCAACGCTTCCAGCTTCAGATCTCGGCGCGGCTCGACGCCCTGGCGGCCACCGGCCCGCCATTCGTCCCACTCCTGCTGGTACGCCCGCGCGTCCATGAACGCCTTCCGCACCACGTCCTGTACGCCCATGCGGGTCGACGGGTAGCGGTCGGGATTCCGGTCGCGCTTCGTGTTCTCGCCAAGGGCGAACTTGATTCCCGGGTGGGCGTCGATGAGCACATCCTCCTTGTCACCGCCCCAGCGCAACTTGATCACGGCATTCTGCCCGCCGATCGGGTTGGCCGAGCCGTGGAGGATGTTGATGGTGGTGACCCCACCGGCGAGCGCCCGGTAGATCCCGACGTCGGTCGGGTTGAGCACATCCTTGATCCCGACCATGGCTGAGACGTTGACCGCGCCTTCGTTGATGGCGTCGGCCGCCATATGGGAATGCGCGTCGATGATCCCGGGGATGACGAACTTGCCCGCCGCGTCGACGACCCGGGCGCCCGAGGGCGCGTCCACGTTCGTTCCCACCGCGGCGATCCTGCCGTCCCGGATCAGGATGGACCCGTTCTGGATGGTCCCGTTCGACGCCGTCATGATGGTGGCGTTGCGGATGAGCGTGACCGGATCCGATCGGTACGCACCGCGATCCGCGGCCATCGGAACCGGGGCCATGACTTCATCGTCGTTGTCATCGTCCTCTTCGTCGGCGCTGTCCTCGGCGCGCCGAGCGGCCGGAGTTGCGTCGATCTTGTCGCCGTCGATGAAGGTCATCTCGACCCGGGTGCCGGCCTTCGTGATGTCCCCGGACGTCACGACCAGATTGGCCAGTTTGCCGACTTCGATGGAGCCGAGCCGATCCGCCACGCCGAACATCTGAGCGGGACTCAAGGTCAGCGCACGCACGGCGCCGGCCTCCGACAGCCCCTGACTCACGGCCTTTCGCATGCCCTCGATGAGGTCGCTGGCCGCATTCCCGCTGGTATAGAACGCGAACCGGACCCCGGCCGCCTCCAGACGCGCGGGGGTCGTCGCCGCCCGGTCCCACAGCCGGAGCGTTTCCAGGTTGGGCTCGGCCTCCGGGTCGGAGTTCCGAGGCGGCTCGGGCCAGTCGAGGTCGACCAGACCGGAAGCCCCGGCGCGGGCGAGCGCGTCCGCTGCCTCGTAACCGGCCTGTAGTCCGTACACGATGATCGGGACGCCCATAATCTCAGCCGTCTCGATGGCCCGGTCCGTCTGAACACGGTCGTTTGCGGGAAAGAGAACAGGGTAGCCCGATTTGATCTGGTCACGGATGGGCTCGAGCGCGATGTCCCATTCCGGCCGGCTCTTGCCCCGCGCATCGCGCTCGTAGGCGTCCCACGCCCGGTCG
The DNA here is from genome assembly GCA_029262115.1 of Gemmatimonadota bacterium. Lineage (GTDB taxonomy): Bacteria > Gemmatimonadota > Gemmatimonadetes > Longimicrobiales > Gaopeijiaceae > JAJCZZ01. Next base: position 18,700 of record JAJCZZ010000032.1, on the reverse strand, counting down.
TAGTAGGCGGCGTCCAGGTAGAGCTGCTTCAGGTACGCGAACGATCCCATGAGGGAGTTCGGATACCCCGAGAACGACCGGTCTTGAAGCTTCACCTTCATGGCGACGGGCGTGGCCACCACCATCGCACGCGGCCGGTCGACGAGGCCGAGGCTGAGAACCGCCGCCTGCCCGGGAACCAGCCCTTCGGACCGGGTGCTCAGGGCCGTCGTGAAGCCCGCGTTTCGCCACGAAGAGAAGCGATCGTCGTCCGGGTCGAGATCCTCGGCGCCGCTTTTCCAACTGTGCGTCCCCGGTCGATCCTCTGGCCCCCATGAGTGGGGACCGTCGTTTCCGCCCTGATTCCCGAAGCCGGCGAACTGCGGACGCTGGTTGCCCGCCTGCGGATGCCCCAGTGTCGACATTCCGTCGAAGAAGCCGGGATAGACCGTCTTACCCGTCCCGTCGATGACCCAGGCCTCCGGAGGGACCGTGACGTTCCGGCCCACGGCGGTGATGACCCCGTCCGAGACCACGATCGTACCGTTGTCGATGGTCTGACCGGACACGGTCACGACGCGAGCGCCGGTGATCGCATAGTCCCGGATGCCCATCGGGCGATCGGGCCGAGGCTGCGCCTGGAGCGCGGGCGCGGCGGCCAGGCCGAGCGCCAGCGCGAGGACCGGCACGCGGGCCGCGAGGCGGCGGGGGGCGGTAGGGAGCCTTGGGCTCATGACGTTTTCCTCCAACAGTTGGAACGAACCGACGATCGCCCTGACGAGGGCAGACCGGGAATTTTTCGGGGGCCTGACAATACCGCTCGGCTCCCCCGCCAGCCAGGCAACCGGCCGACAGACCGCCAATCAATACTCTCGTGGACGACCCTGGTTACTCTCGCGGACGACCCCGGTTCACGTCGGGTTCACTTGATGATGAGCAGGCGGTCCGCGACCGGGTACAGCCACTCCACACCCCGCTCCGTAATGACCGCGTCGTCTTCGAGGGGGATGCGCGCCTTGGCCCCACCCCACTCCGGCACGGCCGTATAGGCGAAGAGCTCCATCGAGAAGAGCGTTCCCGGCCGGAACGGATAGGTCATCCGCTCGGGGTTGAAGAACGCGAGGGAGGGCCCGATGCCGTGCCCCCAGTTGCCGACCGAGTGGGGGCCCATGACGACGTCCGTGACCGAAGCGTCCGCCGAAGGACGGTTGAACTCGATCCGACGGAAGCCCGCCGCCTCGATTCCGGCCCACGCCGCCTCGATGGCCGCCTCGGCCGTGGGTGCCACTCGGATCGACCGCTTCATGACGTCGCGCACCCGCTTCGCCTGGTCGAAGGCATTCTGGATGCCCGCCGGGGCCCGTGTCTCGCCCTCACGCAGGACGTAGGCGACGCGCTTCATATCGGTGTAGAAGTCGATGTAACCGACGCCCCAGTCGATCATCAGGAGATCGCCGCGCTGGATGATGCGGTCCGTGGATGTCGCTGCAATGCCGTCCGGGCCGGTGATGTAGACCGACGGCATGTCGAACGACGTGTCGAGTCCGCGAGCGAGCTGCTGGTCCCGCATCCACCACGCGACGTCTTCCAGAGTCGTCACGCCCGGGGTGATGACCTCGTTCGAGAACGCGCGGTCGGCGATCTCACGAGAGATCTCGCCCGCCCGTGCGAACGTGGCGATCTCGATGGCCGTCCGTGTGGCCCGGAAGTCCGAGACCATGCGCTCGGCCGAGACCAGACGTTCGGCGTAGCGCGTACCGAGGACGGTCCGGAGGTGCTGATACGAGGTGTGGGACAGCCCGTCCGCCCCGCCGATGTGCTCGGCCATGTTCACACCGATTCGCGCCGGGTCCCGCGCGGCGACCCACGCGGCCACCTCGTCCGCGCTGCCGAAGTGGTCGTACACGCCGCACTGCTCCGGCCCGTATCCCCCGACGCCAAAAACCGCCCGCTCGACCCGGTCTCCGCGGTCGGTGAACACCCAATAGCCCCATCCCCCCACGTACCCTCGCCCCAGCGCCTCCCAGAGCGGATCGAGCAGGCCCTCGCGCATGACCACGATCCACATCTCGATGTCGTTGTCCTGCATGGCCGTGGGCAGGACCAGGTCGAACTTCTCGTGCCGGATCTGGCACGCGACCTCCCAGCGGCGACGGGCTTCCTGCGCGTCGGCCGGGGCCGATCCGATCCCGAGCGCGGCCAACAGCGCGACCGCTCCAACCATGCGTCTCATCGCAACCCCCGAATGTTCGTACGTTTCACGCCGCCCTTGTCCGCGCCCCCAACCACAAGGAAGCGGACATCCACCCCCGCTTCCGGTCGGACGGTCCAGGAAACGGTCGCCGATCGGTCCTTCGCGGCCTGAAGGTAAGGGTTGGATCCGGCCAGATGCGGGGTCGTGCGCCGGTCGGTGCCGTCCAACAGCTGCAAGGTACCGCCGTGCTCGAGCCGAGCCCACGGAGGGCGCACCACCGGATTGGACACGGTTCCGTCGGCGTTTTCATTCCCGACGGCTCCTCGATCGGTCAGGCTGGTGGGCTGGAACCCGCTGTTGGACAGGACGGCCTCGATGCGAAAGGTGCCGTCGCCCAGCGCGGTCACGGTGGGCTCGCTGACGTTCAGGAGGGGGCCCTGCTCCGCGATGTACATATACCAGGGCAGTTGCGGCGCAGTCTCTGCCTCGAGGAATTCCGCGGGCGGATTCTGACCCCAGAACTTGGTGTGCCACCCTCCGATCTCGATCCGCCCGAGTTCCGGATGATCCCAATTTCGCCAGTCCGAGAAGTACCGTCCCCCGAGCCGCTCGTCGTTGAAGCGGTGGCTCTCCGCTTCACTGATTTCACCGTCCGCGTCGTAGTCGGTGACCCACGCTTCCGGACCGGGCACGAACTCAGGCACCCAGCCGATCACCCCGTGGTCCCAGTATCCCCAGGAGATGAGCGTCCCGTAACGATGCTCGGTCGGGTGCGTGGCGCTCGGCCGCACCGGTCGTCCGGTCGTCCGCGTGTACTCGCGGCCCAGATGCTCGATCAGCTGGAGGTCGATCGGCGGAAAACGGGACGGCGCCGACGCGGAGGGAAGCCGATACACGAACCCGCCCGAGGTATGGCCGTGCAGGATCCCGGTGATGTTACGATGTGTGTTGATGAACTCCACCGCGGCCCGTGTCTCCGGCTCGGACAGCGGAAACTCCCCTGCTCCCGGCTGCAGGTGCACCCGCTCCCAGTTGCGCGGGAAGTTGCGGTTCATGTCGATGCCGCCCACACCGTCCTCGTTCCGGCGACCGTCGCCGTCCTCGTCGACGCCCTCGCGCTCCATGGAATACCGGCGTCCGGGCATCGCGCGGTCCGGATCTCGATGCATGATCCGGAGGTCGACGGCGTCGACCACCCACTCACCGTCGGCGTCGGGCCACCGCATCTGGGTGATCCACCCGTCACCGTCCAGATCCGTCGGTGGATCCTCGTCCGCTGCCCCGTCCTCGTCCTCATCGACGGGATGAGGCGTGCTCCGGAGGAACTGATCGTCCAGCAGCGCGAGGTCCGATCCATCCGGGTTGAACTTCGGGCGCACGTACACGGCCCGCTCGTCGAGCAACCGGGTCACCCGGGGGTCGTTCCCGTATCCGTTCAGGAGGTGGCCGATGAAGTGCGTCGCCACCGCAGACCCGGTCAGTTCGCCCGCGTGGATACCGCCATCGACATACAACGCCGGCTTCTCGGCCGCCGGTCCCGTCGCTTCGTTCGTGATCTCGATCATCATCAGCGGCTGGCCGTAGTAGCTGCTCCCGACGCTGTAGAGCTCCGTCAACTCCGGATACAGCGTATGGAACTCCCGGAGCATCTGGTTCGTCTCCGCGGCCGTGTAGAACCGGTTCCAATCCACCGCTCCGTCAGGAGATACGAGGCTGACCGCCTGACTGGCGGCGGCGGTCGGGGTTGCGACGGACGCGGCGAAACAAACGGCGACGGTGGGCCATCGGGCCATGGTACGGCGACTCCGGTCGGGTGGTAGGAGACCAGAATGTGGTCTTCTACGGTCACGCCCGAAACCATCACCCTTGCTGCCCCACCCTCTGATGGAGAGTGTTGAGAGAAGAAGCGTCCGTCGCCTCCGGCCGGATTCTCACGCTGGCGACCCCGCTCTTTCGGATCGTCGTCCTCCGACGGGCTGGGCACGGCGGCGGCGGTAGGAATCACGGTGGTGCGCGCGCGCTTCGCCGGAGCGCTGCGGCGGGCGGTCACACCAGATCCGACCGGCGGCGCCGCGCGGTCGACCACACCGGCGCCGGTGCACCCTGTCACATAGGATGTCCCCGGCTCGTCCCTTCCGCACGACCCCCGGTGCACGGCGCGTGTATGAGGCGTTGCGAAGGGCTCAATTGACCACGGGTGAACGTTGGACTTCGACAACACCTTTGACGCGCTATACCCCCAGTTGGTGCGCTACTGCCATCGATTGACGGGGGACCGGGACTCGGCTGAGGACACGGCCCAGGAAGCCCTGGTCCGGCTCTACCAGCACGGAGTGGAGGGGCCCGAATCCGCGTTGCGCGGCTGGCTCTTCAAGACCGCCACTCACTTGATTCGAGACCGATACCGCGTGGACGAAAATCGAAGACGGCTGCTCGCGGCCAACCCGGTGACACCCACACGCCCGGACGGGCCGGGTGAGGCCTTCGACCGGGAGGAGCGCCGAGCTCTGGCCCGGAAGGCACTGAACCTTCTTCCTGAGCGAGACCGTGAAATGCTCCTCCTCCGCTACGAGGGCTTCAGCTACAAGGAGATCGCCGTAGCGGTCGACGTGGCCGCCACGTCCGTGGGAACGCTACTCGCCCGTGCCGAGAAGCGTTTCGTCGAAGCGCTCGACGGGGAGGAGTTGCCTGCATGACCCGTTCCGAAACAGATCACCTGGACGAGGTCGCACTTCTGGCCGTGCGCGACGACGTGTCCGCCCTCGATCCGAGCGCCGTGCGGCACCTCGAGGCGTGCGCGGCCTGCCGCGACGAGCTCGAAGGGTTGCGCCTGAGATCGAGCCTCGTGTCCGGCGCGCTTGCGTCGCTCGACGTGTCCTGGGACATCGAGGCGGCGCGAGCACGGGTTCGTGAGGCCGTATCTGTCGCCACGGCGGAGGCGGCCGGGGCACGGCCGATTCCGCTGGCGAGGCGAAGCTGGGGGGGCGGGCGGCGCGCCGCGGCCGTCGTCGTTCTGCTGGCGGCGACCGCGTCCGCGCTCCCCGGGTCTCCCGTTCGCCAATGGCTCCAGGGGCGGGGCGACGCAACGTCGGTCACCGAGGCCATCGAGGCGCCCCGGGAGTCGACGGGCCCCTCGATCCCGGGACCGGAGTCGGCCGTCGCCGAGTGGTCGGGCATCCGCCTGGACGCTTCGGCGCCGCTTCGCGTGTCCGTTCGAGGCCTCCGTGCCGGTGAAGAAGTGCGCGTGCGGTGGACGGACGGTGACGAGGTGGCCGTGCTCGCCCCGGCGGGCAGTCGATTCACCTCCGCCGACGGCGAGGTCGAGGCCGTCGTGTCTGCGGGGCCCGTAACGGTCGAGGTGCCACGAGGCGGCGCGCGGGCGACGCTGATCGTCGGCGGCACGGTGTACCTGCGGAGTGGACCGGGCGCGCCTGAGGTGACCGGTCCGGTCGTGAGCGAGAGCGACGCCGGAGTGACATTCCGTGTGCGATAGAAGGGTCCTGGCCGCCACTCTTCTCCTGGCGATGCCTCTTTTTCCCGGGCGTGCGACCTCCCAGCGGTTGGACGGACCGCGCGTCGGGGAGGTGACCGGGACCGTCTGGGGGATTTTTCAGGGGGGCTCGCGGCGGCTCCCCGAAGCGTTGATCGAGGTCTGGGCGCCCGGCGTGCGGCTCACCGTGGCCGCGGACTCATCGGGTCGCTACCGCGTCGAATCCTTGCCCGCAGGCCGTGTCCGCCTCCGTGTGACGCACGCCGGTCACGATCCCCGTCGGCTCGAGGTGATCGTTCCGGGAGGCCTCGGAGTCCAGGTCGATATCGAGCTGCGCGCCCGGCCGCTCGCCATGCCGGCGCTCGAGGTGACGGCGGCGGTCGACCCGATCGCGGAGCCCACCCCGCGCGACCCCCGCGGCGCCGGCGTGTCCCTACCGGAGGTCGAAGCGGTGGCGGTCGAGGGGGCGACGGGCATCGCCCAGAGTGGGCTCACTGAAGCGCTCCGGTCGCTGTCGGGGAACGACCCGGCGGACCCCACGGACGTGCTGTTCATGCGCGGCTCGACGACCGACCTGAAGTTGGTCCTCCTCGATGGGGCTCCCGTCTACACGCCCTTCCACGTCGCCGGTCTGTTGAGAGCATTCGAGCCGGCGGTTCTCGGGGGCGCGGATCTCCACGTTGGCGGAGCTCCTGCGCGTTTCGACGGAGGCCTCACCTCCATCCTCGATCTACGCACACGGCGGCCGAACGCGGCCGCCGTCCACGCCTCGGGCTCGATCGACCTGATCTCGGCGACCGCGGCCGTGAACGGCCCCGTCGGAGACCGAGCGGGCTTTCTTGCCTCGGCACGGCGGCTCCACGACCTCGGTGCGGCGCCCCTGGGCTCGTCGCCGTACGGATATCAGGACGCCCTGCTGTCCGTTCATGCCGAGGTCGCCAGCGACCATATCTTGAAAGGAACCGGATTCTGGAATCGGGAGTCCGTCGTGCTCGACCTTCCCGGCGCTCTCGGACGGCCGTCAGCCCGACTCCCGGACGAGGCCGCGTGGTCCAACCGCGCGGTGTCGTTTCGGTATGAAGGCCGGATCGGAGGGCTGTTTCTGGACGCGATCGCTGCGGCCGGGGACTACGAGGCCTCGCTGCCACTTCAGCCTGCGGGCGAAGCCGGGAAGCCGCTCCCCGACCCCCTGATGGCCTCCGCGGCCAACGAGCGTGTCCGCACGGGACTCGAAGTGTCTCGGCCCGGACAGATGGGCGTCTGGCGGGCCGGGCTGGGGTACGAGCGGATCATCTCGGCGTATGGCGCCGAAGTGCTTGGAGTGACGCGCCCGACCCTGAGCACGAGCGGGACGGCTCATACCGTGGGCGGCTATGTCGACGTGACGCGCACCGTCGCCCGGGAGTTCTCGGTGCGGGCCGGCCTGCGCGCGGACCGGTTCAGCGGACAATCCGGCGGGGTGCGCCTCGCGCCGCGCGCGTCGGTGGCGTGGAGCTTCGCGCCGACCGCGCTCCTGACGGTCGCCGCCGGTCGCTACCACCAACATGCCCGTATTTCGGACGACCGCGTGGAAGAGTCGCTCGCCGGTGCCGCGGAGGGCGGGCTTCAGGTGCTGTCGAGCGCTTCCGGCGCGGCGCTCCACCCCGTCGCCACGGCCGACCATGTGGTGGTGTCGCTCGATCAGGAGTTGGGTGCGGAGACTCGACTCGGCCTCGAGGGCTTCTGGAAGGAATTCACCGGTGTGCGTCCGGATCAGGACCAGCCGATTCGAAGCTCGGGCGTGGATCTTCGGATCCAGCGGCGTGCCGGCACCGTCACGGGATGGCTCGGCTACGGCCTGTCCTGGTACTGGTCGGCCATCGAGTTGAACGGGACGAACACCGAGTTCGCGGGACGCCACCTTCTGAGCGCGGGTATCGACGGACCGATACGCGGAGCGTTCGGCGGCGAAGCCCGGGTGGCGTACGGTGCCGGGATCCCGTACACGAGCCTCCCGTTCCGGGTGGACTCGGAGTCGCTGGACGACCCCGTCGCGTTCCAGCCGGACCGCCCGGCCGAGGTCCTGGAGACGGCATCACCGCTGTCCGGTGGACCGGAGGACTCCTTCTTCCGACTCGACCTCGAATTCCACGCCACGCTCACGCCCGAGTGGGGTGGGCGCAGTTGGACGTTGCGGCCGTACCTCCGACTTCTGAACGCTCTGGACCGGCGCGACGCGCTCTTCTACGCGTTCGAGCCCTGGCGGCAGGACGGGCTCACGCCCCTCGCGGAGCGGTCGATCGTCCCGGTTCTCGGCCTGTCCTGGCGCTTCTGATCGGGACGTCCGGCCTGGCTTCCTGACAGGTCGTCACGGGAGTGGTCAGCCGCTCGTTTTTGGGGTGCGTCGGTCTCGCGTGTCGAGGAGCAACGACCCAGGGCCGGATGCGGGCACCGCGCGAAGCGTGGTCCTCTCGAATGGCCGAGACACTTTCGTAGCACCACACTAGTAACCTGATCGGAGACCTCGAATGCGCCCGTCCGTCGTTTGCCGTACCGTATTTGCCGCGCTGTGCGTCGCCGTGGCCCCCTCCGCTTCCTCGGGACAGTCGATCGCTATTCGCACGGTCCCGGTCGCCTCCGGTGACCAGTTCCTGCTCCTGCCGGGCACCACGCTGGGGCTCGGAAACGTGGACTTCGCCGTGGCCGATACCCTGGCCGACCCCTGGGGGCGACCGGCGAGTGGCGCGCTCATACGCGAGTCCGCGTTCCTCGTGTCGCCCACCATGTATGGGATTTCCGAGGACGGCGGGGCGGGCCGCACTTTTCCCCTGGCCGTGATGGCGACCAGCGGTTCCTGGTTCGCCGGTGGAGCCGCGGCCCTCCAACAGGTCGAGAACTCGGGAGACCGTCAGCGGATCTTCATCGACCCGTGGTTCGGCTGGCCGGGTCCCCAGCGTCTTCGCGACCGATCCAACCGCAATCTGTACGCACGCGGCTTCGTGGGGCGTCGGATCGAAGGCACTCCCTGGTCCGTCGGGCTGGGGGCGGGTATCGCGAGCCTCGACGCCATGGACGGGGTCGACCTGTTGTACGCCGGGAGCAGCGACATCCGCCAGGACGGTCGGATGGCCGACGTCCGCCTCGGGCTGCACAGGGAGGAGGGGGACCAGTCCCTCGACCTCACCCTTCTCCACAGCCGAGTCGACATCGACCATGAAGTCACGTGGGTGGACTGGACGGTCCGGCCGGACAGCTCGGACCCCCGGTTCAGCGAGCGCGTCGAACTGAACCAGGATCAGTCGCGGACCTGGGGCGGCAGGGTCGCGTGGACCCGGGACCTCTCGGCGCAGGGGTGGACCGTCGGTCTGGCGGGCACCCTCAATCGGAAAACGCATCCCAAGATCCCGAACTACCAGATCCAGAACATTCCGAGGGACCCGGGGGAGAGCTGGGCCTGGGAGGCTGGCGCGGGCTTGTCCCACCGCGGTGGAGGCACCCTCTTCGCCGTCGACGTAGCCGTCCAACCGATCTGGAGTGATACCTGGCAAGAGGCCGACTCGAGCACCGTGTCTCCCACCGGCCGATCATTCGCGCCCGGCGATCGGACCATCGAGAACGACTTCTTCTTCACCAACGTGCTGCTGCGCTCCGGGTTCCAGTACACGTTCTCGAGAGCGGACGTGCAGGTGGGTGTCGAAGCGCGTTCCTACCAATACGAGCTCCTCCAGTCCGATCATCTGGCTGATAGCACACGGCGGCAGGATGAGGCCTGGCTCGAATGGACGCCCACGTTCGGCGCCGCCTACCGGTTCTCCGGCGTCGAACTGCGATACGTCGGACGAGTCACGACCGGAACGGGCCAGCCGGGAGTCGACAGGGGCTTCGACCGCGCGGTGTTGGAGAGCGCCTCAGGCGACTTCATCATCGCGCCCCAGGGTCCGTTGACCCTCCGCGATGTACGAGTCGTCACGCATCAACTCGCCGCGCGGATTCCGATCCGGTGAGCGAGGCCGATCGGAGGTGGCAGGAACGGGGTACGGCGGTCGGCTCTGGGCCACCGCACGTCCCCCGCAACCCTTGCCGATCCGGCGGTTCGCGCCTATTCATGCGCTCCTTGCTCCCCCGAACGCGTCAACAGGAGAACGAATGTCGGAGATAGGTGGAAACCGGATCCGGGTGATCCTCCGGTGGATTCAGATCAAGGATAACAAAGAGGCCGCTTGGGACGACGAAGGCGAGTTCCGCTTTCGCTCGAAGGTGTCGAGCGGCGGCGAGACGACCGAACTGGAGTTTCCCGATCCGCCCGCCTACTGGTCCATTTCCGACCACCCCCGGCGGAACAAGGTGGATAAGATCGACAAGGTCCTCTACGAGGGTGCGGCTGGCGACTCGCTGGTGGTCGAGCTCTTCGGGATCGAGTTGGACAACCTGTCGAAGAATGACGTGCTCGAGGATTACCGCCGCGAGTACACCGGTCCCGTCTCGTCCTGGGTCGGCGTCCATCAGCCGGCGGACGAGGGCGGCGACGACCCGGAGAACATGTCCGACTGGCGGGTCTGCTACGAGATCGAGATGGCCTGAGGCGAGTCCTCGATCTGATGGATCAGCGGCCCCACCGGGAGACTTCCGGTGGGGCCGCTCTCGTCTGGCCCCTTTTCGATGAGCGCGAAGAGGGGTAATGTACGGCATATTCGGTTTTTGTTCGGTATCGTTCTCCCGGAGATGTTTCGTGTCCGTCGCACTCCCCGTCGTCCGAGGTCGCGGCTCGCGATCGAACCCACCGAACCGTTTCGAGCGGTACCACGTCGATCGCTCCGGTTGGTCGGACCCGGACGACCCAGGCCCACGAACGGAGCTCCTGACGGATCGGGCGCGGAGCGTGATCGCCCGCAACGACAGCCCCGACGTGGCTTTCGACGCAAGCGTGAACCCCTACCGTGGTTGTGAGCACGGGTGCGCCTATTGCTACGCGCGCCCCAACCACGAGTATCTGGGTCTGTCGGCCGGCCTCGACTTCGAGTCCCGAATTTTCGTCAAGCGCGACGCTCCCCGCCTTCTACGCGAAGCGCTCGGTTCTCCGAAGTGGCGGCCCGAGCCGGTCCTTTTCTCCGGCGTCACCGACGCGTATCAGCCGGTGGAGCGCCGTCTGCGGATCACCCGGCGGTGCCTCGAGGTCCTGGCTGAGTTCCGCAACCCGGTCGCCATTACCACGAAGAGTTATCTGGTAACACGCGACGTGGACGTGCTCAGCGACCTCGCCTCCGTCGGAGGGGCGGCGGTCACGATTTCCGTGACGTCGCTGCGTGATGAGATCCAGCGTTCGCTCGAGCCGCGCGCGTCTTCCCCCGGTCGGCGGCTCGGCGCCATCCGAGTGCTCGCCGAGGCGGGTATCCCGGTCGGCGTCAACATCGCGCCGGTGATACCCGGGCTCACGGACCACGAGATCCCGGCCATCCTGGAGGCCGCCGCCGACGCGGGGGCGTCGTTCGCCGGGTACATCCTTCTGCGCCTTCCCCACGGTGTGAAGGAGATCTTCACCGATTGGCTCGACGCGCACGTTCCCGACCGGAAGGAGAAAGTCCTGAGCCGACTGCGAGACCTACGGGGGGGACGCCTCTACGACGCCCGCTTCGCACTGCGGGGTCGCGGGGAGGGCCCGTTCGCCGAGCAGATCCGGGGCCTCTTCGCGGTGTCCTGCGAGCGGTTCGGACTGAACCGCAAGCCGACGCTTTCGTCCGCCGCCTTTCGCGTGCCTGAGGCGGACCGACCGCAGATGGACCTGTTCGGATAGGAGACTCCGCGTAGGTGAAGCGCCCTGGCCGGTTCCCATCAGATCGCGGCCTGACCGGGGTCACGCCCCACGCCGATGGCCCGGGAGAAGGTCCACAAGAAGTTGGTGAAGCCCTCGTCGTAGTCGGAGAGCCCGTTCTGACCGGTCAACTTCATCCGCTGGTCGTACATCGTCTTCATCACGGTCGAAACGGACGACTCGTACGTCGACGGGGCGGGCCGGAGCGTGTGGAACTGCTCGGTCAGCTCGTCGCGCATTTTCAAACCCTCCACGAGGTCGTGGTAGGCATCGTGGTCGTGCTTGGATACGACCTTGAGCTGGCGATGAAGCCGTTCCGCCAGTCCGGCCTGGACCAGAAGCGGATCGCCGGAATGGACGAGGGTCAGATACGACAGTGCCTGAGCGTGAAGCTCCTTCCAGTAGCCTTTCCGATGCGCGAACTCGTGGGTGATCACGTGCGCCTCGAGGATACCGGTGTCCTTGAAGATGGCGACATCGCCCGACACGATGTCGCACACGCCCATCGCGAACGGGAAGAGGAGCTTCGCGAGCGTGAAGTCACGGACTTCGGAGCTCGTCACCACGCGCTGACCGGTCATCGACGCGATGTACTCGGTCAGGTGGTGGTTCACCTGCTCAGCCAGCTCCTCCCGGGGGCGGCGCTCCGCCGTGAATTCGCGGGCGAGTCGTGACGCCAGTCGCTCGATCTCGTCACGGCGCTCCTCGTCCGGCATCGGATCCAGCCGCTTCACGTCGGACCCGAACTGGTCCTCGAAGTCGATCCAGTCGACGTCTCGACGGTGCATCCAGTCCTTCACGGCGCTCCCGGCGTAGAGCCCGAGCGCCGCGGCGGACACCACACGGCCCGGCAGCGTGGCCCCGAGCAGGACCCTCGACGCGAGCGGTGCGGCCGTGATGAGGTCCGTCAGGGCGACGGGGCTGTACGTGGCATCGTTGGGAATGCGGATCTCTTCCATGCTTTCAAGTACGATGCGGATGGACCCACGGTTCCAGAAGTGCAAAACGGCGCCACTCCAACAGAGCAGCGCCGCAGGTACCTCGGGCCCCGGTCGCCGACATGTTCGTCAGCGACGGGACCCGTCAACAGCGCGCGAGTGGCGCCACCGTCTCCTCGACTCGAACCTCCGCCACGTGGGCGGGAGTCGGCTCGATCTCCACTTCCTCGTGGACGAAAGACGCTTCACTGTCCTCTACGTCCGCCTGACTCTTCTCCTCCGCCGGCGCGCTCAGCGCGAGCACGCCTACCAGGAGCGGAACTCCCAGCAACGGGGCTCCGAACACGGCCCACCATGGGGCCGATGAACTCTTCTTGATATGAGGCCTGATCATTGTCTGTAATCCCTTCGTTCGACTTCCGGAGGTTCCCTTCACCTCGTGTATCCCTTCGTACGGAGCGCCCCGGAAGTTTCGTCATCCGCCCGCGGCCGGGTCGCTCCCGGCCTCTCTGGATCTTCGATGCCCCGTCGGTCGGTTCCGTTGCAGTCCCCGGAACCGGGCGGCCATTGGCAGGAGAGTGACCCATCTCCATTCTGTATCCACGAGCGTGCCCACGGGCGCGCCGTCTCCACCCGTAAGCGACCACCGCCTCGCGCGGTTCCCGGCTCCCAGGAAGGACGCTCGATGACTGAAACGAAGGGACCGCCTCTGGTCGTCCTGGCCGCTGGGATGTCCCGCCGGTACGGACGACTCAAGCAGATCGACCCCTTGGGCCCCTGCGGCGCCTCCATCATGGGCTACAACATCCTGGACGCCGCGCGAGCGGGCTTCTCCGAGGCGATCCTCGTGGTGCGTGAGGAGATCCGCGATCGGGTGCGCGACCATGTCGCGTCGACCATCGGAGACCGCTTCCCGGTGCGTTTCGTGAGCCAGAAGCCGCTGGCGGTGCCCCCCGGATACTGGCCCCCCCCGGACCGCCTCAAGCCGTGGGGTACGGGTCACGCCGTTTTGGTCGTTCAGGATAACGTGCCGGGCCCGTTTGGAGTGTGCAACTCGGACGACCTGTACGGCCTCGAGGCCTTTCGCCAGCTCCAGGCTCACCTCACCACGGATCCCCTCCCCACCGAGGCTGCGCTCGTGGGGTATACGCTGTCGGACACTCTGTCTGTCTCGGGCGCCGGAGGTGTGGCGCGAGGTGTTTGCGTGATGGGTCCGGACCACCGACTCGAGCGCGTGACGGAGGTGCAGGACATCCGACTGGTGGACGGGTGGATCGCCGGAGTGGACTCGGACGGCGAGGTCGTCGAGCTACGCGGACGGGAGATCGTGTCGATGAATCTGTGGGGCTTCACGCCGGGCGTGCTCACGCTCATGAGACGGCAGTTCCGCCGCTTCCTCGACCGGTGGGGGGCGAACGCCGAGGCGGAGTTCCTTCTCAGCACCGCGATCAACGGGCAGATCCAGACCGGTTCGACCACCGTGCGGGTTCTCCACTCGGGCGAAGAGTGGTTCGGGATCACCCACGCGGCCGACCGCGACGAGGCCCAGGAGTCGCTTCGCGGCCGGGTTTCTCGGGGTCTCTACCCGGCCGTCCTCGCCGATGGCTTCGCGGAGCTGTCCGCTTAGGTGGACCTGATCCAGATCGGGGGCCGCTGATGCTCCTCGATGCACTCGACTGGTCCGTCATGGCCGGCTACGGGGTGCTGGCCGTCACGGTCGGACTGCTGTTCGCGAGGCGCGCTGGGTCGAGCACGGACGAGTTCTTCCTTGGTGGTCGGAGCCTTCCCTGGTGGCTCCTCGGCACGTCGATGGTCGCGACGACCTTCTCGACCGACACGCCCAACCTCGTCACCGATCTCGTGCGGACCGGAGGCGTCAGCAGCAACTGGCTCTGGTGGGCGTTCGTTCTCACGGGGATGTGCACGGTCTTCTTCTACGCGAAGCTGTGGCGTCGCTCGGGGGTGCTCACCGACGTCGGCTTCTACGAGCTCCGCTACTCCGGGCGGCCGGCCGCTTTCCTGCGCGGCTTTCGAGCGATCTACCTCGGGGTCTTCTTCAACGTGATGATCATGGCCACCGTCACGCTGGCGGCCATCAAGATCGGAGGTGTCCTTCTCGGCGCCAGCAAGTACGAGGTGGTGCTCGTCGCGGGCGCCGTGACCGCACTGTACTCGATCACGTCCGGGCTGTGGGGCGTGGTCGTGACGGACCTGCTCCTCTTCGTGATCGCCCTGGGCGGCGCGTTCGCCGCCGCCTACTTCGCGGTGGCGCATCCCGCCGTGGGCGGGCTGACCGCCCTCTTCGACCATCCGAACGTCGCCGGTCGGCTCTCCCTCCTGCCGGACTTCTCCGACTGGAGGACGGCGGCGGCCGTCTTCATCGTGCCGGTAGCGGTCCAGTGGTGGAGCACGTGGTATCCCGGCGCCGAGCCCGGAGGCGGCGGCTATGTCGCGCAACGGATGCTCGCGGCCCGCGACGAGACCCACGCGGTCAAGGCGACCCTCTGGTTCACGGTGGCCCACTATGCGCTCCGCCCCTGGCCGTGGATCATCGTGGCGCTGGCCTCGCTGATCGTGTACCCGACCCTGGAGAGCCTCCAACTCGCGTTCCCTCACCTCGACCCGTCCATCGTGAAAGACGATCTCGGGTACCCGGCCATGCTGGTCTTCCTCCCGCACGGATTGCTCGGCCTGGTGGCCGCCTCCCTGGCGGCGGCGTACATGTCCACGGTGAGCACCCACCTCAACTGGGGCGCGTCGTACGTCGTGGACGACGTCTACCGCCGCTTCGTACGGCGGGACAGCGAGGACGCGCATTACGTCCTGATCGGGCGGCTGGCTACCGCTGTCCTCATGATTCTGGCCAGCATCGTGACACTCTGGCTGGAGAACGCCCTGCAGGCCTTCCAGCTGTTGCTGCAGATTGGCGCGGGCACCGGACTGGTCTTCCTGCTGCGCTGGTTCTGGTGGCGGGTCAACGCGTGGAGCGAGCTGTCCGCCATGGTCATCTCCTTTCTCGTGGCCGTGGCATTCGAGGTCGGTGGGCGGACCGGGCGCCTCGATCTGGACCCGACCCTCGAACTCCTCATCGGGGTGGCTGTCACAACCGTCGGCTGGATCACCGTAACCCTGGTGACCCAACCCGCTGACCGCGCGACGCTCCAGTCGTTCCACGACACGATCCGGCCTCTCGGAGGGGGATGGAAAGGAGCGGATCTCCGTAGCGGCGGTGCAGAACGTGCCCAAGCGTCGGACAGTGGAGAGCTCTCCGCGGCGCTGCTCGGATGGTTCCTCGGATGCGTGACGGTCTACGGGGCCCTCTTCGGCACGGGCTACGCGCTGTACGGGAACATCGCGATGTCGTCGGTCTGTCTGGCGGCGGCCGTGGCCGGAGCGGTAGGCGTCGCCCGGATCTTCCCGAGGGTCGGGCTGCGCTGACGGGGGTGCTCCGCTTTCGCCGGTCGATTGCGGCTCAGAGGCGGCACTCTCGGGCAGTGCCAAGGCGTTCGCTCTCCTTCGCACCTTGACCGCGGCGCTCGCTGGACGCACTCTCGAACGACGCTTCCCGTCCGCCCGGAGGTCCCGCCATGCACGTTCGTACGCTTCTCGCCGCCCTTCTGTTGACCTCACCCCTCGCCGCACCGGACCCGCTCCACGGCCAGACTGAGGACGCCGTCGTGCCCATGGACCTCGTCCTGGGGCTGATGCTCGGTCGGTCGCAGAGCAACATCAGCGTGGGGGCGGTGCCCCCCTCTCTGGTGGGCGTGTTGCCGTTCGATGACCTCGGACGGGTGGTCGGAGGACAGGCCAACCGGGACGGGACGACCGGAACAGTCGTGATCGCAGTGGCTGGCCCCGCGCGAGAGGCCCTCGGCCGGATGGACGACTGGATGCCGGCGCAGGGATGGAGCCGGTCCGAGGTGGCGTTCGACCCGTTCCGCCGAGGCTTCCTGTCGACGCGCACGCCGTCCCGATTCAATGGCTGGTGCGGCCCCGCCCACATGGCTTCGGTCCAGTCCGTTTCCGCCCGGGACTCCGAGCTGATCAGGATCGACCTGCGCTCCATGGAGAATTCTCCATGCGATTCCGAGCAGGCACAGATGCTGGAATACCAGAACCAGGCACGGCGCGCCATGACGGGTGACGACCTCCTCCCCATCCTTCCCCCGATGGAAGGCGCATCGGTAGACCGCCGGGGCAGCGGATCGTCCGGGGGGAACGCCGGATCCTCGGCCATGATCCGTACGGCGCGACCGGTAGCGGAGGTGTTCTCTCACTATAACAATGCCATGGAAGCCGACGGGTGGCGGCGCCTGGGTCAGGCCCTCGGAACGAACGAGTCGATCAGCCGGTGGGAAAAAGAGATTCCCGAGCGGGGTCCGACCATCGCGGTGCTCAGCGTGTGGGAGCGTCGGACTGGCGAGATCGACGCAAGCGTTCAGGTGACCCTGAAGGCGGGACAGCGGTAGGGTGTGATGAACGATGACGAGGCACGGGGACTCCTGTCCGTCGAGGCAACCGCCACTCCCGGGGAACTGAAATCGGCGTACCGCAGGATGCTGAAGCGCTGGCATCCTGACCGTTTCGCCCCAGACTCCCCTTGGTTCTCGGAGGCGGTCCAGCGTACGCAACTCATCAACGAGGCCTATCGATTCCTGGAGGGGCATCGGGCGGACCAGCGAGTTCGAACGGATGTGGCTGGGGCAGAGCCGGTGGCCCGATGGAGCCTGGATGCGCTTCAAGCACGGCTCGGCCGAAACAGGCTCGTCGTACTGCTCGTCTCGGCCGTCCTCTACGTCGGCCTCTCGTGGCTCATCCACGAAGTGCTCCTGGGCTTCTAACCCCAATACTGTTTACTTAGAGTGATTCAGGGCGTACTCTTGTCGGGTAACGCAACCATGGCAAGGAGTGCATCCGATGGCACGGACGGTGGCAGGGCTCCCCGAGGGAACTCGGATTACCGACTTCATCAGCCTCGGAGTCGTGAGCGAGAAGATTCCGATCAACGAGGTCCACCGCGTGTTGGCGGAGACGGGGCGCGCGAGCCAACGGCAGCGGAATTTGCCAGCCCACGTGATGGTCTACTACGTGATCGCGTTGGCGCTTTACATGCAGGTGTCGTACGGCGAGGTGCTGCGCTGCTTGCTTGAGGGGCTGGAGTGGTTGGGGCTGGAGGTGCGGCGGGTGCGGACCACGGGACGGTCGGCGATCTCGCAAGCCAGGACCCGCCTCGGTGTCGAGCCCCTCCGGAAGTTGTATCGCGAAGTGGTGGTACCGATCGCGACCCCGGAAACCAAAGGGGCGTGGTACCGGAGCTGGAGGCTGGTCAGCATCGACGGCACGACGCTGGACACGGCCGACACCGAGGGCAACGAGGCGGAGTTTGGCCGGCCGGGGGCCAGTCGCGGGCGAAGCGGCTTCCCACAGATGCGGGTGGTGTCGCTGGTGGAGAACGGCACGCACGTGCTGTTTGGTGCCCGGCAGGGAGGCTACAGGACGGGCGAGCGTAGCGTGGCTCGAGAGGTCCTCGCCAATCTGACGCCGGGGATGCTGTGCCTCGCGGACCGCGGGTTCTTCGGGTATGAGCTGTGGAAGCACGCCGACGCGACCGGGGCGGATCTGCTGTGGCGGGTCAAGAAGGACTCCCGTCTGCCCTGCATCGAACGACTGCCCGATGGTTCCTACCTGAGCAAGGTCTATCCCTCAGCCAAGGATCGGCGGCATGACCGTCAGGGAATTGTGGTGCGCGTCATCGAGTACAGTCTCAAGGGCGTCGAAGGAGCCGAGCCCTTGTATCGTCTGATCACGGGGATCGTGGACCCGACACAGGCGCCTGCCGAAGAGCTCGCGGCCCTGTACTGCGAACGCTGGGAGATCGAAACGGCCTTCGGCGAATTCAAGACCCACCTCAGGGGCCGCCGCATCGTGCTCCGAAGCAAGACCCCCGACCTCGTTCGCCAAGAGTTCTATGGTCTCCTGCTCGCCCATTTTGCGATCCGAGGCCTGATACATGAGGCCGCACTGAAAGCTGGCATCGACCCCGATACGGTGTCCTTCACTCATACCGTTCGCGTCGTGCGCCGCAAACTGCCCGCCTACGTTTCTTTTCCCCCCTCAGCAGAAAATGGAATTCCACCAGCGGATTCTCGATGAGATCCTTGAAGAGCGCGTCGTCTCGAGCCGCGGACGGCATAACCCACGGGCCGTCAAGCGCAAGATGAGCAACTTCCCCACCAAGCACCGCAACCCCCAACGCGGCACCGTCTGGAGGGACATCCGAGTGGTTGTGCTATCTAAATAAACAGTATTGC
>JAJCZZ010000031.1 GCA_029262115.1 Gemmatimonadota bacterium | reverse complement strand
TCTTCGGAGGGGGACAACGTGATCACGTACGGGCTTCTTCTTGGCATGCTCGACTCCCAGTGGAGGTTTTCTCCAATCTGGGAACGCGAGCCGAAGTCGCGCAAGATACGTTAGTGTAATTGCGTTAAGATGCACTAAGGCGACGGCTACGGAGCCACGGCCTGATTCACGGACTGGATCTCCGCTACGTGCAGGAGCGCATCTCCGAGGTTCACCAGGGGATTCACGGTGTGACCGATGACCACACCGCCGTTCCGGGCCCGGATGGGTGTACCCACCGCGCCGATCGGGTCCGCGATGACCCCGACCGGGTCCCCTCGCTCCACGTGCTGGCCGAGAGCCACGCCGAGGCGGAAGATCCCGCCGCGCGAGGCGCGCACCCAGCGGCTTTTTCGTGATAGGAGCGATGCCCCCATCGGGGACGTCGGGGCCTGGTCGATCATCCCCAGGGCGTGCAGCACCCGAAGTGCTCCCGGCACCCCCGCTTCCACGGCTTCGGCGCTGAAACGACGGGGCTCTCCTCCCTCGAACAGGAGGACCCGCTTACCTCGCCGTAGCGTGGCCGCCCGCAACGTCCCGGCCGCCGGACGCGCATGGATCATCACCTCCGCGCCGAATGCGGTGGCGAGTGCCAGCGTCTCAGGGTCATCGAGGTTGCCCCGAAGTTGCGGCAGGTTGGTGCGGTCGTTCGATCCGGCGTGGAAGTCCAGGCCGAAGGAGCAGTGCGCCACGATCTGGTCGACGAACATCCGGGCCAGCCGAGCGGCGAGCGACCCGGTTTTCGACCCGGGGAACGACCGATTCAGGTCGCGCCGATCGGGGAGGTAGCGCGACTCGTTGACGAATCCAAAGACGTTGACGACCGGCATGGCCAGGATGGTGCCCGCCAATTGGGTCGGATCGAGGACCGCGAGCACCTTCCGGATGATCTCGACGCCCACGATCTCGTCCCCGTGAATGGCGCCGCTCAACCAGATCGTGGGGCCGTCCTCCACCCCGTGCAATACCTCGATCGGAAGGGACAGCATGGTCCCCGACGGCAATCGGCCGACGTCGATCTCGAGGTGCTTCCGCGTTCCCGGGGCGATGCTCTCCCCGAGGTAGGAAAACGGCTGCGCACTCATTCGGACATCGACGACTCCGCATGGTTCTCGACGTACTCGATGACTTCCGAGGCGACGTCCACCCCGGTCGATCCCTCGATCCCTTCCAGCCCGGGAGACGAGTTCACCTCCATGAGGAGCGGGCCGCGGTCCGACCGGAGCATGTCCACACCCGCGATGTTGAGGCCCAGCGCCTTGGCTGCTTGAACCGCGGTCCGTCGCTCCTTCGTCGACAGCTTTACGGACTCGGCGGAACCCCCGCGGTGCAGGTTCGAGCGGAACTCCCCAGGAGCACCGGTCCGTTTCATTGATGCCACCACGCGGTCGCCCACCACGAACGCTCGGACGTCCGTGCCCCCGGCCTCTTTGATGAACTCCTGTACCAGGATGTTCGCATCGAGCTGACGGAAGGCGTCGATGACCGACTCCGCCGCTTTCGGAGTTTCCGCGAGTACCACGCCCTGCCCCTGTGTGCCCTCCAGAAGCTTCACGATGAGCGGGGCTCCCCCCACCAGGTCGATCACATGGTGCGTGTCCTTGACCGACCGGGCGAACGCCGTGACCGGGAGGCCGAGTCCGGCCCGCGAGAGGAGCTGAAGCGCGCGTAGCTTATCGCGTGAGCGCGTTATCGCCTGCGACTCGGCTGACGTGTACACGCCCATCATCTCGAACTGACGTACGACCGCCGTCCCATAGAAGGTGACGGAAGCACCGATTCTCGGGATGACCGCGTCGAGGAGGATGGGTTCGCCCAGATATGTGATCCGCGGCGTCTTGGCGGCGACGGCGATCGAGCACCGCAGAAAGTTGATGACCGACACGTCGTGGCCGCGCTGAACGGCCGCCTCTTTCAACCGGGCGGTCGAATAGAGGGAGGCCTTCCGGGAAAGGATCCCGATTCTCATGAGTCCTGCTCCTTACGTCGTCGGGATCGATTGTGGCCCGATGTGCCACCCAGTACGAAAGACGTGCCTGGATTGACGAGGACCCTTCCTCGAAGGGCCTGTCGACCCAATAGCATACGAAATCCCATGCTGTCGCGCCGGGTCAGCGAGAGGTGGATGGGCCAGCGCTGCCCCCCGATCTCGATGGTCGTGCGGATGAACGGACGGATTTCCTCGTGGCCGCTGCTGCTGCGGACCTCGCGCTCGTCGTACACCTCGGCCTCGACGACCATGGCGGCTTTGGTCGTCCGTTGGAGGGGGTGCACCTCGAAGCGCACCATCTCCCTACCTTCATCGGTGAATCGTTTCAGCCGAAACGCGTGGAGGGACGACGTGCGGGCACCGGTGTCCAGTTTGGCCTTGATGAGGGAGACACCCAGGTCAGGAAGCGCGACCCACTCTCGCCATCCGAGAATGCGCGGTGTCTGTTTCGTCCGAGTTGGAGTCACAGAGCCGCGAGCACGCGCTGCATGCGCTGGCGGACATCGGCCGCCACGGGTCCGAGGTCGTCACGCCCCGCGACCTCGAGCTGCCGAACCGGATCCATGATCGACACCGTCGAGGATCCCTCACCGTCTTCGTAGACGACCACATTGCAGGGGAGCAACAAGCCGATATCGAGTTCCGTCGACAGGGCCTGGTGTGCCAGCGACGGATTGCACGCGCCGAGGATCCGGTACGGACGGAAGTCGGCGCCGATCTTCTCCTTCAGGGTCGATCGGACATCGATTTCCGTCAGCACGCCGAATCCTTCGTCCTTCAGCGCCGCTCGAACACGCGCGTCCGCGGTATCCACCGAAATGGGGAGCGTTCTTTTCATGCCGTTGTAGCTGTGTTCACTCATGATCCTCGCCTCCTCTGGTGTTCGTCGTGTGTCGAGTCCAAAGCTACCTGACCGGGCCCACCCCGAGGTAGTGGAGTCCGTGTTCTCGGAAGTAGAATGACGCCGGTGTCAGGATCGGGCTCCCGGCACGTAGGTTGTCGCGGTGGCCGGACAGAACAGGAGATGACCTCTGAACGCAACGATCGTGCGAAGAGTGGGCCTCGGTGGGATGGCGTTGGCCTCTGTGCCCCTTCTCGCACCCGGCTCCCTCTCCGCCCAGTCTTTTGTCGGCCGAATCGTCGACGAGAACACGGGAGGCGGCGTGCCCACCGCCGCCGTGCACTTGCTCGATGCGTCCGATCAGAGAAGGGCGTCGACGCTGGCCGACGCCACGGGGCGCTATCGCCTCGAGATTCCCGAGGCCGGGGAGTACAAGCTCCTCGTCGACCGCTTCGGCTACATGGAAACGCTGTCGCCGCTCTTTGCCGTGACCGCGGACCGTGACTACCCGATGGAGTTGTCGGTGCGGCCCGAGCCGATCCGACTGGAAGGTCTCAGCGTACGGGTGCGCAACGAGAAAGTGGAACAGTGGCTCCGATCGGCCATCGGCGGCTCACCGTGGGCGAACCCGGGCTTCCGCATGATCCAGGGCCAGCGGCTCCAGGACGCCATCGAAAGGAGCGACGACGGCATCGACGTCATGCGGTGGCTGTACCTACCTGCATTCAACCAGGTGGGCCGGTTCTGCGTGAGGGGGTACAGCGCCTCCAGTGGGTGCCTCAACATCTACCTGGACGGACGGTACCTCCCGTCTGAACAGCTGGAGCTGATCGACTTCGAGGAACTGGTCAACGTCATCGTGCTTCCGCCCGATCTCCACCTCCTGACCGCCCGACACGTCTTCGATCCGTTCGTTGCCAGTCCATTCGCGGGGTGGGAATACGGAGATTGGATTCGATGAAGGGCGCACCCCATGGCGCGAGTGGTGTGACCGGCCGATTCTGGCCGGGAGCACGGTGGATCAACGCCGTGGGGGCGAGTCGCGTCGCGACGCGTGCGCTCAGACTGGTCACGGCAGTGTGCGCGCTGTGCGCCGGGAGCGCGTCCGCTCAGGCGTTCACGGGTGTGGTGGTCGACGAGACCACCGGACACGCGGTCCCTACCGCCGGCGTGTATCTCCTGGCCGCGGACGACACGCCGGTGTCTTCGACCCTGACCGGTCCGGCAGGACGGTATCGCCTCGAGATTCCCGAAGCCGGCGAGTACAAGCTCACGGTGGACCGCTTCGGGTATGAAGGAACCACCACGCCGTTGTTCGCCGTTACGGCCGACCGTGAGTACGGGATCGAGCTTTCGGTGCGGCCGGAGCCGATCCGGGTGGAGGGCGTCTCGGTGCGCGTGGACAACGAGCGGGTGGAGCGGGTGCTGACCCAGTCCTTGGGTGGGCTCTCTCCGCACTCGGTCAAGGGATTCCGGTCGATCTCGGGTTTTCGGTTGCAGGAGGCCATCGAGAAAAGCGACGACGGAGTCGACATGCTGCGCTGGCTCTACCTTCCGGCCTTCAACAAGCCGGAAGAGTTCTGCATCAGCGCATACACCAATCAGGAGTGCCTCGAACTCCGGGTCGACGGGCAGGCGCTTCCGTCCGAGCTGATCGAGACCCTCGACATGAGCCGGGTCCGCTCGGTGCTGGTGCTTCCGCCCTGGCTCATCATTCTGACGGCGGACTACGACTTCGCTCCGCTCCCTCTGCACCCGTCCGGCGGGTTCGCTCCGAAAGGCATCAAGTAGCGCTCGGCAACGGCGAATCGGACACCGCGTGGTCCCATCCGGTGTGCGTCGCTTATCTTCGTCGGCATGACCCCCACCTCTGAGGCGGCCGCGGAGAACAGTCCCGGCCACGGATTCGGCACAGGGCCCGTGTTCCTCGCCAGCATCAGCACCATTCTGGGTGCGGTCATGTTCCTGCGGTTCGGCTACGCCGTGGGCAACGTCGGACTGCTGGGCGGACTGGCCATCATCGTGCTCGGCCACATGGTTACGGTCCCGACAGCGCTGGCCATCGCCGAGATCGCCACCAACCGGCGGGTGGAAGGTGGGGGTGAGTACTTCATCATCTCCCGGTCGTTCGGGCACACCATCGGCGGCGCGATCGGCATCAGCCTCTACCTGTCGCAGGCGATCTCGGTGGCGTTCTACATGATCGCCTTCGCCGAGGCGTTCCAGCCCCTGGCCGGCTGGTTCGAGGCCCAATTCGGCTTCCCGTTCGACCCGCGCCTCGTGTCGATCCCCGCGACTCTGGCGCTGGTCGGGCTCGTCCTGAGCAAGGGCGCGGATCTGGGGGTGAAGGCGCTCTGGGTCGTGGCCTCGGTTCTGGCCGTATCCCTGGGGATGTTCTTCCTGGGATCGTCACCGGACGCGATCAAGCCTGACGGTGTGATCATGACATCCGATCTGGCGTCGGCCGATCCGTTCATGCTCGTGTTCGCGATCGTGTTCCCCGCGTTCACCGGTGTAACGGCGGGCGTCGGGCTTTCCGGAGATCTGGCGAATCCGCGGAAGTCCCTGCCTCTTGGCATCATGGCCGCGACGGCCACGGGCATCCTGGTCTACGTCATGGTGATGGTGAAGCTGGCCACCTCGGTGAACTCCGCGACGCTCGCGGACAACCAGTTGGTCATGATGGACATCGCGGTGTGGGGGCCGATCATCCCGGTCGGCTTGGCGGCCGCGTGTCTGTCCTCCGCCATCGGGTCGATTCTGGTGGCTCCGCGGACGCTCCAGGCCCTGGGCTCCGACGGCGTGGTCCCGTCCCGGCGCCTCAACGGCTTCGTGTCGACCGGGCTGGGTGGGAACAACGAGCCGAGAAACGCCACGCTGGTCACGTCGGTAGTGGCGCTTCTCTTCGTGCTCATGGGCTCCGTGGACATCGTGGCGCGCGTGGTGTCCATGTTCTTCATGGTCACCTACGGGGCCCTGTGCGCGATCTCGGCTCTGGAGCACTTCGCGGCGCGCCCGAGCTACCGTCCGAGCTTCCGCTCGACCTGGTACTTGAGTTTGACCGGCGCGGTCATGTCGTTGGTGCTGATGCTGCAGATGGATCTCGTGTTCGCCGTTGCGGCCATCGTCGTCATGACCCTGCTCTACCAGGGCATCAAGCGTGGACGCGACGGCGCCGACGACCTCGCGTCCATCTTCCACGGCGTCATGACGCAGGCCACCCGCTATCTCCAGATCCGACTCCAGAAGACCGAGTCGGAAGACTGGCGGCCGAGCGTGATCACCATCACGCCGCGGACGTTCGATCGTTCGTCACCGCTCCAGTTGCTGGAATGGATCTGCCACCGGTACGGCTTCGGGACCTATTTACACTACATCGATGGGCGGCTCGAGCGCGACGCGTTCAACGAGAGCCTGGCCGTTCAGGAACGGCTCATCG
This sequence comes from Gemmatimonadota bacterium, assembly GCA_029262115.1. Classification (GTDB taxonomy): domain Bacteria; phylum Gemmatimonadota; class Gemmatimonadetes; order Longimicrobiales; family Gaopeijiaceae; genus JAJCZZ01. The sequence continues at coordinate 139,367 of JAJCZZ010000031.1, read as the reverse complement.
ACATCACGTCGCAGAGGAAGGGCGCGATCTACGTCGACACGATGATCAGCCCCTCCATGGCGTCGGCGCTGGCCCAGGTGCTCCAGATGCCCGGCGTGTCGGGCATGGACAACAACACGATCATGTTCGAGGTCGGCGTGCACGACCCGCCGGTGGCCCTGACCGAAGTGGTCGCTGGCCTCAACATGGCGGCCGTGCCTCGCATGAATCGTCTGGTGCTCCGGCATGGCGACAATTTCTTCGGTTCACGCGCGACCATTCACGTGTGGCTGACCTGGCACGACGATCGGAACGCCAATCTGATGATCTTGTTGGCGTATATACTTCTCGGACATCAGGACTGGAAAGGGGCGGAGATCACGCTATTTGCTGCCTACCCGCGTAAGGAGGCGCCGGCCCGCACCAAGGAGCTCCATCAGCGGATTGCGGAAGGCAGACTGCTGATTTCGCAGAACAACGTTCGCGTGATCGCGACGGACGACAGCATCGATTTTCAGCGACTCGTCGAATCCCGCTCCGGTAGCGCCGACCTCGTCCTGCTCGGCTTCACGAACGACCGCCTCCAGCGCCACGGGACGGAGTTGTTCCGGCGCTTCCCCGACCTCCGCGACGCGCTCTTCGTGTCGGCGGAGGAGACGATATTCATCGACTGAGTTCGAGCGCTCAAGACACTGGTCGTTGGTCGCGCGCGACCGCTTCGTCGGACCGAACCGCCGTCACCGCCTCAGGTATCGCCGCGGAATCGGGTTCCCGGGACGCTCGGAGTCCCAGAAGATGCTTACGATCCAGTACCGGGTGCCATCGTTGAAGAGCTGAATCGAGTTGATTCCTCGCGAAAACGGCTCGGGATCGGTTGCGGTCCTGCGCGACTCGTAGGCGCTGAACACGTGGACGACGTTGCCGAACTCTTCGGTCACGCGACCAATCTCCTGCTCGAAGAAGCCGGTCTGTTCGAGCGAGGCACCCGCGTTGGAGACGTACTCCCGGGGCGTCCAGACCTGATGCCCGGCGAAGCCCTGAGCGTTCCGCCCGCTCGGGATGAGCCGAGCGCCCTCGCCCAGGAACAGTGAATAGAATCGGTCCCAGTCGCGCGTTTGTCCGGCCGGACCCGAGATGACGTCGTAGAGGGCGGCGATCACGCCGTCCAGCGTCGCGACGTCCGCCGGTGCGGCCGTGGACACCATCCGTTGCGGGGGCGAAGAAGCCGGCTGTCCACCTCCGGACGCGCATCCGGCCGTAAGGGCGATCACCGCGCACAGCGGGAGGGAGAGGGCCGTCCGGAGTCGTGTGATCGTCGTCGTCATCATCATCATCGTCGTCGTCGTTGGGGAAGGGGTGGTGCCGTGCGATGGATCCCACGCTGCGGCCCGCCGGAGTGGCGCCTGCCATGTTCGTCAGCGCTGGACCACGGCACAACTATTCCATACATTGCAAGGAAATCGTGGTGGAGCGCGCATGCGTTGTGAGCAGAGGAGAGGACGATGGGTGGGGACAATCTCGGAGACTTCGAGCAACTCGTGCTGCTGGCGGCGCTGCGTCTGGACGACGCGGCCTACACGGTCGCGGTCATCGAGGAGATCCGTCGACACACCTCCCGGGAACCGACCCATGCTGCCGTCTATGTGGCGCTGAGGCGTCTCGAGAAGAAGGGCTTGGTCACCAGTGAACTGGGCCCCGCCACGGCAGAGCGAGGTGGACGGCCGAAGCGCTTTTTCCGGGTCGCCCCGGCTGCGGTGACCCTTCTTCGACGGTCGCGAGACGAGCTGCTGGCGCTGTGGTCCGGGTTGGAGCCGAGCGGATCATGAACGAGGCGGGTTGGCTGGTTCGGCTGCTCCGACTGCTTGTGCCGCACGAGTGGTCCGACGATGTGGTTTCGGAGGTCCCTCAAGAGCTCGTGCGGGTGCGCCTGCGTCGGGGCCGCATCGGGGCGACCGTCTGGCTCATCCGACAGGTAGTCGGATGGACGATCGCGGGCGTACCCCTTCGGCTGCGGAGTGCGTTCGGCCGGGGAGCCCTCTCGGACTTCATGCGAGGCGATGTACGCGTCGCTGTGCGACGCCTCCGGGGTTCTCCCATCGTGTCGACGGCGCTCGTAGCCACGCTGGCTCTCGGCATCGGGGGCATGACGGCCGCCTTTTCGATCACGGACGCCGTTCTTCTACGGCCTCTGCCGCTCATGGGCGCGGACGAGCTGTTCGCCATCCGCGGCGATCGTCAGGGACAGTCGTGGTGGTTTGTGTCGGCTGGTGAACTCCAGGCCTGGAAGGAGGATGCGCGAGGGGTCTCGGGGATCGCCTGGAGCGCAAGCGGGTCGGCCACACTCACCGTGGGGGGCGCGGCGACCTACGCGCGAGTCGAGAGGGTCTCTCCCGGCTTCTTCGATGTGATCGGCGCTCCCCTCTCGCTCGGCCGGGAGTTCCGGCAAGGAGAGGACATCGCGGGAGCGGCGCCGGTGGTCGTGCTGGCGCACCATGTGTGGAGGACTCGATACGACGACGACCCGAATGTCCTCGGTCGGGCGATGGTCATCGACGGCGTTCCCCACACGATCGTGGGTGTGGCCTCCCCGACCCCACTCGACTTCCTCGGCCGGTACGAGGTCGTCCTCCCCCGAACGATGCCGACTGGGCAGTTGAGCCAGCGGGGACGTGTGCTCCGCGGATATGCTCGCATACCGGAGTCGGTCGCTCCGGAGGAGGCCGCGCGCGAGTTGCATCGCGTCATGGAGGCCCGCGACGTGCCGTCCTTCGATCAGGGGTGGGTCCCACGCCTCGTACCGCTGAAAGAAGAGATCGTGGGACCCTCGCGCCCCATCGTCCTGCTCGTCCTCGGGGCGGTCTTCAGCGTGATGATGGTCGCGTCGCTGAATGTGATCGGGCTCCTCTTCGTTCAAGCGCAGGGACGTCGAACCGAGGCGTCCGTCCGATGGGCGCTCGGCGCGCGTCCGGCCTGGCTATTCCGCCAGGGCATCGTCGAGGCCTTGGTACTCACAACGCTGGGCGCGGTCGTCGGGGTGGTCCTGACCACGTGGGGTGTCGGTATGCTCCTTTCCAGCGCCCCCGACCTCCTGCCTCGAACCATCGAGGCGCTGCTCCATCCCCGAGTGATGGCGTTCTCCGCGGCGCTCACCCTGGCGACCGGAGTCCTTTTCGGGGTCGTGTCGGGGTGGACCTTCTCCCGTGGCCGCGGAGCGAGCTTCGGTACCCGTGCGGCTACGCCTGGACGGTACGAACGCAGGGTGGGTGCGGCTCTCGTTGCCGCGGAGATGGCGTTCGCCCTCATCCTCCTGGTCGGTGCGGGCCTCACGGTCCAGAGTCTGGCGGCGCTGGAGTCGGCGGAGACGGGCTTCAGGGCGGATGCCCTGGTGGTCGAGGTCGCGCTGTCGGGCTCCCGGTACCCGACCCTGGACGATGAGGTCGACGCCACGGACGAGCTGCGTCGAGCGTTTGCCGCGCTCCCGGGCGTGGTGGGTGTCGGAAGCGTGAGTAGTGTTCCGATGCGTAGGACGGGCTTCACCGGGTGGCACGTGGTGGAGAGCCTTCCCCAACCCATGCCCGGAGAGGAGCCGACCGGGGGCGTCGAGATGGCCAGCCCCGGGTATTTCGATGCGCAGGGGATCGCCGTGCTGGAGGGGCGCACCTTCGAGGCGCTGGACGGAGACGAGGGGCGTGCGGTCGCGGTCGTGAGTCATGCGATGAAACAGAGGTTCTGGCCGGATCGCTCCCCGATCGGGGACCGGGTCCGCTACGGACCGACGTCGATGGGGTGGCTCGAAGTCGTCGGTGTGGTCGACGATGTGCGATACGAGGTCGGCTCGGAGATGCGCCCGCGGATGTACGTCCCCGAGCGACGAGGCTTCGGCGCGCTCACGCGGCGCTCCGTGGTCGTACGCTCGTCGCTCTCCGACGCGGAGTTGGCTCCTGCACTCCGACGCACCGCCATGGAGACGCTGCCGGACGCCGCGGTCGTCTCGGTCGAATCGATGTCCGGGATCGCGGATGAGGCGCTGGCGCCTGCCCGCCTCCAGGCGGTGCTGCTCACGTTGCTCGGTGCGGTCGGACTCGGGCTCGGTGCGGTCGGGGTGTACGGACTGGTCAGCTACCAGGTGGCCCGGCGCACCCGGGAGGTCGGGCTCCGGTTGGCGTTGGGCGCCACCCGCCTCGACGTGACGAAGCGAGTCGTCAGAGGCGCGCTCCGCCCGGTTCTGCTCGGCGCCGCGGTGGGCGCCGCGGGTGCGGTAGCCCTGGGAGGCGTGGTGGACGGCGTGCTCTACGGGGCTCGCGCGGCGGATCCGGTCGTGCTCACGGCCTTGGTGGGAATACTGGTGTCGGTGGCGGTGCTCGCGTCGCTTGCGCCGGCCGTGCGGGCGGCACGCTCTGACCCGGGGCGGGCGCTCGCGGTGGAGTGAGCGGTAGCGAACGGAACTCGAGAGGAGGGGATGGGAATGGGACGGGCAAACGGAACACAAAGGGCCTCAGCAGGGCGGCGGTGGATGGGACTCGTCGTGGCGTGCGCAGCGGCCCTGGTGGTGGTCGGACCGGGCCTCTTTGCCCAGCAGGGAACGGCCGCGCTGGACGAGAATCGTTCCGAGGCGCTGGACACGCTCGACAATTACAGCGGCGTGTGGCGGTCGGAATCCCGGACGACGCCCGCCGGCCGCGGCTTTCACTTCGTCTACCGATTGGAGTGGTTCGACCCCGCCCGTACGACGGCTGAGATGCTCATTACGCAGCACTTCGACGACGGCCAGGCGGTGGTTTTGTGGAAGGGCTTCAAGGGGTGGGACCCCGGCAAAGAGGAGACCTACTACCACGGCTTCAGCCCGGGGGGTCGCGCCGCTACCGGACGGGTGATCGTCGACGGTCGCACGCTGGTGACCGAGTACCGTGGGTGGGGCTCTCAGGGCGCTGTGGAGATCCGCGACGTCTTCCACCCGGTCGAGAACGGGAGCTTCCTCGCCGTCACCCTCATGCTTCGCGACGGCGAATGGGTCGAGGTTTTGAGAGACGTGTGGAGGCGTGATGCCGCTGCCGTCGGTTTCGACAGCATTGCGCCGGGCCTGGCCGAGTCCGCCTTGTGGGTCGCGGACGACTTTGGGGAGCCGGGTCACTTCCTCCTGACCGGCGCCGATGATTGGACCGAGACAGCCGTCATCTGGTTCGACGTGCAACTTCTGTCAGGGGCGCGCCCATACGCCGAAGTGGCCGCCGAGTTGGCCGGGTTGCCTCGATCCGAAGCGCGGCGGCGTGTGGTGGCCACGTTGCGGGCCTTGTCCGAGGAGTCCTGGGCGAAGGCTTCTCCTGCGCTCAATGCACTTCGCGGCGCCGGTCGGGTCGGCGTGTGCGAGCCGATGTGGATCGTGAACGGCGCGGTGTGCGCTCTGGACCGAAGGGCGGATCCCAACCTGTTCGCTGACGTGCCGGGTGTCGCACGCGTATTCAGGGGGATGCCGGATCGAGCGTTCCCGCAGCCGGATGCCCGCGGGCCGCTCTGGGTTGAAGCGGTCGACTCACCCCCCTTCGACGCGTCCGCGGCGCGTCCGCCATGGAACCTGAGGGCGCTGGGGGTGCCGGAGCTGTGGGCGGAGGGTTTGACCGGCCACGGCGTCGGCATTGTCGTCCACGACGGGGGCTTCCAACTCGACATGCCCGTGATTCGTCCTTCGATCTGGCGTAACCCGGACGAGGTCCCGGGGAACGGCGTGGACGACGACCGAAACGGATTCGTCGACGACGTGCACGGCTTTCAGTTCGACGCGGGCACACCCGCCGTCAACCGCCCGGCGGTCGTCCGCGACGAGCTCATCCACGGCAATGCGGTGGCCGCGATCGCGGCGGGGGGTGCGACCCTCGATTCCGGGGTCCAGGTCGGCATCGCGCCCGAGGCGCGGTGGGCTCCGGTCATGGCCGTGCGCAACTTCCACCAAGCCGTCCAGTGGGCACTGACGGAGGACATGGACGTCTACGGCATGAGTTTCTCTTATCCCGGCCTCGGCGAGACGCGCAGTCACTTCAGGAAGATGCTCGAGCACGGCGCCCTCGCGGGGCTGTTCTTCGTGTCGGGCGCCGGGAACTTCGGCGATCCGTCCAGCCCCGCCTACGCTGAAGTCCCGATCCAGATGCGGACGCCCGAGGACATTCCGCTGGCGGTGTTCGGCGTCGCCGGCGTCGACAGCACCATGACCCGCCCGACGTTCTCGAGCGGCGGGCCCGTCGAGTGGAACACCCAGGACTACCACGACGGGACGGTCGCCAAGCCCGACCTGACCACGGTCAACGCCGACGTCGTGGTCCCGGACCTGGAAGGGCGCCAGGCAACCGAGCAGTTTCGCGGAAACTCCTTCGCGGCCCCTCATCTCGTGGGCGTTATCGCGCTTCTGCTCGAAGCCGACCCGGACGTATCGCCGTGGGAGCTCCGGCAGATCTTGATCGACACCGCGCGTGACCTTCCGCCGACGGGCGTCGATGACCGGACCGGCGCAGGCCTCGTGGATGCTCCGGCGGCTCTCGCGAGGCTGCGCGCGCGGCGATGAGCTTCCCACTCCGGGGCCATCGGCTCGGTTGATCCCGGCCACGCCCCCGGGTATCGTTCGAGCGTCATCACGACACGGGAGCCCCGCCCCACTCGTCTGGTCCGACGGGGCGCGGGCTCTGTATGTTTCCATCTCCGTCGAAGCGCCATGGCCGGCGACGATACTCCTCTCATGCAGCAGTGGCGCGACGCGAAGTCGCGCCACCGTGACGCGCTCCTGTTCTTTCGGGTGGGCGACTTCTTCGAGCTGTTCCACTCCGACGCGGAGGAAGGCGCCCGCCTTCTCGGGCTGACGCTTACGTCGCGCAACAACGGAGCGGCCGCGAAGGTCCCGCTGGCGGGCGTGCCGGCCAAGGCGCTGGACGACTATCTGGGGCGGCTGGTCAAGCTCGGCCGCCGGGTGGCCATCTGCGATCAAGTCGAGGATCCTTCCCAGGCGAAGGGGATTGTGAAGCGGGAGGTCACCGAGACCATCACCCCGGGCACGGTGGTGGCGGACAACCTCCTCGCGGAGCGACGCAACAACTTCGTGGTGGCCGTCGTGCCGCCGGTCGGGGACCGCGCGTCCGGGGCACACGTGGGGGTGGCCGCGCTCGACGTGTCCACCGGAGTCCTGAGCGTGCGCTCGGTGCCCCGTTCAGAACTCCGCGCGGAGTTGGGTCGCCTCGAGGCGTCGGAGCTCCTCCTTCCCCGCGGCCTCGACCTTCCCGACGACCACACGCGCGGCGCGGCGCTCACAGTCCGGGACGGCTGGATGTTCGAGGAGGACGTGTGCGGCGAGGAGTTGCGGCGCGTATACGCCGTCCAGTCGCTGGACGGCTTCGGCTTCCAGTCCGACGATGCCCTGTTGGTGCGAGCCGCCGGATCGCTGGTCCAATACCTCGCGGAGATCCGGCCGGCCGGTATCTCGCACCTGCGACCGGTCCGCATCGAGCGCCCGGGTCGCTCGATGCTCCTCGATGAGATGACTCGCAGAAACCTCGAACTCGTGGAGCCGCTCCGGGCGGGAGAAGAGGGAGGGACGCTCCTGAGCGTTCTGGACGCGACCACGACGTCGATGGGGGCGCGGCTTCTTCGCGGATGCGTTCTGGAACCTCTCGTGGTACCCGAGGAAATCTGGGCGCGTCAGACCGCCGTGGGGGAGCTCGCAGACAACCCGGAGCGACGGGCCGCGGTTCGTGACGCCCTTTCGGGGATCACCGACCTCGAGCGCTTGGCGGGCAAGATCGGCACCGGTCGTGTGGCGCCGAGGGACCTCGGGGGCCTGCGGCGGTCGTTGCAGCGCCTGCCGTCCATCCGCGACGCCGCCACCGGCGCGCAGGCGGCCCTTCTCACCGGCGCAGGTGCGGGAATCGACTGCCTGCCCGACCTGCTGGAGATGTTGGAGGCGGCCCTTTCCGACAATCCCCCAGCGACGCTTCAGGACGGCGGCGTCGTACGGACCGGGTGGTCGGACGAACTGGACGATCTTCGAGAGGTCCGCGATGGGGCTCGCGACTTCATTGCGGCCCTCCAGACCCGCGAACGGGAGCGGACGGGTATCGGTTCGCTCAAGGTCGGCTTCAACAAGGTGTTCGGGTACTACCTGGAGGTGACGAAGTCGAATCTCGACCGGGTCCCCGACGACTTCGTACGCAAACAGACGCTCACCAACGCCGAGCGGTACTTCACGCCGGAGCTGAAGGAGTGGGAAGAAAAGGTCTTCGGGGCGGAGGATCGGATCAACCAACTCGAGACCGAGCTGTTCGGACGGCTCCGCACGGAGGTCTCCAGTCAGGTCACGCGCATCCAGGAGACGGCGGAGCGTCTAGCCTGGCTCGATCTGCTGAGCACCTTCGCCGAGGTGGCCGTGGTTCGAGCCTACGTACGCCCAGACGTCCACACGGGCTTCGACCTGGAGATCGACGCGGGGCGTCACCCCGTAGTGGAGACCATGATGCCCCGCGAGGAGTTCATTCCGAACGATCTCGTGCTGGACCAGGACGGCTGGATCGTGGTGCTGACCGGTCCGAACATGGCGGGGAAGAGCACCGTGCTCCGCCAGGTGGGGCTCATCCAGCTTCTGGCGCAGATCGGTTCGTTCGTTCCGGCCGACCGTGCTCGCCTGCCGGTCGCCGACCGGATCTTCACCCGTGTCGGCGCTTCCGATAATCTGGCACGCGGGCAGTCCACGTTCATGGTCGAAATGAGCGAGACGGCGGCCATCGTCCATGGCGCAACGGATCGCAGCCTGGTGCTTCTCGACGAGATCGGTCGGGGTACGTCCACGTACGACGGTGTCTCCATCGCGTGGGCGGTGACCGAACACGTCCACGAGGTCCTCGGGTGCAAGACCGTCTTCGCCACGCACTACCACGAGCTCACCCAACTGGGAGACCTCCTTCCCGGGGTCAAGAACATGAACGTCCTCGTGCGCGAGGCGGGTGAGGACATCGTATTCCTCCGCCGGCTCGTCGATGGTGGGGCGGACCGTTCCTACGGCATCCAGGTCGCTCGACTGGCGGGTCTCCCGCCCGGGGTGGTGGCCCGCGCCCGGGAACTTTTGGAGGAGTTGGAAGGAACACATAGCCACGGCGGCGAAGGTCTGGGGAGGTACGGTGCGCTCCGTCCGGCCTCGGAAGCGCCGCCTGACCAGCTTTCCATGTTTGTCGCCGAACACCCCGTCGTTTCCCGGCTTCGTGCCGTGGACGCAGACGGGCTTACGCCACGAGAGGCCCTGGACTTGATCTATTCGTTGATCCGCGACGCCGGTGGAGATCGACCGTGAGCGGACGGAATTCACGTGGCCTCCTGGTGGTCGCCGTTATTGCGGGGGCCTTGGTGGGCTGCGGAGTCGAAGGGGAAATCGAGCAGCCTGCGCCTTTGTATGGACAGCTTCCAATCGACTACCCGATTCAGCTCTGGGACCAGGACATGGAGGGTCAGACGCTTCTCCGGGTGCGAGTGAGCGATACCGGAGGGGTGCGGGAGGTCGAGGTGCTCGAGTCGTCGGGGCATCCCGCGTTCGACTCGGCCGCCGTGGCGGGGGCGCGTGATCTTCGCTTCCGGCCCGCTCGACAGGATGGGAAGCGCATCGAGGTCTGGGCGAAGGTCCCCGTGCACTTTTCGAAGAAACCGCGACCCGACACGCTGGGCGTGTCGATGTAGGGGGGAGTCGACCTGTCCAGGGGGGTGGGTCGAGGCGCCAGGCAGGCGTCGGGTGGGGTCACCATGGGAGGAACGATGGACGAAGATCTGCTGATCGACATCTTCGACGACGAGGCGGAGAAGCCGGAGCCGGTGCGCGCCGCCGAGCTGGAGGTCCGCACGTGGGGTCTTGGTCTGGGCGTGTTCGGTATGGTCGGCACCGTGTGGTACTGGATGCTCGTGGTGGACCAAGGCGTGATGCTCCCGCTCTCGTGGCTCTTCCTCTTCCTGGCGGGACTTCTGGCCATGTACTTCGTGCCGCTGGCCCGCTCCCCCCGACTCGCCCGGGCGATCCTCAAACGGTGGGACGAACTGCGCGTGGAACATGCGCTCGAAGGCGCGGGCGCGTCGGTGCACCCGCAGGTGCAGGTCGGCACGGAGATGGCCGGTCGAATCGTCCGCCACCCGTCGGCGGATCGCGATTCGCGTGAGTCTGCGGCACGGCTCCTTCACGCGCTCCGGGTGACGTCACGCGATCGGCGCACGGTCGAGTTGATGCGCCAGGCACGCGTGGCGGGAGCCACTCGCTCCGACCGGAGCGAGCGGTCGCTCTCGGATGTATTGGACTTCCTGGACGCCCGCGAAGGCGAACTCCTCACCGCGCTGGAGCGCTTGCACCGCGCCGTCCTGCAACGGGACAGCGCGGCCGTGGCCCTCCTGCGGAGCGAGGCCGATCAGGTCCTGGAGCGGCTCGCCGCCGAGGCGGACGTGGAGCGGCTGCTCGCTGACGCCTAGCGGGCTGAACCGGCGCCGACGGGCGTCACACTGGATTCCCCCCAGAGCGGTCGCTACGCTTTCCGACCACATCCTCCGCCGCCCCAGGAATCCAGCCGATGTCCGAGCGCCACCGCCGCCCGTATGAGAACGTCATCGATATGATCGGGTGGACCCCACTGGTCCGCCTCAACTCCGTCGTCGATGGCGCGCGTACGCCCGTCTACGGAAAGTGCGAGTTCATGAATCCGGGCGGTTCGGTGAAGGACCGGATCGGGCTGGCCATGATCGAAGCGGCCGAGCGCGACGGCCGCCTTGGACCGGGTGGCACCGTCGTGGAGGGCACGAGCGGGAACACCGGGTTGGCCCTGGCCATGGCGGCCGCGACGCGCGGATACCGCTGTGTGTTCACGATGCCCGACAAGATGAGCCACGAGAAGGTGAAGCTTCTCCGGGCGTTCGGCGCCGAAGTCATCATCACGCCGACGGCCGTACCGCCCGATCACCCGGAGAACTATGTGGTGAAGGCGAAGACCATCGCTGCTTCGACACCGGGCGCGGTTCTTGCCAACCAGTTCTACAACGAGGCCAACCCCGAGGCCCACTTTCATTCGACCGGACCGGAGTTGTGGGAGCAGAGCGAAGGTCGCATCACCCACTTCCTCGCTGGCGCCGGGACGGGCGGCACCATCACAGGCACGTCTCGATATCTCAAGGAGAAGAATCCGGACGTTCGTGTGGTCGGCGTCGATCCGGACGGCTCCATGATCGGTCCGTTCCACCGAACGGGCGAGGAGGTCGAGGGGCATCCCTACAAGGTGGAGGGGCTCGGAAACGACAAGATCCCCGGCGCCCTGGACCTGTCCGTCGTCGACGACTACGTGACGGTCAGCGACGGCGATTCCTTCCTCATGGCCCGCCGGCTCACGAGGGAAGAGGGTCTGTTCGTCGGGGGTTCGTCCGGCCTGATTGTCCACGCGGCGGTCGAGTTGGCCAAGCAGTTGGACGATCCGGATGCGTTCATCGTCGCGGTCCTCTGCGACTGGGGGGAACACTACCTCAGCAAGTGCTTCGACGACGACTGGATGCGGGAGAACGGCTTCCTGCCACGGCCCCAGAGGACGAGTGTCCGCGAGATGGTCGCTCGGCGGGACGGTGGAGAAGGCGTGATCTCCGTGGAACCCGCGACCTCGGTCCGGATGGCCCTGTCGACGATCACGGCGCACGACATCGGCCAGCTCCCCGTCCTTCGCGACGGCGCCTGCGTCGGGTCGGTCGCGGAGAACGACCTGATGTCGGCGGTAATCGCGGATCCGGACGTTCTCGGCGGGCCCGTGGAAACCATCATGAAGGCACCCTACCCGGTGCTGGAAGGACATGTGGACGCCGAAGAGGTTACCCGCCTGCTGCAGCGTGGCAACGACGCGTGCCTGATGCGGGACGGCGGCGAGATCTGTGGCATCGTGACGCGGTACGACGTTGTGCGCACGCTGACCGGTGCGTCCACGTGAGCGGGTGCACTCGAACAGACTGGAGTGGCGGATGAACGTCGGTGTCCTCATGGGCGGCACGTCCGACGAGCGGAACGTCTCGCTGGCGTCGGGCTCCCAGGTGTCGGCTGCTTTGCGCGAGGCCGGCCACGACGTGGTCGCGATCGATACCGTGCACGGTATCCTCACGGCGGAGGAAGAGGAGCAGATCCGCGTGCGCGGCGTCGGTGACGCCCCCCCGCTCAAGGGTGCTCTGCAGGAGCTCGACGCGGGGCGTATCGTACGGCTGGTTCGAGAGCCGGAACTGGAGGACGTCGATCTGTTCTTCATGGCGCTCCACGGCGGCTCCGGTGAGGACGGCACCATCCAGGCCGTGCTCGAGGCTGCGGGGGTCGCGTTCACCGGCAGCGACCGACTCGGATGTTCGCTCGCCATGGACAAGGAAGTCACCAAGCGACTTCTCCGCGATGCGGGTGTCGCGACGCCCGCGTGGTTGAGCGGTCCCCGCTCCGCGGATGAGGTGGAGGCCGGGTTGGGACTGCCCGTGATCGTGAAGGCTTCAGGAGGCGGATCGTCGCTGCGGCTCGTGCTCGCCCACGATCGGGCGGAGTTGGATGACGCGCTGGATGAATCCGACGGGTGGGATGACCTGGTGCTCTTCGAGCAGTTCGTCCAGGGGCGTGAGGTCACGGTGGGTGTGCTTGGCGACGAGACGCTTCCCGTCGGAGAGATCGTGCCTGAACACGAGTTGTTCGACTACGAGTGCAAGTACCAACCGGGGCTCGCCCAGGAGATCTTTCCGGCGGACATCTCCGACGACCTGGCTCGCCACCTCGGCACGCTGGCGCTCGAGGTTCACCGGACGCTCCGGCTGCGCGACTACTCGCGGGTCGACTTCATGATCGACGCCGACGGGAACCCGTGGTGTCTCGAAGCGAACGCCTTGCCGGGCATGACATCGAACAGCCTGCTGCCGCAGGGAGCTCGCGCCGGCGGCCTCGAATTTTCCACGTTGTGTGATCGCATCGTGCGGGCCGCCACAGCAAGGTCTCGTATCAAAGCGTCGTAGTCAGTGTAGTGAACACATGGCTCCCCATGGGGGAGCGAGAAGGCATCGGCCGCGGGCTCGCAGAACGGCCGGAACCTGCCCGAGGAATCGGGGGTTGAGTCTTTCCCCGGCAACACGCGACGAGACGTCATGGCCTATACCGACAGAAGTTCAGGATTTGGCTTCGGTAGCATGCTCACCCCGATGGTGAAGCGGTTGCTCATCGCGAATGCCGTGGCGTTCGGTCTGACCCTCTTGATCGGCTTCGAGGACGCCATCAATTGGTTCGCCTTCCAGCCGACCCGGATCTTCGTACGGCCCTGGGGCGTGGTGACCTACATGTTCGTCCACGGGGGCTTCATGCACCTCGCGTTGAACATGCTGGTCCTCTTCTTTTTCGGCCCGCCCCTCGAGGGGCGGTGGGGCTCGCGCGAGTTCCTGAAGTTCTATCTCATCTGTGGATTGGGTGGGGTGGCGCTCAGCTATCTCTTCCTGCCGGCGTCCGTGGTCGGAGCATCGGCGGCCGTCTACGGAGTGATGCTCGCCTTCGCCATGAACTGGCCCGACGCGCCGATCTACGTGTGGGGCATCTTTCCCGTGAAGGCGAAGTGGCTCGTTGGCTTCCTGTTCGTCGTCAGCTTGGTGAGTGCTCTGTCCGATCCCGGTTCCGGGGGCGGGGGCGTGGCCCACTTCGCGCACCTGGGGGGCCTCGCGGCCGGGTTCGCATATTTGAAGAGCGATTGGCGTCCCGGACGCCGGAGGCCTGTGACGCTCACGAAGCGAGCCACGCCGCGGCGGCGACTCGCCATCGTGCCGAGGGAAGAGCGAGCGGAGCGGCGGGTCGCAAAGGCAGACGTCCGGGGCGCGGATGACGAGCGGGTGCTACTCGACCGTGTGGATGCCGTCCTCGACAAGATCAGCGCTGAGGGTATGTCGGCGCTGACGGCGGAAGAACTCCGGCTGCTCGATGAGGTATCGAAGCGCAGCCGCAGCAACTGACGCATCAGGTCTGCTGTTCGGAGCACCGTGTGGCCGTTCGGTTTCCCGGACGTCGCGGATAACCCAGCGGTGACGCATCAGGTCTGCTGTTCGGAGTACCGTGTGGCGGGTTGACGCGCTCCTGAATATATGGTTATATATATATCATAGAACCTTGATCTGATGAGGAGGCGAGCGGTGGTGGGGACCAGGGACATTCTCCAGTTGGCTGACGTCGAGGACACGGCCCATGTGCTGAAGTGCTTGGGGCACCCCCTTCGCCTCCGGCTGCTCGATCTGCTGGAGCAGGCAGGGGAATGCACCGTGACCGAAATTCACGAGGCCCTCGACGTGGAGCAGGCCGTGGCCTCCCAGCACCTGATCACGATGTGGGACAAGGGCATCCTCTCACGGCGGAAGGACGGTGTTCACGCGTACTACGGCATCGGGGATGAGCGCGCGTTGAAAGTGTTGGCGTGTGTCCGACAGGCCGCATGCTGATGACGACCCAGCCGAGGCCCGAACTCAGTGGCTCGCCCCTCTGTCACGGAAGCCTGTTCGCAGCTTAAATATATGATTATATGAATATTAAGATGTTACGACGTCGGCCGATGCTCGCGCTCCTACTTCTGGGTGCGGGGGGGAGCTGCGCGGCACCGGTGCGCTCCCAGGAGCTCCGACCCCTCACCCTGGCCGAGGCGCTCGCGGAAGCTCGCTCTGCCAGTCCGGAGGCGATTGCGGCCCGGGCACGCGCCCGTGCCGCCGATCACGTCGCGCGGGCAGAAGGTGCGTACCGGTGGCCCACGCTGATGGCAGAGGCGGGTGGGGTCCGGACCAACGATCCTGTGGCGGTCTTCGGCGGTAGGCTCCTCCAGGGGCGACTCACCCGGGACGACTTCGACCCCGCACGACTGGTGGACCCGGAGGCCCTGGCGGACTGGCGGGCGGGTCTCTCCGCCGGGTGGTCGCCCCTGTCACCGGTGGACGCTCGCAGACACGAGGCAGCCGTTCTCGAGGCGGACGCCGCCGATCTGTCGGCGGAGTGGGTGACCGCTTCCGTGGCGTTCAGGGTGCACGTGGACTACCTGAGGGCGGTCGGCGCGGAGCGGACTCTGGCGGCGGCTCGAGCCTCGCTCGCCTCCGCCGAGGCAGACCTGAGCTGGGTGAAGAGCCGCGAGTCCGAAGGCCTCCTCACCCGAGCCGACCTGCTCCTGGCGGCCGCGCACGTGGAGGAAGCTCGATCCCGCCTCATGGCGGCGGATCAAGCCGTGGCCGACGCCCGCGGGTTCCTCGCCGCCGACCTGGGCTGGCCCGTCGGTGTGGTCCCAGCGCCGGTGGACACCACGCTCCTGGATCCGCTCGGCCCCGACGACCCCCGCCCGCCGTCAGCGGGTGACCCGGCCCTCGGGGACCGGCCCGACCTCCTGGCCTCGTCCCGAGTCGTGGAAGCGACCCGGGCTCGGGTGCGGCAGGCCGAGGCCGCGCGTTGGCCCGATCTCTCAGGTTCGGCTCGGATCGAGTCGCATGCGCCCCGACCATGGGAGGGCGCACGAGGTGCCTGGACGGTCGGAGTTCAGGTCACGGTTCCGCTTTTCGCAGGCTTCTCGTTGACCGCTCGTCGCGACGCCGCGACCGCCCAGGTCCGAGCCGAAGAAGGCGCTCACGAAGGGCGCACCCGAATGGCAGTGGCGGAGATCGAAGCCGCGCGCCGAGCGGTGGCCACGTCGGCTCAGCGAGCTGGGGCCGCCTCTGCTGCCGCCGAGGCTGCCGCCGAGGCCGTGCGCTTGCAGCGCCTCCGTTTCGAGGAAGGCCTGGTGGACACCGCACGACTGCTGTCAACCGAGTCATGGGCTGCGGACCTCACCGCCAGGGCCGTCGACGCGTCCGTGGAGCGGCAGGTAAGCATGGCCCGTCTGGCATATCTCACTCGCACAGGAATGAACCGATGAAGCTCAGGACCACGACCATGCTTTCCTTGGTGGCCCTCGGCGCGTGTGGCCCGTCCGCGGGAGATCGGACCGACGGTGACATCCCGGCGGTGGACGTCTCCGTTTCCACGCCTCGCCGCGGGGGAGCGACCGTGACGTTTCCCGCGACGGTCGTCGCACGCAATCGGGCGGAGATCGCCACGCGCACCAGTGGGTCGGTCGAACGGGTCGAAGTGGACGTGGGGGACCGGGTCCGCGCCGGAGATGTTCTGGTGACCCTTGCGGCCTCAGACCTCGACGCCCGTACCGAAGCAGCCGAAGCAAGACTGAAGTTGGCTCAGCGGGCGCATGGCCGAATGGACAGGCTGGCCGCCGCCGGTGCGGCGTCCCGGTCGGAGCTGGATGTCGCCGTCATGGAACTCAGTGCCGCCGAGGCGGCGGCGACGGACGCGCGCGCTCAGGCGGCGTACGCCACACTGCGCGCTCCGTTCGCCGGGATCGTGGTCCGTAGAGATGTCGATCCCGGGGATCTGGCCGTGCCCGGCCGCCCTCTGCTGGCTCTGGTCGGTCCGGGTGCCCGAACCCTCCGAGCCGACGTACCGTCCGCTCAGGCCGATCGAATCGGGGTCGGGAAGTGGGCGACTGCCGAAATCGAGGGAATCGCGGGTCCCGTTCCCGTGCGCGTGTCGCGGGTGTCTGAGGCACTCACCCCGGGCACCCGAACTCGTCAGATTGAAGCGGACCTTCCGGGGACCACCGTCACCGCTCGGCCTGGGGCTTGGGCCCGTCTCACGTTCCAGGTGAGCTCTCGAAACGAGGGCGCCGCCACCCTGTGGATCCCCGCGGACGCGGTCATCGAACGGGGACAACTCCGGGGTGTGTACACGGTTCGGGCGGATACGGTGCGTCTTCGCTGGATTCGAACGGGCCGAGAGGCGGGCGACGCCGTGGAGATGCTGGCAGGACCCACCACGCCTCTCGTCCGCCGGCCGGATTCGGCCCTGAGGGACGGTGCCCCGATCCGTACCGTCACCGAAGAGCCGTTCGTCGGCGCCATCGGCGACCTCGCGGCTCCGGATCCGAGCAGGACCCCCTCATGAACCGGAATCTGGCGGGCGCTCTCGCCGCGCTCTTCCTGGAGTCGAAGCTGACGCCCCTGATCATGGCGGCGGCACTGGGGCTGGGCGCCTGGACCCTCAGCACCATGCCCAGCGAGGAGGAGCCGCAGATCATCGTGCCGCTGGCCGACCTTTACCTGCCGCTTCCCGGTGCGTCGCCCAAGGAGGTCGAGAACCGGGTGCTGGTCCCCCTGGAGAACGTCCTCAGCGGGGTGGAGGGCGTGGAGTTCGTCTATAGCCATGCGGAGCAGGGTTTCGGCCTGGTAACGGTTCGCTACGAAGTCGGCCGTGACATGGAAGAGAGCCTGGTGCGGCTGTTCAGCACCTTGCTGAAGCACGCCGATCGACTACCTCCGGGACTCGCGTTTCCTCTCGTGAAAGCGGTCACGATCGACGACGTCCCGTTCTTCACCGCGGCGCTCTTTGGCCCCGATGTCGACCCGGGGACTCTCCGGGCCATCGCCGATGAAGTCCGCGTGGAGCTCGAGTCCGTGGCCGAGGTACGCGACGTCCAGGTCACCGGGGGATATCCACGGGAGATTCGCGTCGAGCTCGATCCACAACGGTTGGCCGCATACGGGCTGGACCCGTCCCGTGTGGTCGATCGGTTGGGCGCCGAGAACGTCGAGGTGCCGGCCGGACGATTCACGCGCGACGGCCGGGTCCTCCGCGTCACGGCCGGCCCGTTCCTCACGAGTGCCGCCGACGTCGAAGCCGTCGTCCTCGACGTTCGCGACGGCGCGCTCGTACAGGTGCGCGACGTCGGTCGGGTGATCGACGGTCCGGCGGAAGTCGACCAGTACGCCTTCCATGCCGACGCCGGCGGCGACTGGGTGCCCCTCGTCACGCTGGGGGTGAGCAAGCGCCCCGGGGCGGATGCCACACGTCTGGGGAGGGCCCTGGAGGAGCGCCTCGAACAGGCCCGAGGCGGCCTGGTTCCGGGGAACGTGCAGGTGCGGATCACCCGTAACTATGGAGAGACCGCGCGCCACAAGGTCGTGACGCTTCAGGAGCACCTGCTGATGGCGGTCCTGGCCGTGGGACTCGTCATCCTTCTGACCATGGGATGGAGGAGCGCCGTCGTCGTCATGATGGCGGTGCCCGTCACGTTCGCCCTGACGCTCTTCGTCTACCAGCTCTTCGGGTACACGCTCAACCGCGTCACGCTGTTCGCGCTGATCTTCGTCACGGGCATCGTCATCGACGACTCCATCATCGTGGCGGAGAACATGGAACGGCACTTCTCCATGCGGGATCGACCGCTACGTGCCGCCGCGCGCGCCGCCGTCGACGAGGTGGGCAACCCCACGATCCTGGCGACCCTCACCGTCATTGCGGCGGTGCTGCCCATGCTCTTCGTCCGCGGCCTGATGGGCCCGTACATGAGCCCGATGCCGGTGGGCGCCACCGTGGCCATGATCTTCAGTCTGGGGGTGGCCCTGGTCATCACCCCGTGGCTCGCGTTCAAGGTGCTTCGCCACGACGAGGCCGCCGAGGGGGAGAGCCCGTACATCCTGGAGGAGACGCGGACCTACCGAGCGTACGGCCGCGTCATGCGGCCCCTCCTGGCCGCTCCCCGTCGCCTGGTGGGGGTTCTGAGCGTGGTGTCCGTCCTCCTCCTGCTGGCCGGCGGGATGTTCCTGACACGGACGGTCGCCGTGAAGATGTTGCCGTTTGACGACAAGAACGAGCTACAGGTGATCCTGGACCTGCCGGAAGGCACGGCGCTGGAGAGTACTCTGGCGCTGGCTACGGACGTGGGCCGGGCCATCGGCCAGGTGCCCGAGGTCGCCGACATGCAGGTGTACGCGGGTGTGGCGGCGCCGTTCAACTTCAACGGGATGATCCGCCACTACTACCTGCGGAGCGGCAGCCACGTGGCCGACCTGCAGGTCAATCTGGTGGACAAGGGAGACCGTGGGCCCGCGAGCCACGAAGTGGCGCGTGCCGTCCGTCCACTGGTGGAGGAGGTGGTGCGCCGCTCGGGAACCGGTGCACGGGCAAAGGTGGTCGAGGTGCCTCCGGGTCCCCCGGTGCTGTCGACGCTGGTCGCGGAGGTCTACGGGCGTGATCCGGGCGAGAGGGAACGGCTCGCCGCCGAACTCATGGCCCGCTTCGAGGCCCATCCGGATGTCGTCGACGTCGACTGGTCGCTGACGGCACGCAGCCCTGAAGTCCGCCTCGAAGTGGACGCCGAGAAGGCCGCGCTCTCGGGTGTGTCCAAGGCACAGGTGGTATCCGTTCTCAGAACGGCGCTCTCGGGCGCCACGGCGACGCACCTGTCCGCGCCCGACGCGCGCACCGCCGTGCCTGTCCGCGTCCGCCTAGGAGAGGCCGACCGGTCCGGGCTCGGCCGCCTGTCGGAAGTGCGGGTGGCCAGCGTGGAAGGCGCCATGGTTCCTGTGGGCGAACTGGTTCGCCAGGTCCACACCACCGCTTCTCCCGTCGTGGACCGGAAGAACGGGCAACCGGTCATCTACGTGATGGGCGAGGTGGCCGGAGCTCAGGAGAGCCCCGTCTACGCCATCCTTGACCTGGAAGACGGCCTGGACGAGATGGTGGGTCCGGACGGTGAGCCCGTGGTGCGTCTGTTCGCCGGCCAGCCGGGAGGAGTCGACGCTCCTGTCGTGAAGTGGGACGGCGAATGGCAGATCACCTACGAGGTGTTCCGGGACCTGGGTCTGGCGTTCGCGGGCGCTCTCGTCCTGATCTACGTGCTGATCGTGGCGTGGTTCGGTTCGTTCACGACGCCGCTCGTCATGATGGCGGCCATTCCGCTCACGCTCGTGGGAATCGCGCCCGGCCACCTGATCTTCGGAGCATACTTCACCGCCACGAGCATGATCGGCATGATCGCTCTGGCCGGCGTGATGGTCCGAAATGGCATCCTCCTGATCGACTATCTGGAGGCCCGCACCGCCGACGGGGTGGCGCTCATCGACGCGGTGGTGGAGGCCGGGGCGGTCCGGACGCGCCCCATCGCCCTGACGGCGGGAACCGTGGTCATCGGAGCGGCCGTCATCCTCTTCGATCCGATTTTCCAGGGGCTGGCCGTGGCCCTCATTACCGGGGCCGTCGCCTCGACGGTGCTGACGCTGATCGTCGTACCCGGACTCTACTTCCTGCTCGCGCGCTCCAAGGAGGTCCCGTCATGAAGTTGGTGCTGGTGATGTTCCTGGAAGATGAGGAAACGGCAGTCCTGGCCCTCTTGAAACGGCACGGGGTGGCGGTCTACAGCCACCTGCCCGTGGAGGGGCATGGCCGGGGGCTGGTGGGGTGGTCCGGCGAGGTTTCACCGTATCGCTCCCGTCTCCTCTTCACGGTCGTGCCCACTGAGCAGGCCAGTGATCTCCTGGAGGCGGTGTCCGTCCACCAACCGGTGAGCGACCCCGCCCATCCGGTCCACGCCTGGCAGGTCGACGTGGAAGCTGTGGCGAAGTCGGTGCAGACGACGTCGTAAGACCGGTTGACACGTTCCCTGTGATGCCCGCTTGTCCGGGTTCAGGGCACGGGCGAGCTTTCGGCGGCCCCTCCTCGGAGTGGGTCTTTGCGGCGAAGTCAGTGTGAAACACCACATCGAGGCGACGGCATGACGGGGTTGATCAGATCGAGGCGGCGCGCGGTGCTCCTGACGGCGATATTGGTGTCGGGCGCATGTGGGGGTGGCCCCCAGCCCGCGGCCCCGGCGGTTCCGGGAACAGGCCCGACCACGGAGCTGCCGCCCACGGGGGACACCGGTGGCCGCACCGCGATTCCGGGGCTCGAACTGCCACGCACTGACACCGAGCCCGGTCAGGTCGCTGCACCGATGGTGTTCGGGGTCGACCTCGACACCGTGCGTGCCGGCGCGTTCGACCAGGGCAAGATGTGGACGTTCGAGTTCCCGCCCGTCGACTACTTCGCGGAAGCGTATGGATTCCGTCCGGACGCGGCGTGGTTCGAGCGGGCCCGACTGGGCGCGCTCCGTATTCCCTCGTGTTCGGCCTCGTTCGTGTCGGCGACCGGTCTGGTCATGACGAACCACCACTGCGGTCGTGAGTTCGTGAGCCAGGCGTCGCGCTCGGGCGAGAACCTGCTCGACCACGGATTCTTTGCCGCGACCCTGGCCGACGAGCGGAGCGTGGAGGACTTCGATGCGGATCAACTCGTCGAGTTGATCGACGTCACCGATGAGGTCGACGCGGCCCTAGTAGGGATCGGCCCCGAGGAGCGGGCCGACGCCCGGGAGGAGGTGCTCGAAGAGGTCGAGGAGAGGCTGAGCGACGAGCGCGGCGGCGAGGACGCGGGTATCGTCGTCGAGATGGTGTCCTTGTACAACGGCGCCCGCACCTCCGCTTACGTCTTCCGTCGCTACACCAACGTGAAGTTGGTCATGGCGCCCGAACTGCAGATGGGCTTCTTCGGCGGCGACCCGGACAACTTCACCTATCCGCGGTACAACCTGGACGTGTCGTTCTTCCGCGTGTACGACGACAATGGGGCCCCGCTCCGCCCGGACGTGTGGTTTCCGGTGGACGACGAAGGGCTGGAGGATGGCGACGCGGTGTTCATCGTCGGGAATCCCGGTTCGACCAGTCGGCTCCAGACGGTGGCCGAGCTGGAGTACCGGCGCGACATCGGCGACCGTGCACTCCTGTCGGCGCTGCGGTCCCGCATGGCCGTTCTCGATTCGTACATCCAGGCGCATCCGGAGGAGGCCGAGACGTACGATCTCCGCAACCTCTACTTCTCGTTGTCCAACTCGGAGAAGGCGTACGAGGGACAGATCCGGGGGCTCGAAGATCCGGTCATCATGGCTCGCCGGATGGACACGCAGCGACGCTTCCAGGCCGCCATCGACGAAGCGCCGGAACTCCGCTCACGGTACGGAACGCTCATCGCCGAGATGGCGGATATCCAGGCGCAGAAGGCTGCAATCGACAAGGTTACCTGGGCGTTCGCCGGATTCGGCTCACCTGCCCTCGAGTCGTCGACGTTGACCCGCGGATTCTGGGGCCTGCAGATCGTGGCGGCCACGCAGAATGGAGCTCCACAGGATCAGATCGACGGTCTCATGGAAGGGATGGAGGCCACTCCGGCCATGCCGATCGATCTGGATGTGGCGCTCCTGGCCGCGCGGATCGAGGATTTGCAGGAGTATCTGGGCAATGGCGCGCCCTCCGCGCAAGGATTGCTTCGTGGCCGCACGCCACAGGCCGCGGCCCGTGCCGTGGTCGAGGGCAGCTTCCTCTCGGACTCCGCACGGGCGGTCGGCGCCGCCACGGCGGGCACGCTCGACCCCCAGGATCCGGCCATTCAGGCCGTCGTTGCGCTCCTGCCCGACTTTCTCCGCTTGAACGAGGTGATGGCGGCCGCCTTCCCTCGGGAAGAGGCGCTTGCCTCGGAGCTCGGCCGCGCGCGCTTCGAAATCTACGGCACCGACGTCCCGCCGGACGCGACCTTCTCATTGAGAATCGCCGACGGCCGGGTGGGCGGATATGCATACAATGGGACGGAGGCTCCGTGGCATACCACGTTCTACGGGATGTACGATCGGCACTTCTCCTTCCCGGATCGCCCCGAGTGGGCACTCCCTCCCCGGTGGCAGACGCCGCCGTCCGGCCTCGACCTGGCCACGCCGTACAACTTCGTATCGACGGCCGACATCATCGGCGGCAACTCCGGCTCGCCGGTCCTGGACCGCGAACTGGAGATCGTCGGAGTCGTGTTCGACGGCAATATCGAGAGCCTCCCCGGCGACTATATCTATCTGCCGGAACTCAATCGATCCGTGACCGTGGATATCCGCGCGGTGCTGGCGGCGCTGGAACACGCCTACGGTGCGGGGCGGTTGGTCCGGGAGATGCGCGGGAGGTAGGGAAGAGCGGCCCCCCGCGCTCAGCTTGCTAGCGTGTCCCGGCGGCGTCTAGAATGGCCGTCCCCCTCCGAACAGGCGGGGGGCGCCGACGGACCAGTTCGGCCGCGCCGGCGCTTCCCGCGATCACGCGTAGAGGAGAAAGCCAGCATGGCGAGTGGAAAGGAATTCACGACGGACCGGATCCGGAACGTCGCGGTCGTCGGCCACGGCGGTTCAGGTAAGTCGAGTCTGATCGACGCCCTGTGTTTCGTCTCGGGCACGACTCGACGCCACGGGGATGTGAACGACGGGTCCGCAGTCACCATGCACACGCCCGAAGAGGTCTCGCACGGCGTTTCCATTCAGCTCACGCCAGCGTTTGCCGAGCACGGCGACACCAAGATCAATCTGCTCGATACGCCCGGCTATCTGGACTTCACCGGGGAGACCCTCTCGGCCGTTCGTGTGGCCGACGCCGCTATCGTCGTCGTCAGCGCGACCAGCGGCGTCGAGGTCGGCACGGAGCGTGTATGGCGCTACTGCAAGGAGCGGGGCATCCCACGAATCATTTTCGTGTCCAACATGGATCGTGACAACGCGGACTTCGAGAGGGTTTTCCGCCAGATCCAGGAGAGGCTGAGCGACAAGGCTCTGCCCGTGGAGATTCCCGTCGGCGAAGGGCCGGACTTCCACGGCATCATCAACCTCTTCTCCGAGAAAGCCCATCTCTACAAGAAGGGCACGGCAACGGGGGAGTACGAGGAAGCCGGCATCCCCGAGGAGTACCGGGACCGTGAAGCCAAGTGGGTGACGGAGCTTCAAGAGGCGCTGGCCACCACCGACGAGAGCCTCCTGGAGGCGTATCTGGAGGGTGGGCATATCTCGAGGGACGAAGCGATCGATGCCATGGCGCTCGGGATGGGCCGCCTGGAGGTGTTCCCTGTATTCTGCGGGTCGCCCCCTCTTACGTACGGTATGCGTGCCCTGCTGCGGAAGCTGGTGGAGCTGTGCCCCAACCCGTCCGAGGCGCCTTCCGAGGCCGCCGAACGTGTCGGGCTCGACGACGTGATCGAGATCCATGCGACCGACGATGACACGCTCGCGGCGCTGGTCTTCAAGACGGCGGCCGAACCACACGTCGGGGAGCTGTCGTATTTTCGTGTGTTCTCGGGCAAGGTGTCGAATGGCATGGAAGTCGTGAACGCGTCGGATGGCGCGCCCGAGAAGCTGAACCACCTTAGCATCTCTCTTGGTAAGGAGCGGCTGGAGGTTCCCGTCCTCCACGCAGGCGACATCGGCGTGGTGGCGAAGCTGAAGCACACGCACACGAACGATACGCTTTCGAGCCCGGAGCGGCCGATCGCGCTGACACGGATCGAGTTTCCCCCCACTGACATCTCCGTGGCGATTCGCGGTAGAACCCGCAACGACGAGGACAAACTGGGCGAGGTGATTCCGAAGATCCATGAGGAGGATCCGACGTTCACGGCGGCATTCGACCCGGAGTTGCACCAGACGATCGCACGTGGCCTCGGCGAGATGCATCTGGAGATCCAGTTTGAGCGCATGGCACGGAAATACGGCGTGAATGTCGAGACGGAGCAGCCGCGCATCGCATACCGCGAAACGATCTCACAGGCAGCCGAGGGTCAGGGGCGCCACAAGAAGCAGTCCGGGGGTCGGGGGCAGTTCGGCGACTGTTGGATCCGGCTGGCGCCGCTCCCGAGAGGTGCAGGTTACGAGTTCGTCGACTCGATCAAAGGGGGTGTGATTCCGTCGAAGTATCTCCCGTCCGTGGACCGGGGCATCCAGGAGTCCGCCGCCCGAGGGGTGGTGGCCGGGTATCCGATGGTGGACTTCGCGGCGGAGTGTTACGACGGCTCGTATCACTCGGTCGACTCCTCGGACATCGCGTTCAAGCTGGCGGGTTCGGCTGCTTTCAGGTCTGTGGCAGCCAAGTGCCGCCCGGTCCTCCTCGAACCGATTCTGGACGTCGAGGTCACGACCCCCGACGAGTTCACCGGGGATATCATGGGTGATCTGACCTCTCGTCGAGGTCGGGTCCAGGGGATGGAGACCGGAGGGGGACGCACGGTCATCAAGGCGACGGTGCCGGCGTCGGAGATGTACAAGTACGCTGCGGCGCTCCGGTCCATGAGTCATGGTCGAGCGCACCACAGTCGCAGCCTATCCGGTTATGAAGCTGCGCCGGAGCACGTTGCGAAGAAGGTCGCCTCGGAGCGGAGCGTGGCCGAGGCTTAGGGGGCCGCCTCGGGGCACCGCTCTGGCTAGCGAGCTCGGAAAGTGGGGTCGTCTTGGTTGACCACCACCGAGGACGATGGAGCCACGGGCAGCGACGACGTGACCGCCCCCCTGGAATAGGCTGGCCCCACTTCAGCCCTACGGCGCCGTCTCTTCGGTCTCGACCTTGCCCTCACGGATCTGCTTGAGCACGTCTTCCAGCGCCTCCTTCGGGTAGGCTCCGACCACCGCGCCGAGTGCTTCGCCGTTCTGGAAGAAGGCGATGGTGGGAATCGAGCGAACCGCGAAGGCGCCGGCCGTCTCCTGGTTGTCGTCGACGTTCAGCTTGCCGAACCGGATATCAGGGTTCTCCTCGGCCAACTCCTCGATAACGGGGCCGACCACGCGACACGGGCCGCACCACGGTGCCCAGAAGTCCACGACGGTGATTCCGTCCTCGTCGACGGTTTCCTGAAAGTTGGCGTCAGTGAGCTCGATCACGGCCATGATATTTCGTCCCTGGTGGTGAGGATTGGCTGCCGAGGGCGAACCGGCCGGGTCCGGTTACGGTTCCCCACACGGGCGCGAGCGCCCAAATCGCGGCGCCCAGATGACATGCAAGTGTGGGGCCGAAACACGCATTGACATAGAGACCGTGACACCCGGGGCGCTCGACCCTAGCTTCAGAGTGCCGCCAGGGGCATCCCCGCTCGGCCGATGGAAGGACTCCAGAGGCGCTCCGGGATTGAGACAGACCCTTGGAACCTGATCCGGTTGAGACCGGCGGAGGGAGCGCGGCCGACGATCAGCGCGGACCAGATGGATCCGCCGTCACGCCGCGTGCCCGCCGTACACTGGCCTTCTACGTCAAGGTGAGCCGCATGAGCGAGTCCTCCCGTACCGACCTTCCCACCGTGCCGGCTTCTTCCGGCCGTGAGCCCACCGCTAACGGAGTCGGCGCGAACGGGAATAGCGCCCCTCCTGCCGCGAACGGCGCCGGCTCCGATTCCAACGGTCGGCGCGTCGCCCCGAAGACCGAGGACGTCGGGAGCGACTACCCGGACGCGTTCCCCAATTCGCGGAAGGTCTACGTAGATGGACCGCAGGGGGTCCGCGTGCCCATGCGGGAGATCCATCTCACGGGGGAGCCTTCGCTTCGGGTCTACGACACGAGTGGTCCGCGGGACGTCGACATACGGAAGGGCCTGCCGAGCCTACGCGAGGCCTGGATCCGTGATCGCGGCGTCGACGAGACCGGTCGGACCCGTGCGCCGTCCGACGCGGTGGAGATGCCGGCAGGGTTGGCTCGACCGACCCTTCGCGGCCGTTCCGCCGTCACCCAGATGACGTACGCCCGCCGCGGAGAGATCACCCCCGAGATGGAGTTCGTCGCGGTCCGCGAGGGGCTGGAGCCCGACTTCGTACGCTCCGAAGTGGCGCGGGGCCGCGCGATCATCCCGGCCAACGTGAACCACCCCGAGCTCGAGCCCATGGCCATCGGGCGGAACTTCAAGGTGAAGATCAACGCCAACATCGGAAACTCGGCAGTGAGTTCCTCGATCGAGGAGGAGGTCGACAAGCTCCGGTGGGCCACGCTCTGGGGCGCGGACACCGTCATGGACCTGTCCACGGGAAAGAACATCCACGAGACCCGTGAGTGGATCATCCGAAACTCGCCGGTGCCGATCGGCACCGTGCCGAACTACCAGGCGCTGGAGAAGGTCGACGGCGTCCCGGAGGAACTCACCTGGGAGATCTACCGTGACACGATCATCGAGCAGTGTGAGCAGGGCGTCGACTACTTCACCGTCCATGCCGGGGTGCTTCTGCGCTTCATTCCCATGACCGCGAACCGGCTCACGGGCATTGTCAGTCGCGGCGGCTCGATTCTCGCGAAGTGGTGCATGGCGCACCACAAGGAGAACTTCACCTACACGAACTTTCCTGAACTGTGCGAGATCATGGCGCACTACGACGTGTCGTTCTCGCTCGGTGACGGCCTACGGCCGGGCTCTATCGCCGACGCGAACGACGAGGCCCAGTTCGCGGAACTGAAGGTCCAGGGAGACCTGAACCGCATCGCCTGGGAATATGGTGTTCAGGTCATGAACGAAGGGCCCGGTCACGTGCCCATGCACCTGATCGAGGAGAACATGAAGAAGCAGCTCGAATGGTGCGACGAGGCGCCGTTCTACACGCTCGGGCCGCTCACCACGGATGTTGCGCCGGGATACGACCACATCACGAGCGCCATTGGCGCGGCTCAGATCGGGTGGTACGGCACGGCTATGTTGTGCTACGTGACGCCCAAGGAGCATCTGGGGCTCCCGAACCGCGACGATGTGAAGCGCGGTGTCATCACGTACAAAATCGCGGCCCACGCGGCGGATCTGGCCAAGGGACATCCCCGGGCGCAGGAATGGGACGATGCCCTGTCCAAGGCACGGTTCGAGTTCCGCTGGCGCGACCAGTTCAACCTGGCGCTCGATCCCATGACCGCCATCGAGTACCACGACGAGACGCTGCCCGCCGAGGGCGCCAAGGTCGCCCACTTCTGCTCGATGTGCGGGCCGAAGTTCTGCTCGATGAAGATCACCGAGGATATCCGCCGGTTCGCCGCGGCCCAGGGGATGGAAACGGTCGAAGCCATCGAAGCGGGTATGGAGCAGATGGCCGAGGAGTTCCGCGAGAAGGGTGGGGAGATCTACGTGGAGGCGAGCGAGTAACGCCGGCGGCTATTGGCTCTAGCCCCGAACGCCTTGGTCGCCGGACCGGGGTGGTGCCTGCGCATTCAGGTACGCTAGGACCCAGCGTTCGATCATGCGCCTGACTTCGTCCCATTCGATCGGCCAAAGCATCTCAGGAAGGTGCTCCCGCTCGAGCCGATGGAGCATCTTCTGCTGCGTGAGCGGCATCACCTCCGGGTAGAAGGTCATCCCTGAGTCCGGCGGTGCCAGGGATTGCTGCGAGCTGTCTCGATCCACTCGTCGACGTCACCGCGGGGAATGCCGACCAGAAGGCTCCAGAAACGGAGGCGCCGCGGGCTGATGCCCCGGCCACGCCTGAGGGCGATGAACTCCCGGATCTCCTCATCACTCATGTGTTCGCGCAGCCAGAGAACGGCGTGCATACCGCCCTTCTCGAGCAGCCGGAGCGCGATCGTATGGCGGCTCCGCTCCCAGGAGAGCTGGTGCGGGTCGTAGTCCCAGAAGCAGGCGATGAGCTCCTCCGGCAATTCGACCGTCGCCTGTTCGTCCGCCATACCCGCCTCACGTTGGAGCGTCTCCAGGGTAGTACCCCGTCACCCCCGGATCCTCCCACTCCCTTTTTGGTTCGGAGACACGCTCCCGCCGCTGATCCCACGCCCGCCAGTGATCTCCGGCGGGCTGTAGTCGCCGCGACCTGGGGCCTGGAGATGGTTGGAGCCGTCGCAGCGAATATGGAGCGGTTGGCAGCGAAATGCCGCCGAAGGGTGGGCGCGGCTGGCGCTACAGGTGGGACGTGTCCATGTGCGGCTCGAAGATGATCGCGTGGATCGTCGTGTTCCCAATGTTCTCCACGGTGTGCGTCCACGATTCGTGGTGCATGACATGGCCGTCTGGCACGTCGACTTCCATCGCGTCACCATCCACATGGATGCGCGCCTTCCCGCCACTGATGAAGTAGACGGTCTCGTCCGGGTGCGAGTGTTGCGTGTCTTTGTGCCCCGGCGGCAAGGTCATCTCGACGACCCGAAGTGCGTCATTCTCGAAGAGCTTCTTGTAGTAGTCCGGCGAGACTTCACAGGGATCTACGTAGGCCATGTCCTTCCTCCGAGGTTGAGAACGGCAGCTGCGGGGCGCCGCACGGGTCTTACTCAAGGGCTGACACGGTACCGGCCGAAGCCCCAAAGGTCAAGATTAAAGAGATGTTCGGGGCGGCCGCAGACTGGCCCAGTCCCATTCAGAAACCGCCCAACTCCTCTCGAGCCTTCACGTCCGGCCGTTCGCCCAGCGGGAGCGGGATGGCATAGAAGGGGGGCGTGTGTCCCATTGTGCGCAAGTATCCCCATACCTGACCCCGGTGGTGAAGCTCATGCTCCAGGATGAACCACAGCCACGAGCGCAAGGAGTGCTCGACCGGAGCGTCGGGGACTTCGATGACGCGACCCAGCTCGGCCGGGTCCAGCGTGCTTAGCTGCTCCAGCGTGTAGGTCCGCACGTCGCGGAAGAACACCTTCATCTCCTCCGCCGTCGGCAGCTCTCGGGGAAGTCGGACCCGGTCGAAGGTCCAGTCTCCCTCGAACAGCCCGTGGGCGAAGCGGTCCTCCGCCTGGGCGATGTGGAGAAGCTGTTGCCCGAGGCTGTACTGGTCAGGCCGGGGTCTCCACCGCAGATCCTCTTCACCGACCAGATCAAACAGCTGGAGCGTGATCGATCGATACCGTTCCAGATGTTCGGTCAGATCCTCGAGTTCGCTCCTTTTCACGTTGCTCTCTCCTGAAGGGTTGTCGGATGACCCAGGAACTCATACCTGGCCGAGGTACTCCGGTCGGATCCGGGCGGCCAGGAGTCGACCGCATTCCACCATCCCGCCCCGCTCCAGTGTTCGCCTCGACCCCACATTCCCGGGATCACACCGAGCGGCGGGCACCCAACCACGGTCGTGGCAGACCCGCCGCAATTCCTGGACGATGAAGCATCCGATTCCGGCCCGCCTCCACGAGACGTCCACCTCCATGTATATGTCCCTGTAAGGAGGGTTGTAGTGGGTGAGTACCCCACCACCTGCGACGACCTCTCCCTCGACCTCCACGACCCACTCGCCTTCCGGACCCTCGTCCTCGGTGCGGCGACGGCGGAACTGTCCGCCGGGGCATTCCAACCTCGTCGACGGGCCGTCCTTGAAGAGGATATGCTCCTCCACCGGGCCGGACCCGAACTCCTCGAGGAGCCCCAACATCCCGGGCATGTTCGTCTGAGCTTCCAGGTCCCGCGCTCCGCTCGACGCGATGAACGCCCGGAAGAGGGCGGAGTGAGTCTCCCTGTACTGCTCGATGGTGTGGAACTCGACCACCCGGTTCGGGAAGTGTTCGTTCCACACGCCCCCGTAACCCGCCGCCTCCCCGTCACACGTCGCGAGATATGCGTCTGCCAGCCCGCGAGGAAGAATCGAGTCGCGGACGATCTGACAGTCCGCTTCGGCTCGGAAGAGATCGCGGAGCGGTTCGATCACCTCAACTTCGACTGGCCGGACATCGACCCGCATTCGACGATTCTCCGTGAGGTCGGGTGGGCAGGGTCACGAGGTCAGGGGTGTCCGCGACCAGGCACGGGGGACTCTCCCCCGGCCTCCCGGGTTGATCGCCGAGCCAGACGCCACCCGCTCACCATCATGACGAGGATCGTCACCTGTAGCACGGTGAGCAATACTGTGTCGATCCATGGATTTCCTGTGAAGCCAAAGGTGTGGTAGGCCAGGAAGGGGCCAAAGGCACGCCAGATGGCCGGGCGCCGCGCCCCCCACTCCCGTTGTCTCGCCGCTCCCCGTCGCGTATGGTCGGACTTGGCTCATACGCCCACTTTGTTCGACGCCTTCCGCTGGACTCGACTATGCTCAGAAGCATCACCCTCGCCCTCGTCACGGCCATCGCCTTCATTGGCGCTGCACCGAAGCCCGCGACCGCACAGGCTGACGATGCCGGCGCCACGCAGACCCTGGTCGACCGCCTCACCCTCGAAAACTTCAAGACCGCGCTCAAGGGTCTGACGCAGTTCGGGGACCGGCGGCAGGGCACGCAGCGTAATCGTGATGCCGTGGACTGGATCGAAGCACAGCTTCGCGCCGTCGGATGCACCAACACCGAGCGGATCACCTACATCTTCGATCCCGCACCCCGCCCGCCGCGAAGCACCGGAGGCGGTGCCCCCCGCGCCGCTGCCGATCCCCCGGACCTGACCACGCCGACCGGCGGGTTGGTGGGGCGGAACGGCAGCGGTCCTGGAGGCAGTTCGATCTTCGGATACCGGGCGCGCACGGGTGTGAACCGCGACCTGGACGCGCAGCCCGACGAGCGTATCCGCGAGTTGAACCGTGAGGAGCCGGTCAACGGAGAGCGGAGCGAGGTCTACTGCACCAAGGTCGGCACGACCCGGCCCGACGAGATGTACATCGTGGGTGCGCATATGGACGGACACGGCGTGAACGAGGCGGTCAACGACGACGGGTCGGGCACGGCGCTGGTCATGGAACTGGCCCGGATCCTCAACGCGCCGGATGTGCGGACCGACGTCTCCATCCGCTTCGCCCTTTGGAACAACGAGGAGACCGGTCTGAACGGTTCGACCGCCTACGTCGAGCAGCGGCGGGCCCTCCAGGGCATCGAGCAGCCGGCGGGATCTGGTCAGTATCCGGAGCCACGGTGGCTCGGCATGATCCAGCACGACATGATGCTGTGGGACCACGGGGCTCCGGCGGCGGATGGCACGGTCAGCCGCGATCAACGGCCGGAAGCCGACGTCAACATCGAGTTCCAGTCGGAGTCCGAACTGGCCGAGGAGTCCATGAAGCTGGCCTTCGTGTTCAAGGCCGCGGCGGACGCGTACAACACGGATTACCCGGCGTCGGTGGGTCCGCACATGACGAACACGGACTCGAGTCCCTTCATGAACATCGTCCCGTCGATCAGCCTCCGGGAGAACGAGCGAGGGGCCCAGACCGGTGCCGGCTGGAACCCGACCTGGCATACCCCGCTCGACGTGTGGACGACGTTCACCGATGACGATTTCCGGCTAGGTCTGAACGCGGCTCAGACGACGTTGGCCGCGCTGTCGCGGCTGACGGGTGCGAGGTTGGGGGGGCGGTAGACGGGGGCCCTCCACCGAGTCCGGTCGGGATCGGCGAGCGAAGCGAGCCGAGCCACCCTACGAGCCGTCCAGGATGGCTTGTGCAACCGCCCGCAACTCATCGGCCCGATAAGGATGACCGTCGGTCACCACGATCTCGACCTCGCGAACGTGGCGTACGTCTTCTACCGGATCGGACCGCAGGAAGACGAGGTCGGCCTCCATTCCGACCGCAATGCGGCCAGTCTTGTCACCCCACCCCATCAACTCGGCATTCCTAGCCGTGGCCATTCGAAGCACCTCCCACACGGGAATGCCCGCGGCCACGTGATGTCCGAGCTCTCGAGCGTATACGGGGGCCCCACCCGTACCGTCTGTACCGATCATCAGGGGGACACCGGCTCGATGGAGTCTTTGGGCCAACTCCAGCACCCGCGGCCAGGCGGCGCGCGCCCGGTCGAACTCGTTCTCGGTCCACAACCCGGCGATGGCTTCATAGTTGGCCATCGCGGTCGCGAAGCTTTCCGGATGGTAGTACCGCCTCTCGGAGGCCGGAAAGATCTCGGTCAGGTCGTCGGCGTGGAAGGTGATGTCCTGCACCATGAGCGTCAGATCCACGTGTATTCGCCGCGCCGCCAGAGTCCGAATCATCTCTCCGACCAGGGGTCCGCCCAGATCGGCCAGCTCGAACCAGCGGAACATGTACCGACCGGTGGGATCCGGATTGACGTAGTCTGCGCGCACGTCCGGCTCCAGGAGTTCCGGGCTGGTCGGCAGGGCGTGTTCGAGTTGCTCGACACCGAGCTCCACCGCTCGCGACCAACTCACGGCATTCAGATGAGCGATCGGAATGAGGCCATGGGCCTTGGCGGTCCGCGCACCTTCGCCCAACTCCGCCTCGGTCAGATCCGTGTAGAGCTTGAAGTACGTCATGCCCGCCGCTGCCTGGCGAGCGGCCTCGGCATCCCACTCCTCAGGAGTCGTCGGGTACGCGAACGACGGACCGCCGAAGGGTGGCGGCTCGATCACCGAGCCAGCGTGCACGGCCTCGGGGCCGACCCACGTTCCAGTCGCGATCATGCGGTCGTATTCCGCATTCGCTTCGGTTGCGCCGCCCGGGTTCCGTATGGACGTTATGCCGAATGCCAGGGCGATCGCCGCGTTGAAACGGGCATATGCGCCGCCGGACCGGACGCCCACGTAGGGGGACCCGTCCTCGATGCCCGAGTCGAGCGGTCCCGCCGTGACGTGGGCGTGGGCGTCGATCAGACCGGGCATTCCGTAGAGGCCGGAAAGGTCGTGAACGTCTTCGAAGTCGCCACTGGGCGGCGTTCCCGCTCCCATTTCGAGGATGGCTCCTTGCTTGATCACGAGCCAACTGTTCAAGGTGCTCGTTTCGGCCTGGGGGTCCACGAGGATGAAGCCGGTATAGAGGCTCGCGCCCCGGTAATCGACCCTTGCGGAACAGCCCGCAAGCAGCGCGATGCCGACGAGTGAGGCCAGCAGATGATGCGTGGGAAACACCCTGACTACTCCTTGAGTCCGTTGAGTTGACCCAGTAGACTGAATGGAAAGCGTCCTTTCCAAATGGAAAGGATCCTTTCCATTTGTCAAGGACGAGCGATGATACGACGGGAGTGCTATGGGGCCCGCCATCAGGTAGATCCATGACGTCGGAACGCCCAAGCGGACCCGACGCCGCGCGCACGCGGTTCATCCGGCTCCAGGCTCTGCTGATGACACTATTCGCGGTAACGCTCGCCGCCGGCGCCCTCCTCACGCGAGCTACGGGTCACGGGGAGGCCCGGATCGCGGCTGTCGTCCTCCCCACCGTGATCCTGATCCTGTGGGGGGGCGCATTCGCGCGGATGATCCGGCGGGAGGACGAGATGATGCACCTGCTCCAGCTTCGCGCCGTTTCGATCGGCGGCGGGCTGGTTCTTTTCCTGGCTTCTCTCTGGGGGCTCTTCGAGGAGATGTTGGATGCACCCCAATTGCCGGGATACCTGCTTCTGCCCGCCTTCGCCGTCGTCTACTCCATCGTCCTCTTCATCCAAGGCGTTCGAGAGCGTTGAGGAACGTTCTTCGTGAACTCCGAGCGGAACAAGGGTGGACGCAGACCGATCTTGCGGCGCGGCTCTCGGTGTCCCGCCAGACCGTCAATGCTCTCGAAGCCGGGCGCTACGACCCCTCGCTACCCCTTGCCTTCAAGCTTGCCCGACTCTTCGAACGGAGGATCGAGGACATCTTCTTCTACGAAGAGTGACCGCGCCGGATTAACTGAACGGATGTGTTCTGACTCCCGCCGAGACCAGGTCCACCCCTTGCCCGCGTGGTACCCGCCGATGTATGCATTAACTCAGCCCGCCTGTTGAGCGGACGGAGCATCCGGCTCGCCAGGTATCGGGCATCGGGGGTGTACGAGTGGACGACGATCGAGATGTCGTGGCTGAGGGCCGCGCAAGGACCGACGCGAGTCTCGATGCGGAACGGGCGACTGCCGACGCCGCGCTCGTTCGAACTGCGGCGAACATCCAGCGAAAGTTGGACGTCCTCATCGCCCGTGATCGCGTAGTCGCCGATCAGCGCCTCACGATGTTTCGCGAGAATGCCGACGCGGTGTTGGCTGGCCAGCGTGCCGCGTCCTCCGAGCCCTCTGTCCGGGTCGAGGAGGAGCGCGCCGTCGCCGATGATGGCATGCGAGCCGAGCGCTCCGCCGCAGACGCTTTGATCGACCACGAACGACGACGGGTCGACGCACGCGCCGGAACCCGGCGCGACATGCGAGCGCGGGCAGATGTCGCGCAGGGGGTGCGGCGGGCCGATACGAATGAGCGCCTGCAGGGTGAGCGCAGCGACGCGGACGCCATCGAGGCTGACCACTCTGACGTGTTGGCGATGGTGACGCACGACCTTCGGACTCCGCTGTGCGGGATCGTCTTGAACGCGGAGTTCCTAGCGGAAACCGCTGCCAACGAGGCCGCGCGTGGCGCAGCTGACGACGTGACGCTGGCCGCGGCGAGGATGGGGCGCCTGTTGACCGACCTGCTCGATGTCGCTCGCGTCGACGTGGGGAGCTTTCCGCTGACGAAGCGACCCCACGACGTGGGCGCGTTCACATCGCAAGTTCACCGTGCCTTTCTCCCCACGTTCGACGCTCGCGGGGTCAGCTTCGGCATCGACGTGCCGGTGGCGGATATCGTCGCCTCGTTCGATCACGATCGCCTCATGCAGTTGATTTCGAACCTGCTCGGCAACGCGATGAGGTTTACCCCTCCCGGAGGGACGGTGTCCGTCCACGTTGAGTCCGACGACGAGCATCTCGTATACGTCGTTCGGGACGACGGCGCTGGAATCCCCGCAGATGCTTTGCCCCATATCTTCGAGCGGTTCTGGCAGAGAAGCGACGACAGCCGACGTGGGCTCGGTCTGGGCCTCTACCTGTGCCGTGTCATCGCTCAGGCACACGGCGGCGACATCACCGCTCAGAGCGAGCTCGGCGTGGGCACGACCATGCGAGTGTCGCTTCCGCTGGGCTAGGCGTGGACTAGGCGCGTAAGCCACCTGCACGTCCCTGCTCAGATCACCAGCTCCTCCGCGGGCGGCCGCATGTTGTATGACGAAGCCATGACCCGGCCGTACGCTCCGGCCTGGTCGATGAGGATGACGTCGCCCTCCTCGGTCGGGGGAAGCAGGCGGTCCACACCGAGTCGGTCTCCGGTTTCGCAGATCGGCCCCACGACGGTCGTCAGACGAGTGGGTGGGGCGTCCAGGCGCGTGAGGTTCACGATGTCGTGGTGCGCCCCGTACAGCATGGGTCGGATCAGGGAGTTCATTCCCGTGGCGATGCCCACGAAGTGCCGCTCGCCTTTTCGTTTTACCTGCGTGACCCGTGCGATGAGTACGCCGGCCTCCGCGACCACGAAGCGGCCAGGCTCCAGCCATAGCTGGCGCTCACCGATTGTGTGCCGAACCGAAGCGAGTCCCTCGCCCAACATGCTCAGGTCGAGGTGGGGGCGCCCCGGCCGGTCAGGAACACCAAGGCCCCCGCCAAGGTCGACGTAGCGCACGTTTGCAAATGAATCGGCCGCGGCCAGGAGTGCGACCGCATTCCGTTCCCAATGCTTCGGTTCGAGGATGCCGCTCCCGGAGTGTACATGGAGTCCCACGACCGTCGCTCCGATACCGTCCGTGATGGCGCGTACCTCGGGGAGGTCGTCGAGGGGAACCCCGAACTTCGCTCCCGGTCCCACCGTTCGGACCTTCTCGTGGTGTCCCCGTCCGTCCCCGGCGTCGACCCGGACGAAGATCGGTCGCCCACGAAAGACCTCGGGCCAGGCCCTGAGGGGGTGAAGCCCGTCGACGGTGACGTGCACACCGAGTTCGAACGCGTCCCGGTATTCGCTTCGCGGTGCGAAGTTGGGCGTAAACAGGATCGGGACGTCACCCCCCACGGAGGCTCGGGCGTGATCGATCTCGCCCTCGGAGACACACTCCAGACCGAGGCCCTCGGTGACGGCCGCACGAATGACGTCGGCGTGCGAATTCGCCTTCATGGCGTAGAGCACCTGATCCAGACTGTCGATGGCGCGTAGAGCGCGTGCTCTACTTCGAATGGTTTCCAGGTCGTACACGTAAGCGGCGTCACGCCCGTCGAGCAGAGCCATGAGTTCTTCGCGACGGTCGACCCAGAAGGCGTCCGGGACGCGTGCCGACCCGCGCACGGGGACGGGCCCGCCGGCCCGCAATTCATCCCACGTTGGACCCACGTCGGCACCACCACCACCGGCCGAAAAGAAGAGGTGATGCAGCCGTTTCACGAGCCGGGGGGCTTGGTCTTCGTCGACGACGAACGTCAGGTTGAGGTCGTTCGCCGCCTGGGTGACCATGTGGGCTCGCTCCTCATCGAAGACCTCGAAGGCGGGGGAGAGGCGTGGCAGGAGCCCGCGGATCCCCCGGCCCACCAGGCTGACGGACGCGCATGGCTCGATGACACGCACGACCGCCAGCTCGGAGAGGTCGCGAACCAACCCGTCCAGGGTCGTTCGGTCGAGCGTGTTGGCACGAGCGTCCAACGAGACCGTCACGTTGGTCTCGGACGTGGCGACCAGATCCACGGAGAGCCCGTGCGCCTGGAAGCACTGGAACGCGCGTGCGAGGAATCCGACGACCTGCCACATCCCCACGGTTTCCATTGAAATGAGCACGACCCCCTTCTTCATGGAGATGGCCTTCAGGCCAGGGCCGCCGGCTCCGCTGCGGCTGGAAATGGCTGTGCCGGCTGCGGTGGGCTCGCCGAGCGAACGGATTCGGATGGCAATCCCCGAGTCGCGAACGATGGGAATGCACTGCGGGTGGAGCGCCTGGTCGCCGGTCGTGACGATCTCCTGCGCCTCATTGTAGGAGAGGCGGTTGAGGCGTCGCGCCGTCGGTACGACGTGAGGGTCCGCCGTGAACATCCCGGGCAGGCCGGTCCAGACCTCCAGGAGCGAAACACCCAGAGCCACAGCGATCCGGGCGGCGGCCTCGTCGCTCCCCCCTCGGTCCAGGCCGGCTTCGACCTTCGCCCGTACTTCCCCGATCGCCACCTCAACCGTCTTTACGAAGCTCAGCGCGTCCTCGGCCCTCTGAGGGCCGTCGTGCACCACGATCGGTTGCTCGCCGCCCCGCGCGCGGACTCGGGCGATTTCGGAGAAGGTGGCCCAGGCGGCCGGGTCGGCATCCGGGGTCCCGCGGAAACGGAGAACGACCCATGACGGGTCCTGTGACGTCACGATTCAGATCAGACCTTTCAGAGCAATGGCGATGTGAGGGGAGGAGGGCTCCGACGGTGTGGGTGCCGGCGCGTACCCCGTCGGTGCGCGAGCGAATATGGCGGTCCTCGGGCCAGCCACAATGGGGCCGTCGGCCTCAGACCCAATGCGGCCTTCAGGCCATCCACGACTGGCCCGTCTCTTCGGATCGCGGCGTGGCGCTCCGCCTTCGGTTGATCGCGCGCATTCGACGGTCTGCCGACCCGTTCGGCGGTTCGGCATGGATCTGGCAGTTCACCCTGGAGAAATGACCCCACACGAGTCTCGAGAGATGACCAGTCGATGACGAGCCTGTTAGCCATCGCCCTAGCGGGTACGTGTATCGCGTCCTGTGACGCGACGGCTTCGACTCCCGCGGGTGACCGCGCCGCAGGGCTGCAGCGTCCGCCAACGTGCGGCCCCCTGCAACCCCGCCCGACCCGATCCGGGGGGCCAAGCTGTACGTGAACGTAGCCTCGACTCCGGCGCGGCGCGCGGCGGATCTCAGCGATCGCAGCCCGTACGAGGCGCGACTGCTCGAGTACATCGCCAGCAATTCACAGGCCGAATGGTTTGGTGACTGGAACGAGGACGTGCGTGGAGACGTCGATCGTACGGTGGATGCCGCGCAGAGCGTCGACGGGATTCCGGTCATGGTGGCGTATAACATCCCCAACCGGGACTGCGGGCAGTGGTCGGCGGGCGGGGCCGGTGGATTGGATGACTATCGGGACTGGTTAGGGAGGTTCGCGGAAGGCATCGGCAATCGTCGCGCGGTCGTGATCCTCGAGCCGGACGCTCTCGCTGCGCTCGACTGTCTCACACCCGAGGCACGGGTGGAGCGGATTGCCATGCTGCGTGTGGCCGTGGATCTGTTGAAGGACCAGACGAACGCGACGGTCTACCTCGATGCCGGGCACCCGAGTTGGCACTCGCCGCAGACGGTGGCGCGGAGGATCCAGGAGGTCGGCGGAATGCTGGACGGGTTCGCGCTCAACGTGTCGAACACGTGGGACACCGATCGCAACATACGCTACGGTGAGGAAATCTCCCGCCTCACGAACGGGCTCCACTTCGTCGTCGACACGAGCCGTAACGGTGTCGGCGCCCCGTCCGATGGGGAGTGGTGCAACCCGGGCGGTCGGGCGTTGGGGCAGGCACCCACCACCGAGACGGCGCACCCTCTCGTCGATGCGTTCTTGTGGATCAAGCGGCCGGGTGAGTCCGACGGAGAGTGTAACGGGGGCCGTCCGCGGGTCAGTGGTACGAAGAGGATGCTTTGGATCTGGCGCGGAACGCCCAGTCCGCTGGACTGATCCAGGACTGACAGGCCCGGCTCCACCCGGACGACCGCGTCGCCAGGCGACATGGAGCACTGCCGCGTCTGCGCTGACGCGTGTCGCGCCTGTGCCGAGGCGTGCGACCGATGAGAGGCCACGCTCGAGAGGTGACGCGGAGGGGTGGGGATGGGCTGCGGCTACGGCAGTTGAACCAGAACGAAGCGCTTCGGGGTCGCGGCTCCAAACACGCCGAACACTCCCTCGATACCGTGGCTGGCTCCGGGCTGGCGCTGGGCCGAAAGGGCGGACCACGCGGTGAAGTGCTGGTCGTACGCGAGGAAGGTGAAGTCGACCGCGACCGAATCCCAGGGGAAATCTGGTTCGACTGCACACGGTCGATCCGGAGTTCGTAGTATCAAGGTGAAGCCGCGCAGGTCGATGCCCCGCGGAAGATCGAAGGGGCGAGTCCCGCACGACACGGCGCCCGAGGGCGTCCAGACGGTTGTAGGGGCGAGCGTGTCGCTCCACGTGACCATGCCCGGCACACCCTCCAAACCCAGGACGGTCGCGGGTACCTCGTCAAAGGCCGCGACGCGCCCACGGATCGTGTCCGCGTTGCCGTACCCGAGGATGGTGAGGTCCGGCACGTCCGGTACCCGGGCCGCGCCGCTGACCTCTCGTCCCGACCCCGTCGTGCCCACCAACCGGAGGGAATCGCCGGGAAGGATCCGTCCGTGGGTCACCCCTCGGTAACAGGCGGATCCCGTTGGGAAGCCGCAATCTCCTGTTGAAGCCTCGGAGAGGCGAAG
The DNA here is from genome assembly GCA_029262115.1 of Gemmatimonadota bacterium. Lineage (GTDB taxonomy): Bacteria > Gemmatimonadota > Gemmatimonadetes > Longimicrobiales > Gaopeijiaceae > JAJCZZ01. The sequence continues at coordinate 99,592 of JAJCZZ010000031.1, read as the reverse complement.
GGTGGTGTCCCGTGTCCGGATCGAGAACGCAGCCCCACCGAGAGGCTCCACGAAACCGCCTGGAGTGGTTCCGGCCACAAGGAAGATGGAGTCAGCGAATGCCACGGGCGTCGCGATCACGAACGTCAGCGGTTCGGCGGTTGGGAGAGTGGCCTCCTCGGTGCACGACGTGAGCGCGAGCGCCACCAGGATCGCCATGCTCCCCGGCCATCGACGGAGTCGAGCGGGGCTCAGAACCGCCACCTCAGTCCGAGGCTCGGGAAGATCGGAAGTTGCGGGCCGATCTGCCGGACGACGCGTCCTTCGTGATCCACCCTGTAGTCTACGGCGAGTCCGTTGTGCAGGTTGAGCACATTCAGGATGCTCACATACGGCTCGATCAGGCCGCGGCGGCCGAACAAGGTGACGTCCCAGGCTCCTCGGGTCTCCAGATCGATCCTGAGGTACGCATCAAGCCGATCGGCGTTTGGATCTCCATAGACCAACCGGCCGGCCCCGCTCTCCGGACGAAAGGGACGACCGTCGGGCTGGACTCCGCTGAACGGGGGGAGCGTGCCCCGGACCGGAGTCAGCGGAATCCCGCTCATCCAGGTCGCCGACAGCGCCAACTCTCGCTCCCCCCAGAAGGGCCGGGTGGCTGCGAGCGTGGCTCGGTGGCGCCGATCGGTGCGGGGCGTGAAGGTGACTCCGCCCACGCTTCGTGACTCCTGTTGCCATCGATATCCGACAGCCACGGTCGTTGCGCCCACGCGACCCGAAATGCTGAATTCGGCGCCTCGGACCGTTCCTTGACCGAGTTGCACGGAATCGGGATGAATCAGGAAGTCCAGGCCCGTCGGGTCTACGTCCGGCACCGCGGTCGGGATCGTGCTGAGTGCCTTGTTGAAGACGCCCACGGACACGCTCCAGCCCCGGACCCGTCCCGAGGCTTCCACGACGGCGTCCCATGATGTTGGAAGGGGATCCGAGGCGGCCACCGGAGCGAGGAGGTCGTACGCGACGAGTGAGGCCGCGACCGACTCCTCATTTCGCAGACTCCACCAGTCCTGCAGGTACATTCCGCCGGAGACGGCCACATCGAACCCCCCCTTTGACTCCCATGCCGCGCGGCCCCTGGGAAGGACGTGCCACGAGCGCCCGGTCGGACGCTGAAACCGAGTGCCCAGATCGAAGCGGAAGCGTCGAGAGACAGCCCATTGATCTTCTAGATATGCGGATATCCCCCCTATACGACTGTCGGTTCTCAGCTCGGGAATGTTGAACTCCCGGGAGATCCGAGGGGCGAAGTCAGTCGCGAGATGCGTCCGCTCCACGTGCATACCGCCCGAGACCAGATGGCGCCCCAGGTCGGATCGGAGGGTGACGTCAGCGACGAACGTGCGAAGCGACACCGAGGTGTTCGAGCTGTCGGGACGTAAGACCGGGCTCTGATCGAGGGAGCCGGGCGACACCAGGCGGTCCTCAACCAGGAACATCCTCCCGCCGAACCCGCTGGTGCCCACACCGCCCTCAACCGCTCCCCAGTCCCCGAGAATCCGTTCACCACGTAGGGCCACCATGTCGCTACCCCAACGCGCTTTCACCTCGTCCGGCCCGGAGGTCTCTTCGAAGACGAAGCGCTCGCGGTTGAGGTATCCCGACACCGTCAGCGCCCCGCCCGGAAGTCGACCGAGGCGCAGCTTGGCAAAGCCATCGTCAAACGAGTAGGGGATGACGCCGTTGATGAGGCCGAGCGCGTCCGTCGCGCGCGAGGCTACGTCCAGGTAGGTCCGCCGGCCGGATAGGAGGAAGGCGCCTCGACTTCCCGGTAGCCCTCCGGAGACGGTCGCCGAGGTGGACAACAAGCCCACATTCCCCGCGGCGACGAGGGAGTCCGGGGTGGGATCCACGGTTCGCACTTCCAGCACGCCGCCGAGTGCGGCGGGTGACGAGGCAGGCAGCCCGCCGGAACTCAGTACGCTCGCGTCCACATAGGACGGTGAGAACGCTGCTGCGAATCCTCCGACGTGAAACGGGTTGTAGACCGGCGTGCCATCCAGGAAGATGCGGGTCTGGTCCGGCGTTCCTCCCCGTACGTACAGAGCGGTGGAGTAGTCCGACGCGGGCGTGACCGAGGGGAGCGACTGGACCGTGCGCATGACGTCCCGCTCGACCGTCGTTGGTGTGAGTCGGACAAAGGCCGAATCCAGAACGCGCGCCGACGGGGAGTGAAGCTGGCCACGGGCCGGGGCACGTGACTCGCCTGATCCACCGACCAAGAGGCCGGGCAGGGGGAGCGGCTGGAGCTCGAGGAAGACCTCGACTTCCCTGGAGCGAGGATCGGACAGGTCAATGGTGCTGTCGTCGGGCCGGTAGCCTGGGGCGGTGGTACGAATCGACCAAGAGCCACGAGTAAGGCGCAGGCTGAACCAGCCGTCAGCGTCCGTGCTGACGGGCCCCGGTGCGGGCGTAGCCTGTTCTCTCCGGTCCCCCGAAACGAGAGGGGACGCTTGCACCAAGGCTGTCCCAACGGGCCGAAGCCGACCCTCGTCGAACACACGGCCCGCCACCAGCACCAAGCCGTCAGCGGTCGGCTGAGGGTCGGGCGACAACGCGATGTCGAGACGAACCGCCTCTTCCGCTGAGATGCGAACGCCCAGCGTGACACTCTGGTGTCCCTCCGCCCACACCCGGAGCGTCCAAGCGCCAACCCCGACTCCCTCCAACCTGAAGCGGCCATCTGCCTGTGACGTGGCGGTCAAACCGGCATCCTCGATCGTGACCACGGCTCCGGCGATGGGCAAGCCGTCCGGATCCGAGAGAACCCGCCCCTCGACCACGCCGGACACCATCAACACCATTCCCAGCGTGAGCCAACTCACCGCGTTCCTCCCTGCCGCGCGCGTGCGACCAGTTCCGCAACGGTTATGGGCCCGCGGTCGCGCTCCACGGCCGCTCCCGGGAGGGTGACGCGCCCGTTCCGAACCACTCCGACCATGACCCCATCCACGGTGAGACGGATGACGCCAGCTCCGTCAGCCGGTGCCGAGATCTCGAGCGTGCCACCGTGGAGTGCGTGGACCGTCACCCTACGTGCCGCCACTCCGTAGCGCGCCCCGGCAGCATCGCCCCTACCCGTGAGGGAGAGCAGTTCCCGTTTCTGGGTCGCCAGGCTCACGACCACGTCTGGGGCCGGCGCCTCGAGCGCGATCTCTAATCCCTCCGCCGGGACGTGGATGTCCACGCCGGTCGCGCTGGCATCCGCTTCGGCTTCCAGGGGCTGGCTCGGTCGGACCGGGGTGAGGATCGTACGGATCCAGGACAGACCGCCGTGTTGGACCGCGGCGACCGACGTCGCGGCGACTGCGATCAGCAGGCCAGCGACCGCCACCCGCCACCCTGCGATCCTCCTTCGAGTGCCCGGCCCCGAGGACAGAGAGCCCTCGGGGAGAAGCACCGTCTCGCCGCTGTCGATCCGTGCCGCAATCAAGGCGAATACTTCGGGTGCCGGCGGCGAGGTCGCCACTGACGCCAGGTCTCGTACCGAGGACGTCCAGGTGACGGTTCGGCGGCACGCCGTGCACCCGGCCAGGTGTTCTCGGAGGCTCTGGATCCTTCGCCGCGAGAGTTGGCCACGCGAATACGCTGCAAGGGTGCCGGGCCGTGGATGGAACTTCATCATGCCTCTTCTTCCTTGGGCAGCCGGCGACGTAACCACGCCCACGCTCGGTGAACGCGCGCACGGGAGGCTCCCGCGCTGATGCCGAGGAGTGCCGCGATCTCCTCGTGACCGAACCCGTCGATCTCGCGGAGCAGGAAGGCACGCCGTAGCCCCTCTGGCATATCGGAGAGAGCGCGCCCCAGATCGACGCGCTCGACGGTGGCGTCTGGGCGGGACCCCTGACCCGGCATGTCCGGGGGGAGGACCGTCCACGGCCGCCTGCGCTCGCCTCGCAACTTCATGAGGGCGGCTCGCGTCGCGACGGTGTGGATGAACCCAGGAAATCGACCGCGTGCATCGTAGCGCTGGAGGGCCCGTGGAAGTCCGACGAACACATCCTGGAGTACGTCCTCGGCGTCGGACGTAGACCCCAGTACCCGGAGGGCCGCACCATACACGGTGTCAGCGTGGCGCCGGAAGAGCTCGGCCAGGGCGGGACGGGAGCCACGCGACGCGGACGACGCGAGGGCGTCGTCCGTTCGTCTCTCGCATTCACTCGGCTTCGGGGTGTCGTAGTTCATTACCCCTCCATTGCCGTGCATCCTCCGTTTGTTACAACCCAGGGTCGTGATGGGCCTGGATCACCCCCACTTCGGCGATCCGGCGTCGAGCCCCAGCTACCCCGTGCTCTGCATCGCGGCCGCCACGCCGTTGATGGTCAGGAACACGGCCTCCAGTACGTCGTCTTCCGCCGCATCGGCGGAGCCCGCCCGTTCCAACAACTCCAATTGCAGCAGGTTCAGCACGTCCGTGTACGGATTTCTCAGCCGGATGGACTTTCGGATCACGGGTGACGAGTCGAGCAACTCGCTCCCGCCCGTGATGGCAAGGAGCCACCCTCGGGCGAGATTGAAGTCGTCCGCGATTCGCTCGTGGAAGTCGGGGCCGTCCTCGCTGCGCTCGGAATACGCCTCGGCAATCGGCATCCGCGCTCGGGCCATCTCGCGTTCCGCGTTCGATACGACCGCCCGGAAGAACGGCCACTTCGCGTAGAGTCTCCTCAGCGCATCCAAGGCGCTCTCGTCGCTGCCGACGATCTGTTCGAGCGCGCGCCCGGTTCCGTACCAACCGGGCACGAGGTACCGCGTCTGCGTCCAGGCGAACCCCCAGGGAATGGCCCGGAGGTCATCGAACGCCCGCTCGGCTCCGACCCCCCGTGATGCGGGCCTCGACGCGAGTGGCAGCCGGCTGATGTAGTCGACCGGCGTCACCGTCCGATACCAGTTCCAGAAGTCTGGATCGGAAACCAATGCGCGGTACGCCTCCATGGAAAGGTCGGCGATTCTCTGAATCAGCCGTCGCTCCGACCCGGTCGGGCCGTCGTCCGTTTCATCGGTCGGCTCGCCCTCCGCGCCGGACCGGTGCGGAGAATCAGGCCCCGAGGCGAGCGTGCGTAGCGTCGCGCTCACCACCTGCTCGAGGTGCCGATGCGCCAGCTCGGACATGCCGTACCGGAAGCTGATGACCTCGCCCTGTTCGGTGAAGCGAATCCGCCCGTCGTGAACGCTGTCGGGCATCGCGAGGATGGCGTGGTTGGCCCGGCCACCCCCTCGACCCACCGTCCCTCCGCGCCCGTGGAAGAGACGGAGCCGGACGTCGTGTTTCCGACAGATATCGCCGAGCACTTCCTGCCCGCGGTGGAGGGCCCAGTTGGCGCTCCAGTACCCCCCGTCTTTGTTGCTGTCCGAATAGCCGAGCATCACCTCCTGAAATCCGTCCCTCGCCTCCAACTGGAGCCGGTAGACCGGGTCGGTGAACAGCTCCTTCAGCCTCTCGGCCCCCTCGTCCAGGTCCTCGACCGTCTCGAGGAGGGGCACGAAGTCCAAGACCGAGGTCACCCGCTCGCCATCGAGTCTCCACAAGCCCGCCTCCTTGGCCAGGAGCATCGGTTCCAGGAGATGGCTGGCCGAGTGGGTCATGCTCACGATGTACGCGCCGACCGCTCGGGGTTCGCTGGAGGCCCTTTCGCGAAGCACGCCGAGGACGTCGAGGAGATCGCCGAGTTCCTCGCCGTGCTCGTGGTTGGGCGGTATCAGAGGTTCCCCGCGCAGTGCCGCATGTAGAACGTCGACCCGATCGGCTTCGGACAGCTGATCGTACGAGTCCGCGAGACCGCCGACCGCCAGAAGCTCCGCCACCGCCCGCTCGTGGATCCTGCTGTGCTGGCGAAGATCGAGCGTGGCGAGGTGGAAGCCAAAAGCGTTGACGAGGTCGATCATACGCGTGATCCGACCGGTGCGCGCCACACCGACGAAGCCCGTCTGGAGCAGGCTGCCCCGGATCGTGTGGAGATCCGCGAGGAAGGCCGCGCTGGTGTAGCCCGGATCGTCCGGCCCCTCCTCGTCCGAACCCCCCTGGACCGCGCCCTCTTCGGCCGCCCGGAGCTCGGCGCGGAGCAGGTGGCGGAGGTGCGCCGTCATCCGTCGGTACGGCTGCTCATGGGCGTCCGCCGTGTGGGGGAGCCCGTCGAGGGCGGCGCGCATTTCCGGAGACACCGACGCCTGGTCGCAGGAAATGGTGAGTTCGGCGTCGAGAGCCTCCAACTCCTCGAGATGGCGCTCGAGGGCGGCCGTCCGGTGGCGCCCCAGCGTCCACGCCGTGACCTCGGCCGTCACGTTCGGGTTGCCGTCCCGATCTCCCCCGATCCACGAGCGAAACCGGACCACGGGCGGTGGGGACCACGGCTCGCCCTTGCCGGGGTCGGGCAGTGCACGTCGGAGGTCGTCCATGACCCGGGGCACCACATCCCAGATCACCCCCGTGAGGTGCCAGAGGCCCGCCTCGACCTCATCCCGAACCTCGGGCCGCCGAGATCGGACCTCCTCGGTGGCGAGGAGAAGCGCGATCTCGTTGCGAAGAGCGTCGGTCGCGACCACCCGCTCTCGCGGGGTCGGAGCGGCCCTCCCGAGCACCGCGAGGATCCGGCCCACATTGCGCTGTTTGGCCAGGACGGGGCGGGGTCGCGCTTCGGTCGGGTGCGCCGTGAGCGTCGGCTGGATGTCGAGCGTGCCGATCATCCCGCGGATCTCGTCGGCGGTGAAGCCCTTGTTCCTGAGGTCGTCCACCGCTTCGGCGATCGATTCCGGCCGTGCGGCTTCGGCGTCCACACCGCGCGCGCGGTCACGATTGATCCGGACGATCTCCTGCTTTTCGGCCTGGTTCACGAGGTGGAAATACGTGGTGAAGATGCGGGCAAGCCGGTCGATCGTCGGAATGTCGAGTGCGTGGATCAGGGCGGCTGCTTCCGCTCGAGGCCCCGGGTCACCGGAGACTTCAGCGTCGCGGCAGAGAAGGCGCAGTCGCTCCACTCGTTCGAGCGTCTCGACCCCGAAGCGCTCTTCGACCACGGACCCCAGCAGGTCGCCTACCAGATTCACCTGCTGGCTGAGCGGACGAGTGATCCCGTCCGTCGGTTCCGCCGATGTGAGGGTCGGCGGAATCGGCTCGGCTGTCGTGGAGGTCATCCGCTTGGGGCTATCTGGAGAACGCGCTCGATGACCGACCTCAACTCATCGGTGGAAAAGGGCTTGGACAAGGTCGCGACCGCGCCCAGCACGGACGCGATCTCGAGGAAGGTGCCGCGGCTATCCGATGTCATCCCCGACATCGCCACGACCATGGGCGGCGTCTCCAGTTCTTCCAGCTTCCGGATCGCCTCCAGCCCGTTGGAGCCGGGCATGAGCAGATCCATGAGTACGAGATCGACCGGCTGCTCGCGAGCGAGTGCCAACGCCTGTTCACCGTTCTCGGCACTGAGGACGGTGTGGCCGTCTACGCTCATTGCGTTGTCGACAATCCGTCGGATTACGGCTTCGTCGTCGACGACGAGGATGGTGGCCATCAGGAAGGCCTCGAAAGGGGGTGGGCTCGGACCGAACCCCACTATCGTCTCCTGTAACGCAATTCCCGGGCCCGCGTCGACCGACGGCCAGCTGGTTGCCAAAGGCTGCTCCTCGCTGGAGAATCCGACAGGGCTTGCTCATCCGCGCTACGTTACCGGAGCTACACCATGAACCGCACCCGCACCCTCGCGTTTGCCGCGCTCATTCTCGCACCGAACGTGGTGTCGGGCCAGAGCGTCGCGCGTTTGATCTCAGAACCGGCTCAGCTGCGTGTGATGGCGGGCGCGAGCGTGCCCATGACGGTGCGCGCGGTCGACGCGGCCGGGAACACGGTCGATGTGCCACTCCGGATCGTTGCGCCCCGTGAAGGCCTCAGGGTGGTGAACGGTCGGGTTCACGGGCTGGCCGCCGGAGAGTACCGGGTGATCGTATCCTCGGTACCGGAGGGAGATGGGCAGCCCCTGGTGCTCAACGTCCCGGTCGTGGTCGACTGGCCCGCGGTCACGTCCGTCGAAGTGACGACACAGGACGTGGAGTTGTTCACTGGAAGTCGGCTCGCCCACTCCGTGATCGCGCGACACGCGGACGGTTCGACCCGTCCATATCCCGAGGCTCGCTGGTCATCGTCGAATCCCGACGTCGCGACCGTCGATGCGTTCGGCAACGTTCGGGCGGTCGCCCCGGGGCGGGTGACGGTCACGGCCACGGTCCAGGGCATCTCCGGGGCGCGAACGCATTCGGTGACCCCCTCGCCGATCGTGGCCATTGAAGTCCGCGGCGGCTCGGAGCGTGTCCGTACGGGCGATGTCCAGAACTTCACGGCCACGCCGCTGGACGGGGTAGGCAGGCCGGTCGAGGGTGCTGCGGTGTCGTGGAGCTACATCTACCAGCCCGACGACTCGATTGCCGCGCCTGCGGGTCCGGCCCAGATCATGGATGGGCGCATGGTCGCGGACGTGCCTGGTGTGTACACCGCGGTCGCATCGGCCGGAGGAGCGTCCGGGGACTACTCGTTCCGGGTGGTCCCGCGCGACGTCGTGCGCACGGTCGAGGTCGTGGGCCAGGGCCGGGAGGAGCGCGTCTTCAGCACGGACTTCTGGATCTGGGAGGGGGTCGACGGCCGTGACTACGCGCTGACCGGTTCCAAGTTCGGCGACGGCATTTCGTTCGTATGGGACGTCACCGATCCGACGAACATCGTGAAGACCGATTCGATATCGGTGGACGCGCGGACCACCAACGACGTGAAGGTGTCGCCGGACGGACGGTACGGCGCCATCTCTCGCGAAGGAGCCTCGAACCGCCGCAACGGAGTGGTGGTCCTGGACCTCGCGGACCCGGCGCACCCCGTCGTGGCCTCGACGTTCGAGGGGAACGGGGTGACGGGCGGCGTCCACAACATGTTCGCTACGGACGACCATCTCTTCGTCCTGGCGGGCGGCGACAAGTACGTCATTCTCGATATGTCCGACATCTACGACCCCCGCTACGTGAGCGAGTACAACCACCCCGACTCACGCGTCCACGACGTGTGGGTTCATGACGGACTGGCGTACTCCGCCGAGTGGGGCACGGGGGTGGTCGTGGTCGATGTCGGGAATGGGCGCTGGGGCGGCTCCATCGAGGCACCGGTCTTCGTGACGTCCTTTCCGCTGACCACCGGCTCCACGCACGCGGTCTTCCCCTACTATCAGGAATCCACGGGGCGCTTTCTGCTCGTCGTGGGGGACGAGCGGGTTCAGCGCCGCGGCCTCGCCTGGGAGGGTAGTGGACCGGATCACCGCATGAAGTACGATCCGGAGACCGGTCGTGGTGGCTATCCCCGCGCCACCTCCGGGTACATCCAGATCGTGGACTTCACGGACCCGATGGCCCCGGTTCAACTCGCGCGGTACGAGGTCAGCGAGTATGGCACGCACAACATGTGGGTCGAGGACGACATCCTCTACCAGGCGTACTACGAGGGCGGCGTTCGCATGGTCGACCTCTCAGGCGACCTCATGGGCAACCTCTACACGCAGGGCCGGGAGATGGCGGTCTTCAAGGCTCACGACCCGACCGGGTACATCCCGAACTCGCCGGGGGCGTGGAGCGTGATGCCTTACAAGGGCAACATCTTCTTCAGCGACATCAACTCGGGGATGTGGGCCGTACAGATGTCGCCGGCCACGCGACCGATCTCGTAGTGGACGTTCGCCGGAGTGTTCTTCCGTAATGGTTCGAACCGATTCCTCGGCGGACTGGCTCGGTCGGCCGAGCCAGCCTGGCTGCGATGTGGGTAGCGACTACATACCCGCAGCCCGCTTGAGCAGTCCCAGGTGGGTCTCAGCGACCGCCAGACCGCCTTCACCCTCCTGCCAGCCTACCCGCCCGTCCGAGTTGGCGTCCACCCCGTCGACCAGCGCCGTGGCCAGCGCCGCCATCTCACGAACCAGGGGGGCCGCCGCGTCCGCCGTCCGGGCGGCGGCGATCTGCCCCGCGAGAACGGCGATCCGCTCGGCGCGGGTCACGGCATTCCGAGCCGACGTCGCGACGTGGGTCGCGTGGGTCTTCACTCCGTCGGGCGCGCCGTCCGCGCGGGCGGCCAACTCGATGTGACGCGCGGCGCCGGTGGCGGCCTTGATGACCCCGTACCCTGCGCCCGGACCTCCGTCGACGGCGGAAGGGTCCACCGCGTGGAGTACGTGCCGGGCGTGTCCCTGCATGGCGTCGAGGTTCGAAAGGTCGCGCATCGCGTAGCCGGCATGGCTGGCCGCCACTCCCGCCTCGGCCACGGCGGTCGGCAAGAGGCCCATCCCGTCCGGTGTGTCGTTCCAGCCGTCACCGACGTGTCCGATGTGGGCGTGGACCGCCGCCTGGGCAGACGCCCCGACGGGAAGGAGGACAGCCAGAGCGAGGGTCTTGGTCAGGGTCTTCATGATGGTCGGACTCCGTGTCTGCAGACGATGGCACTGGAGTGGGGATAACCGTCCGGCCGGAGCCGGGCAAGAGGGGACGCGCCGTCGGGGCCGAGGGGCTTGCGATGGTCGACGAAGCGGCCACCACGTCGCGATGGACCGAATCGTGCGGCATACCGGGGCACGCTCCCTTGTGTGCCGCCGCGGTAGACTTGGGCTAATCTTTATCCGGGGATGGCCTGGGGGCTGGTGTGCGAGGGACCATTCATCTGGAGTACGCTGGCGTGACGACGATGTTCTCGACCTGGACGGGCGGCGACGCCCGGTGCTGACCGGCACGCTGCGGACCATTCGCTACGCGCGCAGTTGGGGCGCGGGCGCCGAAGTCGTTTCCGAGGCCGTGGAAATTCTGCGGGACGGCGAGTCGATTCCCGCGACGCTCGTCCTGCCAGCTCGGCGAAAAGGGCCTCTTCCCGGGTGGATCGCGCTCGGCGGTGTGTCCCGCATGGGTCGGTTCCACCCACAGTTGGTGCGGTTCTCCGAGTCACTGGCGTCCAGCGGGGCCGCCGTCATCATCCCGGAGGTACCCGAGTGGCGGGACCTCGAAGTGACTCCGCGACCCGTATCGGCCACCCTGAAGGGGTGTCTGGACTACCTCGATACGCGCTGCGATGTGCGGGACGGCAAGGCCGGCCTCATCGGGTTTTCGTTCGGCGCGCCACAGGTGGCCATCGCCTCAGGTCTCCCGGATATCACCGACCGTGTGGCCGGCGCCGTTCTTTTCGGGGCGTACTGCTGCCTGGAACGGACCCTCGTGTGTCAGTTCACGGGAAAGCACGAGTGGGACGGTGAGAGCTTCGAGTTGGATCCCGATCCGTACGGAAGGTACGTGGTTGGCGCCAATCACCTGACGGACGTTCCCGGCCATCAGGACGCGGTCGATGTGGCCGAAGCCCTCCGGCAACTCGGCGCGGCCGCGAGCGAGGAGCGGATCTCCGCGTGGGAGTCCCACCACGACCCTCTGATCCGGTCGCTACGAGGATCGCTCCCCAAGCACCAGCGCGAACTCTACGACCTGTTCGCCACGCCCAGGGACGGGACGCGGCCGGACGAGGCCGCCTGTGCGGAGATGGCCCGTTCGCTTGCCGAGGCGTGCCGCCGGGTGGAGCCCTTGTTGGAGCCGGCCGGCTATCTCCACAAGGTTGCGGTGCCCACCCGCCTCATCCACGGTCGCGGCGACCGGCTGATCCCGTTCACGGAATGCTATCGCCTGTTCGACGACCTGCCGGAAGAAGTTCAAGACGACCGAGCCGTGACCGGGCTCTTCAACCACAGCGCGGATCGCACTCCCGGATCCGCGTTCAAGAAGGCGCGGGAACAGGCAATGTTCTTCGGGACACTACGCGGGCTGATCAACACGGTCTGAATTGGACGTCCACCGCGACCGCTCACCCGGGTCGTCTCGTGGAGAGTTCCAAGACCACAGCGGGCAAGTGGCCACGAGCCTCCTCTGGGGCGGCTTTCGTGTCTCGCTACTGAGCTCGATTACCGGAACGCTGATTTCGGTTTCGCCGCCGTGGTATGGTTTGGCCTTCAGATGCGGTGGCGACTGCTCGTGGTTCGGCGGGAAGCGCTTGTGTAGCATCCCGGCGCCAAGGCCCGCTCAACTCCAGCTCTGAAGCTCCAGCACGTTCCCCTCTGGGTCGCGGGCGTAGACGAAGGTCAGACGACCGACACCGTCTACGTCCGCCCCCGAAACCTCGCCGAGCGCCGAGCCGCCGGCTGCGACCACGGCGCGCAGAGTTCCCGGTACGTCCTCCACCCGGAACGCGATGTGTCCGAAACCCGGCCGGGTAGGCATGGGATGCACTCCCTCGGCCATGGGCGAGTAGGAGTAGATTTCGAGGGTCGGACCGTCACCGCCCCATCCAGGTAGACGGAGGTGGACCCCTTCCAGCGTGACGCCCTCGATCCCAATTCCCCGGTCGAGCCAGGCTCCACGCTGATCGCGTTGCGGCCCGACTCGTCGGCAGCCGAAGACGGTCTCGTAGAAGGCAGCCAGGGCCCGCCAGTCGCGGGCGACGATGTTCGTGTGGACGTAGCGCATGGGGCCCAATCTGGAAACGGACCGGCCTCCCGTCCATCGGCGGCTCTCGGCTTGACCCGCGCCCCGATTCGCGACCAGCTTCACGCCTCTCGCTGGCCGGTCCACTCACCACGGATGTCGATGCGCTCTCTTTCGCTCCCTGCCCAGGTTGTTCTCGCTCTCGGCCTGCTGTCCGCGCCCCTGGGCGCCCAGGACATGCGCCTTCCGGTGGATACCGCTATCACCACCCATCACGAGGTCACGATCCGCGGGCAGCGTGTGGCCTACGACGCGACGGTGGGGACGCTGCCTGTGTATTCAGATGACGGGCAGCCCATTGCCTCGTTGCTGTACACCTTCTACGAGCGGACCGATGTCGCGGAGGGCGCGGATCGCCCGCTGTCGATCTCGTTCAATGGGGGGCCGGGCTCGGCTTCCTTGTGGATGCACATCGGATATACCGGCCCGAAGCAACTGAGGATCGACGACGAGGGGTACCCTGTTCAGCCGTACGGCGTGCGGGACAATCCGCAGTCGATCCTGGACGTGACCGACATCGTGTTCGTGAATCCAGTCAATGTCGGCTTCAGTCGGATCGTGGGTGACGCGGACGGCAGCCAGTTCTTCGGCGTCGGCGAGGACATTGCATACCTCGCGGGATGGATCGGCACGTTCGTGACGCGCTACGACCGCTGGTTGAACCCGAAGTTCCTGATCGGTGAGAGCTACGGAACGACCCGCGTGTCGGGCCTGGCCCGCGCGTTGCAGGGCCGGCAGTGGATGTATCTCAACGGCGTCGTCCTGGTGTCGCCGACGGGTCTTGGAGTCGACCGGGCGGGCCCGACCCGAGATGCGCTGGCCCTGCCCAACTTCACCGCGACCGCATGGTACCACGGGCAGTTGGAGCCGGCTCTGCAGAACCGCGACCTGGACGACGTGCTCGCCGAGGTGGAGGGCTGGACGCTCGATACCTACCTGCCAGCGCTCGCGCGAGCAGGGAGCCTGGACCCCTCCCGCCGTCAGGCGATCGCCCGAGAGGCCGCTCGATGGGCCGGCGTGTCCCCCCAGTGGTACCTGGATCACAATCTACGTCCCAGCGTCGGGGAGTTCCGAAAGGAGCTTCTTCGCGCCGAAGGACTCACGGTCGGCCGCCTGGATGCCCGCTACCGCGGCGTAGACGCTCAGGACGCCGGCGAGTCCTACGACTACGATCCGGCCCTGAGTGCCTGGAACCATGCCTTCGCACCGGCCATGAACGACTACATCCGAAACGACCTCGGATTCGAGACCGACCTCCAGTACTACCTGTTCGGTCCGGTGAACCCGTGGAACCGTCAGGGAGACGACACCGGCGAGGATCTACGACAGGCCATGTCGGAGAACCCGTATCTCCATCTGCTCGTGCAGAGTGGGTACTACGACGGAGGGACGGACTACTTCAGCGCCAAGTACACCATGTGGAACCTCGACCCTGCCGGGCGCCTCCAGGATCGGATGCGCTGGGAGGGATACAGAAGCGGCCACATGATGTATCTGCGAGCCGAGGATATCGTCACGTCGAACCAGCATATCCGGGACTTCATCGCGACGGCGGTCCAGGCCACGCGAGACGGGCCGGCAATGCACCGACCGGTGGGCCGTTGAAGCGTATCGTCGTGACCGGGGCAGGCGGCCAGATCGGCTCCTGGCTGGTGCCCGAACTCCGTGCCCGGTACGGAACCGAGAACGTTCTTGCGACCGATATCCGGGAGATCGGCGGTGAGTCTGAGTCGGGCCCGTTCAGGGTACTGGACGCGACCGACGGCCACGCCCTCGGTGAGGCCGTCCGGGAGCACCGAGCCGACGCGATCTTTCACCTGGCCGCTATGTTGTCCGCCGTGGGGGAGAAGAACCCACGCCGTGCCTGGGACGTGAACATGTCGAGCCTTCTGGCCGTGCTCGGGGTCGCGCGCGAGCACGGGTGCAGCGCGTTCACTCCCAGTTCGATCGCGGTGTTCGGGCCGAGCAGCCCAAAGGACCCCACGCCGCAGGACACCGTCATGCGTCCCGAGACGATGTACGGCGTCACGAAGGTCGCGGGTGAGCTGCTGTGTGACTACTACCATGGGCGCTATGGGGTCGACACCCGCGGTCTGCGCTTTCCCGGTCTGATCTCGTACGGCGCGCCTCCCGGCGGAGGGACGACGGACTGGGCCGTCGATATCTACTATCAGGCGGTCGAGCAGGGCCTGTACACGTGCTTCCTGGGGCCGGACACCTACATCGACATGATGTACATGCCGGACGCCGTGCGGGCCGCCATCGACGTGATGGAGGCGGACCCGGATGTACTCGAGCACCGGAACGCCTTCAACGTGACCGCGTTCCAACTCGCCCCGGCACAGCTGGCGGAGGTCATACGGAGACACGTGTCCGGTTTCGAGATCAAGTACGACGTGGATCCCGTTCGGCAGGCCATTGCGGAGTCATGGCCGGACCGGATCGACGACACCGCGGCACGCGCCGAGTGGGGCTGGGCGCCTGAATACGACATCGAAGCCATGACCGTGGATATGCTCAATAACGTCGCAACCCTTCCCAAGGGAGCCACCTGATGCCGCTCGACCGACTTTCTCCCCTGCTCGACCGACACGTCGCCGGACTCGAGGAGGCCGGGACCGCCAAAGGGCATGAGGCCGTGGTCGTGGGCGTGCGATCGGCACAAGGGTCGCGGGGCCCTCGATTCCTGCTCGAGGGCGAGGGGCAGACGGAGTTCCTTCGGATGAACTCCAATTCCTACCTCGGCATGGGCCTCCACCCCGATGTGGTGGTGGCTGAGGAGCGCGCGACGGCGGACTTCGGAGCCGGGCCGGGCGCCGTGCGCTTCATCAGCGGAACGTACAAGGCCCACACGGATCTGGAGGCACGATTGGCGGCCTTCCATGGCAGGGAAGCCGCCATGGTCTTCTCGTCCGCCTATGCGACGATCGTGTCGACGTTGGTTCCGCTCACCACCTCGGAAACAGTTCTGATCTCGGACGAGTTGAACCACAACTGTATCATCAACGCGATGCGCCTGTCCCGGCCCGCCGGGAAGGCGGTCTACAGCCACAACGACGTCGAGAGCCTCGACGACGCCCTGACCGAGTGGCGTGGCAAGGCAAAGCGGGCGGTCGTCGTGACCGATGGGATCTTCTCCATGCGGGGAGACCACGCCCCTCTGGCCGAGATCAACGAGGTGTGCCGAGCCCACGACGTCCACTTCGAGGAGAATGTGGTTCTGGTCGTCGATGACTCACACGGAGTGGGGGCGTTCGGTCGGACAGGGCGGGGGACCGAGCAGTTTACCGACTGCCCGCCGGTGGACGTTCTGGTCGGGACGCTCGGCAAGGCCTTCGGGGTGAACGGCGGGTACGTTACGGCGGCCGCCTCCGTGACCCGCTATCTCCGGGAAACGTCGATGATGTACATCTACTCGAACCCGATCACCGTCGGAGAGGCAGCGGCGGCCCTCCGCTCCGTGGAGATCGTGGACTCCGACGAAGGTCTGGAGCGGCTGAGGCGCCTGAGGGCCCTCACGGCTCGGTTCGAGGGAGGATTGGGACGCGTCGGCATCGAGACCATCCCGGGAGAGCACCCGGTCGTGCCGATGATGATCCGTGACACGGCGGCGACCAAGGAGCTGGTGCGTTACCTGTTCGATAGCGGTGTGCTGGTCACTGGACTCGCGTACCCGGTGGTTCCGCGCGGCGACGAGGAGATCCGCACGCAGATCAACGCGGACCATACGGAAGACGACATCGACTACGTATTGGACTTGCTGGAGAAGCGGACGTAGCGTCCGATGTCGGAGCCGGAAGACACCTTTCGGCGGTAGTGGCGTACTCTGCGGCTGCAGCGCACCGCCGGGTGGGCGCTGCCAGGCGGACGGAGGGAGTGGGGAAAGGGTTGGGAGGGCCGTCGTGACCAACTGTTTTTCCATCTCTCTTCAGGAGACCCCATGCGCTTGTTTCGTACCACGATGGTGACCGCGGCCGTTGGACTTTCGATGGCCGCTTGCGGCGGTTCGGAGGAGGCCCCTCCGGCCGAAGCACCGGTGGCCGAGGCTGCTCTGACTCAGGCCGAAATCACGGCGGCGGTCGAAGGGCTTCAGTGCTTCGTGAACGGCGCCAGCATGGGCGAGGCCAGTGAACGCCCCAGCCCGCTTCATCAGGAGCCGATCGTCCTGGGTCGCGATGTAGGGAAGGTGTGCTACGGCGCTCCCTCTGCTCGTGATCGTGAGGTCATGGGCGCCCTCGTCCCGTACGGCAATCTGTGGCGCTCCGGCGCCAACGAGGCCACGGCACTGCACATCACCTTCCCGGTCGAGATGGGGGAAGTCCTGCTCCAGCCGGGGAGCTACTCGATCTTCACCCGCCCCGGGCCGGACCAGTGGGAAGTCTTTCTGAGCCCGATGTACGAGCGTTGGGGTATTCCGATCACGGACGAGGTCCAGGCCTCTGCGGTCGGGTCGTTCATGACCACGCCACGGGAGTCGGACGCGATGGTCGAGGTCATGGAGTACCGCTGGGAGAGCGAGGGTCCGGACGCCGGCACGCTCGTTCTGGCGTGGGAGAACACGGAAGTTCCCATGCCGATCCGCCGGCCGACCATGTAGGCAATCCCGGTCGTGAGGTGTCGGTGTCGCGAGGCCCTCGCGGCGCCGACACCTCTTGCCGGGTGGGCGTCGAACGGGAACGATGCGTGTCCACCGTCCGTCCGAACAGAAAGAGACCACACATGTGCGCTTCCTCCGCCCGGCTCCCGCGCGTCCACTCCCGTCCCAAGCCGCGCCCCCCTCTGACGGGGCTCGTCGTCGTCGCTCTGGTCGGGTGCGGGGCGCCGCCCCCGACGGACGGGGCGGTCGACGTCTCCGCCGTGTTCGATGGGTCGGGCGGCCGGTGGGTCGATCTGACCCACGCGTTCTCCGACGAGACCGTCTACTGGCCGACCGATACCGCCGGCTTTGCTCTGACCGAACTGGCGTATGGACCTACGGAGGGCGGCTGGTTCTACTCGGCGTATTCCTTTACGACGGCCGAGCACGGCGGCACCCATCTGGATGCGCCCATCCACTTCGCGGAAGGGCGGCTGACGGCCGACCAGATTCCCCTGTCGGGCCTCATCGGCCCGGCCGCGGTCGTGGACGTCACGGATCGGGTGACGCCTGACTATCTCGTGAGCACGGCGGACCTCACGGAGTGGGAGGACGCCAATGGTCCCCTCCCGGACGGTGGGATCCTCCTTCTGCGCACCGGGTGGGACAGCCGGTGGGGCGATCGTGCCGGCTACCTCGGCACCGACCTCGTCGGGCAGGCCGCCATTCCCGAGCTGCACTTTCCCGGACTCGCGCCCGAGGCCGCCCGCTGGCTCGTGGCCGAGCGGGGCGTGGTCGCGGTGGGCATCGACACGCCGAGCATCGACCGCGGTCAATCCACCGACTTCGGGTCGCATGTGGCGCTCTATGAGGACAACATTGCCGGGTTCGAGAACGTGGCGAATCTGGCGAGCCTGCCCGAGCGGGGCGCCTTCGTCGTGGCGCTGCCCATGAAGATCGAGGGCGGGAGCGGAGCGCCGCTACGGATCGTGGCGTTCGTGCCGAGATGAGCGGACAGTAAGCGTCGACCCGCCGTCCAGGAAAATGGACGCGGGCACCCCGGAGAGCGTCGTTGCCTTATTCTCCTTCGGAGACTACACTCCCAGGGAGAGTATCGACGCCACCGAATGGTCCCGATGAGATGCCACCGTTCCTCGATCGACCCGAATCCGACGCGCCCGAGTCCTTCCTTCCGCTGACGGAGGTGGCCTTGGAGGTGCTCCTGGCCCTGGCCGATCAGATCCGTCACGGCTACGGCGTTTTGCTGGAGGTGGAGGCGCGTACGTCCGGGCGTGTCAAGCTCCGTCCGGGAACCCTCTATCGTGCGTTGAGCCGATTGACGGACCAGGGGCTGGCAGAGTCCGTGCCCGGTCCGGCGGATGACGACGATCCGAGACGCCAGTACTACGGACTCACGGACCTCGGGCGGCGGGTTCTCGAGTCCGAGCTTCATCGGTTGGCGGGCGTCCTGGCGTCCGCCCGGGCGAAGGATCTGGCACCCGAGGTTCCGTGAGGAGCCGTTCCGGTCGGACGGCCGGCCTCTGGTACAGGCTCGCGATGGGGTTTGCCCCGGGTCGGTTCCGCGCTCGGTACGGCGACGCGATGTACGACGTCTACAGGAGCGCGCTTCGGCAGGTGAGTGGCGATGGTCGTTGGCGAGCCGTGCTATGGGTGCGCGGTGCGTTCGTCGTGGATGTGTTGGTGACGATTCTTCTCGAGTGGGGGGCTGTGATGGGGTCGGGAACGAGACGGTGGGGTCGAGTGGCGGAGTGGATCGGGTTGGACGTGAGGGTGGCGGTGCGCGGCTTCCGCACCCGGCCGGGTTTCACCTCGGTGATGGTCCTTACGTTCACGCTCGGCATCGGTGCGAACGCGGCGATCTTCCAGGTCTTCGACGCGCTGCTGCTGACGCCGCTTCCGTATCCGGAATCCGACCGATTGGTCGCGGTCTGGCACTCCCTGCCGGGACGCGACAAGGCGCAGGTGGGGCCGGGCACCTACCTGGATTGGCGCGAACGCTCGAGCACGCTCGAATCGCTGGCCTTGATCGACCCGATGAGTATGGCGCTCACGGGCAACGGCGATCCGGTCCAGATCGAGGGGGGCCGCGTGTCGGCCAACTTCTTCGACGTCCTTGGCGTGTCCCAACTCCTGGGTGCCGGCTTCGCGGCCGCGGACGAGGTGCCGGGCGCGGGCTCTGTTGCGGTGCTCAGCCACGGCGTCTGGGTGCGCCTGTTCGGCGCGGATCCGGACGTCGTGGGCACTACGATCACGCTTCAGGGCGTTCCGACCCGGATCGCCGGCGTGGCGCCGGACGGTTTCGAATTGGACTTCGCGGGCGATGCCGAACTCTGGACCGTCATGACCTTCGGAGAGGCCGAGCGGCAATTGCGGGGAACGTTCTACAGTCTCTTCGGGCGCACCCGGGCGGGCGTTGATATCGGGGCGGTCGAGAAGGAGCTCAATTCGATCTTTCAGGACGTCGTGGCGGCGGGAGATGCGCCGTTCGCGGAGGGGTGGGGCGCGCGTGTGTCGTGGCTGAGAGATGAGGTCCTCGGGGATGTCGGCCCCACGCTCAGGCTTCTGATGGGCGCCGTCATGCTCGTTCTGCTGGTAGCGTGTGCGAACATCGCGAGTCTCACGCTGGCTCGATCGACGAGGCGAGGCGGAGAGACCGCGGTCCGCATGGCCCTCGGGGCGTCGCGCTTGCGGATTTCGTTCCAACGGTTGGTGGAAACGCTCGTCATTGCGCTTTTCGGAGGGGCCCTCGGCGTTGCCCTCGGCAGCGTCGCGACGGAGGCTCTCCTCGCCACGGCGCCCCCGGGGCTCCCGCGGCTCCATGAGGTTTCGTTGGACGCCCGGGTCCTCGGCTTCGCGGCGGTTCTGACCCTCGGTGCCGGCCTCATAACCGGACTGGTCCCGGTGCTCGTGCGAACGGATGCGGGGGCGGCGGGCGTCCTACGCTCCGGCGTGTCTCGTGGGAGCAGGGCAGGCACCTCGCGGACTCTCTCCCTGTTGATCGTGGGAGAGTCGGCTCTGGTCGTCCTCCTCCTGGTGGGTGCTGGGCTCTTGATGAAGAGCTTCTACCGGCTCAGCACGGTCGATCCGGGCTTCGACGCCGGTCCGGCCCTGGTGGTTGGTGTGGACCTTCCGGAGAGCCGCTATCCGGACTATCCGTCGGTCACCGCCTTCCTCAGCACGTTGGAGGCACGTTTGGAGGCTCTCCCGATGGTGTCAGGGGCAGGGGTGACCACTCACCTGCCCACGCGAGGAGGGTTCCAACTGTTCTACGAGCCGGAGGGGCATGAGACCGCCAGCCCCTCCGACCGTAAGTTGGCGAGGTTCGAGGCGGTGAGCATCGGATACCTGGAAGCCCTGGGAGTACACCTGGAGCGTGGCCGGCTCTTCGACGAGACGGACGTCGAGAACGGGCCACCCTCGTTGGTCATCAACCGAACCATGGCCGACCTGCTATGGCCGGGGGAAGATCCGATCGGGAAACAGATCACGTTGGGTCCGACCGCCAACGTGGTGGCGGGGGTCATTTCGGACATTCGGCACCAGCGTCTCGATGCCGATCCAGAGCCCCAGTTCTATCTACCCGACACCCAGATGGGCTTCCGGTGGTCAACGCGTGACATCCTGGTCCGTCCGTCCGCCGGAGACGTAGAAGCGCTCATCCCGGTGGTACGCAGCACACTTCAGAATCTCGATCCCGAACTTCCCACCGCTTACGTCGGCTCGATGGACGATGTGATGCAGGAAGCGGTCGCGGATGCCCGCTTCAGGGTGCGGCTGCTCGCGATTCTGGCGGCGGTAGCGCTGATGCTCGGCGCGGTGGGCGTGTACGGCGTCGTCAACTACGTGACGGGCTTCCGTACCCGAGAGATGGCGATTCGACGGGCCCTGGGCGCGAGCGCCGGAAACGTGACCGGCAAGCTGGTGTCGTCGGCGTTCGTCCCGCTCGTCGGGGGCGTCGGTCTCGGCGTGGTCGCCGCCCTTGGGCTGGCACCTCGACTCGGTGCGCTGCTTTTTCAGGTCGACCCGCGTGATCCCGGGGTGCTGATCGGCACCGCGCTCTTCCTGGCGGCGGTCGGCCTGGTTGCGTCGGTTCCAGCCGCTTCGAAGGCGCGAGGAGTCCGGCTGGTCGACGCGCTCGGCTCGGATTGACCCGGCTCCTACCGACCCATCATCTCCCGGAGCGCCCCTGACCACGTTCGGCTCGAGACCAGGCTGGTGCCGTCCCGGAGCGTCACGACGAGCTCGCCGTGGCTCCATGGCTGCAGCTCCAAGATGTGGGCTGTGTTCACCACGTAGGACTGGTGGATACGGATGAAGCCGTCCCGCTCGAGTCGTTCCGCCATCCGTTTGAGGGTATGGCGCATCCGCAGACGCTCGCCTTCGAGGTGGAGCACCACGTAGTTGCCGTCGGACTCAATCCAGGCCACCCGGTCGACGTCCACGAAGCGCACACCGCCCCCGCTGGGCACCGCGAGTCGGCTGTCGGCGGGTCGAACCTCCGCCAGGAGCGCCTCGATTCGTCCGGTCCACGCGGCCCGATCCGTAAGACGCGCCTCACGGGCGCGCGACACGGTCTCCAGGAAGCGTGCCTCCGTGAAGGGCTTGAGCAGGTAGTCGAGTGCCCGAGCGTCGAACGCGGCCAGGGCGTGTTCGTGATATGCCGTGACGAAGACCACGGAGCGCACGACGTCCGTCCCCACGGCCTGAAGCACGTCGAAACCATCCATCTCCGGCATCTGAACATCGAGAAACAGGACGTCCGGCACCTCTTCACGAATCGCGGCGACGGCGGACGGGCCGTCGACGCACTCCGCCGACAGTGTCAGATCAGGGACGCGTTCGATCAGGTCTCGAAGGCGCTTGCGGGCCGGCGCTTCGTCGTCGACGACCATGACCTTCAGCATGGCTCAGCGCCTGGAGAGTCCGGCCCGGTCGACTCGGATGGGATCACGATACGGACGGTCGTTCCGCCCCCCGGACCATCCGCGACACAGAACTCGTATTGGTCCCCGTAGAGTCGCTCCAGGCGTTCCCGAGTATTGCGGAGTCCGATGCGCCCATCGCCTGGATCCCGTTCGCCTTCGCCGGAGGTCGTGAACCCCGGGCCGTCGTCACGGACCTCCAGCGTCAGACGACCGCCTGCTTCGGTCACCTCGAGTTCGACACGACCTCCTTCCCGTCGCCGGGCGATCCCGTGCTCGACCGCGTTCTCCACGAGCGGCTGGAGGATCATGGACGGTACGAGCGTCCACACTACATCGTCGTCCGCGGTCACCGATGCCGAGAGGCGATGGCCGAGGCGGATCTGCTGGATTCCGATGTAGCGGCGTACGAAGTCCAACTCCGACTGGAGGGGGACGAGTTGCTGATCGGACGTGTCGAGGACCGTGCGGAGCAGCGCCGCCAACTCCGCCAGCATCTGCTCGGCCTTCAGAGGCTCTGAGCGAACGAACGCGGAGATCGCGTTCATGGTGTTGAACAGGAAATGGGGATGAAGCTGGGCCTTCAACGCGGTCAGACGGGCGTCCGACAGTTGCGCGTCCAACTCCGCTGCCCGTGTCGCTCGCCGCTCCCGCTCACGACGGTCCCGAGCCAACTGGACCAGGAGGGTGACGCCCCAGTAGGTGAGCAGGCTCGCCCCGATGGCGCTCACCAACTGTAGTCTGAAGTCCTTCACGCCCGGAAGCGCGAAGGCCCTCCTGACGCCGACCAGAAGCCCCACCCAAGCGGCGGCCAGCAGGACGTTGAAGCAGAGGTGCAGCGCGACGTGCGACCAGAGGCGCGGTCCTTCGAGCGGATAGCGTCGGGCGGCCAGATAGATGAGAGGCGAGAGCAGCGCCCACACATACCACCCCGGCAGCGCGAGCAGGAGCACCGTGCGGAGAGGGGGGTCGTCTCCGCGCAGCGTGTAGCTCAGCATGAGCTGGCTCGTCGAGATCAGACCCGGGACGGTCCAGATAGCCAGGTAGCCGGCAGCAAACAGGGGCCACTTCATCCGGGCGGCACGCGTCAGTTCGAACATTCCGTAGTGTGCGGGTTCTTCCGGGCTCGGGCCATCGGCGAGGACACGCCGTGGAAATCGTAACGAGGCGGTCGGGGCGGATTCGTAGGTAGGGGGGGCTTCTTGGGTTGGGCTCCAGCGGGGGACCCCCGTTGAGTCGGGATCGCTCCGCCTGAGGGCGTGCTGGGAAGTCCTATCAGGCGGAGGCTGCGCTACACGGCGCGCGGCCGACCAAATCCCCGCGCCGGGTTCCCTCCCTCAACGGGGGTCCCCCGCTGGAGCCCTCGGTGGGACCCGCGTCGATCTACGACCCGCCGCGCAGCGCCTCCAGCCGCGCGGTGGCCTCTCTGTTGCCCGGTGCCACCGTGAGGATCGAGACCCACGCCCACGTCGCTTCTTGCGTCCGTCCCGCCGCTTCATACATCCGTCCGAGGTTGCGGAGGATGTTGACCGACTCCGGGTGATGCCGCCGGTTCAACTCCCAGACGGCGATGGCGTCGTCGGCGCGTCCTTCGCCCTCGAGTTGCTCCGCCAGGAGGTTGAGCTCCCACTGGTTGAAGTCGTAGACCCCACCCTCCAGGGACTCCCGAGCCCGGTCGTACACCGCGCCGATCGAATCCCGTCCGCTCGTGTCCAGCGCCATGCGGATCTCCTGGGCCAACAGAATCGGCCGGGAGATTCCCCGGTGGCAGGTCTTGCAGCTCATCTCCACGGGAACCGTGTCCCGGTGGAGAAGCTCCGTGTCCAGCCGACGGTTCAGGTCGGCCATCATGCCCAGCATCCACCGGGCTTTGATCTTGTCCGGGTCGTCGTCCGATGCGAAGTCGACGCCCTGGAACGAGACGCCGTCCCCCCCGACGTGGCAGTATTGGCAGCGGACTCCGAGGGCGAGCGAGATATGCCGCATGTTCTCGATCAGGTCGTCTCGCGCGATGTCGTCCGGGAAGTGCTGGAGGTTGGTGAACTCTGTCGGCATCTGGCTCGCCGCGCCGGGTGCGTTCCCCAGGAGGCATACAACCGCCAGCACGGCCGAAGTCGACCCGGTACGCAGACTGGTGGGCACACCTCTCCTATCCTCCATCTTCATCCTCCCTGTGGCGACGTGGCGTAGGCGAACGGCCTCACGAACGGCGTTTCACACGCGCGTGGACAGGGCGGAAGGGATGCCGTGGTCGTTACCGGGGACGGCCGGGATCGGGGCGGGGATGAATCGCGCTCGGCCTTGCCGGACGCCGGGACTGCTTGCCAGGATGCGCGCCCGAGCGCATCCTGACCGGAGACCACACCGGCCCGCCCCCACGCGGCCCGTCCAACCCCACCGGAGTAGCGATTCATGCATCGCGTTCTGCGCACTGCCGCGTTTACGCTGGCGGCGGCCCTCGTGGCCGTGCCGGCGAGCGCCCAGGATCTCGACGACCTCAAGGACGAGGCCGAGGAGATCGTCCAGAGCAACGCCAAGATGGTTCAGGAGATCGTCGACATGCTCTACTCGTTCGGCGAGTTGGGCATGCAGGAGTTCGAGACCCAGAGGTACCTCACCGGGCTGCTCGAGGAAAACGGCTTCGACATCGAGCTAGGAGTCGCGGGTATGCCGTCCGCGTGGACCGCGCGCTGGTCGAATGGCACGGGAGAGCCCGTCATCGCGCTCGGGTCCGACGTCGATGGCATCCCCCAGTCGAACCAGAAGCCCGGTGTCGGCTACCGGGACCCGATCGTCTCCATGGCTCCCGGCCATGGCGAGGGGCACAACTCCGGTCAGGCGGTCAACATCGTCGCCGCGCTGGCCGCCAAGCAGCTCATGGAGCGCGAGGGAATCGACGGTACGCTCCTGATCTGGCCGGGCATCGCGGAGGAGCAGGTCGCTTCCAAGGCGTTCTTCGTCCGCGAGGGCGTCTTCGACGACGTGGACGTGAACCTCTTCACCCACGTCAGCTCGGGCTTCGGGATGTCGTGGGGGCAAAGCGGAGGGAACGCCCTCTGGTCGGCCCAATTCAGCTTTACCGGCGAGACTGCCCACTCGGCCGGCTCGCCGTGGCGGGGACGGTCGGCGCTCGACGCGGTCATGCTCATGGCACAGGCCTGGGAATTCAAGCGTGAGCACCTCCGGCCGGCGGCCCGCTCCCACTACATCATCGTGGAGGGGGGTGACCAGCCCAACGTCGTGCCCCAGCACGCGACGATCTGGTTCTACTTCCGTGAGCGGAACTACGAGCTCACGAAGGAACAGTACGATGCCGCCGTCCTCATGGCGCAGGGCGCCGCGCTCATGACCGGCACCGAGATCGATACCATCATGACGGTGGGTGCCGCCTACGGACGCCACTTCAGCAAGCCGGTGGCCGAAGCCACCTGGGCCAACATCGAAGAGGTCGGGCTGCCGGAGTGGAGCGACGCCGATCTGACCTTGGCGCGCGGACTCCAGCGGGAACTCGGCGTCGAAGAGCGCGGGCTTCCCACGGAGCTCGGCGAGTTGGCAGGCCCGGTCGACCTCGACCGGTCACTCGGCGGAGGCTCCGACGACATCGGTGACGTGTCGTGGAACATGCCGACCGTGACGCTGCGCTACCCGTCGAACATTCCGGGCGGCCCGGGGCACAACTGGGCGAACGGAATCGCCATGGCCACGCCCATCGCCCACAAGGGCGCGGTGGCCGGTGCGAAGGTCCAGGCTCGCACGCTCATGGACCTCTTCCTGGACGACGACATCGTGGAAGAAGCCTGGGAGTACTTCAACGACGTTCAGACGGCCGAGACCACGTACATCCCGTTCATCTCACCGACCGACCAGCCCGCCATCTGGCTGAACGAGGACATCATGGCGCGGTGGCGTCCGCTGATGCGGCCCTTCTATTACGATCCGGATCGGTACGGAAGCTATCTGGAGCAGCTCGGTATCGAGTACCCGACCGTGCGGTCGACGCCGATCAGCGACGACGCGGCGGCGCCGGCCGCTCCCCAGGGAGGACCCGGCGGGAGCTGAGACGAGGACGGGGGCGCCCGCTGGTGCGCGGGACGGAGTGATCTGAGGATGGGTGCGAGGCCCCCGGTCGGTGGTTCGACCGGGGGGCCTCGTTCGCTTTGGGCCGCCGCCCGCCCCCGACCCGCAAACGCTCACAGCCCGCGCAGAAGCTCCAGCAGCCCAGTTTGCGGCGAGCAGTCCGACTTGTCCTTTCGCACGTTGGTATGCGTCCACACGCCGGGCTCACCCTCCCGGGCCTCCGCCTGGAACTCGAACGCGGGGCGGCCGACCTTCCTTCGTGCCGACTCGGTTTTCGCGCCGTCGATGCCGTCCAGGAGGAGCGTCTTCCCGTCCTTGTCGGTGAAGCCATGGCGGTTCAACCACTCCTGCTGGCGGCGAACGGAGAGGTGGCCGGGCAGCTTCAGCCGTTCTCGATCGAGCCTGGGCATCAGACCTTGCTTCAGGTCGATGGGATGACGCTCGGCGATCTCCAGAACGAGGGACCGGAGCGCCTCGAGCTGAGCGTCCGTGTATCGGTGCCAGAACCGATGGCCGCGAAACGGCGTGGGCAGCTCGACGACCTGGTCATCCGGTACGGGGTGGCGGGCGTAGGTGTAGAACCGCCCGTCCTGGCGAGAGCGAGTAAGCCACCCATAGTTACACAGTTCGATGCCGATGGACCGGCGGTCCAGGGCGCCGCGGGTACCTCTCACGCCCAGATGGTACGCCCAGTGCTCTTCGGGAAAGCACCGGATGACCCTCCCGTCCATGCTCGCGTCTCCGTTTCGCGTCGAGCGGCTACCGATGACGTAAGCGGTACCGACCCTACGGCGAGCCCCATCGCCGTCTCGGTCCCACCACGACACGACCCCGGCGGGATCGTGCCCTCCGGCGGTGTGGTGGATATACAGCGTGTCCTTCGGTGTTACCTCGTCGATCCATTCGCCGGGCGTCAGCGGCAGGTCCGTCAGCATCAGGGCCATCGAACAACTCCGTCGCTCGGCCCACCACGGGGGGTGGCTGAACTCAGAGTCGGGGACGCCGTGGTCGCGCGCAAGGTACACGAGTGTCGGGTTTCACCACCACCTCTCGGCCGGCCCTCGACCGCCCGGGCGTGCACTGCGCCGCCGATTCTTCTCCTGGGCCGGCCCGCAACCGCTCGGGCGTGGCGCCCGGACGCCCCTCCTCAGAACGCCAGCGCCTTCGTGACCTTGAACGAGAGGAACCGTTCGGTTGGGCGCTCGCCCGAACGATTGCGACGTTCCGTGTACACGAGAAACAGGTCGCTCAGAGGCGAGTGGATGAAGTTCAGCCGCAGATTGGAAACGACGTCGGTCGTGGCGGAGTTGTACTGAAGGAACGCGCTCGTGAAGAAGCGCGTATTCGCCGCGAACGTGACTCGACCGCCGTACACGTCGGCGTCGAACGACGGTGCGCCGGGTATCGAAAGCGCGTTCCGCTGGGCGGAGGCGTCGACCGCGAGGCGATAGCTGACCCTCCATAGCGCAGAGACCGAAGCCGAGTTGCGATCGCCATTGAAAAAGCCGCCGCGGGATAAGCGCACCCGCCCGGATAGCTCCCGTCCCGCGCTGGTGCTGGCGTTCGCCGAGACTTCCTGGAAGCTGTGGTCGCCCGCGGGCACGACCGCGTCGCCCTGGACCGAGAACGAGTCGTCGAGCCGCTCGAAGTTGTCGGTGACCTCCACTCCCACGCGGCTCCCGTCCTGAAGGCCGACGCTGAAGGAGGCGTTGTGGACCCGCGTCAGGATCCGTCCGTCCAGATCGGTGACGACGTCCGTCTCGACGAATGGGTTGATCTCGTTCACGACGGCCGAAACCGGACGGTGGTGGACGCCGACGGTCGCGTATCCCGTGCGAACCCCCCGACGACGCACGAAGCCCACCCGCGGCACGAAGTCGTCCCCGACGTGCTTCACGCCGGCGGACACGTTCCAGAAGTCGTCTCGCCATCCGGCCCAGAGGCGCCCTGCCCATCCCGATCCATCCGAAAGCTCGGAGTCCTCCACCGCCGCCAGGTAGGAGTTGATACGGAGGTAGCGGCTGGGAGAGAGGTTGGCTTCGGCCCCGTAGGTGCGGTTGAACGTCCCCGCGCCGTCCGTCGACTGGCGATTCACGAAGATGCCGCCGACGTCCCCGAAGCCGCCGAGGGCCCTCTTCGCTCGAAGGACGGAGAAGTTCTCGGCGGGGAGCCCCTCGTCAGGGCGCGTCTGCATGCTGATGGCGCCGACCTCGAAACCTCCCGCGCGCCCGGTCAGGCGACCACCCCCGACGATCGGCACCTCCTGGCCGCCCTCGAGACCGATCCGCCGTGAATGGAACAGCGAGAAGTCCCGGAGCGAGCTTCCCGATCGGTAGTTCCGCTCCGATATGTCGCCGAAGTTGAAGACGCCCGAGTTCTCCGTGAAGAAGTCGCGGCGTTCGGGAAAGAACAGGCTGAACCGCGTCAGATTCACCTGTTCCTGGTCGACTTCGACCTGGCTGAAGTCGGTCCGCCAGGTCAGATCCAGCGTCATTCTCGGGGTGATCCCGTATTTCAGATCGACACCGGCGTCGTAGGTCCACTCCGAGGGCGTGGTCCCGGGTGCCGCTCGGGCTGACAGTGCGTACGGCTTGATCAGGAGGTTTCTGCCCGATCGGATGCCTTGCAGACCCCGCAGAGTTCCCGCCTTGGACATCTTGTGGATCCGGTCACGCTGGTCCAGCGGCGCCCAGTACCCCTCTTCGTTGTTGCGGCGGATCCGGCGCATCAACTGGAGCCCCCAATCCTGCACCTCCAGGCTGGGATCGAAGCGTACCGTGGTAAAGGGGATGGCCCACTCGACGGTCCAACCCCGTTCGTGAACCCGTGTCTTGACGTCGAAAATGCCTTCCCACGCGGCGTTCTCGTAGCGGGAGTCGTCGAAGTCCTGGGCCTCCTTGACCGCACCCATCGGGTTCACGAGGAACATGAACGCGTTCCGTCGATCGAAGAACGTGTCCAGCGTGATCCCGAAGATGTCCGAGTTTCCGCTCTGGAAGTCTTGTTCGAGGCTCGGAATCGTCAGCCGATCCGGCGACCGATCCCACATCTCCACGCCGATGTAGAGCGTCTCGTCGTCGTAGAGGAGGCGCACCTCGGTGGCCTCGGTCAGCGGCAGACCCCGGTCGGGTCGGGACTGGGTGAATCGATCGATGACTGGGGCGTCGGCCCACGTGGCCTCGTCCAGCACGCCGTCGATGGTGATGGGGCCGCGCGCTCGAGTGGCGGTCGTCTCGGGACGGGGTGCCGCCTCGACATCGATGGCCGTGGGCTGCTGCGGGGCGACCTGTTGCGCAGGGGCCACCGAGGGGATCCAGAGGCCAGCGGCGAGCAGGAGGGTAGGAGCGGAGATGCGCACGGGAAGTGTCGGTAAGCGGAAGGGTCGCCACGATCGTACGGAGGATGGGCGTGTCCCGACAGCGCCCGATTGATCGGCTACCCCCGGCGCGCCTACTTTGTCCGTCTACTCCTCCCGATGTACACCCCGCGATAGAGTGTGGTGTCGAACACCACGCTCGCACCCTGAGGTTCCCGTGGCAGGTCACAACAAGTGGTCGAAGATCAAGCGCAAGAAGGCGGTCACCGACCAGAAGCGCGGTGCCCAATTCACGAAGTTGATCCGGGAGATCACGGTCGCGGCGCGCGACGGTGGGGGTGACCCCGAGTACAATGCACGCCTTCGGCTGGCCGTCGATACCGCCAAAGCGGCCAGTATGCCGGCCGAGAACATCGACCGGGCCATCAAGAAGGGCACGGGCGAACTCGAGGGCGTGAACTACGAAGAGGTGACGTACGAGGGCTACGGCCCGGGTGGGGTTGCCATCTTCATCGAGTGCCTGACCGACAACACGAACCGTAGCGTGGCGGACGTTCGTCATGCTCTGACCAAGCTGGACGGGTCGCTCGGTACGACCGGGTCCGTGGCGTGGCAGTTCGACCGCAAAGGCATCGTGGTGGTGGACGCCACCCGCTTCGACGAGGACGACGTGTTCGAAGCCGCCATCGAGGCGGGCGCGGAGGACGTGCAGACAGAGGACGAGGAGTTCATCGTCCGGTGCGACGTAAACGAGTTCGCGGCCGTTCAGGACGCGCTGAAGGCGTCCGGGGTCGAGGTGTCTTCCGCGGAGCTCACGATGATTGCACAGAACGAGGTGCCCGTGTCCGGAAAGGACGGTGAGAAGCTGGTTCGTCTCATGGAGATGCTCGACGACCTCGACGACGTGCAGAAGGTGCACTCGAACGCAGACATCGACGAAGCCATTCTGGCTGAGGCGATGTGAGGATCGTCGCACGGACCTCATGACGCACCCTTCGGGCCGCATCCTCATCATGGGGATCGACCCTGGCACGGCCCGGACGGGCTTCGGAGTCGTTTCCGTGAGCTCGGAGCGGGTCGCTTCGCTCGTCGAGTGCGGGGTGATTCGGACGTCGCCGGGCGAGCCGCTCCCGAACCGGATCCGTGAAATCTTCGAGGGCATCGACGCGCTGCTGGCGCGGCACGAGCCCAGCGCCGTCTCGGTGGAGGACGTCTTCCACGGGAAGAACGCGCGCACCGCGCTGACCCTCGGCCACGCTCGGGGCGCGATTCTCCTGGCGGCTTCCTTACGCGACATCCCGATCTTCGAGTACGCCCCCCGGGGAATCAAGAAAGCGGTGGTGGGCACCGGCCGCGCCACCAAGGATCAGGTCGGCTTCATGGTCGCGAAGCACCTCCGCCTGCGGGTGGCCCCTACGCCTGACGATGCGGCGGACGGGGTGGCTGCTGCGCTGGCGCACTGGATGATGGGGTAGAGGGGTCAGCCGCCCGGTACCACCCCGTTCATGCGCGCGTACACGACGATCTGACCGTAGTGATCGGTGGCGTGCCACACCCCCATGGTCGTCATTCCGAGGCGCGTCCACTCTCCGCCGTATGGACCACTCACTGGGTCAAACGCGTTCTCGGCGGTCATGGCGCCAATCACCCGGACGGCGTAGGCGAAGGACTCCCTGAGATACTCCACCAGCTCGGGTTTGCCCGCTGCCGGATGGGGCCCGCCCGACGCACAGTCGTCAGGGGGAGCGATATCCTCGATCTGATTGAAGAACGCGAAGTTCGAACACGCAACGTGCTTCACTTGCTCGGCGAACGTGCGGACTCCCTCGAAGTCTCCGTCCGTGGGCCTGAAGTCGTACCGATCGGCCGGCATCTTCTCGGCCAAGCCGATGAAGGAGGCTTCGATCATCGAGAAGAGCGGTGTCACGCCGTGGGCGGGAGGTGTCTCCGTGTCACGACTGCGATTCCCTGTCGCGCATCCGGCGACGCTCAGCGTCACGAGGAGTAGCGCGACCGTTGGACGGGCGGAGGGGGGTGAGGGAACCTTCATGTGCGCGCCTTACTTGGTGGGGATGGACCTGTCTCATCTACAACCCAGTGCCGGCGAGGTTCGTATGAATGATGAACTGCTCTACCACGAGTTGGCCTCGTGGTGGCCGTTGATGTCCGCCCCGGAAGACTACGCGGACGAAGCCGCGCTCTACGTGAGGACGTTGAGCGAGTGCACTACAGCCCCGCCCAAGACACTGCTCGAACTCGGGAGCGGTGGTGGGAACAACGCGTACCACATGAAGGACGCCTTCGATTCCGTGACACTGGTGGACCGGGCTCCCCGGATGGTCGACGTGAGCCGAGCGCTGAATCCGGAGTGTACGCACGTCGTCGGAGACATGCGGTTCGTGCGGTTGGGCCGCACCTTCGACTGCGTGTTCGTGCACGACGCCATCTGCTACGCCCTCACGCTGGCCGACCTTCACCGGACCGTCGAGACCGCGTGGCTGCACTGCCGCCCGGGGGGCACCGCGCTGTTCGTTCCAGACTTCGTCCAAGAGACCTTCACTCCGAGCACGGGGCGAGGTGGCCATGACGGCACCGACCGGGCTCTCCGCTATCTCGAATGGACGTGGGACCCCGACCCGGCGGACACAACGTACCTGACCGACTACGCCTACCTCCTGCGCGAGTCGGACGGGTCGACGTCTGTGCGGCACGACCGCCATGAAGAAGGCCTCTTCGCGCGATCGCAGTGGGTCGAGACCATGGAAGCGGTCGGCTTCGACGTCGAGGTGCTGGAACACCGCCACGAGAGCGTCGAGCATCCGAGCGTAATGTTCGTGGGATGCAGGCCGCCGGAGAGGTAGACTGGACTAGGCCGCCGGGCGGATCGTGGGCTCGCTCCGTTCGGGCGTCTGCGGCGTACCCCCGTCAGCTGGCACCCAGCCTATCCACAAAGTCCCACACTCTCGCCCAGGTAGCCTCCACCCCCGACGCCCCTCCTCCCTCCCCGTCAACCCGGTCGGCCACGAGCATCGAGGATCCGTGCGTGCCCGGATCGGCGACCCAGATCGCATGTCCGGCCGCGCCGAAGACGTCGAGTTGAGCCCGAACCGCAGGAATCGCCGCCTCGGACGTTGGACGGAGGACGAGCACCGGGAGGGGAAGTCGATCGGCAACCGCGTCGGGCGGGCACGCGGCCAGTGGACCGCCCGACGCGGGCGAGAACGCCAGCACGCCGCGAAGATGGCCCGGATGCTCGGCAGCGTAGCGTATGGCCAGTGCGCCGCTGTAGCTGCTCCCCCACAGAATGATCGGTCGTCCGTCGGCCGCTTCGCGGGCCGCATCGACCGCTGCTGCGACATCAGGCAGGACGTCGCAGTACAGGGTGTCATTGTGGCCGAGCGCCTCGACGGTCCGGTTCTCCGACCCGAACCGATCGCCGCCACGGCGGAGGTCCACCGCCAGCGCGTCCATCCCCCGGCCCAGGAGTCGGGGAACGATCGGACCGTACTCGCCGCGAGCGTTCGATCCGCCCTGATGCATGAGCAGAACGAGCGGCGCGTTCGAGGCGCCCGAACGGTGGAGATCTCCGTAAAGGCGTGCGCCATCCGCCGATTCGAACGTCACCGCTTCGTGAGACGGGCCGCTGACTCCCGATGGGCTGGAGGCGCAGCCGCTGATGAGCCCGCCGGCCACGAAGAAGGTCAGGCGTGCCGCGAGGGCGGCAAGCGATCGGCTGGTGGGCATTTCCATGGATTGCGGTGCGGAGGCGAGAGTGCAGTCCGGACGTTGAGGATCCGTCTACTCGCAATCCGTGCGGGGTGATCCCCGGTTCCGCAAAGTGCGCACTGCCCACTACCGAGCCTGGGTCGAGGAGGACCGTGCTCTCCCACAGCGATGCGGCCAGTTCCTTTGGATCGTCCTCGCGCACTTCGCGGAGGCTATCGAACACCGGGCGCTTGAGCGATAGGATGAAGCCCGCCGTCTCCTCCGGCGTCAGCCCCTCGATGGCCCGCACACGCGACAACTCCGTCAGGAAGTCCTCGACCTCGTGCCAACTGTCATGGCCGCGCTCCTGACCGAGCGCGCGACTGAGTTTTTCCAGAAACTCAGCGCTGGCTCCGCGTATGCTTTCCGGGTCGAGTAGGCCGGCAGCGGAGTCCCGAACAAGCAAGAGGAATGCAGCGAACGAACGCGTTCGCGATGTTGGCGCTGACCCTTCATCTCCGATCCTCAGCAAGCATGTTGCTTGACACCATGCTTTCGATCGGGCGACGGCCGTCGGGTTGGTGCGGCCGCCCCGCATCAGGCAAATTGCAACCGTTTCCTCCTTGCCGCCATATATTACCGCAATGTTCGAGCCACCACGCCCCACCTTCTCGGTCTCCCCACCCCACAACTGGACGCTACCGCCCACCCGATACGACGGCGGTGGCTTTGGCGTCGAGATGGCGGCGTTCCATGAGGAGGATGCCGGTTTGCTCAGGAGGGTTCACGATCATGCCCAGGAAGTCTATGTCACCTGGCTTCGCGTGCGGGACCGGCGGGACTGGTCGGCCCTCCACTCGCGGTGCGAGGCCTTGGGCCACGGTAACTTCTCCGGGATGGGGTCTCGTCTTGGTGTCGAGACCCTCGCCACCGACCCTCCCAAAGACGTGCGGAACGTCCTGCATGATGTCCGGGGTGGTGCATTGGCGGCTATGATCCTGGAGGCCCACTTGCTGGCCGGACCCGACGACTTCGAGGCCCTCGAACGCATCGCCCTTCTGGGGCGCGACCACGCCAAGATGATGCGGAATGCCGTCGTGGATCTCGACACGGCACTGCGGGACGCGGATAAGACGGAGAAGCCGCACTCTGTCGCCGATCTGTTGGCTCGGTGGGACGATCGACCGTACCCGTCGAAGGACGGGCCTCGGGTGCAGGTCGACCTGTTGACCGACGCGGGGGTCGCCACCCGATGCCTCGAGGCATCCGCGGTCGACCGGGTCCTCTACAATCTGCTGAATAACGCGGTCCGCCACACAGCCGACGACCGTGTCCGAATCGCGTGCTGGGACGCGGACGAAGGACTCCTTCAGTTCGTTGTGACCAATTCAGTGCGACCTGAGGAGCGAACCTGGTTGGAGAAAAAAGTCGGGGCGGATAGCCTGGCCGCCCTCTTCTCCCGTGGGGTGACACATGGCGGGACCGGGATCGGAATGCACAACGTCGCGTCCTTTGTTGCGGCGGCGTTCGGTATGCGCAACGGTGGCATCGCGGTGTCGAAGGGGTACGCCGGAGCGTCGATCGATGGGGCCGGCTTCCACGCGTGGTTCCACTGGCCCGCCGCCCCCTCGGAGAAAAGGACCGAATCGTGATCTCTCGCTTGCACGGAACGCTGCTCACCCGCGACCCCGACTTCATCGAGGTGGAGACGTCCGGTGGTGTCGTGTACGAGCTGGAAGTGCCTCTGACCGTGCTCCAACGTCTACCAGTCCCGGGACACCCGATCCAACTCCGGACGTTGCAGGTCGTGTCGGAGTCGTCCGTGGCGCTGTACGGCTTCATCGATGGGCTCGAGCGTGAACTCTTCCGCCGACTTCTGACGGCCTCGGGCGTGGGCGGGAAGCTGGCCCTGTCGATGATGAGCACCTATGTGGCGCCGCGACTCGCGCGCGCCCTGGTCGAGAAGGATCTGGCCGCGCTTCAGCAGATCAGCGGCGTGGGAAAGAAGAAGGCCGAGAAGATCGCGCTCGAACTCGGGGACAGAGTG
The DNA here is from genome assembly GCA_029262115.1 of Gemmatimonadota bacterium. Lineage (GTDB taxonomy): Bacteria > Gemmatimonadota > Gemmatimonadetes > Longimicrobiales > Gaopeijiaceae > JAJCZZ01. The sequence continues at coordinate 64,364 of JAJCZZ010000031.1, read as the reverse complement.
GCCGACCTCGCGATCGTGGAGCCGACCGGATCAGGCACCGGCGGCGGAGGGGAGGCCCAGGCGGCGGTGCAGGCGTTGGTGGCGCTCGGATACGCGTTTGCGGACGCCGACCATGCCGTGCGCCGGGCCATGGAGGACGGCGCCGCCGGCTCGTCCGAAGAGGTCATCCGGAAAGCCCTCGCGTACCGGTAGGGTGGGCTTCCTACATCGCCCAGGGCGTCTCCCAGTGGACTCGGGAACACCGGACGGCTTCATTCGGGTCGGGGTGGGGAGATCGGGTGCCTTGGCGAGCTCGCCGTCCTTGCGGCAGCGCGATGGGCGCCGGCGCTGAAGCTACACCAACGGCATGACCTGCTGCGCGAAGCGCTCCATTTCCTCGAGTTGGGGGGAGAACTGCAGGAGTACAAGGTCGGCTCCTGCCTTCTCGATCTCGCGGATGCGTTCGGCCACCTGCTCGGGCGTGCCGACGAGTCCGGTCCTCAGCCCCCGGTTCGACACCGAGTAGTCCTCGATGGACATTCGACGCTCGAGTTGTGTGTTCTCGATCCAGTCCTGGTAGTTGGCATACCCCCTCGCGGACCGTCGCACGTCGGTAATCCGAGCGACCTCGGCCTTCGCCTCCTTTTCCGTATCTTGAACCACGGCGAAGCCTGCGACACCGAATCTGAGCGGATCGCGTCCCGTCGCTGCCCGTCGCTCGGCCATGGCCTCGAATTTTTGGGCCAGCACCTCCGGCGGATCTCCGTGCGTGAGCCACCCGTCACAGGTGCGCGCGATAAAGTCCTTCCCGGCCTCCGACTCGCCGCCAGCCCACACGGTTGGGCGCGGAGTGCGAACGGGTTTGGGTTCGATCACGGTGTTCTCGGTACGGTAGAATCGGCCCTCGTGCGAGAAACTCGGCTCGCGCCACCCTCGATCAACGATTGAGAGCCACTCCTCCGAGCGCTCGTACCGATCGTCATGCGCATCGAAGCCGATCCCGAACTTCTCGGCCTCCGTCTTCCACCAAGCGGAAACGACGTTCAATGACAGCCGTCCGCTTGAGATCCCGTCGACGTTGGCGGCCTTCTTCGCGAGAAGAGCGGGCTGATGGAAGACCGGTCGGACGGCGACCATGATCTCGAGATTCTCCGTCGTCGCCGCGAGGGCCGATGCCGTTGACCATGCCTCGAGCGAGGGGGCCTCTTCCCCCTTGATGTCGTTGAGGTTGAGCTCGGCGACCAGTGTGAGGTCGAATCCGATCTGCTCGGCACGCTGGGCCAGGCGCTTCACGTAGGGCCAGGTCGCTTCCATGCCCTCGTCGTGGACGTTGCGGAGCCACCCGCCGAACACGGGGAGCCAGAATCCGTACCTCATCGGGCCACCCCCACGGACGTGACCCCGAGTTCGAACTCCAGCCAATCCACCAGCCGTGAGAACGGGTCGAACCCGAGCACGGCCGGCCCGTCCGCCACGAAGTTCGAGAGGGCGTTCACGTCGTAGTACAGTCGCTCGCCCGAGCTTGCATCGACGACATACTCGACGCCCCCGATCTCGATTCCGGCGAGTGCCGTGATGCGTTCGACCTCCTCCACGATATCCGCTGCCGGCTCGAAGGCCTCGACCCGTAGACCCTGGTCCGCTCCGTCGACCGCACAGGCGCCTCTCGAGAGTTCGACCCCCGCCGTGGTCCGGCATGCGTCGGCTGGGCAGAGGTTGAACTCGCCCTCGGGCGAGAAGACCCGGATGCCGTAGAGGACCTTGCCGTCGAGCACCTCGACGCGCTGGATCGCCCCGTCCTCCGGTCGGAAGGCCTCCTGTACAAGCCCAACGCCTGTGAGGCCGAAGCTGAGCGTCCCCGCAGAGGCGGCTTCCTCGAGTGCCGCATGGGTCTCCCACAGAACAACACCTGCCCCGCTCCCGCCCACGTTCGGCTTCGTCACCACAGGGAAGGAGAGGGCCCGCGCGGCCTCTACGGCCGCCCTGTTGTCATGTACGGCCCGAGACGCGGGGGCGCAGACCCCGGCCCGACGAAGCAGGTCGAGTTGGAGGCTCTTGGAGATCTCGGTCGCCCACGCGCGACTGCCGTTGATGACGCGCAGATCGGCCGCTTCGGCCCGGGCGAGGATGTCGGCTGTCGCCAACACGGCCGCGCCGCCGCTCCGCAGCCATGCGGAGGGGCTCATCCGGTTGAACAGGATCGAGCCGGATGGTGCGCGCGCCGGATCCCACGTTGCGGTGTGCGCGTCGATGCGCCGATAAGGGATGCCTCGTCGATCGAGTTCGGCGAACAGCGGACGGAACCAGTCCGGGTGTTCGTAGAGAATCTGGAGGGGAGGCTCGGACCACGCGGAGCCTCCAACGTGCGAAGTCGACTGTACCATTCGGGATCCTGGCGTGGACCCCGCTCGACCCCCAGTGCGCGGGTCCGAACTCCCGCGAGCCGAAGGGCGTCGCGGGGTCGGGAGCGTGTGAGTTAGGTGCTCGCCCGACCGGACGACGCAGAGATGGGCCGACAACAACACATGGCCGTAGCACGACTCCCCGAGCGCCCGCCCTGGGGCACGGAGGAAAGCAGGGTGCGACGCGGTGCAGTCATGGTCCGGGTTCGATGTGATGAGTGGGGAGTTCGAATCGGGGAGCGAACCTCCCCCTCAGTTGGTCCGCCAACCCCCGGCCGCCGGAGGAGTTCCGCCCGCACGGACCTCAGCCGTTCGGCTATCGCCGGACCTCTCCTGCGCGGCGGCCGAGATCGGACTCAGACCGTGACGGCCGGGCGCTCCCACGCGAACGCCTTGAACGGCTCGTCCACCGGCGTGCCGGCGAGGTGGTTCGTGTAGTTGGACAGGACCTTTTTTGCGACCCCGAGCACGACCTCGAGCACCTGGGCCTTGGTGAATCCGGCCGCGAGGAAGGCGTCGACGGCGTCGTCGCCCGCCCAGCCCCGAGACTCCACCACCGTCTTCGTGAAGGTGCGCAGCGCTTCGATCCGCTGGTCCGTAACGGGGCCGCCCCGGCGGAGCTCCTCGATGAGGCCGTCCTCCGCACCAACCATCTTTGCCACCGCCGACTCGGCGGCCATGCAGTAGTCGCACCCGTTTTGGAAGCTCGTGGTGAGCGTGATCACTTGCTGCTCGACGGGCGAAAACGAGGAAGCGCTGAGACGCTCATGGACGTCCAGGTAGGCCTGGGCGACCGTCGGGGCCTCGGCCATGGTGGCGATGAGGTTCGGAACCATGCCGAACGCGCTCTGAGCGCGCGCGAGTGCCTCCGGGCCACCTTCCGGGGCCGTGGCTGCCGTGTGCTGGGTGAAGCGAGCCATGATGTATCTCTCCGTTGAGTCCTTGGTTGCATGGCGGCACCGTAGGCACCGCGTTGGGACCAACAAAACTGTTTGATGGCTGGAAGGGTTCCGTTCGGCGATCGGGATGGAGATGCCGGGACGGAATGATGGCCGCCAGGACCTAGATGCGCGCCGCCTCAGATGGACTAGTTTCTCCGCATGACCGACCGTATCCAGATCACGACTCCGGAAGAGCTTCCGGACGACGAGTCCTCCGGACCGTCGCTGCGACCGCAGCGGCTGACCGAGTTCATCGGGCAGCCGAAGGTCCGCGAGGCCCTGGCCATTGCCATCGAGGCGGCCACGGCACGCCGGGAACCGCTGGATCACGTCCTCTTCCACGGACCTCCAGGCCTCGGCAAGACGACGCTGGCGTCGCTCATCGCTCGGGAGATGGGGGTCAACTTCAAGTCGACGTCCGGCCCCGTTCTGGAGAAGCCGGCCGATCTGGTGGGCATCCTCACGAACCAGCGCGAGGGAGACGTCCTCTTCATCGACGAAATCCACCGACTCCGGCCGATCATCGAGGAGTTCCTGTATCCCGCCATGGAGGACTGGCAGGTCGACATCCGGCTGTCGGACGGGCCGCGCGCGCAGACCATGACCATGAAGATCGAGCCGTTCACCCTCGTAGGGGCCACGACGCGGTTTGGACTCCTGACCGCACCGATGCGGGCGCGCTTCGGCATCGTCCAGCGACTGAACTTCTACCCGCCGTCGGATCTGGTGACGATCGTTCGGCGGAGCTCGGAGATCTTCGGTGTCGATACGACAGACGAGGGTGCCCGAGAGTTGGCCAAGCGAGCCCGGGGCACGCCGCGGGTGGCGAACCGGCTCCTCCGGCGGGTCCGCGACTTCGCCGAGGTGCGCGCGAACGGCCGCATCGATGCCGACGTGGCCGCGGCCGCGCTCGAGATGCTCGACGTCGACGAGTACGGGCTCGACGAGATGGACGCGCGCGTCCTGAAGACCCTGATCGAAAAGTTCGGCGGTGGGCCGGTGGGCCTCAAGTCGCTCGCGGTCGCGATGGGTGAGGACGAAACCACTCTGGAAGAGGTGTATGAGCCCTTCCTGATCATGGAGGGCTTCCTCATGCGGACGGCGCAGGGCCGGGTAGCCACGCCGCGCGCGTTCAAGCGGTTCGGGTACGCGCTGCCGCGGGATCGAGCGGGGCAGCAGGGGATGCTCTTCGACGGGTGAGCGGAATCGGGCACGTCGGTTCCGGCGGTGGGGCGCAGCGTGCCGATACGCACTCCGGAAGGTCGCCTGATGGAGATGGCGCGATGGGCGGGGCGCGCCTCTCGGACTACGACTACGACCTGCCCGACAACCTCATCGCGAGGTATCCGTCCGACCGGCGGGACGGGTCCCGCCTTCTCGTGGTTCCTCAGGGCGATGCGCCGTTGCGTCACGTCCACTTCCACGACGTGGCGGACCTCTTCCGCCCGGGCGACCTCCTTGTGGTGAACGAAAGCCGCGTGCGACCGGCCCGCCTTCTGGGAACGCGGCCGGGCGGCGGAGCGGCTGAGATCCTCCTTCTGCGCCCAGCCGACGAGGACGAGCGGGTATGGGACGCGCTGGTCCGGCCCGGGTCCAAGCTCAAGCCGGGCCGGCGGGTCGAGATCTCTCCCGACGTCCACGTCGAGATTGTTGGGCCGGCGCCCGGGGGCGGGCGGATGGTGCGGATCGACTCGGATCGGTCGGTCGACGACGTCCTATCGACGTACGGTCACATGCCGTTGCCCCCGTATATCGACCGCCCGGCGGAAGCGTCGGACAGGGAGCGGTACCAGACGGTCTACGCGTGTGTGCCCGGTTCGGTCGCGGCGCCCACGGCCGGGCTGCATTTTACGCATGACCTGCTCGCGCGTCTGGAAGCGGGCGGAGTGCGAAGGGTGCCGGTCACCCTTCATGTAGGCGTCGGAACTTTCCGCCCGATCATGGTCGACGACCCCCGGGACCATGAGATGCACCACGAGACCTACACGGTCTCCGCCGAGACGGCCGACGCGGTGAACGCCACACGAGCCCGGGGTGGGCGGATCTGGGCGGTGGGCACGACGGCCGTCCGTACGCTGGAATCGGTCGCCAGAGACGGAACGGTGCGCGCCGGGGTCGGGGTCACCGACCTGTTCGTCCGGCCGCCGTACCGCTTCCAGGTGGTAGACTGCCTGCTGACGAACTTCCATCTACCCCGGTCGACCTTGATGATGCTGGTGGCGGCGTTCGCGGGGTACTCGCGTACGATCGATGCCTATGCCGAGGCCATCGGGCACGGCTACCGGTTCTACTCGTATGGAGACGCCATGGCGCTCGTCGGGCGTTCCGCCGCTCCCGACTCCTGACGGCCCGACACGAACCCCACGCCGAGGCCGTTGTCGGCGCCCCATCGTACTCGCGAAGCCTCGGGCGCCCGCACTACATTTGTATACTACCCGTCAGCCGGCCTGGCCCGGGCGCCGTATACTCCGAATCCCGAGCGACCCATGCGCGCACCCGTCGCCCTCGCAGTAAGCCTGCTGTCCCCGTTCGCGACCAACTCCGCCGCCCAGATCGCGCAGGAGTCGGTCGACCTCCGCGTCGTGGAGCGGATCCGCGAAGAGGGTCTGGAGCGATCCCAGATCGAGGACCTCGCACGCCATCTCACGGAGGTCGTCGGGCCGCGCCTCACCGGCTCGCCCGGGATGGCCGCGGCCAACGCCTGGACGCAGGAAAAATTCGACGAGTGGGGACTGGCCAACACGACTCTGGAGGCCTGGGGCGACTTCGGTCGGGGGTGGCGGAACGAGTGGTACGCTGGCCGCATCCTGACACCGTTCAGCCAGCCGCTCCGCGGGATGCCGCTGGCATGGACCGGGAGCACGGACGGTTCCCAGCGAGGCCAGGCGACGGTGGTGCGGGCCGAGACGGAGGCGGATCTAGCGGCGTACCGCGGCCGGCTGGCCGGAACCTTCGTTCTGATCGACGAACCGGCCGAGGTGGAGCCGGAGTTCGAACACCGCGACCGGCGTGCCTCGCTCGAGTCGCTCCTGGAGCCGGCCCCCTCCGCGCAGAATACCCAGACGGAGGCCGAACGACAGGCAACGTTCGCCCGTTTCCGTGCAGCCGCTCAACTCCGCAACACTGTCCAGGAGATGGCAGCGGAGGAGGGCGCGCACGGAATCATCCGTATTTCGTCACGCGATGACGGTGTCGTACGCGGAGGGAGTGCCGGGAGCCGGACGCCCGGCGACCCGGAGGGGCTGCCGCACATCGCCCTGTCTCGCGAGCAGTACAATCAGATCTGGCGAAACGTCGAAGCCGGCGTTCCGGTCGAGTTGCAGGTGGACGTGGTCAACACGTTCTTCGAAGACGACCCGCGGGAATACAACTCGTTTGCCGAGATCACGGGCTCCGACAAGGCGAACGAGCTCGTCATGCTCGGCGCACACCTCGATTCGTGGCACATGGGCGGAGGGGCAACCGACAACGGGGCGGGTTCCGTCATCATGATGGAAGCGATGCGCATCCTGAAGACGCTGGATCTTCGGCCTCGCCGGACCATCCGGATCGGCCTGTGGAGCGGGGAGGAGCAGGGGCTGTTGGGCTCCCGCAACTGGGTCGCGAACCACCCGGAGTTGCACGACCGGATCTCGGTGTACGTCAACATCGACAACGGTACCGGCCGACTCCGGGGCATCTGGAATCAGTCGAATCCAGCGGCGATCCCGGTGTTCGAGCAGCTTCTGTGGCCGTTCCGCGACCTCGGCGTGGTGGCGGTGCGGGACGGCAACACCGGTGGGACCGACCACCTCGCGTTCGACGCGGCCGGCATCCCCGGCTTCAACTTCATTCAGGATCCCATAGAGTACGGCATCAACACCCACCACACCGAACTCGACACGTTCGACCATCTGGTCATCGACGACCTCCGCCAGGCGGCGATGATCGTGGCGGCCACCGTGTATCACCTGGCCATGCGTGAGGAGATGATGCCCCGGAAGTCCGAGCAGCCGATTTCGTAGCGGCGTGTCACGGCCATCCGCTCCGGTCGGCGGTGAGACCGTGGGCCCCGTCGGGCGGACGGATCGCCCCACGGAGCGTCCGTCATTCCTCCGACAGCGTGCGGGCCGGGTCGGCTCCGGCGGCTCCGCGCGCCGGGATGTACCCTGCCAAGAGGCACGCTCCGAGAACGAGTGCGACGGTAGCGGCATAGACCGCTGGGTCGACCGGCTTGACCTCGAAGAGGAAGGCTGCGACCCAGCGGCTGCCGTACCACGCGGCCAATACGCCGAGGACCACGCCGGGCACCGCCAGCGAGGTGGCATAGCGCATGACCATCTCCAGAACCGAACGGCGGTCCGCGCCGAGGGCCATCCGGATACCGATCTCGCGGCTACGCCCGGCGACGGCGTGTGCGAGGATTCCATAGACGCCGACGACGGTCAGGATTAGCGCCAACGCGGCAAAGACGCCCATGAGCACGGTGGCGAAGCGGTCGCGTGCGCGGCCGGTGGCGAGCACGTCGTTCAGCGGACGTGGGAGGTACAGCACGAGATCTCCATCGAGGCTCGCCAACACATCGCGAAGTTGCGTTTGCATCGAGGTGGGGTCGGCCCGGGTCGACACGGTGTGTATCAGAGCCCAGTTCCGGTTGTCGGCAAACTGTGCGTGAGGGATATACGCCTTCCGGCTCACAGACCCTCGGGTGTCGGTCGGCACGTCGGCCACCACGCCGATGACGCGGCGGTCCGCGTTCCCCACGCTGATGATCTGACCGATGGGGTCCGCCTCACCGAAGATGTCGGTAAATCGCTCGTTCACCCACACGCCGAGGTCCCCGTCCGGATCGAACTCGTCCATAGGTGTGCCCCTGAGCATCTCGATGCCCAGAGCAGAGAAGTAGTTGCCGTTCACAACCCGGATCTGGGTGCCGTACCACGGCGACTGGTCCTCAGCCGGCGTGGTCCCCGGAGCGACGTAGCGCACACCCCAGCCGTGGTAGAGTCCGTTCGCCGGCAGCCACGACGTCGAGCCGGCCGCTCTCACGCCGGGGAGGGTGGAGATCCGTTGGTGAAGTTGGTCTTGGAAGGCTCGGCGGCTCGGTCCGTCCGGATATCGGGCGTCGGGTAGATGCACCTCGAACGTGAGAACGCCCTGCGGCTCGATCCCGAGGGGGACGTCCTGAAGCTGGACAAAGCTACGCGTGAGAAGACCTGCACCCGTGAGGAGCACCAGACCTGTCGCCACCTGAATGACTACGAGGGCTCCTCGGACCCGCCGGGACGTGCCTCCGCCGGTGCTGCCGCGCTGCCCCTGCCGCAGCGCGTCGCCGGGGTCGACCGAGGCGAAACGCAAGGCGGGCGCCAGCCCGAACACGAGCAGCGCCACCATGCTGACCGCGAGGGCGAATCCGAATACTCGGATGCTCAGCGTGGGCGTGGCTCCGGCCGGGAGCGCGTCGGGCGCCATGGAGACGAGTGCGTGCACCCCCGCCCACCCCATGAGCATGCCCAGCAGCGCGCCTCCGGCCACCAAGATGGTGCTCTCCATCAGGGTTCGCATCACGAGGCGGAGCCTGCCGGAGCCGAGTGCCGCCCGGACAGCCGCTTCCCGAGCACGACCGAGCCCACGCACGAACACTAGATTCGCAACGTTGACGCAGGCGCTCAGGAGGACCAGCGCCGCCGCCCCGGCCAAGAGAAGGAGCATGGCCCGCCTGGTGTCGCCGACGATGTCGTCGTGGAGGGGAACCAGGCGGGGCGCCCACTCGAAGTCCGACTCCCCGATGGACTCCATGAGGTTCGCGAAGTGCGCGCTCACCCGTTCCTGCGCCGCGGCCAGGGTCAGGCCCTCGGGAAGTCGTCCGACGACCGACAGGTAGTAGTTGCCCCAATTGTTGAAGCCTCCTTCACGTAGGTCCTGGGGGGTCCACAGGTCGGCCCGCGGTCCGAACGGGTCGGAGAAGCGTGCCGGCATGACGCCAACGACCTCATAGGACGCCCCATCCATGCGGATCGATCGTCCGATGATGCCCGGGTCGGCGCCGTACTGGTCGCGCCACAGCCGGTCTGAGAGAATGGTGACCGGTACCATCGGCCCCCGCGCGACCGGCTCCCCCGGGCCCACCGACTCCTCCTCGCGGAACGGTCGCCCCATGGCCGGGGGCACGCCGAGCATGTCGAAGTAGCCGGCGCTCACCGGGACCACGGTGACGCGCCTCGGACGGTCTCCGTCCGTGAGGTCCGCCCCCGTCTCCCTGTACGTGTAGATCGAGGCGAGGCCGTCGAACACGTCGTCCCACTCCCGCATGGCAGCTACGGTGGGGCTCCGTACGAAGCTGAACGCCGTTACATCGTCCATGGGCACCTCGTAGATCCGCACGAGCCGTTCCGGCGCCTGGTACGGTAAGGGTGTCAGGAGAACGGCATCGATGACCGAGAACACCGCGGTGTTGGCGCCGACGCCGAGCGCCAGGGTGAGCACCACCAACACGGTGAAGCCGGGCGCCCGAAGGAGCGCCCTCCAACTCGTCCCAAACTCCCTAGCCCAATCTCCGACGCTCATCCGTCCCCCTCCCGTTCGGGTCGTGGTGTCGTGCGCCCGGCGCTCTCGAGCGCGGGCGATTTTCATGGCTGCCGTGGCCGGATCTCCGAAGCGGCGGATCAGTTCGTCTGCGTCCACGCCGGCCTCGAGCCCGTCCTCGAAGTGGGCCTCGAGCTCGCGCTCCACCTCGTGGCGGTCGGGTAGCTCCAGCCCGGTGGCCTCGACCACCTCCCGGACGAAGGCACGCACGGACGGCGGAAGGAGCGGCCCGGTCACGCGCGGGCCTCGTCGGGCCCCGCGACGATGCCGAGCCGTCCCAGCCCGTGTACGAGCTGACCCCACTGATGGCGCTGGCCCTCGAGCCAGGTGCGGCCGACCGGCGTGATTTGGTAGTATTTCCGCCGCCGGCCCGTGGGGGCCGTGCGCGACACCGGCGTCACGTGGCCCCGTGCTTCGAGGTTGTACAGGAGCGGGTATACGGTGGACTGTCCCATCGCAAGGATCCCCCCGGTGTCCTTTTCGAGGGCCTCGACCAATTCGTAGCCGTACATCTCCCGCCCTTCCAGCAGGGTGAGCACCGCCAGGGGCGCCGCTCCGCGCATCCACTCCCGCTCCAGCGTCATTATTCCTCCTGGTCACGGACGGCGGCCGCCTCGATGTGAGAGATATACTAGGTACAACATAGTAGTACAAACATAGTATGCCGTACGAGAGGTTGGACGTCGCATGCCGGCCCGAGGTTGGAACGGTGGATCAGCCGATTACATTCCGCCGCATGTTCGCCTACACCCTCCAGGGCGCCACCGGCGCCGCGCGTGCCGGCCTGTTCGAGACGCCGCACGGCTCGATCGAGACGCCGTCCTTCATGCCGGTCGGGACCATGGGCACGGTGAAGGGGCTCGGCATGGACGAGGTCGAGGCCGTGGGGGCGCGGATGGTCCTCGGTAACACGTACCATCTATACCTTCGCCCGGGCCATGAGTTGGTGCGCGAACTCGGGGGCCTTCATCGCTTCATGCGATGGGAGGGCCCGCTCCTCACCGACTCCGGGGGATACCAGGTCTTCTCCCTGGCCCACATCCGGGAGATTCAGGACGAGGGTGTGGTGTTCCAGAGCCACATCGACGGGTCGAAGCATCTCTTCACACCGGAGTCCGTCATGGAAGTCGAGCGGGCACTGGGGGCCGACGTGATCATGGCGTTCGACGAGTGCCCGCCGGGGGGTTCGGACCGCTCGACGGCCGAGGAGGCGAACCGTCGCACGCTGCACTGGCTCGAACGGTGCCGTCGACGCTTCCACGAGTTGGAGGCACGCGACTCCGTCCCGGCCCAGGCGCTCTTTCCGATCGTGCAGGGCAACGTGTTCGACGACCTCCGCCGTGCTCACGCCCGTCAGATCCAGGAGATGGGCGACTGGACGGGCTTCGGCATCGGCGGGTTGAGCGTCGGCGAGGGGAAGCCGGACATGTGGCGGACGCTCGAGGTTCTCGACGGCGAACTCCCCACGGACCGCCCGCGCTATCTCATGGGCGTGGGCTACCCCGCGGACCTCCTGGAAGCGATCGCGCGTGGATGTGAGATGTTCGACTGCGTTGCCCCCACCCGGAATGCGCGGCACGGGACCGCGTGGACGCACGACGGCCAGGTGAACGTGAAGGCGTCGCGCTTCCGAGCCGACACGCGACCGCTCGATCCGGAATGTGACTGCCACGCCTGCATCCGCTACGATCGAGCGTACCTTCGCCACCTGGTCGTCTCCTCCGAGTGGCTGGCGGTTCGGCTGCTGTCCATCCACAATCTCCGTTTCGTGGTCCGTCTCGCACAGCAGGCTCGCCGTCGGATTCTCGACGGATCCTTCGAGAGATGGCACATCGAGTGGCTCACACGGTATCGAAGCGCGGCCCGATGACTTCCTTCAGACAGTGCACTCCGTGACCCCGTATCTCTCGCTTCTCATGGTGGACAGACAGGGCGGCAACGCGACCCTGATCTTCACACTCCAGATGCTCGCGATCTTCGCGATCTTCTACTTCATCGTGCTGCGTCCCCAGGCCAAGGAACGTCAGCGCCACGCAGAGGCGCTGAAGGCCATCAAGAAGGGTGACGAAATCGTGACGAATGGAGGCATCATCGCCACCGTCGTGCACGTCGACGAGACCCGTATGACCGTGAAGACGGGAGACAACACGCGCCTGACCGTGGACCCCAACCGGATCGCACAGGTGCTGACGGGCGAGGCCAAGTCGAACTGATGGCGCGAAGGGAAATCGTCCTCCTGGGTGACCCGGTGCTGCGGCGGGAGGCCGAAGAAGTCGACCGGTTCGACGATGACCTCAAGAAGCTGGTCCGTGACATGTTCGACACCATGTACCACGCGGAGGGGATCGGCCTGGCCGGACCGCAGGTCGGTGTCTCCAAGAGGGTGTTGGTGGTCGATCTCCGGCGAGACGAGGGTGTGGACGAGCGGATGGCTCTCATCAACCCGCGGATCACCTGGTTCAGCGACGAGATCGACAAGCAGCCGGAGGGCTGCCTCAGTATGCCCGGCCTGGAGGAGGTGGTGCAGCGCCCCCGGGCCATCGAGGTGGACGCCGTCGACCCCGACGGTCGTCCAGTAGCGTTCGAAGCGGACGAGTTGCTGGCCCGAGCGCTCCAGCATGAGATCGATCACCTCGACGGTGTCCTTTTTTCCGATCGGGTCAGCCCGCTCAAGCGGAAGATGTTGATGAAGAAGTGGAAGAAGTTGCAGGCTGAGGAGGACAATTGAGAATCCTGTTCTGGGGCACTCCCGACTTCGCGGTACCGTGCCTGCGCGCCATGGACGATGAGGGCTTCAATGTCGTCGGCATCGTTACGCAACCCGACCGCCCCGCAGGGCGGGGACGCCAACTGCGGCCCTCTCCCATCAAGGTCCTGGGGGAGGACATGGGCCTTCCCGTACTCACGCCGGACGTTCCCCGAGGCGATGACTTTCTGGTCGAGCTCGGGCATCTGAGCCCGGACCTGTCCGTGGTGGTGGCGTACGGGCACATTCTCCGCCGGGAAGTTCTGGGCGTCCCTCCCCTGGGCTCGATCAACGTTCACGCGTCTCTCCTTCCGGAGCTGCGCGGAGCCGCCCCCATCAACTGGGCCATCGCCCGAGGGATGACCGAGACCGGCGTGACCGTCATGCGGATGGTCGAGGCAATGGACGCCGGACCCATCCTGGGACAAACCGCCGAGCCGATCTTCCCGGATGAGACGGCCGGCGAACTACGGCTCAGGCTGTCCGAGGTCGGGGCCCAGCTCCTTCTTGAGGTGTTGACCCGCATGGCCCAGGGCGACGTGGAGGAGGTCGAGCAGGATCACAGCCTGGCGACGTTCGCGCCAAAACTCGACCGCGCGGTCGCGCGCATCGACTGGGACCAACCTTCCGAGAACATCTCCTGGCATGTGCGCGGCATGGACGGCGGACCCGGTGCCTGGACGGAGTTGGACGGCCAACCCGTCAAGCTGTTCTGTCCCCGTATCGGCGAGGCGGGGGGGGGCGACGAACCCGGCACGATCCTGGCCGCGTCCGGCGACACGGGCATCGTCGTGGCCACCGAGACCGGGAGCATCGCGTTCGATCAGGTCCAGCCCTCGGGCAAGAGGCGTCTCGACGCTGCGGAGTGGGTGAACGGACGCGGCGTCGAGGTGGGGCAGCGCTTCACTTGAGTCGGCGGCACGCACTCCCGTCGCTCCACGTGGTGACGGATGATGAGATCCTCGAGCGCGACGACTTCAGAGACCTGGCGGTGGGTCTTCTGAGACGGGGCGGCCCGTCCGTTGCCTTCCACGTTCGAGGTCCTTCGGGGTCCGGCCGGACGATCTACGAGCATGTGGAGGCACTCGTGGCGCCCGCGCGTGATGCCGGTAGCGTGCTGCTGGTGAACGACCGGGTCGATGTGGCCATGGTGCTGCCGGCGGACGGCGTCCATCTGGGCGCTCGCTCGCTCGCGGTAGCGGACGCACGTGCCCTCCTTGGCGAGGGCGCCGTCGTCGGAGCGTCCGCCCATTCGGTTGCGGATGCGGTTCGCCTTTCCGCAGAGGGGGCCACTTTCGTCCTTCTGGGTACTATCTTTCCAACGTCGTCCCACCCAGGGCGTCCACCGCTCGGTCTCGACGTCGTCCGCGTCGCCGCCGTAGGAGCCGGTTCGGTCCCGGTTGTGGCGATCGGGGGCATCTGCCCGGACGCCGCGGCCGAGGTTGTTGCGGCCGGAGCGAGAGCCGTCGCGGTTCGTTCGGGGGTGTGGGACGACGCGGATCCGATTGCGGCGCTCGATCGTTATCTCGGCGCCCTCACCGACGGCGCCTGACCCTGTGGATGCTTTGGACACACGAGACACCATCACTATCCGACTGAACGGGAAGGAGCGTGCGATATCCGCCCGGATGACCGTGCAGGACTTGCTGGCCTCATTGGATTTACACCCCGGTATGATTGTGGTGGAACTGAACCGGGAGATCCTCGAGCGCGATTCATACGAGGCCGTGTTCGTCTCTCCCGGAGATACCGTTGAACTCGTCCACTTTGTGGGCGGGGGATGAAGAGCGACCAATACAATGACTGATCCGACACGCCCTCTCGATGGCCCCTTGACCCTCGGTGGGCGGGACTTCACCTCCCGTCTGATCGTCGGCACCGGAAAGTACTCAGGCAACCAGGTCATGGTGGACGCCATCCGAGCCAGTGGCGCGGAGATGGTGACGGTGGCCGTGCGCCGCGTCGATCTCGACCGTTCGAAGGACGAGGCGATTCTCCACCACCTCAGTCCGGACGAGTTCTTCCTGCTGGCGAACACCGCCGGATGCTACACCGCGGAGGACGCGATCCGCTACGCACGGCTCGCGAGAGCCGCGGGTTTCAACGAGTGGATCAAACTCGAGGTCATCGGAGACGAGGAGACGATCTTACCTGATGTGCATGGCACACTCGAGGCCGCGCGTATTTTGTGCGACGAGGGCTTCAAGGTGATGGCGTATACGAACGATGACCTCGTGACGGCGCTTCGCCTCGAGGACGTGGGTTGCGTTGCGGTCATGCCGCTGGCCAGCCCGATCGGGAGCGGCCTCGGAGTCGTGAATCCGTACTTCATCCGTGAGATCAAACGACGCCTGTCCGTTCCGGTCATCGTGGACGCCGGTGTGGGCACCGCTTCCCATGCGGCAGTGGCCATGGAGCAGGGCGTCGACGGAGTTCTCATGAACACGGCTCTGGCCGCCGCCGGCGATCCGGTTCGGATGGCCCACGCCATGAAGCACGGCGTGCTGGCCGGGCGGTTGGCCTACCTCGCGGGTCGGATGCCCTCCCGGGAGATCGCCGTACCATCGTCTCCGAGCCGCGGCCTCCTTGACTGATGCTGTCACGCCTTCTCGCGCCGCGGCATTGGCGGTGCGGCAGGATGTAGCGCGCGGCCTTCGACTCGACCTTGCGTTCGCGCGGGTCGCGGGGGGTCTCCATCCGCGCGATCGAGCCTTCGTCCACGAGCTGTCGTTCGGAGTGAGTCGACTCCGTGGACGACTCGACCACCTCCTGGCGATGCGCGTGAAGGGCGGGCTCGGCCGACTCGACCCGGACGTACTGGAGGTTCTGCGGCTGGGGGTGTACCAGCTGTTGTACATGGATGGCGTGCCAGTGTACGCGGCCATCTCGCAAGCCGTCGATCAGACACGGGCCGTGGCGGGAAAGGGCGCGTCCGGGCTCGCGAACGCCGTGCTGCGCAGGGTGGCGGAGGCGGGGGCCGAGCCCGCCTTATTCCCCTCGCTGGTGGCCGAGCCCGCCCGCTACTTCCGGACGTGGGGCTCCCACCCCGGGTGGCTCGTGGACCGGTGGCTCGCTCGATGGGACGTCCCGTCGGTTGATCGACTCGTGACGGGGAACAATGGGCGTCCGTCCCTCACCCTCGTCCCACTTCGGACTTCGGCGAAGGAAGCCGTCGCCGCCTTGGTGGCGGCGGGCGCCGAGGCCACCGCGGTTGGGCGTGGGACCGAGTGCGTCGAGCTCGCTCCCGGAACCGATGTGCGCAGGGCTCTCAGCGTGGTCGACGGCATGATCCAGGACCCTGCCGCCCACCTCGTCACCCGTTATGCCGAAGTGGCGGAGGGTATGTGCGTTGCCGACCTTTGCGCGGCTCCGGGGGGTAAGGCAGTGGCGCTCGCGGAGACGGCGACGTATACGGTCGCGGGGGACCGATCCCGGCTCCGGCTGAAACGTGTGCGCGAGAACCTTCGTCGCACCGGTTCACGTATCGGGTTGATGGTGGCGGACGCGGCGGCGCCGCCGATCCGGCCCGTGGATGCGGTTCTGGTCGACGCTCCATGCTCAGGCACGGGCACGCTCCGCAGGCATCCGGACGGGCGGTGGCGTCTCTCGGCCGACGATATCGATACACTCGTAGTGCTTCAGCGCCGCCTCCTTGATGGAGCGGCCCCGGCGGTCAAGGTGGGAGGAATCCTGATCTACTCGACGTGCACGCTCGAGCCCGAAGAGAACGAGGAGCAGGTGGCGGCATTTCTGGGACGGCACCCCCGGTTCCGACTTGAGCCGAGCGGTGCGGTCCCGGCCCACTATCTGGATGCGTCGGGCCACCTGTACGTTCTTCCGCAGGATTCCGGGTTCGATGGGGCCTTTGCCGCGCGCCTGCGGAGGGTTGGATGAAGCTGGGTGGATCGCTGCGGAGGAACCGAAAGAAGGGGGGAAAGCGCAAAGGGCGTTCGTCTTCGGAGGGTTGGGGAAAGACGCTCCTCTACGCCGGCGGGCTCGCGGTGGTCGGGTGGGGGGGGGGGTACCTGATGGCCACGAGATTTTTATTTCCGGCGCCACCACCGCCCAGCGATGTGGTTCGGGTTCCCGACACCCGCGGCATGAGGTTGGCGGAGGCGCAGAGCCAGGTCCGGAGCGTCGGCCTTACGCTCGGTCGCGTCGATACGCTCAGCCACCCGAACGTCGCCGCCGGCGAGGTGCTCGGCCAGTCGCCACTGCCCGGTCAGCTCCTGCTTCCGAACGGGGAAGTCCGCATGACGGTCAGTCGGGGCCCGCAGCGCCGGGCCGTTCCGGACGTCCTCAGCCTGGACGGCGAACGCGCGCGGATCGTCCTCGAGACCACGGGCTTCTTCGTCCGCATCGACTCGGTGGAGTCGCGGGCGGGACGCGGCCGGGTCGTGAGCCTGACTCCCGATGTCGAGACCGTCGTGATTCTCCCCACCGAAGTCTTGCTCAGGGTCAGCACGGGACCCCCGGTGGTGCTGATGCCGCTCGTGCTCGGGCTCGAAGAAGACGAGGCGATTGCCCGGCTCGATTCGCTCGGGCTCTTCGTGGGCGAGGTGACCGAGGTGTTCCGCTTCGGGCGGGATCAGGGGATCGTGATCGACCAGGAGCCGGCCGCGGACAGTGAGTTGGAGCGCGGTGCGACCGTGCGCCTTTCGGTCGGCCGGCGGGGTGGGCGACGGCGTTAAGGAGCCGCTACCGCACGATCGACGCGGTCACACCCCACCACTGGATGTCACCGCGCGGGTCCCACTCCGCGGCCACGATCAGTGAGCCGGCAGACAAGCCACCCACGGGCATGAAGCCCCACGAGGCGCCATCTCCAAAGAAACGACCGCCCCGGACTCCGATTCGAGCCGGGCCGAACCGCAGCCCGTACCCGAGCATCAACTCGTAGATGTCGATGGAGTCGCGCTCCAGCGGGTTCCCCTCCTCATCCACCCCCTCGACCTCGAGGCCGGGGAACCGTGTCCACCCGGTGGTCATCGAAAGCCAGACGCCCTGTCCGGTGACCGCGCTGGTGCCGATGACCCCATAGCCTCTCCCCCCCGCGACGGACTCGAAGTCCCCGAGCGCTTCCGCACCCCGGACGCCCACGCCGATTCCCGTTTGAGAGGCGACGCGCGCGGGCACGAGGAGCGCGCCCGCCAGGGTGAGGCACGCGGTCAGGACGAGTCGTGGACGCATAGGCTTCGGGCAGATTACCGGACGAGATCCGGGTTGGGATGGGAACCGGACGGAATATCCCCACGGAAGGCGAGTGCCGCCAGGGAGCGACGATCCCCGCTGTTTCCAGCGCGGCGGGTCGGAATCGCGTCGGCAACCGGCTAGATTTCACGCGGAACAATGGGCCGGGCCAGCCGTACGACCGAAAGCGTCCGACGGGCCACCACCTCGGGGTCAACCATGAAGCGCAGTTCGCTCAAGTCTCCCTATCTATGGGCCATCATCGGCGTGGTGGTGGTGGTGACCGTCGCGTGGGTCGGTCGGGAGAACTACCAGCCCGTCATCACGGGTTCGGTCGCGCCGGAATTCACCGCACTGGACCGAGAGGGCAATACGGTCGCCCTGTCGGACTACGAAGGGCGGGTGGTGTTGGTGAACGTGTGGGCGACCTGGTGCCCCCCGTGCATCGAGGAGATGCCGTCGCTTCAACGCTTGTACGAGTCGCTGGAAGGCACCGACTTCGAGATCCTCGCGGTCAGTGTGGACTCCCCGCCGGGGTACCTGAACATCACCGGCCGTCCCGGAGGGGATGTCTGGGCATATGGGGAGCGGCTCGGTCTGACCTTTCCGTTGGTCCATGACCCGGACGCACGCATCCAGTCGCTGTATCAGACGACCGGCGTGCCGGAGACGTTCATCATCGGGCGGGACGGGGTCATCTTCAAGAAGGTGGCCGGACCGACCGACTGGGATGCTGCCGTCAACCAGGAGTTGGTGCGCCGGCTTCTGAGCGACTAGGGGCCGTGGGCTTTCTTTCCGGGCTGGTGACCCACAACGGGCGCCTGAAGCTTGCGGCTCTGGGTCTGTCGGTCCTGCTGTGGGCCCTCGTGCAGAGCGATGACGGAAACGCCGAGACGTTTTCCGCCGTTCCGGTGGTTATCGAGGTGGCGGACAGCGCATGGACGCTTGCCGCTCGTCCCAACCCCCCCTCGGTCGAAGTGCGCATCAGTGGCCCGGTTCGTGAGATGTTCCGCCTCGCCCGCGAGGGAACGGTGGTTCGTGTACCGATCAGCGAGGTAGGATCGGCCGACACGCTGGTGGCGCTCCGCCGCGATTGGGTGGCCGTCGTGGAAGGCTCGGGGGTGTCGGTCGAGTCGGTCTTGCCGTCGGCCGTGCGGCTGCTGTTCGAGCCGGCCACGGCCAGGGTCATTCCGGTGTCAGTCCGCCTCCGCGGGCGGCTGCCCGACCACCTTGCACTCGCGAGCGCGATCGGACTCAACCCGCCGCTCATGCGCGTACGCGGATCCACGACGGCCGTGGAGGGATTGGATTCCGTCCGCCTGGAAGTCGTCGACCTGTCTCAGATTTCCGAGTCCGGTCGCCTGGTCGTGCCCGTCGACACCGCGACCCTGCCCGGAATGCTCGTCACCCCGGGGTCGGCCACGCTTTCGTTCCGGCTCGAAGAGGAAGTGCAGCGGGTTCTGACGGGCGTGCCTGTTCGGATCACCGGGATCACCGATGTCGAAGTCGTCGTCTTCCCGCAGACCGTTGATGTCATCCTGGTGGGTGCCAGGACGTTGGTCACCGCTGTCTCGACATCCGACCTCCGGGCGGAGGTCGGCGGACCCCTCGTTGCGGGAATGGAGCCCGGCGAGGAACGTCGGGTGCCGCTGCGGATCACGGGCGTGCCGGCCCTGGTCGCCGCCGAGTCGACGGTCGAACTCGTTACCGTGCGCCGAGCGATCGACCAGCCCGAGGCTCCTGGCGGTCCGCAGTGACGGGCCCGCTCGTTCTCGGCATCGAGACGTCCTGCGACGAGACGTCGGCCGCTGTCCTGGATGGTGAGAACCGGATCCTCGGTCATGTCATCCTCTCCCAGGACGTGCACCGAGTATTCGGCGGTGTGGTGCCCGAGTTGGCCGCCCGGGCCCATCTACAGAAGATCGACGCCGTGGTGGACGCCGCGCTCGACGAAGCCGGATGCACGCTCCGCGACATCGACGTCTTCGGAGTGACGGCGGGACCGGGCCTGATTGGAGCTCTCCTGGTGGGCGTGTGCTGGACCAAGGCGGCCGCGTTCGCGCTGGGACGTCCGGTCGTCGGTGTCCACCATATGGAGGGCCACCTGTTTGCTCCGTCGCTGGAGGATCCGGGCGCGGAGCCACCCTTCGTGGGCCTCCTGGTGTCAGGGGGGCACACGCTCCTCCTGTATGCCCGGGCCTGGGGGGAGTACACGCTTCTCGGTCAGACTCGGGACGACGCGGCGGGCGAGGCCTTCGACAAGGTGGCCAAGCTCTTGCAGCTTCCCTATCCCGGGGGGCCGGAGATCCAGAGAGCGGCGCTGTCCGGAGACCCTGCGCGGCACCGTCTGCCCCGACCCATGCTCCGAAGCGATCAGAGACCTGGCCAGGACGACTACTTCGATTTTTCCTTCAGTGGTCTCAAGACGGCAGTCGTGGACCTCGTCGGCCGACTGGGCCGTGAGGGAGTTCTCGAGATGGAGAGAGATCACGTGGCGGCGGCCTTTCAAGACGCGGCCGTCGACGTGCTGGTGTCGAAGACGCTGCGGGCCGTCGAGGAAACGGGGTGCTCCCGCGTTCTGCTCGGGGGCGGGGTGAGCGCCAACCTCCGCCTTCGCGAGGAGATGGCCCGGCGGCTCGGGCCCGACGGGGTGGTTCTGCGTGCTTCTCCACGGCTCTCGCTCGACAACGGCGCCATGATTGCGCGCGCTGCCCGCTTCCGCTTCGACCTCGGGGAGATCGCGCCGTTGGATCTCACTGCGGCGGCGTCCATGCCATTCCCGGGTATGACCCACACGTCCGATTCCACGGTCGCACTCGCCTAGCCCCCAACTCCGATTCCATGTACCCGATCTTCTTCCGACTTCCCGAGTGGCTGCCCCTGATGGGAGGGGCGCCGATCACCTCGTTCGGGGTGATGATGCTGGCCGCGTTCCTGACCGGCGGGTACGTCCTGCGGGCCGGGATGGCTCGCGAGGGCATGGATCCCGACCACGGGTGGGACCTCGTCTTCATGGCGGTGATCGGGGGCATCGGCGGGGCCAAGATCTACTACGTGTTGTTGAACTTCCCCCAACTGATGGAGCAGGGGATCGGCTTCCTGTTCTCGCGTGGCGGTCTGGTCTGGTATGGCGGTTTTCTCGGTGCGACGGCGTTGGTCGTCTGGGAGATTCGCCGGAAGAAGCTCCCGCTGGGTACGATGGCCGACCTGGTGGCCCCGGCCCTGGCGCTCGCCTATGCCGTCGGGCGGGTGGGGTGCTTTCTCGTGGGCGACGACTGGGGCCGTCCGACGGATTCGTGGGTCGGTATCCGCTTCCCGATGGGCACGCCTCCCACGTCTGTTGCCCGCATTGAGCGGGACTTCGGCATCACCGTGGATCCCGAGCTCATCGAGAAGTATGGACAGATCGTACCCGTCCACCCGACGCAGCTCTACGAAGTCGGAATGAGCACGCTCATTTTCTTCGTCCTATGGCGCCTGAAGGGGCACGAGAACAAGGCGGGTTGGCTCTTCATGCTGTGGCTCGTCCTGGCCGGGTTCGAACGCTTCATCGTCGAGTTCTTCCGTGCGAAAGACGACCGCTTCTTCGGTATCCTGACGCTGGCGCAGATCATCAGCCTGGCCATCGTGGCGGTGGGGGCCGTCGGCATGGCCCGAACGCGGAAGGCCTGATGATCACCGTGCTGCAGGGCTCCGACCTTCAGTACGGCGCGCCGTATCGTCCGGAAGTTGGAAGGGCATTCACCGAATTCGCGGCGGGTCTGGAGCCCGCCCTCATCGTCGTTGCAGGGGATCTCACCCAGCGGGCTCGCTCTTCGGAGTTCCGCGGTGTCCAGGAATTTTTCGACGATCTTCCCGACGTGCCCGTCGTCGTCACGCCGGGCAACCACGATGTGCCCTTGTATCGCGTGTGGGAGCGGATCGCCCGGCCGTACCGGAACTGGAAGCGCTTCATCTCCGAGGATCTGAACACCGTCACTCGGATCGAGGGGGCCACCGTCGTTGCCCTCAACTCGTCTGCGCCGCGTCGGAAGATCGTCGCGGGCTATATCGGCGGTGAGCAGGTGGCGTGGGCGGAAGAGCAGTTCGAGGCAGGACCCGCTGACGACCTTCGGCTCCTGGTCATCCACCATCACTTCATTGCCACCGAGGATCGGTTGGGTGGAGCCCCGCTCGAGGGCGGAGCCGGGATCTTGAGGGAGTTCGAGCGAATGGGCGTGGACGCCATCATGGGAGGCCATGTCCACCAAACGCATCTGATCTCGAGCCGGCTGGCGGTTCCGGGGCCCGACGACGACCCGGGCATCCCTCTGCTGGCGTGCGGGACCACGGCGTCGTCGCGCGGGCGTGGTCCCGAGGCGGGGCGGAACACGCTCAACGTCGTCTGCTTCGACGAAGGCTGCATCGAGGTCACCCCACACGAGTACTCGGAGGACCGCGGCGTTTTCATTCCGCTCGAAGTGCGGAAGTTTGATCGGAGAGCCTCCGCGCTGCGGGCCGACGGTTCGGACGGTTCGTGATGAGGAGTCGCCGGTGGGTCCGGAAGGCACCGGACGACCGTGAATCGGTCATCTCCGCCATGGCGGGGGTGGCGGTCGGCGTGGGGGCTGGTCTGACGACGTTCTATCTGGGTCGCCTCTTCCTGGCAAGAGAGCCGCTCCCGCCCGCTCCGGAGCCCAAGCGGCGGCTCGCCGGTCGACGCCTTCCCCCCGCCGGCGGGAGTTCGGCCGAGTGAGACGGCCGGTCATCCTGGGGTCCGTCTGGTTTGGGCGGGCCCTTCTGCTTCTGGCGCTGGTCGCGACGTCGCCGCTTGGCGCGGACGCTCAAGCCGGCCAGACCGCACCGGAGATCGAAAAGGTCATCTTCGAGGGCAACGAGACGTTCCCGGACGATTCGCTGGCCCGCGCGATCGTCACGCAGGAGACCCAGTGTCGCTCGCCCTTCGTCATTGTGGCCTGCTGGGCGAAGTTCGGCTTCTCCATCGCCGAGGAGTTCTTGAGACCGAACGAGATCCCGCGAGATGCGCTCAGGCTGCGCATTTACTATCAGAGGCAGGGGTTCCGGGAGACACTGGTCGATACGGCCACGGCGTACGACGAAGACGGGAAGGTGACGGTCTCCTTCCTGATCAACGAGGGTCGTCCGGTGGTGGTCAGCGACGTCGCGGTCGTCGGGATCGAGGATCTGGAGGACGAGAACGTGACCGCCGATTTGCCGATCTCGGCGGGCGACCGGCTCAGTACCATCGTTCTGGACGCGACGATCGACTCCATACAGACGCGGTTACGCAACGGTGGCTACGCGTACGCGGAGGCGCTGCGCTCGTGGCGGATCCAGAACGACGATCGGTACTCGGCCGAAGTGACGTTCGACGTTCTGCCCGGTCCGCGTTCGCAATACGGGACGATCACGGTCGCCGGGAACGCGGAGCTGTCCGCGGAAACCGTCCGGCGCACGCTGCAGTTCAGAGAGGGTGACCTCTACCGGGCGGCTCAACTGCGGCAGGCGCAGGGCCGGCTCTTCGGGCTGGACATCATTCGAAACGCACAGGTGACCCCGGACC
Organism: Gemmatimonadota bacterium; assembly: GCA_029262115.1. GTDB lineage: Bacteria > Gemmatimonadota > Gemmatimonadetes > Longimicrobiales > Gaopeijiaceae > JAJCZZ01. Next base: position 40,979 of record JAJCZZ010000031.1, on the reverse strand, counting down.
TGGGGAGCGGCCAGGATTCGATCATCGACGTCACGGTGACGGTGGCCGAGGGCGACGTCCACCGGGTCCGTGGAGGGACGGGTTGGAGTAGCGCGGAGTGTCTCTCGGCCGAAGGTCGCTGGACCAGCCGTAACTTCCTGGGTGGCGCACGCACGCTTCAGGCGCGCGGGCGGATCGGGAACGTGCTGGCCGCGCAGTCCGGGGACAAACTCTGCTGGGACAGTGGCGAGGCCCCCTTCAACCAACTGACATGGCTGGCGGCAGTGGACTTCAGGCAGCCCTGGATCTTCTCGACCCGGAACTCCTTCCAAGCCGGGCTCTTCGGGGAGCGTCAGAGCGTGCCGGACGTGTTCGTCCGTGAAGCCATCGGCCTGAACGTCGCGCTCACCCGCGCGATCGGGCCGCGCACGCCGCTGGTGCTGTCGTATCGCCCCGAACTCTCTCGGTTGGACGCCGCCGAATTTCTGTTCTGTACGAGCTTCCTCGTGTGCCGTCCGACCGATATCGAAGTGCTCCAAGGGGCGAACTGGCTGGCTCCGGCGGTCGCGTCCCTCACCCGCACGACGACGGACAACATCTTCGATCCCAGTCGCGGCTATACCGTGAACCTCAACCTCGAGCACGCCTCCGGGTTGACGGGCTCGAACTTCAGGTACGATCGAGTCGAGTCCACCGGGACCTATTATACGCAGCCGACGGATGGCGGACTCGTGCTGGCGTTACGGGCCCGAGGCGGATGGGTCAGCGCGGGCGTGTTCGATCAACTCCTGGGTGCGGGCGGCGATTCGGTGAGGGTGGTGCACCCCCAGAAGCGCTTCTACTCCGGGGGAGCGAACTCCGTCCGCGGGTACGGGGAGAACCGCCTGGGGCCGAAGGTCCTCAGCCTCCGCCCGGTAGATATCGGCCTCCTCTTCGCGCCGGTAGGAGGAGATACCAATGGGGCGGGGTGCACACCGCAACAACTCGTCGCCCTGACCTGTGACGCGAGCGAGTTGGATGCGACGAAGTTCACCGTGCGTCCGACCGGGGGCACCACCGTCGTGGAGGCCAACGCCGAGGCTCGCGTTCCATTCGGCCTCAACTTCCAGATGGCTGGCTTCGTGGATGCTGGGCGGATCTTCCAGAGGGGAGGTCAGGGCTCGTCCTGGGTGATTTCTCCGGGGGTGGGCGCCCGCTACATGAGCCCCATCGGGCCGGTTCGCCTCGACGTGGCGTACCGCTTCGAGGCCGCGTCGATGCTGCAGGTCGTGACCACGCAGATCCGTCCGTTCAACCCTTTGGGCGGGGACGACCCAGACTCCAGGATCGGATTCGAGTTGAATGGTGACACCGTGCGTATCCCGTGGGTGCGGTCGGACCAGTTGGCCATTCTCGACCCGCTCGTGCGCTTCGAGGATTCGGGGAGCTTCCTGCGGAAGTTTCAGCTCCACTTGTCGCTTGGACAGGCGTTCTGATGCCGGCCGAGAAGAGGAAACGGAGCCGGGTGCGGGTGCTTCTCCGCTGGATGCGGCGAGGCGGGAAAGGAACGCTGTTTCTCCTGGCCACCGTCATGGTGCTCGCGCTCGGTTTCCTTGCGTATCTGACGCAGACCGACAAAGGGCAGCGGATGGCTCTCGAGTTCCTCCTCGACCAGGTGCGCGGCTCTTTGGCGGGTGAGCTCACGATCGGCGGGATCCGGAGCGCGGGGCTGTTGGGTGGAGCGACGCTGTACGACGTGGAGCTCACGGCGGCAGGTGACCGCAGGTTCCTCGTGGCCGACTCGATCCGTCTGCGCTATTCGCCCGTCGGACTGATCTCCCGAACCCCTCGGCTGGCTTCGGCCAGGATCTGGGGGGTCGACATGGAGATCTCCAAATACTCGGAGGAGCAGCCCCTCAACGTCACTCAACTCCTTCGGCCCCGCCCGGAGGGTGCGCCTCCCGGCACCCGTACCGAGATCACCCTCGGAACCGTCACGATCGAAGGCGGACTCGTGCAGGTGCTCACTCCGGTCGAGGCGGGGACAGAGCGGCCGACCGTCCCGTCCCCGGTCGGAGGCCCCCCGCTCAGCCGGCTGGCCCTCGAAGACATCGTCATCGAGGTCGACGACGCGGTCATCCGGGCTGGCTACGAGGAGTCGTTCACCGGATTCCTCGCGGACGTCCGCACCGAGGTCTACCTGATGGAGGACCCCCTCACCGTCACGGGTGGGGAGGGCAAGGTCACGTTCGGGAACGACGGCCTTCGACTCGCCGACGCGTTTCTCACCTTCCCGGGGTCCAGGGCTCGCGGGGTCGTGGCGCTCGGGCCGCAGTCACCCGATGACGAAGGGTGGGGCTTCAGCGCCGACGTGGAGACGCAGGGGCCGGCGGACCTCGCGGACTTTCAGTGGCTGGATCCCAGAATTCCGGACGGGACCGCGGACGGTGGGATCGTCCTCTCGGTCGGGAGCGTGATGGACATCGAGCTTCATGACCTGCAGATCGAATTGGAGGCCAGCTCGCTGGAGGCGGACGGAAGTGTGCAATTCGTCGACGGCGTCATCGTTATGGACGGGCTGGACGTGCAAGCATCGCCGCTGGTGCTCTCTCGCGCGGAACCGTGGCTGGGCTTCGAGTTCCCGGTCGACGGCTTCCTGTCCGGGCAAGCCACCCTGAGCGGAACGTTCACGTCGCTTCAGGCGCGAGGTCGGATGACGCTCGTGCCCAGCGGGTACGGCGGGCGATCGACGACGGCCGACTTCCGCGGGCGGTTCTACGCCGACGAGGCGAATCCCGGTGTGTCCGATCTGGTTGCGCGACTCGATCCGGTCAACTTCGAGTTGCTGAACGTTCTCCAGCCTGGCTTCGTGCCTCCGGCGACCGGCGTCGTCTACGTCGAGGCGAACGGACGGGCAGCCGAGGGTGTTCGATTCAGTACGGAGGTCGACTTCCGCCCCGATGCCTACAGTGACTCCCACTTCACGGCCGACGGATTGCTCCGGCGCAACCGAGGCGGGACGTGGATCACGGATATCGATGGCGACCTGCAGCCGTTCTCGCTCGATGTTCTGGCGCACGCCATGCCGGACGCCGGTCTACAGGGAGAGGCGAGCGGTCCGGTCCATGTCTTCGGCCCACTCGACGACCTGGAAGTCGGCGCGGATCTGAGCGTCGGTGAGGGACGAGCGGTCGTGGACGGGCGCTTCAATGCGCTGCAACCCGACGGCGAATACCGACTCGACGTGCGTGTGGAGAAGCTGGCCCTCGAGACGGTCTCGAAGCTGGTGCCGGAGCGGTCCGATCTCACGGGCACCCTGCTCCTCGAGGGTCGAGGCTTCGACCCCGCTTCGGCCGAAATGACCGCGCAGGTGGTGTCGGGAAGCTCGCGGTACGGCGGACTCCGGGTCGACACCGCTCGCGCGGATCTCCGTGCGGAGAACGGGCTTCTGATGATCGATACGCTCGAGGCCGGGTTGGCCGGTCTCCATGTGACGGGGTCCGGCACTCTGGGGCTCGTCGGTGAGCGCGAGGGGCGGGCCGTCCTGAACTTCGACGCGGAGTCGATCGCGGGCATCCGGACGGTCTTCATGGGCGATACCGTCATCGCGGGCGACACGCTGTCCGCCCTGGACCGGGTGGTGTTGGAGAGCGGCGGCTTCGATCTGTCGACCCTCCCCGATACGGCGGACGTCACCGTCGCCGGCTCGGTTCACGGAAGCGTCGAACTGGAAGGGTCCATTGAGGCCATGGACGCGACCGGCCAAGCGACCCTCCTCGGCGCCCGCTACGGTCGGAACATGGTCGACTCGGCTGAAGTGACGTTCAAGGCGCGGGGGCTGCCGTCCGCCGTGGGGTCGATGGACCTGACCCTGGCCGCCGAGGGCATGACCGTGCAGGGACGTGAGTTCCGCGGACTCGACGCGACGGTATCGATGTCGAACCGGGCCGGCACTGCTGACCTTTACGCGCGCCTCGGAGAGAATGAAGATGTGACCGCCGAGGGCACCTTTGCTCTCGATTCCCTCTGGAACGGTACGGTGGATCTACGTGAGGCTCGGGCGCAGATCGATACGCTGACCTACGAGCTCCTCGAGCCCGCCCGTCTCAGTTGGGACGCGTCCTCGCTCACAGTGGAGAATCTGGAGGTGCGGCGACCGGGTGAGGATCACATGCGACTGCGGGCGTCGGGGCGCCTCAGCCGGCGTGGCGAATCTGACTTCGACCTTGACGTGGAAGGGATCCATCTGGAGGTGGCCACCCGCCTTTTTCAACTGGATAGCCTCGACATCGGCGGGCACGTGGACCTCGACCTGACCGTGTCGGGTCCGGCGTCGGCCCCGACCATCGTGGGAGCGGTCCGAGCGGACGGCCTGAGCTTCGGCTCCGTGACCCTCGACAGCATTTCCGGCACGTTGGCATACGACGACCAGGAGGCCGACATCGACCTGTCGGCGTGGGACGAAGGCCGGCGGGCCTTCCGGGCTGACGGCCAGGTGCCGTTGAACCTTGCCTTCGATGCGCCTGGCGGGGTGATCATGGACAACGCCCCCATGGATATGAGAGTGGTCGCGGATTCTCTGCAGGCCGAGGTCCTGACGGCATACCTGACGTTCCTCCAGGACCCCGTCGGTTCCGTCTCTGGCGAGTTCCGGATCGAGGGGACCATGGCCAGCCCGCGTCCGGGGGGCGTCCTCCGCATTGAAGACCTGTCGTACGGGATCGAGGCCATCGGCGTCCGCCACGACAACGTCGGCGGTACGCTCAGGCTGAATCCGGACGGTACGGTCACGGTCGATGTCACCGCGGATGCCGGCGGCCGCGCGGTCACGACCGGAACCATCGATCTGGAGCCGCTCCTGAACCCGACGCTCGACCTCAAGATCGCCTTTTCTCAGTTCCAGGCCGTGGATCGAGCGGACGTGGAAGGCGCGATCTCGGGAAGCGTGGATCTGAAGGGGACCTACGAGCGTCCGGCGATGACGGGATCGCTCATCGTCGACGAGGGGACGGTATTCCTCGACGAGTTCAGTCGGAACTCCCGTGTCATCGACCTCACGGACCTTCGCCTGCTCCGACAGGTCGTCGACACGACGGCGTTGACCGGTCGGCCCATCCTCGCCGGCATCCGCAACCCGTTTCTCGACAACCTGAGGATGGACGTTTCCCTGAGCGTTCCGCAGGACGTCTGGCTCCGATCCCCCGACATGAACGTCGAGATCGGCGGAGCTCTCGAGGTCAGCTACGACCGCCGGAGCCGTGACATCGTGCTGGTCGGCGATCTCGAGGCGCTCCGTGGGTCGTACAACGTGCTCGGTCGGAGCTTCGAGGTGGAGTCCGGAACAGTGTCGTTCATCGGCACGCCCGGAATCAACCCGACGCTCGAGATCCAGGCGGCGACCGAACTCAGGCGCGCGTCGGATCAGGGCGCACCGATGCAGGTGACGGCGACCGTGTCCGGCACCCTGACCCAACCACAAGTCACGCTCGGAACCAACGAGGCGGCCGTGTCGGAAGCCGACCTCATCAGCTACCTCGTCTTCGGTCGCCCAACCAGTGAGATCGGCGGCAGCCAGGGTGCGCTCGCTTCGGGCCTCGGGGGGGCGGCGCTGGGGCAGATTACCGCCCAGTTGGGGGCGTCTGTCGCGCAGCGGTTCGGTGTGGACTACCTGTCCGTGAGTCAGGCCGCCGACGCCCAGTTGACCGCGAGTGGCTTTTTGGGTGGGACGAGGGTCGAGGTCGGCCGATACATCGGCGACGACATCTTCCTGATCTTCCTCCTCCGCCCGGAGCCCCCGGTCTTTGCCGGTGCCCAGGTGGAAGTCGCCTTGAGCGACTCGTATACGCTGGAAGGCTTCATCGAAGACCGGTTTCTGCGCAGCGCGTTGGCCGCCTTCGAAGCGGTCGAGACATCCCGGATCGTCGGCGTGTTCGTGTTCAGGGAGTGGGGGTATTAGCCGGGACGCCCGGGACGCCCGGGCCGTTCGCTTTGAGCGACGCGGCACATCTCCTGCCCCGGCCAGGGTCGAACCGGCGGGGCACCGTGGGGTACCTTCCGGCGTTACCGGCTTCGTCTCAAGGCGATGCCGGAAGAGTGCGGTCCCGGCGTTTCCCGGGCATGGTCCCCCGATGCAGGAGTTGTGACGGCAATGCAGACGTTGAAGGTATTCGGGCTCATGACGGGCCTGACGGTTCTGGTGGTCGCGGCCGGGCAATACCTGGGCGGCTCGAACGGTGCGGTCATCGCGTTCGGAATGGCCGCGGTCATGAATGTGGGCATGTACTGGTTCAGCGATAAGGCCGTGTTGAAGATGTACAAGGCCCGTGTCGTTGGACCCCAGGAGGCGCCGCAGCTCTATGAGATGGTCGACCGACTGCGGCAGCAGGCCGGGCTACCCATGCCCGTGGTCGCCATCGCGCCCTCGGAGCAGCCGAACGCCTTCGCTACCGGGCGGAACCCTGCTCATGCCGTCGTCTGCATGACCGAAGGAATCCTCCGGGCACTGGCCCCTCGCGAACTCGAGGGCGTGATCGCACATGAGCTCGCGCATATCAAGCACCGCCACATGTTGGTCGGCACGATTGCCGCAACCATGGCGGGCGCCATCGCGATGCTCGCGAGCCTCGCGCGGTGGGGGTTGATTTTCGGTGGCTTCGGCGGCCGGGACGACGGCGACAGCAACCCGATTGCCATGCTCGTGATGCTCGTCGTTGCGCCACTGGCCGCGACGATCATCCATATGGGCATCAGCCGCCAAAACGAATTCCAGGCGGACGCGACCGCGGCTCGCATCACCCGGGACCCGAACGGTCTTGCGTCCGCTCTCCAGCGGATCGATGCCCACGCTCGTCAGATTCCGATGGCCGTGAACCCCGCGGCCGCTCAGCTCGCCATCATCAACCCGCTGAAGGGGCGGAAGATGGCATTCGGCGGGCTCTTCTCGACGCACCCGCCGCTGGAAGACCGCCTGGCTGCCTTGCGAGAGGTGGAGTTGGGCTAGCCGATCCTGAGCCGTCACGGCCGACGCCCGGGGACTCTCCGGGCCTTCCCACCGGTGCGGCCGTAGCCGGGCGTTCAGTCGTCCGGATGTTGGATGAGAAGAGGTCTTCCGCAGTTCCGCAGCACTTTGTCGGTGACGCTACCGAGGATCAGGCGGCGCACGCCCCCGTACCCGTGCGTGCTCATTGCAACGAGGTCGGCGCCGTGATCGTCCGCGGCCTCCTTGATGGCGCGCGCCGGTAGCTGCCCGTGGGCCACGGCCACGTCTACTTCGAGGCCGGAGGCCCGGAGCTTCTCCGCCCTGCGCTCCAGATGTTCCCGCGCGCCGTCCAAGGCGTCGTCGATGCTGCGGATCAGGACCGGGAGGATCGGGCCGCCGATCAGGTCGTCGGACGACACGGCGTGGAAAAGGGTGATGCGGGCTCCGGTGGCCCGAGCGAGCATCACCGCGGGAGCGATGGCGCTGGTCGATTCCGTCGATCCATCGAGCGGGATCAGGATGTTGTGGAACGACGGCTCCACCACTGGGGCTTCGTCGTCCTCGCTGCTCGGGTGCATCAGGAGCGTCGGAACCCGTGTCGTCCGGATCAGTTCATCCGCGGCGGACCCGAGCCAGAACCGGTTGAACCCGGTATGCCCGTGTGAGGTCATGACGATCAGGTCCGCGCCCGAACCGATGGCGTGAGCGTCCAGTGCGAGGGCGAACCGTCCCTCCAGCCACACCGCTCGAACCTCGGCGTGCTCGGTGGAAAGAGACGCGGCCTTCTCCTCGACGTACTCCCGACTCTGCTCTCTACGCTCTTTGTCCCAGGCGCCGAGGTCGACGGTCCCGATACCGAGCTGTGCGTCGGAAAGGAGCACCTCGGGGTTCCGGGGCACGTGAACGTGCACGATCTGCACCTCGGCCTCCAGCTTCTCTGCCAGTCGCAGGGCGACGGGAATAGCCTGCTCACTGAACGCCGAGCCGTCGAGCGGCACCAAGACCAGCTTCGCCACGAGCCTTTCTCCCTGAGTTGGACGATACACGGCTGCCGGAACCCTGCTGAAATCTACTCGGAGGGCGGGACCGGGGCCGTCGGGAAAGTCCCCTCCCGCCCATCTCCGGGTCTCGAGCTGCTCGCATTGAACGCGGTCCGACAATGATTAACTTGCAAGGCTATGGCTCAAGATAAACTGGTCGTTCGCGGCGCGCGGGAGCACAACCTCCGAAGCGTCGATGTGGAAATCCCCAGAGAGAAGCTCGTGGTCATCACGGGTCTCTCTGGATCCGGGAAGTCGTCGCTCGCGTTCGACACGATCTACGCCGAGGGCCAGAGGCGATACGTCGAGTCGCTGTCCGCCTACGCGCGTCAATTCCTGGGACTGATGGAAAAGCCGGATGTCGACGCCATCGAGGGGCTGTCACCGGCCATTTCGATCGAGCAGAAGACGGTCAGTCGAAACCCGCGCTCCACGGTCGGGACCGTGACCGAGGTATACGACTACCTCCGGCTTCTGTGGGCGCGCGCGGGGACACCCCATTGCCCTACGTGCGGCGAACCGGTCCGGCGCCAGTCGGCGACGCAGATTGTCGACCGTCTACTGACACTCACCGAGGGCACGCGCATCGAGGTTCTCGCGCCGCTCGTCCGCGGACGGAAGGGCGAGTTCCGCGAGCTGTTCGAGCGGGCTCGTAGGGACGGCTTCGTACGGGTCCGCGTCGATGGGGAAACGCATGAGCTGACACAGCCCCCCAGTCTCAATCGCTACGAGAACCATGACATCGCGGTGGTGGTCGACCGCCTCGTGGTCCGTGCGGCCGACCGCGACCGGCTGGCTGACTCGGTCGAAACGGCGCTCCGGGCTGCCGAGGGAGTGGTCGAGGTCGCCGAACACGGAAAGAAGACGCGCGAGGACCCGCACATTCATCTCTTCAGCGAGCACTACGCGTGCGCATCGTGCGGAACGAGCCTGGCCGAGTTGGAACCGAGGCAGTTCTCCTTCAACTCCCCGTTCGGTGCCTGCGAGGAGTGCGGAGGGCTCGGAACGCGCAAAGAGGTGAACCCCGACCTCCTGACGGCCGACGGGAGCATCACGATCCTCGAAGGTGTCATTCTGCCGTGGGGCGAGCCTTCAGGGCATATCCGCCGATCCGTGATTCCCGGCCTCGAGGAAGCCTACGAGTTCTCGGCCAGCACCTCGTGGGCCGAGCTGTCGCAGGAGGTCCGCGACGGGATTCTGAATGGATCGGACGGAATGAAGATCCGCTTCCCGTACAAGGCGGGGTCCGGACGTAAGCAGAGCCACTATGAGGATCATTGGGAAGGCGTGGTCGCGAATGTCCAGCGGAGGTACGTCGAGACGAGTTCGGACACGATCCGAAACCAGCTCGAGGAATACATGTCGACGCTCCCATGCGGAGCATGCCACGGATCACGCCTCCGGTCGGAGTCACGGGCCGTCACGGTGGGCGGGCGCGCGATCGGCGAGGTCACGGACATGTCGATCGGCGGCGCGGCCGACTTCTTCGGTGGTCTCGAGGTGGGCGGCTCGGGCGAGGATGCGCTGTCGGAGCAGATTGCCGGGCCGATCCTGAAGGAAGTACAGGAGCGCATACGGTTCCTCCGCGACGTCGGGCTCGACTACCTCACGCTCGGCCGCGCGGCGGGTAGCCTGTCGGGAGGGGAAGCGCAGCGCATCCGCCTCGCTACGCAGATCGGCAGCCGCCTGGTCGGAGTGCTCTACATCCTCGACGAACCGTCCATCGGCCTCCACCAGCGGGACAACGACCGACTCCTCGACACCCTGAGGCGCCTCCGGGACCTCGGCAACACGGTACTGGTCGTCGAGCATGACGAGGACACGATCCGTGCGGCGGACTTCGTGATCGACCTCGGGCCAGGGGCGGGGCGCCACGGTGGGGAAATCGTGGCCGTCGGAACGCTGGAGGACGTGCTCGCGGAGCCCGCCTCCCTTACCGGTGCGTATCTGCGAGGCGACCGGGCCATCGAGGTGCCTGCCGAGCGCCGGCGGGTGAATCCCGAGCATGTGCTCACCGTACGACGGGCGCGGGAGCACAACCTTCGGAATCTGGACGTGGTCTTCCCCCTCGGGATGTTCGTGGCCATCACGGGCGTGAGCGGGTCGGGTAAGTCTACGCTCGTCAACGAGACGCTGTACCACGCGCTGGCCCGGTACTTCTACCGGAGCAAGCTCGTCCCGGGGAGCTACGACTCCATCGAGGGGCTCGAGTTGGTCGACAAGGTCATCGACGTCGACCAGTCGCCGATCGGACGGACGCCGCGATCGAATCCGGCGACCTACACAGGGCTCTTCACGCCGATCCGCGACCTGTTCGCCAACCTGCCCGAGTCACAGATGCGTGGATACGGCCCCGGCCGCTTCTCGTTCAACGTGAAAGGCGGTCGTTGCGAATCGTGCGCGGGCGATGGTCTCGTGAAGATCGAAATGCACTTCCTGCCGGACGTGTACGTCTCGTGTGACGTCTGCCGGGGACGGCGCTACAACCGCGAGACGCTGGACGTCTACTACAAGGGCAAGAACATCGCAGATGTTTTGGAGATGACGGTGGCGGAGGCCCTGGACTTCTTCGACGCGGTCCCCCGGATCAAGATCAAACTCCAGACGCTTTCGGACGTGGGTCTCGGGTACATCCATCTCGGGCAGTCTGCCACCACCCTGTCGGGCGGCGAGGCGCAGCGCGTCAAACTCGCCACCGAGCTCTCCAAGCGTCAGACGGGAAGCACGCTCTACATCCTCGATGAACCCACCACCGGTCTCCACTTCGAGGACGTCAGGGTGCTGCTCGACGTGCTCCACCGGCTCGTCGAGCTGGGGAACACGGTGGTCGTGATCGAACACAACCTCGACGTCGTAAAGACGGCAGACTGGGTCATCGACCTCGGTCCTGAGGGGGGTGCAGGCGGCGGCGAGATCGTGGCCCAGGGGACGCCCGAGGACGTGGCCCGAGAGGCGTCGTCCCACACGGGCCGCCATCTCGCGCCGCTGCTCGCGTGACGGGCGGCCGTCGCGGTCGCGGTAGGTCGTGTTCCCGGGTTACTTTGTGTCGGGAAACCGGGCCCTTCCAGGCTCCGTAGGATGGCGTTACGACGGTACGGCGGCCTGAAGGGCGCCAGGCTTGATTTCGTACTGGCGCTGAAGGTGATGGGCGTAGACGACGTGCGCCTCCGGCACCGCCGGTGGCGATGAGCACTGTCTCCGCGGGTCGGAGACTCAGATAACGGAGTGGACGATGGTCAGCCGAGAGGATCTGGAGAGCTTCCTCATTCGCATGGATCTGGAGCATGACGAGGTCGACGATGGTATGTACCTCGTCCGTGGGCCCAATTCGGGGCTCCCGGTCGTGGTGCACTACTCGGCACCGTTGCTCTTGTGCAGGATGAAATTGATGGATCTCCCGAAGGATGAGGGCGGAAAGAACGGGGAGCTCTATCGAACCCTGCTGGAGTTGAACGCGTGCGATGTGGTGCACGGGGCGTACGGCATCGAGAACGGCGAGTTGATTCTGAGCGATACACTCGAGCTCGAGACGTTGGACTTCCACGAGCTTCGGGCTTCTCTCGAGTCGATCGAACTTGCCGCGTCCGGCCACATGAACCGGATCCGCGCCCTCGCGGGCGTCGAGGGAGAGGGCTGAGTCCATGGGCATTTTCACGAAATTTTCGACGCTGCTGAAGTCGAACATCAACGATCTGATTTCCCGGGCCGAGAATCCGGAGAAGATGCTGAATCAGATCATCCTCGACATGCGCGACCAGTTGGCGAAGGCCAAGCGGGAAGTCGCCGCCGCCATCGCCGACGAGCGCAAGTTGAAGGCGCAGTTGGAGGACGAGGTCAAGCAGGCCAAGGACTGGGAGCACCGGGCCATGTTGGCCGTTAAAGAAGGTCGCGACGACCTCGCGAAGCAGGCGCTGATTCGCCAGCAGGAGCATGCCGAACGTGCCCACGTGATCCGCAACACCTGGGAGGCCCAGGCCTCCGAGACGGAGAAGCTCAAGGGCTCCCTCCGTCAGCTCAATGACAAGATCGAGGAAGCCAAGCGGAAGCGGAATCTGCTGATCGCGAAGCAGAAGCGGGCGCAGGCCCAGCGGCGCATCCACGAGACGATGTCCGGTCTTTCCGACACCTCGGCGTTCGAGGCCTTCAACCGGATGGCCGACAAGATCGAAGAAGAGGAGCGCCAGAGTGTCGCCCATGCGGAGGTCACCGAGGCGCTTACCGGCGATTCGCTCGAGCACGAGTTCCTGCGCCTTGAAACGGGAGATGGCGGAAACGCCGATGTCGATTCGAAGCTGGCGGCGCTCAAGCAGGAGATGGGTCTCCTTCCGGCCACGTCGTCGGGCGGCGGGGCCGCGCGTCAGCTCGCCTCCGGGGACGATGACGACGAGGGTGGGGACGAGGGTGCCGCGTCGTCCGGTGTCCAGGACGCGCAGGTGGAGAACGTCTCCGAGGAGGAGGCCTCCGGCATCCCGGAAGCCCGCCTTATCGAGGAGTTCGACCGCTTGGAGGGTCGGCAGGCCGACGCGTAGCAGTAGACCGCGGTCCGACGCACGAGTGAGGGGGGAGTGTCCGAGGACGCTCCCCCTTTCATTTTTCCGGGGCCGTCACATCTTCCGGAATATCTCCAACCCTCTTGGCGGGATCCCACATGAGCACCGTCTATCTGAACGGACAGTACCTCCCCAAGGACCAGGCGCGTATCTCGCCGGACGACCGCGGGTTTCTCCTCTCGGACGGCATCTACGAAGTCACTGGGTTCTACGAGGGAGTGCCGCTCGCGCTCGATCGTCATATGGCGCGGATGCGGAGCGGACTCAACGAGTTGCGCATCGACTTCGACAGCAGCGGCGTCGAGGAAATCCACCACCGTCTGATCGCGGAAAACGGGCTCCAGTCCGCCGAGACGTCGTTGGTATATCTGCAGATTACACGCGGCGTCGCTCCCCGAACGCACTACTTTCCCACCGAGCCGGTCGAGCCCACCGTGTACGCGTTCGCCAAGGCGTGGAGCCGTCCGAGTCCCGAAGCGTGGAACAAGGGATTCACGGCCATCACCGTTCCGGATCGTCGTTGGCTTCGTGTGGATATCAAGACGATTTCCCTGCTCCCGAACGTCATGGCGTTCCAGGACGCGCGAGACGCCGGCGCCGATGACGCGATTCTCGTCCGCGACGGTGTGGCCATCGAAGGCGCGCACCAGAATTTCTGGGCGGTGTTCGGCGACACGGCGGTCACCCACCCGATCTCGAATCTCATCCTCCCCGGTATCTCCCGAGGCCTTGTAATGGGGATTGCGGCGGAGAAGGGGATCGCCATCAAGGAGCGCGCGATCATGGCGGAGGAGTTGGCCACGGCCGACGAGGCGTTCTTCACGGGCACGACGGGCGAGGTGCGCCCGTGCGTCGAGATCGACGGTCGGCCGATCGGGGATGGGCGCGTCGGTCCGATCACCCGGGCGCTGTCGCAAGGCTTCCGTGAGACGATCGCTCGGGCGCAGGAGAAGGCCGCTGAACGGGCCGAGGCAGCGGGCGTCTGATCGGAGTGGCGATTCGGTCCGAGGGCGTGTCGGTCCCGTACCGGCCAAGAAATCGCCGGGCGAGACGGGTGCCGACGGGCGGTGAGGCTCGATCATCGGTGACCCCGTGAACGCTTGGCGGCCAGCGCGCCCCACCGCCGCCGCACTTCTGATGTTGGCGACCGGGGCGAGTTGCCCTGTCGGTCCGAGCGTGTCCGGCGTCGTTGATCGCGCGCCGGCGGGTGCCGACGCCGTGGAAATCACCTATCTGGGTGTGGGCGGGTGGATCATGGAGCGCGGAGACGTGCGCGTCATGACCGCACCACTCTTCAGCAACCCCTCCTTCGTGGGAACGGGTCTGACGGGCATCGTCTCGGACTCCGCCGCCGTGGACGCCGGCCTCAACGGCAGGGACCTCAGCGACGTTCGAGCGATTCTGGTGGGCCACGGTCACTACGACCACTTGATGGATGTCCCGTACGTCGCCCGGCGGTACGCGCCGACGGCGCGGATCGTGACCACCACGACGGTACAGAATCTCCTCGGCACCTGGGCGGGATTGGACGACCGCCTCGTCCTTGTCGACGACTCGGCGGGTGACGTCGACCACATGGGGCGGTGGATCGACCTGGGGCCGGGGCTGAGGGTGCTCCCCCTTCGTTCGAACCACGCGCCCCACTTCGACGGGTACACCTTTTACGCCGGGACCGTCGACACGCCCCGAGACACGCCGCCCCGATGGGCCACGGAATGGTTGGACGGGCCCAGCTTCGCGTTCTTGATCGACTTTCTCGACGCCGATGGCTCGGTCGCGTTTCGTATCTACTATCAGGACGCCGTCGCGGGTGCGCCGCGCGGCTTCGCGCCGGCCGAACTCATGGCGGAGCGTCCGAGCGACGTGGCCATCTTCGTGCCGTCCACGTTCGACCAGGTGGACTGGCATCCGGAAGCGTTCGTCGCCAACCTCCGGCCGCGCTGGGTCCTGCTCGGACACTGGGAGGACTTCTTCGGGCCTCCGAGTGGGGAAGCCCGATCGGTCGCATTGACCGACGTGAACCACTTCCGCGCCCGGTTGAGGCGCGTCCATGAAGGCGAGCATTGGCTCCCGGACCTGAATACGGTCTTCCGGTTCCCGGTGCGCTGAGCGGGGGCCGGTATGATCGGGACGATCCCGAGAAATGGTCTGAACACGGTCTTCCGGTTCCCGGTGCGCTGAGCGGGGGCCTTTACCCACCATGCGGTCGTCCCCTCTTGCTTACTACTTCAGTGCAGTACATATTCTCTTCACGCATTTCTACTGCACTGAAGGGGATACGGTTTGGGACGAGCACTCGGTGAAATGGAACAGCTGATCCTCTTCGCGCTGGTCGAGCTCGACGAGGAGGGGTACGGCGCGTCGGTCGGTCGGTCGATCGAGGCTCGGACCGGTCGCGAGGTCTCACCGGGCGCGATCTACACCGCCCTGGATCGGATGGAAACACGCGGTCTGGTGTCGTCCTGGGTGGGCGAACCCACTCCGGAGCGCGGCGGACGGCGCCGAAAGCATTACCGGGTGACGCCGGAGGGCGCCACGGCGCTTCGGCGATCGGTCCAGGTCATGCGGGACATGGCGGACGGCCTCCTTCCGGCGGTCGATTCCCTTGCGCGGGGCCGTGGTCGGTGAGCGTGGACACACCCCCGGGAGACCCGGGGCACCATCCTATGCCATGGTTCGAGCGCAGCATCGCGCTTCTCGTCATCCGTGGGCCGGGCTCGGAACACGTCCTGGGTGATCTGGAGGAGCGGTGGTGCGACGATCGGACGCGCGGACTTGGAGGGTCCGTCTCCCGCCGCCGACTGCGCCGTCGGCTGGCCGGATCGTGCGCGGCATGGTGGGCGCCCACAGCACGGAGCGCACGGCGGCGTGCAACCCGAACCAGTCAGAACAAAGAGGGGCGCCCGACGTTGTCGGGGCGCGGGGGAGTGGGCATCAAAGGGGCTCTTGGAGACGTATCGTTTGCCCTACGGACACTGGTACGCCGACCCGCGCTCGCCGTGGGTGTGGTCCTGACCCTGGGCCTCGGGGTGGGGGCGACCACGGCCACCTACTCGGTGGTGGATGCCGTCCTGCTCCGGCCCCTCGACTACGAGGATCCGGAGCGTCTCGTGGCGTTCGGGACCACCTTCCCGGGCCGCGAGTGGGACGATCAGGAGGCTGGGCTGCAGCACTTGGCTGGCATGTCGTATCTGAACTTCGCGGACTTCCGGGAGCGTGCGCGGTCCTTCGAAGCACTGGGTGGGGCCGAATCCGTCGGCGTTCTCCTTCCCGACCAGGGAGACGGAACGGAGTTGGTCACCGCCGCCCGCGCCACCGACGGCTTCTGGACCGCGCTTCGTGTCGCGCCCGTGCTTGGCCGCTTGTTTGGTCCGGAGGATTACGAAGTGGGCACGGGCGCGGACCCGATTCTGCTGAGCCACGCGGCATGGACCCGCCGTTTCGGCGCCGACCCCGGAGTGCTGGGTCGGCCCCTCGGTTCGGTCGGTGGCCCTTCCGTGGTGGTCGGCGTGCTCCCCGCCGACTTCGAGCCCCCGGAGACCCTGTTCGGGCATGCGCCCGAGCTCTGGCTGCCACTGCAGGGCGGCCACGACAGATACACCGATCGGGGCGGTCGGAGTATGGTGTTGGTCGGTCGCCTGGCCGCCGGCGTCACCGTGGAAGTTGCCCGGGCGGAAGTGGACGCAATCGCCGATCGGTTGGCGGATGAGTATCCCGACGGGAATGTGTATCCGGACGGGAGTTCGTTCGGTGCCGGGGTCAACGGCCTCCAGGAGCAGACCGTCGGCGGTGCAGCGAATACACTGCTGGTCTTCCTCGGCGCCGCGGTGCTCCTGTTGATGATCGCCGTTCTCAACGCGACCACCCTGCTTCTCGCACGGTCGATGGAGCGCTCCCACGAACTCGCCGTCCGTGTCGCGCTGGGGGCAGGCCGTTGGCGCGTGGTCCGACTCGTCCTCGGCGAGAGCGTGGTGCTCGCGGTGGGAGGGGGGCTCGTCGGCGCGGGGTTGGGGTGGGGAGGTGTTTGGGCCTTCCACAGATTCGGACCCTCATCCGTCCCCAGAATGGCCGAGGTGACGTTGGATCTGAGGGTCCTCCTCGTGACCATGGGCCTTGCCATCGCCTCGGGACTCGTGGCAGGTACCGCGCCGGCCCTACGCGCGGTCCGTCGCCCTCCCGGCGGACTGAGCTCTCGAAGCGAGGACCGCTCGGCCTCCCGGCTTCGGAGCGCCCTCGTCACGGTCCAACTCGGTCTGGCCGTGTTGCTCCTGTCCGGCGCCGGCCTTCTCTTCCACTCGTTTCTCGAGTTGAGGTCGGTCGAACCGGGATTCGACGCCGAAGGACTGGTCAGCTTCCAGGTGGCGATCAAACGGCCGGGCGCCGCGGCCGACGAGGAGCCGTGGCAAGCCTGGGACGAACTCCTCGAGCTGGTAGGAGCGTCCGCCGGAGTTCAGGCCGTGGCCGCCTCGACGAACCCTCCTTTCCAGGATCCATACTGGGCCCCCAGAGTCCTTCTCCCCGATGACCCGCCCGACGCTCGAGGCGATGGCGTGGCCGGATACGCGGTCACCCCCGGCTACTTCGACCTGCTCGGGACACCGATCCGTCGGGGACGTGACTTCACCCGTGGCGACGGCGTCGATGGACCGTTCGTCGCCATCGTCAACGAAGCGTGGGTGCGGTCCAAGCTCGGTCCGGACGGCGACGCGTTGTCCACTTCGGTACGCATGACCGGCCTGGCGAGCGCCGAACTTCGGACGGTCCACATCGTGGGCGTTGTGGGCGACGTGATCCAACGGCGGGCGGAGGACGGTGCCCGTCCGGCCATCTATGTACCCTACACACAGCAGCCGTGGTTTCTCATCCAGCCCGTGGTCCGGAGCGATCTG
This sequence comes from Gemmatimonadota bacterium, assembly GCA_029262115.1. Classification (GTDB taxonomy): domain Bacteria; phylum Gemmatimonadota; class Gemmatimonadetes; order Longimicrobiales; family Gaopeijiaceae; genus JAJCZZ01. Next base: position 23,563 of record JAJCZZ010000031.1, on the reverse strand, counting down.
CCGCTGGAGATCCTGGCGCCCGAGTTGCGCCGCGCGGTCGCTCGCTTTTCTCCGGCCGTACCGACCCAAGCGATGGGGACGCTCGGCGACCGTATGGCCGCGACCCGAACCGATCCGCGGTTCAAGGCGCTTCTCTTCACCACGTTCGCGAGCGTAGCGCTGCTGCTCGCTGGCGCGGGCCTGTACGCGTCTCTGGCGCATTCCGTGAGCCTCCGCAGGAGAGAGCTGGGCGTCAGGATGGCTCTCGGGGCCCGTCGCTCGGGCGTCCGTGCCCTGGTGGTGATGCAGGCCCTGCGGTCCGCCGTCGTCGGGATCGCCCTGGGACTCGTGGGCGCGCTCGCGCTGAGCCGAACTCTCACGAGATTCCTCTTTCAGGTGGAGCCCGCCGACCCGGTGTCGCTCCTGGGGGCTGCTGCGCTTCTCGGGATGATGGCCATGGCCGCGTCGTACATTCCGGCACGCCGAGCCACGTCCGTGGATCCAGCCGAGGTCCTGCGGTCGGAGTAGGGCAGGGTCCGGCGGCACTCGCCGCAGGGCGCTGAGCCGTCACGGCCGACCAGCGGGCGAGTGGATGCACGCCTCCGAAGTGGACCTTCCCCTGCTCAGGGCGTGGTTCCGCCCGCCCGGCGAGAGTGTTCGGTTCGCGCCTCACGCCGACAAGGCCATCGCCCGGGCGAGCCGGACGAGGACAGACTCAGACTCGCGGGTGAGTTGTCTCCACGTGACACGGACCACGCGATACCCGTGCGCCACCAGTTCGGCGTCCCTCCGGCGGTCGCGTTCGAACTGATAGGCGGAGCGGTGGAAGGCGAATCCGTCTACCTCCACCACGAGGCGCTCTGTCCGCCAGAAGAAGTCGACCTCGTGGTCATGAATGTGAGCGTTCGTGAGCGGGCGAGGGAGGCCTGCCTTTCGGATGAGAGTCAGAAGGCGCTCTTCGGCTTCCGACCGCGTCCAGACCGGCTCCATCTCCTCCTCCACCAACCGACGAAGTGCCTTGGGGCCCGGGCGACGAACATTCTCTCGGAGCGTCACCTCGAGCCGGTCTGCGTCGGTCAGCCCCAGCCTCAACGCGCGTGCGAGCGCCTGTTCCAGCTCCCGGGCGCTGAGCCGGCCGGAAAGATCGACCAGCGTCCGCTCCGGTCCGGTCAGTGGAATCCCCTCGATGACCGCCGATCAAGGGGGGCGAGAGCGGCGACACGGTGGACGCACACGCCGGGGCCCGGCCGCCGACACGCGCCCGGACGACTCACATGAATGCGGGAGGGTCGGTCGGCGGCCCTCGGGACCATGTCCCGGAGGATTGCGGCACTCTGGTGCGAGATGACCGCCCCCGCGCCACTCGCGAGGATCGCGGCCATGACGGGCCTCAAGGGCGCCTGCACGGGCCCAACCCCGTAAACGCCGCGGTAGAGTCGGCGCAGGCGGCGTGACTTTATCCGGTACTCGATCACGTGCGGGGGCACCCCCGCCCCGAGAAGCTGGGATCGGGCCACTACTCCGTGCTGGCGCGCGGCGAATCGATCGATCACGGTGTCGTAGCCGGGTGGCCGTTGGTCGTCGACCTCCCCCGCAGACCGAGGGCAATCTCGACGGGGCGGAGTCTGATCGTGGTCGCGACGGGGTGCCGACGGGTCGCGACGGCCACAAGCCGACGCTCGCTCTCCGCTGTGATCGGGTGGCCATTGCCGACTGATCGGCGCGGCTGCTAACGAACCGGCACTATTTCTTGCCTCGCGTGAAGGAGTCATGGATGCCGCAACGATTGCAACCGTACCGGCAATATTTCGGGTCGGGCATGATGGAGTGGCGCCTTGGAGGGCGTGGACGCGACCAGCAGTCGCGCGGGCGTCCATGCTCTCGCTACGGGGCGGGCGGCCGCATGGTCGGACGCGCCCTTCGGCTCGTGCGCGTTCCGGATCACCACAATTCGGGTGCCCTCCGCCGGCCCGCCGCCGGCCACGGCGCCCGCAGCCGTTGCTGACCGCCCGCCGCCCCGCCACGGTGCTGACCGCCCGGCCGTCCCGATCCGGATGCCTTCCGGCCGCCACGGCCATGTCGCCAGCAGCTCGCACCTGACCGCCGGCGACAACGAGTCTTGACGGAAGTATCCAATACAGATATATCTATAGTGGATACTATTTACCGACTCGTGTGTCCCACCATACACAGTCCGCCAAACAGCGCGACCCGCCAAACAGCGCGATCCGCCAAACAGCGCGATCCGCCAAACGGCGCAATTCGCCAAACAGCGCGACCCGCCAAACAGCGCGATCCGCCAAACGGCGCAATTCGTGAACGCCGCAACAAGAGGAGTCTCTGTGGCCCCCGATCCGTCCGCACTGCCACTTCGTCCCGCCGTACTTCACATACTGCTGGCCCTCTCGACCGGTGATCTCCATGGGCTCGGGATCGCGGATGCAGCGGAAGCCGTTTCCGAGGGCACCGTCGAACTGGGCCCAGGCACCCTGTACCGATCTCTTTCGGAGATGAGTGACGCCGGGCTGGTCCAGATGGTGGCTGCCCCGGGCCCCGAAGCCGATCCGAGACGGAAGTACTACCGGATCACGCCATCGGGTCAGGCCGTGCTGGCCGACGAAGTCGCTCGTCTCGAGCGGCTGGTGGGCGCGGTCCGCTCGCGGAACGTGCGCCCGGAAACCGCGTGAGCGATCGAGGCCGGCGCCCCCGGGAGGACGGGGGGCCAGGCACGGGGCGGCCCCCCGGGACGACGCTGGCCACCGCTCAGCCCGCTCGCTCGGTCGCCGCCGAGCCACCCGCCACCGCTCAGGTCGCTCGATCGGTCGCCGCCGAGTCGGACGCCACCGCTCATCCCGCTCGCTCAGGCACCACCGAGCCGTCCGCCACCGACCAGGCGGCGTCGAGGTTGGACCCGTGAGCCCGGACCCCCGGGGGCCGGACACTACGCCGCCGCCCACCACCGCCCCGCCCCCCACTCAGTCGCCCGGGCCGACCCCATCACCCCGGTCGGCCACGCTCGCTCGGCTGCTGATCCGGCTCTATCCGCGGGCCTTCAGGGACGCCCACGGGCAGGAGATGGAACACCTGTTCCGCGTTCGACTGGGCCGTTCCACCGGACCGGTCAGCCGCATGGGGGTCTGGGTTCGGCTGGTCGCGGACACCATCGAGAATGCCTGGGTGCTGCGGCGCCGGGCTCGTCACCAATCGAGACAACGAGGGGAGGAGGGGGCCATGAACACGCTCATCCACGACACGCGCCAGGCACTTCGACACCTTCTGCGAGCCCCGGCGTTCGGGGTGGCCGCGGTGGCGCTCCTGGCCGTAGGGCTCGGCGCGAACATCACGGTGTTCACGCTGGTCGACGCGATGCTCTTTCGGCCGCTCCCGTGGGACGATCCCGACCGAGTCGTGATGGTGTACCAGGACTCCGACGACGGCGAGCCGAACTCCAGCTCCTTCCCCGCGTACCGCGACATGGCTGACTCCGACGTCTTCGCGGAGGTCTCGGCGATGTCGCCGGCGTTCGCCGCCATCACGTGGGAGAGCCCGGAGGGACCGCTCGACCTTGCCGCCGAATACGCCACGGCTTCGTACCTCGACGCGGTGGGACTGGCTCCCCTCCGAGGTCGGTGGTTCGCCCCGGAGCATGACCGAGTGGGCAGCGAGCCGGTGGCCGTCATCAGCGAGGCGGCATGGCGGAAGGTGATGGGCAACGACCCGGACGTGGTCGGGCGGGTCATCCGGCTCAACGGGCAGTCGGTTCGGATCATCGGCGTCGGTCCGCGGGAGATCTCAGGGAGCTATCCGCCCAGGACCACCGACCTGTGGCTGTCGATCTCGTCCACTCCCCTCAGCGGGCCGTTCCGGGTGAGCAACCTGGATCGAAGGTCCGATCACTGGTACGACGTCCGCGCGCGGCTCGCCGAGAACACGACCGTCGAGCAGGCACAAGCGGCCATGGACGCGCTCGCGGCTCGGCTGGCCGAGAACTTTCCCGAGTTCAACCGCGGCCGTGACATCACGGTGTTCCGGTCGAGCGATGTTCGCATTCACCCGGGCGAGGACGGCTCGCTCTTCCTCATTGGCGGGCTCCTCCTGAGCGTTGTCGTCGTGGTGCTTCTCCTCACCTGCGCGAATCTGGCGAACCTGCTCCTCGTCCGGGGGCTCGGTCGGTCCGGGGAGATGGCCATCCGCCGAGCCCTGGGTGCCAGCCGCCTGCGGGTCGCACGCCTGTTCCTCCTCGAATCCATGATTCTGGCCGTGGCGGGAGGTGTGGCGGGCCTCGCTCTGGCGCGATGGGCCGTCGGGATGATCCCGTCTCTGCCCATTCCCGTCCCGGGTTGGGACCACGTCGAACTCCTGTTCGATACCCGCGTGGTCCTCTTCGCCGGCGGGCTGGTCGTGGTGACGGGCGTGTTGTTCGGGCTGGCGCCGGCCGTTCGTTCGGCGGGGGCCGACGTGGCCGGAAGCCTCCGTGACGAGCGGCGTGGCAGCTCCATGGGCGGCGCCACTCGACGTCTGCGTGACGCACTGGTGGTGGTTCAGGTGGCAGCCTCGCTGGTCCTCGTACTGGGGACCGGGCTCCTGGCGCGTAGCCTGAGTGCACTTCAGAGTCTCGACCCCGGCCTCGACGCGGACCGGGTGGCGTGGGTTCGGGCGGATCTGGGTCGCGCTGGCCTCGAAGCCGATGAACTGCGGATAGCGGTGGACGAAATGATTGAGAACGTCGAGTCCATGCCCGGCGTTACCGGCGCGGCTGTCACGACGCGACTTCCCGCCCAAGGAGGCGGGAGCACCACCACGGTGGTCGAGGACTACACGCCGCCCACCGGGACCGACGCGGTCGAGTTGGCCTTTGCCGTCGTGTCGGCGGAATACTTCCGGACGCTGGGTGTTCCGGTCGTGGCCGGTAGAACCTTCGGACCGGACGACAGTCCAGACGGGCCCGCCTCGATCATGGTGAACGAAGCTGCGGCCCGCCGCTTCTGGGGCGGGGCGCAGCAGGCACTGGGCCGACGCACCCGCTCTCAGGGTGGTAGCGCGTGGCGGACGGTGGTGGGGGTGGTCGGAGACTCCCCGGTATCCACGCTGTCCGAGTCGACCCGGCCGATCATGTACTTCTTCAGCGGACAACGCGCCCCGTCGTCCTTCTACGTTGTGACCCGCACCGACGGCGATCCGTCCGCGCTCCTGAGCCCCGTCCGGGAGGGCCTGGCGGCGCTACGAAGCTCCGTCAACATCACGGGGCAGGGCACGCTGGCCGGTTGGCTGGGTGAGGGGTTGGCGGCGCCGCGGTTCGCGGCCGGTATGATGGGCGCGTTTTCCCTGCTGGCGCTCCTGCTCGCGGGGCTCGGGATCTACGCGGTCGTCGCCTTCAGCGTCGCCCGCCGAACCGCCGAGTTGGGGATCCGGATCGCGTTGGGGGCGGGCCGCGATCGGGTCACGAGAATGGTCGTCCGCGAGGTGGTGGGCACCGTAGGGCTCGGCGTTCTCGCAGGTCTCGTGTTGGCGCGACTGGCTGCAACGCGCCTGGACGGGCTCCTGTTCGGTGTGAACTCGACGGATCCCCTGACCTTCCTGGGCGCCGCGGCGTTCCTGGTGACGGTCGGAGTGGTGGCGGCCTGGGTCCCCGCCCGTCGGGCCGCGCGTACGGATCCGGTCGAGGCAATGCGGGGGGTGTAGGGGGGCGCCTGGAGCGCCGGGTGCGTCGGGGGGCGTCGGGGGCGGCCGGGAGTTGCCGCAGGCGGAGACGAGCGTCGGGAGCCGCCGTGCGTTCGGGCTCGACCCTCAGCGCCGCGGTCGGGCCGGAAGGCTGCCCTCGATCCGGAACCGGACCCGATGCCCGGCCGCATCCTCGGCCACGATGAAGTGGGCGGGCGCTCCCGTGTTCAGGCCGCCGTCTTCGTCCAGCGCGGCCCGCATCGGCACCAGGTAGAGTCCGGACACGTCCACCGTGTCCTGCGCGTCGGAGTCGCCCATGTCGCCGACGTCCGTGATGAGCCCGCCCTCGCGCATCAGGGGACGCTCGTAGTTGACCAGGAGGTCGGCCTCGAGAGGGGGAAGCCCCGGCACCGCGATCGTGCCACCCGCGATCAGCAGGTCGGGGACGCGTCGACCGTTGTACAGAAGCCGCTCGTACGGGTCGTCGTCGTACCCCTCGTACCGGCCGGTGGCGATGCCGTCCAGTGCGCTCAGGATCCCGACGAAGTTGGTCTTCCTCAGGTGCTGCTTCTGTGGATCGTCAGCCCATCCACCGGACTCGATGAGCACCGTACTGGCACCCCAGGCGCCCATCAGGTCGCCGAAGGCACGAGGGTTGAAGCTGTCGTCGTACTTCGCGATGTGCCCACCGACCAGCGGATCCATGGCCTCAATGAGGAGCGACGCGACCTGCATGGCCCGGTAGCGCTTGTCGTCGATGTCCCGCGCCTCGTTGAAGGCGGGCGCCAGCAGCGCGATCGCGGCCTGGCGGTCGGTGTCTCCGACCCGCACCGCCGCACCCTGATCGTGGAGGTTGAAACCGAAGTGCGGTTCGACCTCGTCCCGGACCGCCTTGAGGGTGCGCCCCTCCGGCGTCTGCAGTCGGCGCGCGTCACGATTGACGTCGACGCCCTGCGCGTTCCGGCGCTGGAAGCGCTCGGCGCCGTCTGGGTTGAGCATGGGAATGACGTGCACGGTCGCGCCTTGGGCGACGCGCCGCGCCAGGGGGTGGTCGGGCCGGTCATGGAAGAAGCGGACGATGTCGGCCAGCGCCATCGACGCCGTGCTCTCGTTCCCGTGCATCTGCGACCACAAAAGGATGCGCGTGGAGCCGGACCCCAGAGTCAGGCGACGGATTTCCCTGCCTTCGGCGGACGTTCCTGCGACAGAAACAGCCCAGGGAGATGCCAGGTACGGCTCCACCGCCGCCCAGTATGTGGCGTGATCGAAGCGACGATCCTCCAGACCCGGCACGCTCACCGCTTCGTACAGCCCGATGAGTTCGGCCGGCGTCGTGGGCGCCGGGTCGGGCGTGCGGCCCATCCCTGCGGCACAGCCGGCGGCCGCGAGCGTCACGGCCATCGCCAGCGTTCGGCCCGCTGCCGTCGACTCCCCGCCGCTCCGCCGCCCGCCTTCCCGCCCATCCCCCCTCATTCGTAGATCAGATACGGGGCACGCTTCGCTTCGAACGCCGCCAACCCACCGTCCCACGATGCCGTCAGCTCTTCGAAGGTCCGACCGCTCTCGATGCCCTCACGCAGATCGTCGGTTCCGGCGAGCCGGTCGAAGTGAGACTCCCGCCACGACCAGCGGTCCCCCGACATACGGAACGTCTCGACCAACATCGCGACTGCCGCGCGCGGGGCATCGTACCCGGTATCCCCAGGTACGAGAAGGACGCCGGAGACCTCCGTCTCGGCGAACTTTCCGTCACCCGGCGAGGACGGCGTGAACGTCGTCGCTTCGAACGTCACGCCCTCGATACCGTAGCCGTTCAGCGCCTCCGCCAGGGCCGCCGCGTCCAGCCACGGTGCGCCGACCCATTGGAACGCCTGATCGGTACCACGGCCGACCGACAGTGGCGTCCCCTCGAACAGGCAGGTGCCGGGGTAGGCGAGCGCGCTTTCGAGCGACGGCATGTTCGGGGACGGGGGCACCCAGGGCAGTGCGGTGTCGTCGTAGGTCATCGAGCGCGTCCATCCGTCCATGGGAACCACGTGCAACTCCACTTCGATGCCGTACTCGCTGACGTACATTCGAGCGAGTTCGCCGGGGGTCATCCCGTGGCGCATGGGAACCGGGTACAAGCCGACAAAAGTGGAGAACTCCGGTTCGAGTACGTTGCCCTGCACGACATCGCCTCGAATCGGGTTCGGACGGTCGAGAACCACGACGGGGATCCCGTTCGTACCCGCCGCTTCCATCACGTACGCCATGGTCGAGACATATGTGTAGTACCGGGCGCCGATATCCTGCATATCGAAGACGAGGACATCCACACCCTCCAGCATTTCGGGCGTGGGGCGGCGAGTCTGTCCGTACAGCGAATGGACGGGAAGCCCAGTCGCCGCATCAGTACCGGACGCAATCTGGGCGCCGGCCTCCTCCTCGCCACGGATCCCATGTTCCGGCGAGTAGAGCGCGACGAGGTCGACCTCTGGATGATCGGCCAGCAGGTCGATCGTGAGCACACCGTCGGCGTTGCGACCCGTGTGGTTGGTCACCAGCCCGACACGTCGGCCCCGCACGACTCGAAGCGAGTCGGACAGCAGTACGTCCACCCCGGGGCGCACCGCCACGCGCTCCGCCTCGACCCCTTCGACCGGGGGACCCCCTTCCGCCTCTCCGGACGGCGCGCACGCACCGATGGAACAAGCCAGGAGAATGGCGGGCATAATAGATTGTGACCGTTGGAGGGTCTCCGTACGTTTCTTCCGGATCTGGCCCTGGCGCCGAGGGCGCCGCTCGTAGGTTGTTGTCATATGGCAACCTTCGGGCTCACGTACGGCCGCGTCAATCGTTCGAACCTCAACAGACGGAAGCGACCCGCGCGCATGGCGCCCCCACACACGAATCGCCTCCGATCCAGAGCATCACGCGTCGCGGGAGGCATCCTCGTGGTCGCGTCGCTGTCCTGCGGCGGCGCGCCCACTCCTCCGGTTCCAGCCCCGCCGCCCGAACCCGCCCCCGGTCCAGCGCAACCGCCTCCCGAGGAAACGGTGCGCACGGACAGTGCGGCCCAACCGCCCGTTCCGGCGTTCGTCCGACCGTCCGCATCCTGGGCGGAGCGGACGCTGGCCGAGATGACGTTGGAAGAGAAGGTGGGGCAGATGATGATGCCCTTCGTCATCGGAGACTTCGCTCCGGAAGGGTCGCCGGGACACGAGCGGATCGCTCGGTTCATCGACGACGGGATCGGCGGCGTCATCATGTCCGTGGGAATGCCCACCGAAGTTGCCGCAAAGCTGAACGACCTCCAGACGCACGCGAAGTACCCGCTGCTCGTGGCCGCTGATCTCGAGACGGGCGCGGGCTTCCGCTTCAACGGAGCGGTGCAGGGCACGATCCCGATGGGGGGCGCCACCAACTTTCCGCCGCTCATGGCGGTCGGAGCGACGGGAGACGCGGATCTGGCCTATCAGATGGGGCGCATCACCGCGATCGAGGCCCGGGCGCTCGGTGTGCACGTACCCTTCGCACCGGTGCTCGACGTGAATAACAATCCCGCGAATCCCATCATCAACACCAGGTCGTTCGGTGAGGATCCGGATCTGGTGGCCCGGTTGGGCGCGGCGTTCGTGCGCGGTGTGCAGGACAACGGAGGCATCGCCACGGGGAAACACTTCCCGGGCCATGGAGATACCGGCACGGACTCCCACCTGGCACTTCCGACCATCGACCACGACCGAGCCCGCATGGATTCGGTCGAACTGAAGCCGTTCCAGGCCGCCATCGACGCGGGCATGGGCGCCATCATGACCGCCCACATCACGACCCCGTCGTTGAATGGTGGCAATGGCGATCCCGCGACCCTGTCCACGGCCGTCCTGACCGACCTCCTGCGCGACGACATGAACTTCGGCGGGATCGTCTTTACGGACGCCATGGACATGTCGGCCATCTCGGGCCGGCTCGGCACTGGCGAGGCGGCCGTGCTCGCCGTCGAGGCCGGAGCCGACGTGATCCTGATGCCGCCAGCGGTGCGTCCCGCCCGGGACGGCATCGTCGAGGCGGTCCGATCCGGCCGGATCCCGGAGGCCCGGATCGACCGCTCCGTGCTGTCATTGTTACGGCTGAAAGAGAGCCTCGACCTTCACGAGAATCGGACCGTTCCGATTGAGGACGTGGGGAAGAAGGTCGGCATTCCCGCGCACGAGGCGGTCGCGGACGAGATCGCGCGCCGCTCGATCACCCTGCTCCGCAACCAGGGTGATCTGCTGCCGCTCCGCGGTACCGCGTCGGCGACCGTTCTCTCGGTCAGCTTCCGGCGCTCTTACGACGTCCTTGCCGGGCGCTACTTCAACCAGGAGTTGCGACGGACGTACCGTCGGCTCCGGACCGCCGAGGTCACCCGAGACGCGAGCGTCGGGTTGTGGGAAGGCCTCATGCGTCAATCCCGCAACGCCGCTCTCGTGGTCGTGAGCACCTATGTCTCCGCCGTTTCGTACTCCGGCTCGGTGGCGCTGCCCAAAGAGGTGAGCGACTTCGTCAAGGAGCTCGGTCGTCGGAATATTCCGCACGTGGTGGTCTCGTTCGGTAATCCGTACCTCTTGTCCGAATTTCCGGACGTGCGCGCGTACGTGCTCGGTTGGGGCAACTCCGAATCGAGTCAGAGAGCCGCGGCGCGCGCCCTCTTCGCCGACTTCGCGGTCGACGGCCGGGTCCCGACCGGTTCGCCGTCGCTCTTCGACATCGGTGACGGAATTTCTCTTACGCCGCGTTCGGCCTCTGAGGGCGGCCGTTGATCGACGGGAGCCGCGAAGGGAATCGCGGGGGGAGCCGCTCCCGGCTGACCTTGACGACGGTCGCGGGTCTGGCGGCGTGCGGCGGTGGCACGGCGCAACTCCAGCCTCCGGCGGCCGGGGTCGATCCGCCCGCCTCGGTTATCGCGGCCACGCTCGACGACGCCGCGCAGCGATGGGTCGACGACACCATGGCCCGGCTCACGCTCCGGGAGATGGTGGGCCAGCTCGTCATCGAGTGGATGCCGGGCGGCTACGTCTCTCCGACCGCCCCCGACTTCGAGCCGCTCCGGGAGTGGGTCACGGAAAACCGCATCGGCGGGGTGTCTCCGTCGATTGGCACCCCCCACGCCTATGTCGCCAAGCTCAACGCGCTCCAAGAACTCGCGGACGTCCCGCTTCTGGTGACGTCGGATTTCGAGAGCGGTGGGCCGGGCATGCGCCTGGGGAACGTCTACGCGCTTCCGTCCATGCTCTCGCAGAGCGGCGGCACGGCGTTCCCGCCGACCATGGCGTTCGGGGCCATCGGGGACGACCGCTTCGCGTACGAGTACGGACGGATCACCGCCAGGGAAGCCCGGGCGGTGGGTGTGCACCTGCTGTTCGCTCCGGTGTTGGACGTGAACTCGAATTCGGACAACCCCGTTATCAACACGCGGTCGTTCGGGGCCGACCCGCAGGCCGTCGCGCGGCTGGGCGCCGCGTTCATTCGTGGGGCGCACGACGGAGGCGCGTTCACCACCGGCAAGCACTTTCCGGGACACGGAGACACCACGAGCGACTCCCATGTGGATCTTCCGGTCGTCGACGCGGACATGGCTCGCCTCGATACGCTGGAGCTGATCCCGTTCCGGGCGGCCATCGACGAGGGCGTCGACGCCATCATGACGGCCCACGTCGCGGTGCCCGAGGTCGTCGGTTCGTCCGAGCCCGCCACGCTCTCGCCCGAGTTCATGACGGGCCTGCTCCGCGAATCGATGGGCTTCGACGGGATCCTCTTCACGGACGCCATGTCGATGCGTGCCATCGCGGACGGGTACGGGATTGGTGAGGCCTCGATCCGCGCCCTGGAGGCCGGCGCGGACGTCATTCTTTCTCCTCGCGAAATCCCGGTCGCGATCGACGCGGTGGTCGCCGCCGTGGAGAGCGGACGCCTGACGCGGGACCGCGTCGCGGAATCGGCGCGCAAGCTGCTTGATTTGAAGGCGCGCCTCGGGCTGCACGAGAACCGATACACCGACCTCGACGCCGTCGACGACATCGTGGGCTCGGGTGCGCATCTGGCTCTGGCCGACACCGCCGCTTCGCGCTCGATCGTGCTGGTGAGGGATCGGGACAACCTCGTGCCGATGCGGGCGGAGGAGGCCGGACGGGTCGCGCACATCGTCTACGCCCGCTCCTCGTGGCTGTGGGCCAACCGCGTGATGGGACCGGCCCTTCAGGAGCGGCTCTCGGCCCTGCGCACGGTCACGCTCGACGAGCGGAGCACCGGCGTGGACTACGCCCGGGCGCTCGACGCCGTCGGCAACGCCGACCGCGTGATCGTGAGCGCCTACGTCTCCGCGGGGGCGGGGTCGGCCCCGAGCGTCGTTCCGTCCGAACTCCGCGACCTCGTTCACGCTGCCGTTCGCGCCAAGCCCACGGTCGTGGTGTCGTTGGGCAACCCGTACCTGCTGGCCGCCTTTTCGGACGTTCAGAGCTATGTGTTGGCGTGGGGCGACCGGAGCGTGTCCCAGCGCGCGGCCGTGAAGGCCGTCCTCGGCGAGGCGCCCATCTCCGGCCGCCTGCCCATTCCCCTTCCTCCGTATCACGACATCGGCGAGGGGCTGGACCGCGCGAGGGTCTCGGACTTCCGGGCGGTCGTCGTCACGGAAGACCCCCTGGTCGCGGCCGGCATTGTCGACCGGGAAGACGCAGGCCGCGCCCGGGCGCCCCAAACCGTCGCCTCCCCCGCGTCCGTGAACATGGACGGCAATGCCCTGGCGTTCATCGACGCCCTCGTGCTCGCCGCCATCGCGGACTCCGCCGCTTCCGGCATTGCGGTGGCCGTCGGGCGGAAGGGCCGTCTGGTGAAGCTCGAGGGATACGGCGAACTGGCGTACGGCTCCGGTCGCCCGGTCACGCCGACCTCGATCTGGGACCTCGCCTCCGTCTCGAAGGTGGTGGGCACCACGACCATGGCCATGCGCCTGGTCGGCGAGGGGCGCATGTCGCTCGACGATCCGGTGGTGAAGTACCTGCCGTGGTGGTCCCGGGGTGACCCGCGAAAAAACCAGGTGACCATCGAGCATCTTCTCCTTCACCGGGCGGGGTTGACCCCGTTCCGTCGCTGGTACCTCGACATCGAGGACCCGACCCTCCAGAAGTACAAAGACGCGGTTGCCGACGAGGCGCTCGAGGTCGCTCCGGGGAGCCGCACGGCGTACTCCGACCTGGGCGTGATGACCTTGGCGTGGGTGATGGAGGAGATCACGGAACGCTCGCTCGACGAATACTTGAGGGAGGACGTCTGGAGTCCCCTGGGGATGCTCGATACGGACTACCGGCCGGCCTCAGCCCTGCGCAGCCGGATCGCGACGACGGAATTCGACGGCGTGTGGCGCAACGCAATGGTGTGGGGCCGCGTCCACGACGAGAACGCGGACGCCATGGGCGGCGTCGCGGGCCATGCGGGGCTCTTCAGCACGGCGGTCGATCTGTCGGTCTTTGCGCGGATGATGCTGAACGGCGGGGTCGCGCCGGCCTGCACACCGGGCCAGACCGCGGGTGAGCCGTGCCCGGTGGCCCGACGGCGCGACGTCCGCGTGATGGACACGGACGTCCTGCGCCGCTTCACTCGCCGGCACGACGCGTCGGCCACGAGGGCGCTGGGGTGGGACACTCCGGGTCCGAATTCGTCCGGCGGTCAGTTCGTGACGCTCGACGCCTTTGGTCACACGGGCTATACGGGAACCTCCATCTGGATGGACCCGACCCTCGACCTGTGGGTCATCGTGCTCACCAACCGGGTGCACCCGACGCGTGAGAACAGCAAGCACGTGCCGCTGCGCCGCGCCATCGCGGATGCGGCCGCCCTGGCCATTACCGACATGACCGTCACGCCACGGAGCGGCAATTGACCGGACTCGATTGGGCCATCATCGCGGCGTACTTCCTGTTCGCCGCGGCCATAGGCCTCGCGATGTCCCGGCGGGCCAGCTCATCGGTTTCCGAGTACTTCGTCGGTGGGCGCGCGCTCCCCTGGTGGCTCGCCGGCACCTCCATGGTCGCCACGACCTTTGCGGCGGATACGCCGCTGGCCGTTACAGAGATGGTCGCGCGGCACGGTGTGGCCGGAAACTGGCTGTGGTGGAACATGGTCATGAGCGGGATCCTGACCGTGTTCTTTTACGCCCGACTCTGGCGTCGCGCCGGCGTCATCACGGACGTCGAGTTCACCGAGTTGCGCTACGGCGGCAAGCCGGCCGCGCTCCTCCGCGGCTTTCGCGCTGCCTATCTGGCCATCCCCATCAACCTCATCATCATGGGGTGGGTGAATCTGGCCATGATGTCGATCATCAGCACCGCTCTGGACGTGCCTGATGTGCTGGCCCTGGGGATCTGCTTCTCGCTCGCGGCCGCCTACTCCGTGCTCTCCGGCCTGTGGGGCGTGGTCGTCACCGACTTCTTCCAGTTCGGCCTGGCGGTGGCGGGCGCCATCATTCTCGCCTACTTCGCCGTCGAAGCGGTCGGTGGCCTGTCCGGCATGGAGACGGGGCTGGCCGAGGTGTACGGCTCGTCCGAAGCCGCGCTGTCGATGTTTCCGGCCACGGGCGAAGCGTGGATGCCGCTCATCACGCTTGCCGTGTATCTGGGCGTGAACTGGTGGGCTTCGTGGTACCCGGGAGCGGAGCCCGGCGGTGGCGGCTATATCGCCCAGCGCATTTTCTCGGCGCGGACCGAGCGTGACGGCGTGTTGGCCACGCTCTGGTTCAACGTGGCGCACTACGCCATCCGGCCGTGGCCGTGGATCCTGGTCGCTCTGGCCTCGACGATCCTCTACCCGGGGCTGGACGATCCAAAGCAGGGATACGTCCTGGCCATCATGGACCTCCTGCCTCCCGGCCTGACCGGCCTCGTACTTGCTGGGTTTGCGGCGGCGTACATGTCGACCATTTCCACGCAGCTCAACTGGGGCGCCTCCTATCTCGTGAACGACCTCTACGCCCGGTTCATCCGACCGGAGTCGGACCAGAGGACGCTCGTCCGGATCTCGAAGGCCAGCACGGTTCTTCTGATGCTCGCGTCGTTGGTGGTGACCTACTTCATGACGAGCATCGAGGGGGCGTGGCGTTTCCTCCTGGCCATCGGCGCGGGGACCGGCCTCGTCCTGATCCTCCGGTGGTACTGGTGGCGCATCAACGCGTGGTCCGAGATCAGCGCGATGCTGGCGTCGCTCGTGGTAAGCGTCATCCTCTGGTTCGGTGTCGGGCTGAACCCTGACGACCCGACGCAGTGGGCGTACATCATGCTGGCGACCGTCGCGGCATCGACGGTGGTGTGGTTGATCGTGACCTTTGTCACGAAGCCGGAAGACGAGGAGATCCTTCGCCGCTTCTACCTCCGGGTCCGCCCCGGGGGCAAGGGGTGGGCGCGGGTCGCGGGGTCGCTCGGCCTGGGCGCGGAGCCTATGGACGGGGGGCCGCTGAACTGGACCAACTGGGTGGCCGGAATCACCGCGGTGTACGCCTCCCTCTTCGGCATCGGTCAGTTGCTCTTCGGCCCCACGAGCTTCGGGGTGCTTCTCCTCTCGATCGCGTTTGCGTGTTTCGTATGGATCGGGAGAAACCTTCGCCCGTCGAGGGAGTCCCTCGATCCCATCCCGGGACTTGGATCATGAGTGGCGGCGCACGACGGCTCGAACGGATCTCCGTCTGTATCTTCGACGACCATCAGGCCATCTCCGACGAGGTGGCCGGGCGGATTGCGGGGCTGATTCGGGAGCGGGCGGAGGAAGGCCGCGCGGCCGTTCTCGGACTCGCCACCGGGTCCACGCCCGTGGGCATCTACCGGGAGCTGGCACGCCTCCACGGTGAGGAAGGGCTCGACTTCTCCAACGTGGTCACGTTCAATCTGGACGAGTACTTCCCGATGGAGCCGGGTAGCCCGCACAGCTACCACCGCTTCATGCACGAAAATCTGTTCGACCATGTGAACGTCCCGTCCGATCAGATCCACATCCCCCGCGGCGATCTCCCGCGCGAGGAGATGGACGAGCATGCCGAGGCCTACGAACAGGCGATCCGCGACGCGGGCGGTATCGACTTCCAGATTCTCGGCATCGGGCGAAGCGGCCACGTGGGCTTCAACGAGCCCGGCTCCTGGGAGGATTCCCGCACCCGTCTGCTCTACCTGGACACCATCACCCGAGGCGATGCCGCGTCGGACTTCTTCGGCGAGGAGAACGTTCCGCCCGAGGCCGTGACCATGGGCGTGGCGACCATCCTGGAGGCGCGCGAGATCGCGCTGATCGCCACGGGGGAGCACAAGGCGAGCATCGTTCGAAGGGCCGTCGAGGGTCCGATCCATGCGGACGTGGCCGCCACGTTCCTCCAGGAGCATCCGGACGCCACGGTGTACCTGGACCCCGCCGCGGCCGCCGATCTCACCCGGATCCGCACGCCGTGGTTGCTGGGCGACGTCGATTGGACCGCCGACCAGGAGTTGGAGGCGGTCATCTGGCTGAGTCAGGAGTCCGGTCGCCCGATCCTGCATCTCCGTAACGAGGACTACCGCGAGCGGCATCTGTCCGGGCTGGTGGCCCGCTACGGGTCCGCCGAGCCCCTGAACGGGCGGGCGTTCAACAGTCTGGTGGCAAAGATCCGCGGCAAGAGCCGTCTGCCCCGAGAGCGTCGTATCGTCGTGTTCTCGCCCCATCCGGACGACGACGTGATCTCGATGGGCGGGATCCTCCGGAAGCTCGTCGAGAACGACAACGAGATCACGGTCGCGTACCAGACCTCCGGGAACATCGCGGTCTTCGACCACGACGTCCGCCGATACCTGGAGTTCGTGCGCCGGGCCGCGGGCGTGCTCGATGTCGACGACAACGGGCTTCACGGCTGGATCGATCGGATCGAGGCGTGTATGGCGGCGAAAGCACCCGACGATGTCGACGACGTGGCCGTGCAAAACCTCAAGCGTGTCATCCGGGAGGCCGAGGCCATCGGGGGCTTGGAGGTGGTCGGCCTCTCGTCGGACGACGCCCGTTTCCTGAACCTCCCGTTCTACCAGACGGGCAAGGTGAAGAAGGACCCGATCGGGCCGGGGGATGTTGCCATCACCCTCGACTTCCTGCACGAGACCAAGCCCGACATGGTGTTCGCGGCCGGAGACCTGTCCGATCCGCATGGCACGCACAGGATGTGCCTCGAGGCCGTCACGACGGCGCTCGAGCAGTACGAGGATACGGCTCCGGACCTGTGGCTGTACCGGGGAGCGTGGCAGGAGTGGCCGCTGGCCGAAGCGTCTCTGCTCGTGCCCATGTCCGCGGATGAACTGCGGCGAAAGAAGATGGCCATTTTCAAGCACCAGTCGCAGAAGGACGTCGCCCCGTTCCCCGGGCCCGACCCCCGCGAGTTCTGGCAGCGGGTCGAGGATCGGAATACGGGCACGGCCGAGGCGCTCCGCAAGCTCGGCCTCCCGGCCTACTTCGCGATGGAGGCGTACGTGGTGGTACGCGACGGGCGGCGCCTCCGTCCGAGTCCGTTCGCCACGGCCGACCTCGGTGAGATGTAATGACGAAGCCGGACCGATCGGACCCGTTCCCGGAGATGCCTCGTGAGTGATGCGTTCACCTCGCTCGACCTCGCGGTCCTGGTTGTGTACCTCCTGGGGACCACGGCCTGGGGGGCGTGGATGGGACGTGGACAGACGTCGGGGAGCGACTACTTCCTCGGTAGCCGCTCGCTTCCCTGGCCGGCGGTCATGCTGTCGGTTGTGGCAACCGAGACCAGCACGCTGACCTTCCTCAGCATTCCCGGCGTGGCATATGTGGGCAGCCTGGTCTTCCTGCAACTGACGATCGGATATCTGGTGGGCCGGCTCGTGGTGGCCGGTGTGCTCCTTCCCGCGTACTACCGCGGCGAGCTGTCGACCGCGTACGAACTGCTCGGAGCACGCTTCGGGACGGGGGCGCGCCGCTTCACGTCGGCCGTCTTCATGGTGACCCGGCTCCTGGCCGACTCGGTGCGACTGTTCGCGACCGCCATCCCCCTGGCCCTGATCACCGGGTGGCCCTACTCCGTGTCGATCGGTGTCATCGGCGCCCTGACCGTGGTCTACACGTACTTCGGCGGCATCAAGGCGGTCGTATGGGTCGATACCGTGCAGATGTCTCTGTACCTGCTCGGCGCCGCCGCCGCGATGATCGCCCTCCAGGTGGCGATCCCGGGCGGGTGGGGCCAGATCATGTCCGACGCCGCGGCGGCCGGGAAGACGCAGTGGCTCGACTTCAGCTTCGATCTCAACACACCGTACACGCTCTGGGCTGGAGTGATCGGCGGCGCCTTCTTGTCGATGGCCTCGCACGGTACCGACCAGTTGATCGTTCAGCGGTTGCTCACCACGAAGGATCTTCGAGCGAGCCAGGCCGCGCTGGTCGGCTCCGCGTTCAGCGTCATCCTGCAGTTCATTCTCTTCCTTCTGGTCGGCCTCGGCCTCTGGGCCTTCTATCAAGGGCAGCCGTTCGAGCGGTCCGACGAGATCTTCGCGAAGTTCCTGCTGGAGGGGTTGCCGCCGGGCGTGACCGGCCTTCTCATCGCTGCGGTGTTTGCCGCGGCCATGTCGTCGTTGTCGTCGTCGATCAACTCACTCGCGTCGGCGAGCGCCTACGACTACTGGGCGCCGCTGGCCGGCGCGGAAGACGACGACGCGCGCATCCTTCGGGCCGGGAAGCTGTTCACGTTGGTCTGGGCCGGGCTCCTGATTGCCGGCGCGATCATCTTCATCCCGTTGTCGCGGGGGACTTCGGCGGTGGAGGTTGGCCTGGGAATCGCCTCTCTGGTGTACGGTGGGCTGCTGGGCGCGTTCGGGCTCGGCGTTCTCACGAAGAAGCCCGGACAGGGCGCGGTCATTATCGGCATGGTGGTGGGCATCGGAACGGTCACCCTGCTGCGCGACCAGATGGCGTGGCCGTGGTACGTTCCGGTTGGATCCATCATCACCTTCGTCGTCGGCCTCCTCGCCGGCGTCGTCTTCAAGCAGCCCGAGACGGTATGACGTTCTACATCGGCGTGGACGGCGGAGGCACGAGGACACGTGCGGTCGTCGTCAACAGGGAGGGGGTGGAACTCGCCCGGGCAGAGGGACAGGCGGCCATTGCCGATGCTCGGAATCCGGCCGAGGCGGCCGAGGCCGTGCGTGATGTGTGCCTGGAAGCCCTGCGCCTTGCCGATTCCGCGCCCCCCGCTCGTGCCATCTGGGCCGGCCTGGCCGGTGCTGGCCGTGAGGCCGCCCGCTCGGCGGTCGAACTCGAACTGTCACGGTACGGCGTCGCGGACATCTGCCGGATCGGTACCGACGTGGTTGGCGCGTTCAATGACGCGTTCCCCAGGGGCCCCGGTATTCTCCTGATCGCCGGTACCGGCTCGATTGCATGGGGACGCTCGGACGACGGGCGAGAAGGGCGGGTCGGTGGGTGGGGGCATCACATCGGGGACGAAGGGAGTGGGTACGCCATCGGCCTTGAGGCGTTGCGCCGAGTGGCCCGTAACGCCGATGGGCGGGCGCCCGAGACGAACCTCCGCAACGTCTTTCTCGACGTTATGGGTATCAACACGGTGGAACGACTCGTCCAATGGGCGGGAGACGCGGACAAGGGAGACATTGCCGCGCTCGCGCCCGTTGTCGTGGAGGCGGCGGGTGAGGGAGACCCTGTGGCCGGAGAGATCCTCGTCACCGCCGTCGAGGAACTCGAAGGACACGTCATCACGATCCTGGCCCGGCTGGGCCCGTGGCGGGAGCCCCCCCGGATCGCGCTTTCGGGAGGGCTCCTGCGCCCGGGTCTTCCCCTGCGCAGGCAGATGGAGCGGGTCCTGGCGCGCCACGGCGTGCAGCCGCTGGAGCGACAGCCGGACGCCGGGTTGGGCGCGGCGCGGCTCGCCCTGGAGATTCCCGAACTCGACCCCGCATCGCTGCCGGAGATGCCCCCCGGATGGTGAGGCGAACCCACGGCCAACGGACCGGACCATGACCACAAACAGCCCACCCACCCGACGGAAGAGAACACGTCAAGTGCCGTTCGTCGGCTTCCTGACGTACTACATCGTGCTGTTGTTGGTCGCCACCGCAGCGGTCGCGTACCTCCCGGCGGCACGGGCCTTTTTCCTGGCACCGCTCAACCTGGCGGGTGCTCCGGTCGACGCCGGCTTCCTGACGGGAGGCGAGATGCCGCCCCCCGCCCCGGCCATCGGTGCCGCATCGGTCATCCTCGAGCGGTCGCTCACCACCGTGTTCATCGCCCTGGGAGCGGTGCTCCTGGCCGTGCCGGTCGCCTGGGTCTACATGTTCACGCGCCGGCTCCGGTACGACCGATCGTTGGTGCACGCCATCATCATCCTGCCGATGGTCGTGGCAATGGTGGTCATGGTCATCAAGAACAGCCTGGCGTTGGCGTTCGCCCTGGCAGGGATCGTGGCCGCTGTCCGGTGGCGAACCACCGTGAAGGACCCGAAGGACGCGGTCTACATCTTCCTGATGATGGGGCTCGGCCTGGCGGCGGGCGTGCAGGCGCTGGACATCGCCTTCGTCGCGTCGATCGCGTTCAACACGCTGATCCTGCTGTTGTGGAAATTCAACGTGGGCGCACTGAAGTCGCTCGGCGCCCCGGCAGAGCTCCTCTTCATCGGTGACCGGAAGCTCCTGACCGCGCAGGCTCCCGAGGCACGGGAGCGGTTGCGTGAAGTGGCCGGTGAGCCGTCGGTGGGGCTCTCCACGGACGGAATCCTCTCGGTCCACACGAAGGACCCCGCAATGGCGCGGGGCGTGGTCGAGGTGACGCTCCAGAATGCCATCGCCAAGGACTGGCGGTTCCTCGATCCGATCGAGCACCCGGCCGGCATGACCACCCTCCGCATCCTGGTCTCGATCCGTAAGAAGGTGAGCCCACTCGACATGCTGGACGAGTTGGAGGACCACTGGCCCGATCCGATCGATGCGGCGGAGTACGTGCCGTTCAGAACGACCAAGAAGGGGTCGGGGTAGGCTCGCCGACGTTCGGGCAACCGTGGGTGCATAGGGCGACGTCGAACGGGTGACTCGGGTGTGACGGGAGACGTCGGTGAGAATCGTACTGTTGTTGGGCGTTTTGAGTGTATTCGTGGTCGCCTTTCCAGGCCCCGCTGACGCACAGCGGGCCGTACGGTTCGATGACGCGCATGTGCATCTCAACGAACCGGAGGCGTGGATTCGGCTGATGGATGAGGCCGGCATCCTGCGGGCGGTGGTCTTCAGGGGAAGGCGGGCGGATAACGAGAGCCTGACGCGCGCCGCCGCGCGGTGGCCCGGGCGTCTCCTTCCCTTCGTGTCGGTGTCCCCCGAGCACCGGGAGTACCGTGGTCTTTGGATGGAGGACGACCCCGCGCTGGCCCAGATCGCGGACTCGTTGCTCTCAACCGGTGCGTTCTTCGGGATCGGGGAGATCTCGGTGAGCCACTTCCCGGGCGCCGGTTTCCCCGAGGCGGACTTCGCGCCCGACGGTGAGATCATGCGAGCGCTGCTCACCGTGGCTCGTCGTCACGGTGTGCCCGTCTCGGTGCACTCCGAGGTGACGCGGCTCCGTGAGTTCGAGGCGCTTCTCGACGCGTTCCCGGACGTCCCTGTGATCTGGGCCCATGGCGGATACGTCCCCCTCTTCCTTGCCGAGAGGCTGCTGCGAAGGCATCCCAACCTTACGTATGAGTTGAGCGCACGGACGTGGCGGAGCCACCCCCGGTCGCCCGAGTATACGATCCTGTCCGATGGGCGGGCCGTGTGGCCGGACTGGATCGCCCTCATCGAGGCGATGCCGGATCGCTTCCTGGTCGGCACGGACGCGTCCCTTCGCTCGGAGTCGAGCGACCGCGCGAAGATCCGTAGCGTGCAGGACTTCCTGGCGCAGCTCTCGCCAGCCGCCGGAGCCAGGGTCGGTCAGGACAACCTTGCGGACCTCGTACCGGCGATGAAGTAGCCGACAAGACTCTTGCGTAAGCAGCGCGTGGGTTACATGGATAAATGTGTCACTGTTCGAGTGGAACGAGAGGAGGTTGATCATGGAGATGTTGCGGAAGGGAGCGGTGGTCGCCGTTGCGATCTTCTTATCGGCTGGGATGGCGGCGCCGGCCGACGCTCAGCAGTCGCGAGACGTGACGCTCTCGGGATCGGTGTTCACGGGACTCGGGGGCTTTCACAACGAAGCGCCGTTCACGCTCCAGGCCCCGAGCGAGCCCGTCCGAGCCGACGCGTCTACCTTTTTCGGTGTCGCGCTGGAGGTAGGCGTACCAAGTCTCTTCCTCCATGGGCGTGCCCGATTGGGGCGGACGTTCGGGGGAGACATGGTGGTGCCGGCCGGGTCTGTCCGGACGTCGTGCGGGCCGCGGTGCACTCAATCGGAGGCTTTCGAGGAGTCGGTCGGAGATGTCTCGCTGACGACCGCCGCCATCGACCTCCGGTTCGCTCCGTTTGCCACTCGCCTGGGACCGTACGGCTTCGTCGGCCTCGCCCGACGAACGGTGGACTATCAGCCTCAGGCCGTGGGTCTCACTCGCACGTCGTCGGGGCTGGACACTCAGTGGATGCGGGCGATCGGCCTTGGCCTGGACTTCCACGCCTCGGACCGGGCCACCGTCTGGGCCGAATATGCGGAACATATCAGAGGTGTCTGGCCGGGCGGGCAGGGGGAGCCCCTCCAGTTCCCGAGCCCGCTGCAGGATTACAACTCGCTCACGATCGGTCTGCGCATCAGGCTCGACGGGGGGCGGTAGCAGCCGTCCTCACCCGTGGCGCTCTTCCATGAGCGCTTTCAGGCGTGAGAGGTCTTTTTTCGTCGCATGTTTCATCGCTTTGACCATCAACGGCGCGGCCATGCCGGAGAACCCGCTGGGCTCGCCCCGGTTGGTCAGGACCATGTGGGTACCGCCGCCCGGGGCGTCCGTCCACTCGTACCGTGTTTCCATCGGGAAGGGACCTTCGGCCGTCCGCATAACCAGGAGCTTCCCAGGCTGCACGTCCGTGAGCGTGTACGTGTAGGCCATCCGTCGCCCCAGGAAGTGGGCCACGAAGGCCACCCGGGCGCCAGGAGTGACCACCGGCTCGTCGATCCACTCCACCGAACTGATGTTCGAGTACCACTCCGGGACGTTCGAGGGATCGGACGCGTAGGCTGCCACTGCCTCGCGGGGAGCGTCAATCACCGTCATGGTCGTGACATCGACTTTCATGGGGGCTCGTGGGTGGATGGGGTGGGAAGCGGAATTGAACTACGCATCGACACAAGGCGGGTGCCAGTGGGGGGGTGGGGGACCGTCCGGCCGAGCTGTGGAGCGGTGTCACCTATTGCCGCGCCGCTTCAACGAGGCCGCGCCCCGAAGGACACGGAGGGTGGCGCGGGCGCAGGGCTTCGTGAAGCCGTATCGCGACCTTCAACGAGGCCGCGTCCCGAAGGACGTAACTTGCAAATACGCAGCCAACGGTGTTGACAGCAGCGTTCCCTTCGCCTTTTGCCAGTCTTGACGCGTACCATTCGGAAGAGCCCGCTTCACAATCATCAAGATTGTCATCCTCCGGCGGGCACAGCCCGAACGGATCCGAGAAGTTGATCGGATCCCCGCCGGCATACCCGTAGGTATTCAGCCCCCCGCGACGCCGATGGGGTCAGTCTGAGTGGAAAAGCCCTCTAGACGAGGTTTTCCGGATTCTTGTTCGCTAAGTTACGCTCCTGCTTTCTCTTAGCTGCTCAATTTTTGTCCTTTGGTCGTAATTTCGACTGAGAGTTGCGACCAGGCCATGCCGGTCTGAGGGGAGGTCAAGGATGAGAGACTGAAACTCGGAGGAGTCGTCCAGTGGGTGCGAGCCCCACGCAGCCAAAGCCTAGCCAGCAGGCTGGTAGCCAGACTTGCAGTCGTACG
>JAJCZZ010000030.1 GCA_029262115.1 Gemmatimonadota bacterium | reverse complement strand
TTCTTCGGAGGGGGACAACGTGATCACGTACGGGCTTCTTCTTGGCATGCTCGACTCCCAGTGGAGGTTTTCTCCAATCTGGGAACGCGAGCCGAAGTCGCGCAAGATACGTTAGTGTAATTGCGTTAAGATGCACTAAGGGTTCTGTCGTGTGCCCGGCGCTCGACGCGTGGCCGACAGACATGGACGCGCTGTTCTATATCGAGACGACGACGCGCAACACCCGAGGATAGGGGCGGTGGGACGGCAAACGCCACCCCACCATCCGGGGTTCTCCCAGAACTCACGCCATCAAGATCCGCTGCACGACGAAGCGCCGGTTCCGGCGACAGGCGCGGTCGCCCACGGCTGCGTGAGGGGCACCACAACCGGAGTCACCAACACCGGGCCGGCGGCGCGTCCCCGCCAATTGCAGGAGGAGGACTAGGTTAGGACCGTCCCCGCGATATCGCCGTCGGTCAAGACGGACGTCTCGGCACTCAAGACATCGTTAAACCTAGTGTGTGATCAGCCCCCTGTGGGTTTGCTCAATACACCTTCGACATAGGAGGGCCGACATGGCTCACTCCAACAGCAGTGCCCAGCAGATCCACATCGACGACTTCGCATACAGTCTCACGCTGTCGCTCGTGCACCAGGCCGCAGACACGCTTCCCGCGCGCGACGGCGACGCGGGCGACGATCTGGAGAAGGCGGTCGAGATCACCCTCGACTTCATCCAGCGCCATGGCCCCTACCAGGACTGGCCGATCGTGGCGTACCTCGCGGTCGCCGCGGTGCGACGCGTCGGGGAGTCTGTGACGCGGGAGGATATGTCGCGCGTGCTCGCCGACTCCCCGACGCGTCATGTCCGGCAGCGTACGATGATCGGCCTCATCCCGCTCGTCTTCGCGGCCTGAGACCACGATGACGAGAGAGGCCGGGACCCTTCGGAGCTGGGCGGCATCCAGCCTAGTTCAAGCCTAGCTCCGAAGGGGCTCGACGTTCAAAGGCTATGACCGCCGACCATCTCCTCCAGCGAGGAAGCCAATCTGCCGTCCAGCGCGATGAGTTCCTGCTCCAGCCAGAGCCCGCGCCGCGCAAGCTCGTGAACGAGCCGGGGCGCACCGGAGAGGTCGAGATCGGCAGGCCAGTCGCATGGCAGCGCACGCCTTTCCAGGTGCTCGGCCCAGAATCCAGGCACCGCCCATCGCAGGCTCGGCCGGATACTTCGCAAGTGCCGCATGATTCGAACGCCGTTGGGATCCAGGTCCCCAAAGTGGATGACCGGGACGTCCGAGAGTTGGTCTAAGAAGAGGCGGACCGTGGCGGTGTCCCAACCGGGTACATGCACCACCATCCAGTTCTTGGGGGGACGAAGGTCCTGGTACGGACCTAGGTTCTCAACGAGAAGAACGGCTTGCGGTAGTCCCTCGATGACCGTGCCGTCCATGAGGGAGCGTTCCGTCAGGGCGATCTCGCCAAGGACGGTCGCGACCAGGTCCGCGTGGAGAAGCTCGGCCCCCCGGCGCAGACGCAGGTCCGGCGGCGGGCGCAGACGGACGAGGCCATCCCGTGTCAGCGTTGTATCCGCCAAGGCGGCCCGCCGAGCGGAACCGAGGGTCGCCTTGGAGTGGGGCGCCACGCTCGATGTGGCCGTGCGCACATTGAGGCGGTCAGGAAGTGGGCCGAGGTCCTCGCGTCGCAGGTGGTCCTCAAGCTCACGCCAGCCATTCGGCGTGGGGGCGAGCCCGCGGGCGGCCAGGGTCGCCCTGGCGAGCCGCCAATCTGGCCAGACCCGGTCCAGGAGCTCGACCAGCGCCGAGCGGTGTCCATCGACCAGAGCGACTTCGCCGCTCCGTCCAGTCCTCCGCGTCCATGGCAGAACGACGAGCGTGTTCCACGCCTCGCACTGAGCGTCACGACGACGAAGGCGCCCAGTCTCGATCAGCTCGAGGAGCGCCAAGCGGTCAGCGTCATGCTCCCACATGAGATCCGTCGTCGCCGACCATGCGGCGTCCGCTGACCAGGACTTCCTCGCGGCCCGCCGCGGCTGTGCGCCGTACCAGACGGTAGGTAGTGCAGCCACTACCGCGCGCGACCTCGGGGGCCGCGATCAGCAGCTGTAGATCGAGTACGGAGCAGAGCTCGAACAGCACGTCGAGGTTGTCCTGGGAGAGGCGGTTCGCCTCGTCGAGGAACAGGAGCCGGAGGGTCCCAAGGGTGCGCTTCTGACGGAAGAGGTTCGCAGAGCGTTCCCAGGCCGTCAGGACCACCATCATGAGTGCGGTCCCGACTCCGATGGACTCGCCGGTCGACAACCGGGCAGGGTTGACCGTCTCCCACTCGGCCCCGGCCGTGCGTCGGACCTCGACCACGATCTCCACGTACTCGCGGTAATCGAGCAGTCGGCGCCCCAGGGTCTCTCCCCGCCCGGCGTAGCGCGTGAAGAGCTCATCGAGGGCGTCCTCGATGGGCATGGACGGCACGAAGAGGAGCTCCTGGGCCGAACCCTGGCGGAGCGCGGTGAGCACGGCGTCCATCCGGTCGTCCCGTGACAGACGGATCCGAATCCCGTTGACCGTGCCGAAACGAACTCCATCGAGCTCCGTGTTCAGCGCTCGTACCTGCCGTTGTGCCGAGCGCAGGTGAACATCGATGCCGCGTGCCACATCCTCGGAGGCACCGCGGAGCGCGGCTTCCTGGCCCGCGAGCCTCTCGCCGAGGGCCTCCAGGTGCCGCTTCAGCCTCTCGAGTGCCTCCAGCGGGTCGTCCACCTCCGATACCTGCGCGGGTACCCGTTTCCGAATCCAGCTCCGGACGGACGCCCACAGGCGGACGTAGTCATCGACCGCTGCCTGGTCCTGGCCCGAAAACCAGCCTCGGACCTGATCGAAGATCTCATTCCCGCCGCGCGCCGAGGTCAGTCTCTCCTCCAGGACTCGACGCGACGCTTGGGCCTGAGAGCGAAGGTTGACGCTGCCGGCACCGACTTCCAGCAGCCGCGAGGTAACGGACGTCGTGACGAGCCCCTCCTGCTCACACGTCGCACGGAGACGGTCCCAGAGGTCTTCGGCCGGTCGCCATTCGCGCTCCTCCCGGAACGCGAGGTCCTCTGCCTCGCTCAAGGCCTTGTCCCGACCGCCGAGGCGCTCCTGGAGAACGGCGACCTCTGCACCCAGACGCCGTTCCTCTGAGTCCAATACCGTGACCTGTTCCCGCAGCCGCTCGACGGCGGCGCCGGTTCGCTCCACCGCCGCCTCCGACGGGTCGTCCACACCGCTCTCCGCGAGCTCGCGTCGGGCGCGGTCGCGCGACGCCTTGAGTGCGCCGTGTGCATCGTCCAACTCCCGCCATGCGCTACGCGCAGCCTCCCATTCGGTGTCAGCTGCCATTGCGGCATCGTCGGCCTCCTGTCGTGCGTGCTCGGCCTGATCGCGCTGGCGCTCGAGGGCGGGCACCAGCTCCTGCTGCGCCGACAACGCCGCTTCAGCGTCATCCCAGGAGAGGGCCTCACGGTTGGATGCGACGTAGGCCAGGGCATCAAGGACGAGGAAGTATCGGGCACGTTTCTGTTCAGCCTCCGCGAGCTCGTTTCGCATCGCCGCGAGTTCGCCATCGGTCGCTGAAGACCGTCGCAGCGCCTCGATGTTCTCGCCAAGGGTTCGGCGCGCGGTCTCCACCCGCGCGATCTTTCGAGCGGCCCGACGGCTCTCCGCGGCCTGCGCTTCGAGAGCCCTGACGCGCTCGTTCAGATCAGGTTGGTCGAGGAGGTAGGCGTCGCTGAGTAGCTCGCGCAGGGCGCCGGCCCGGGCGGTGTGCTCTTTAGCCTGATCGCGCGCCTCTTCGGCAGCCCTCTGGTGCTCATCCAGGCGCGCCAGCGTCCGGTCCAGCTCAGCATCGACGTTGACGATCTCGGGTGTCGGATCGCCCGCCTCCAGCATACTTGACTCGCCCATCAGCAGGGCGACGTCGCGACGGCGAGCCGAGATTTCGGCCAGCTCGTCCTCCACCCCCTCCATCTGCGTGGCGAATGTGGCTGCCTCTGCGCCAAGCTCCTTCACCAGCCGGAGCCGCGCCTTGCGGCCGAGCGTGGGCCGCGACGGTAGCCGGGTCGAACGCACAACGCCATCGCTCTCCACAACCACATCCCTCTCGTTGCCCGCGTTTGCGTCCGTCTCCGGCTCGCTCGCCACCAGCTCGCGCAGGCCGCCCCCCTCCACGAACCATATCGTGTCCAACTCCCGATCATGCCCCTGGAGCATGCGCGCGGCTTCCTGCCCGTCTTCGACGACGATGGCGTCCGAAAGCGGACCGAGACGCGCCTGCATGCGCGCCGCCTCCGTGGGCTCGATGTCGTCGAAGTGCCCGGCCAGGAGCTCACCGCCGACAACGTCTCGGGCCATGATGAGATCATGAGGGAAGACGCCCCCCGTATGCTCCAAGGCACGAGCCCGGCTCACCCGGTCGTCTCGGTCCGCGCTCAGCGAATCGAGCCGGCGATGAGTCTTGTCCCGTTCGCCATCGAGCACCTGGCGAGCGGATTCCAGGGCCATAGAGGTGCGACGGTCGGTGCCGAGAGCAGCCCCCAGCCGGCAAGCCACGGCATCCAGCTCCCGCCAGCGGGCCTGGCGCACTTGAAGCTCCTGCGCTCGCGTACGAAGGGCGTCACGCTGACGCAGACAGTCCCCGGCTCCCGAGGACTCGTCGTGCGCACGAGCCTCCTGAGCACGAGCCGCTGCTTCCACTCGAGTGAGAGCGGCACGCACGGCGAAGGAGGAGTCGAGCGGGTCCGCGGGGCCAGCCAGACCGTTCGCGGCGGCCCGCGCCCGATCCTGGCGCTCACCCTCCGCGCGGGCGGTCTCGAGTTCCTCCTGCAGGTCGCCCGTGCGGCGTGCGAGGACGTCAAGCTTCGCTAGATGATGGAGTACCTCCCTGGCCGTCCCGTGCGACGAGGCGACATCGACGTCGCGCTCGAGAATCTCGCTCAACGCAGTCAGAGCCTTAGTGCATCTTAACGCAATTACACTAACGTATCTTGCGCGACTTCGGCTCGCGTTCCCAGATTGGAGAAAACCTCCACTGGGAGTCGAGCATGCCAAGAAGAAGCCCGTACGTGATCACGTTGTCCCCCTCCGAAGA
>JAJCZZ010000029.1 GCA_029262115.1 Gemmatimonadota bacterium | reverse complement strand
TCCCCAGCCCCTCCGCGTCCGGTCGCGTGAACCATGTCCGTCCCTCGGATACCTGGCCGAAATCCACGCGCCTAAGTCGTTCGTCCTGGCTCCTTCGTTCACCGCACCATGGTCGCCGATGTCCGCTAACGTTCATAGGGTGCCGACGTGGCCCGGCACAGATACAGGCCGTCCGACCGATTCTGCGTGAGCCCAACTGCTCCGCCGACCCTCCCAACAATGGTAGAGGGCCATGTTCTCCGGAGCGAGCCCCGCGAGCGCAGGCGGCACCCGTGTGTTAGGCGCAGCGGGTCAGCGCTCGCCTGCGATGCTTGATCGCCACCGATTCTCACGGGGCCTCGTCATGACGAGCCGAGAGAAGCCGACGCTCGGTCCTCCACTCCGCATCCATTCCGAGGACACCGGTAGCCTACCCCGGTCCCCCGACGCTCCCCCGCGAACCACGCCCCCGCCAATTGCCGGGGGAAGGGCGGTGGGGGTCCAGTTTTCCCTTTTTCGGGGACCGGGGTGGCGGTTCCTACCTCAACCGTCCCAGTCCCACCCCAAGGCTTCGCTCGGCACCGGCATTCTGGAGGCGCTGACCCGTTTCGCCTAACTCGTTATTGCCGTAGAGCCGGTTCTCCAATCCTTCGCACCCCAGGGTTTTCCGACGCGGCGTGTCGCAATAACCTGGCCGCTGCCCAACCACCCTAACCTTGCGCTCTCAGCGGCAAGCAAGCAATCCCGGCATGAGTTCTCCCTACTCGCCTAGGTTGTCCAACGGACTCCGGACGGCCTCGAATGTCGACCGGGCGACATGGGTGTAGATCTGCGTCGTGCTGGCGCTCGAGTGGCCAAGGAGTTCCTGGATGATCCGGAGGTTGGTGCCGCCTTCCAAGAGGTGCGTCGCGAAGCTATGTCGCAGTGTATGAGGCGTCACCTTCTTGGGAATGCCCGCGCTGCGGGCGGCACGTTCTACTACCCGTTGAACGGAGCGTGTGGTGAGGTGCCGGTCCATTCGTCCGCCGGGAAAGAGCCAATGATCCGTCGGATACGCGTCCCGGTAGACATTCACAGTCTCAACCGCCCGCCGAGCCAGGAGCGTGTAGCGGTCCTTCCGTCCCTTCCCGCCCCGGACGCGCAGCATCCTGCGGTCCGTGTCGAGATCCGCAGCCCGCAGACGTACGACCTCACCGACCCGCAGTCCGGATGAGTAGAGCAGCGTCAAGAGGGCACGATGCTTGTGGTTGCGGGGACGAGCGAGCAGCCGTGCCACCTCGTCCGTACTCAAGACCGTCGGGAGTCTACTCTCCTTGCGTGGCCTCGGAATCTGGAGCGCCAAGCTCGGCCGCTGAAGCACGGTCTCGAACAGGAAGCGCAGAGCGCTGACAACCTGACTGTGATAGCTCCGCGACACCCTGCGGCGCTCGGCAAGCTCTAAGATATAGCGCTGCGCGAGTTCGGTTGTATCGTCGGGGAGCCCGTCCAAACCTGTGCCGGCCCAGGCGAGAAAGCGGTGAAGGTGCCCGAGGTAGACCTTTCGCGTTCGCGGGCTGTATCCGCGCAGTACGAGAGCTCGACGCATCACGTCAAGGGACTCGGTTGGTTCAACGGTCTTCGACCGTTCGGACTCCGGCTCCTTCCGGTCGTGAACTCGGGACGGCGTTTGGATCTTGTGCGTCGGCTCGCTCCGAGCATCCGATCGCTGCGCCGAACGGCTCGGGGATGTCATCCCGGTCGGATTGGAGAATTCCGACGACACGCAGCCTTTCTCCGTCCGCTCGATCCGATCGAGAGATCGCATGCCCCCCGGCGTCTGGGGTCTCGCTTCGGCTCGACCGGGCGAACCGGACGGTGCGCCGCCCGCCTGAATCGGACCCGCTACGCGGGATCCACCGGCTTCCGCGGGATCGACAAGGCGGAGCCGGTCCGCGCCGAACGCGGCCTCGAGCCGCTCGAGGGCCGGCACCGGTCGCGGGATGATCCATCGACACCGCGCCACATCGTATCGCCGCCGAGGAAGCGACCGCATGATGGCCAGATCCTCATCCGAGAACCCCCGCCCGAGTTCGACCTCCAGGCGATCGGGAAAGCGCCGGACGGTCACTAGACGCGACTTTCGCGGCCGACTCCCCCCATTTCGTGTGTTGTGTGCCATGGCAGGATGCGAACGCCGAGCCCGAGCCGCACCCATGGCCATACGAGACGGGGTCAGCGGCGATCGCCTCGGCGGCCTCACCCGTGGCGGCGAGCGTGGCTCGTAGGGTGGGGCGAAAGCGAATGGGGGTTTCGGCCTGCGCGTAGATCTCGCCGGCGTCCAGCTTCTCCACGGCCTCGTGCTCCGTCAGCCTGGCTTCGGCGCGGCCGTCGAGGATCTCCCAGACGAACGGCGGCCCTCCTCGCACGAACTCAGGATCCGATCAGTGGATATTGATCAGGGTCATACCTTCGAGGGCGCGCAGGGTATCCCTCGAGATGATCCGCGTGCCCATCAGGCACACGACGGACGACTTGCTGGAGATCGTGGCGTCGACCGCCGCCGTCGAGTTCAACGTCGGGACCACCACGGGGTCCATCCCGACAGGGAGCGACACGCCCGGAGACGGCCGCGACCAGGGCTCGGCGAACGCGTTCCGGAGGCCTTTCGCGTGAAGCGACGGGGGCCGACACCCCGGCCACGTGTGCTTGGCGTCGTGCGATGCTCCAAAGGACCACCACTGTCCGGTTGTCGTGGATAATGCGCCCGCCACCCCCACCCGCATCCGCCACCCCCTCACCATCGCCCCGCCCCCAACCCCCCACCACCACCCACCCCTACCGATACCCACCCACCACCCCATCTTCAAACACCCCCGTTGACCGTTCTAGTACGATATCGTATAATGCGACGTCGTGTAATACGGCGTCGTAGTAATGTGGTGGTGCACCGCCGCGCAGGACGCTCACTCACGACGAGACAGACAAGGCGAGAACCCGTGCCCAAGCCGCTTCAATTCGTGTCACCGCTCCACAAGGCGGAGCGACAGCTCGCGGAGTACATGGAGGCCGATTCGCGTCGGCGGGGGGTGGAGCCCGTGGAGGGCCATCTCCTCTCTTACGTGACGTTGTACGGTCCCTGCCCGGTGTCACAGGTGGCGAGGGTGTTCGGTCACAAACCGTCCACCCTCACGAGCATGCTCGACCGATTGGAGAGTCGGGACCTCCTTGTGAGGCAGCCCAATCCGGACGATCGGCGCTCGGTCCTGGTGTCCACGACGCCCGAGGGCGCCGACATCGCGACGGAGCTGAGGAAGATGCTCGAGGACATGGAAGAGGAGATCTATTCGCGGATCAACGCGCGGGATCTCGCCGGTTTCCAGGCGGTGATGAGAGCCATTGCCGACCTGACCAAGGTGGATCTGACGGCAACGAGAGAGGAATCATGAGCACGACGAAAGACGCGGTGAGTGCGAGCGACGCCACCACACCGGTGGGGCTGAAGGACGTACTGAAGACGCAGGTTCAGGTGATGTACGGAACCCTCGGGGACAACCTCGCCGGGCTGACACAGGAGGATTCCGTGGTGCAGCCCGCTGGCGGCGGCAACTGCGCCAACTGGATCCTGGGGCACCTGACCGACGTTCAGAACAACGTGATGGGGCTTCTCGGCGAGGCCCCCGTCTGGGAGAGCGACGAACTGGAGCGTGCGGGCTTCGACCCCATCACCTCGGGCGCGGAGGCCATCGACTTCGAAGCCATGCGCGATGCGTTCCTGGGTTCCGCAGGGCGATGCCTGGCTGCCATCGACGGCCTGAGCGATGCGGATCTGGCGCAAGGCGGCGTCCCCCACCCGTTCGGAGGGGAGACCACGCGCGGCTCGCTGCTCGGCTTGCTCGCGTTCCACCAGGCGTATCACGCCGGTCAGTTGGCGCTGAGCCGACGAATCGCAGGATATCCGGGGGCCGTGCGCGGTCCGGGGCAGGACTGACGGGCGTCGCTCCTGACGTACGTCGTTGCCGACGTACACGGTTGCTCCGAGGTACGCGGTTGTAATGCCGAGGGTCACACTGGGGCGTCGGGTGTCCGAGACCGCGAGCATGTGAGGACCGGGCTGCGGATGGGTCCGCTGCCTCGCACTTCAACATCAACAAAGGGAGGGGATGATGGCCGCGACGAAGGGAAAGCACGTGTGGTACGACCTGATGACGACCGACGTACCGGGCGCCAAGGACTTCTACGGCAAGGTCGTCGGTTGGGGCACGATGCCGTTCGTCGGCAGCCCCACGCCGTACGACATGTGGACGGTCGAGGGGAACCCGATCGGCGGGGTCGTGGAGTTGCCGGCCGAGGCGCGTGAGGCGGGGGCGCCGTCGCACTGGCTGGCGTACATCGCCACGACCGACCGCGACGCGACAGCGGCGCGGGCCGAGGAGCTGGGCGGTACGGTCATGATAAGGCAGGACGTGCCGGATGTCGGGAAGATCGCGGTCATCCGTGACCCGTTCGGCGCGGTCTTCTGCGCCTTCACCCCCGCCGGCGAAAGCCCCGAGAGAGAAGGCCGCGCACAGCCGGGCGACGTCTCCTGGCACGAGCTCATGAGCAAGGACTGGGAGAAGGCGTTCGACTTCTACTCCGACCTCTTCGGGTGGGAGAAGGGCACCGCGATGGACATGGGCGATGCCGGCACCTACCAGCTCGTTCAGGTGAACGGATCCGACTTCGGCGGCATGATGGGCCTCCCCGAGGGGATGCCGATGTCGGCATGGATGTACTACGTGAACGTGGCGGACATCGACGCGGCCGTGGAGCGGGTCAAGGAGAACGGTGGTCAGGTCATGATGGGGCCGATGGACGTTCCCGGCGGCGACAAGGTGGCCGCGTGCATGGATCCGCAGGGCGCCGCGTTCGCGGTGCACATGTTCGCGAAGGAGTAAGACGTCCGCAGGAAGCGGGCGCGGCCGCTCAGGCCGCGCCCGCGCTGGGCTTGCCGATTCCGTTACAGGTGGATGAATTTTACGTGTACTTCACAAGAGATACGTATACGTGAAAACGAAACTCACCCTGTCGATCGATCGAGATCTCGTTCCGCGTGCCAAACGGTTTGCACGGGAACGGGGCGTCTCCCTATCTCACCTCGTCGAGGCTGCGTTGAATGAGATGACGCTCGGCGAGAGCGGGTCGTTTGCCGAGCGCTGGCGGGGAACCATGTCCTTGGCCGAGCGAGACGACGAACGCTTTGCGGCCCTGGTCGAAAAATACGGATGATCCGGGCGACCCGCGTATGATCCTCGTGGATATGGACGTCATTCTGGACGTCGCGCTGGATCGCCCACCCTGGGGGAATGAGTCGGCCACCCTGTTGAGGCGACTTGAAGTCGGTCCGAACCGGGCGTTCGTGGCCTGGCACACTCTCTCCAACCTGTACTACCTGTTGCAGAGCAAGCGCGAGGGGGCGACGGTCCGGGAATTCCTGGGAGAGTTGACCGGATTCCTCCGGGTGGCACCGACCGACGCGGAGTCGTTCCGGTTCGCGCTCGGTCTTCCGATGACCGACCTCGAAGACGCGATGCAGGTCGCAGCGGCTCAGGCGTGCGGGGCCGAGTGGATCGCCACGCGTAACCTGACCGACTTCCAGCGCTCGCCCATTCCCGCGCGCAGCCCGGCCGATCTCTTGGAGATCCTGGGCTAACGGATCAGTCCGGCAACGCCAACGCCACCATACGCGCCGGGACGCCCTGCCCGGCCACCGACAGGATGATGTACTGCTTGCCGTTGTGGATGTAGCTCATCGGCGCCGTGTTCGTGGGGGCCGGGAGATCGATCGTCGCGAGTTCACGACCGGTTGCCTTGTCGACGACGTGCAGGATCGGGTCCTGGCCACGCCCTTCACCGTAGAACAGCAGCGTCTTGGTCACCAGGATGTTGGCGTGGGCGTTCTTCCCGGTGTTCTCGAGGTTCATGGCCCGCAACGCTGGGTGATCCCGGATGTTCTCCGGGGTCTGCCCGTTCGGGATCTGCCAGACGTGATCGCCCGAATTCAGGTCGATGGCGGTGATCGAGCCGTACGGCGGCTTCAGGATCGGGAGACCCTGAGGGCCGCGGATCCCGCCGGGGCCGGACGACACGTAATGCATGTTGGAGTCCTCACCGCCCACGACTTCCGAGCGCTGATCTCCCGGAATCAAGGCGATGACCGAGTGCCCGCGCTGACTGGCCACGTACATGATCCCGGTCTCGGGATCGACGGCCGCACCGCCGGGGATGTTCGCGCCGCCGTTGGCGCCGGGTACCACGAACGCGCCCTGAGTGCCGTCTGACGCTTCGCGGAGCGATGGGGGCGTGAAGATCGGGCCCATGCGGTACTGCCCGGCGATCTCCAGCGCCTGAGCCCGTAGCTCCGGCGTGAAGTTGATCAGGTTGTCCTCGGTCATGCCCTGCATCTCGAACGGGGCGGGCTTGGTCGGGAAGGGCTGAGTCGGTGCGGTCTCCTCGTAGGGTACATCCGACTGAGGAACCGCGCGTTCCTCGATGGGCCACACCGGCTCGCCCGTCTCACGATTGAACACGTACGTGAAGCCCTGCTTCGTGACGGCCGCGACGATCGGAACGCGCCGTCCGTTGACGTTCACGTCCAGAAGGTGGGGCGCGTCGGGGTTGTCCATGTTCCAGACGTCGTGGTGTACCATCTGGAAGTGCCAACGACGCTCGCCGGTCTGCACGTCGAGCGCGACCAGGCTCGTTCCGAAGAGATTTCCGCCCGGGCGGTGCCCGCCGTAGTAGTCGTTCGTCGGCGTGTCGGTGGGAATGTAGACCAGCCCGCGCTCCGAATCCGCGGACAGGGGAGCCCACCCGGAGATGTTGCCGGTGAACGTCCAGCCGTCGTCTTCCCACGTGTCGTGACCGAACTCGCCGGGCTGCGGGAGGACGTGGAAGATCCACTTCCGCTCACCGGTCTTCGCGTCGAAGCCGCGGATATGTCCGGGGACGTTCTCCTTGCGCTCCGGGTAGTACCCGCGATCGTGCGAGTTGCCCACGACGATCATGCCGTTGACCACGATGGGGGGTGACGACGCTGTGATATCCCCCGACTCGAGGATTCCGGTCTCGGAATCCACGGGGTAGTCGCCCATGCCCAGGTGGAGGTCGATGACCCCATTGATCCCGAACTGCGGGATCGGCAGCCCGCTGTCGGCGTCCAGAGCCACCAGATAGTAGCCCGGCGTGATGACGTAGATCGTCGGCCGACCGTCCACCTCCGCGTACGCGACCCCTTTACCGTAGTTCTGGCGGGTCGAGTACTGGTAGCGTGGATTGTCCTTCATCCGCCACATCCACAGCGTCTCACCGGTTTGGGCGTCGACGGACACGACCGTCCGCCGGGAGCCGGCTACGTTGTACAGCTTGCCGTTCACGTACAGCGGCGTGCCACGGTAGATGAAGTCGACCTGCGGCCCAAAGTTGGCGGCGTGCCACTCCCACTGGATCTCGAGATCCTCGACGTTCGATGCGTTGATCTGGTCGGCCGGAGAGTAGCGCGAGCTCCCCTCGTCGCCGCCCCAGTAGCGCCACTC
The DNA here is from genome assembly GCA_029262115.1 of Gemmatimonadota bacterium. Lineage (GTDB taxonomy): Bacteria > Gemmatimonadota > Gemmatimonadetes > Longimicrobiales > Gaopeijiaceae > JAJCZZ01. The sequence continues at coordinate 35,290 of JAJCZZ010000029.1, read as the reverse complement.
GCCGTTCTCCGTGCCAGGTAGGGTCTGGGCGGCAACGGGCAGCGTAGCCGCTGTCAGGAGTCCGAGCAGTGCGACGCCGCACATGGTGGTACCGATCATGGTTGATCTCCGCGGGTGAAGATGATGTTCCTGAGCACCGACGCTCGTGTCGACAGGTTGTCCTGACCGGTAGGCATGTCGTTGAGGTCCAGGATGAAGGCGACGACGGCGGCGTACTGGCTCCGGTTCAGACTGCCCGGATTGCTCTCCGGCATCGTGTTGCTGATCAGGTCGTACATGTCGTAGAGCGAGGCGCCGTCCCAGCCGGCCATGGCATCGCCCCGGAACTCGTCACGCGTGTGGCATTCGGAGCACACGCCTTGGAAGACCTGAGCCCCCTCCTGAGCCTGCCCGTTCGTGTACACACCGTCGCCCGACGAACGCATGCCGTCCGGGACCGACGTAGCCGGCGCCTGCGCGCGCGGTGCGGCCTCGGTGCGGGCATCACGCGTGGGTGGCGTGGCGGCTGCGTCGCCGTCTCCTGACGAAGACGCGGACGCGCATGCGGAAACCAGCGTCGACAACGCCACCAGCGTGGCGATTCTGCTTCGGATCATTCTGAGACCATCTCCAGTCCGCCCCCTGTTCCTGGACCTGCCGCAGAACGGCCTCGGCCGCATCCAGGAGTTGGTGGGGCTCTTTCAGGTCGGGGTTGTACGTGCGAAAGGGTCACGGTGCGCGTGCATTTTGGGGGCCGGTAGCGTGACGCGCCACAGGGGGACGTGAAAAGTCCGATTGGCCGCCCCTTACGGTATTCACTCACGGTGGCAGGGGGAAATTCTACAAACACGTCCGTCCCTGGGATGTGAGCACGGCGGAATTGGCCGAGCTCTGCCTACCCTTCCTTCAGGGAGCACAAAATGGCCACGCACGGTCGTATTCTACTGCTGGTCACCGCAGCACTTTCCCTCCTCCTGATCCCACCCTCCGCCTCCGCCCAGTCCCGCTCCCCTGGGCAGGAGGCGATCCTCGCATTCGAAGCCGCGCGTGCAGACGCCTACCGCAGCCTCCTCGAGTCGGTAGAGGGGCTCCGCGTAGAGGGCGCGACCACCGTATTTCAGCGACCGTTTCCCTCAGGGATCACCGCGTGGGCGCCCAGGAGCATCATCTCCGCCTCTCTCCCTCCGTTCGGAACACGTTCGACGAAGTGGACCGAACGGTGAAAGCGGTCGCCGATCTGGCGTGCGGAACGTAGCGCGACGGACCCTGCTGCCTCACGGTTCCGGCCCGCACGTGGGGTCGTCCACAAGGTAGAGAACGACTCGGGCCAGCACCTCACGCTCTGTGCTCGAACGCGCAAGCACGTGTATCAACCGTTCACGTTCCTCAGGGGTGAGTCGGGCGTCCAACAGCGCGGCCAGTCGCTCCGCCCTGGACAGTTCGGCGTTCTGATCAGTCGGCACTGGCGACCAGGACCTCGCGCACATCCGAGACGTCGACTCCGCGCGCCGTCAGGCCGTCGGCCAGGCGCTCGAGGCACCTTCGGACCCGTCGGTAGAGTGGCTTCTGTGGAATTCCCAGGGCGCGCGCGACATCGGCAATGGACAGGCCGTCCCAGTACCTGAGTCGGATGATGACCTGGTCCTCGTCGTCGAGGGCTTCGAGGCAACGCTCCAACTCACCTGACAGGCGCTCGACGGCCGTGGCACGCTCGCTGGCCGAGAGGGGTGCGTCGGCCCACCGCCTGCCTTCCACCTGGCCCGCGTCGTCCAGGCAGACGAGACGTCGGCGAGGGCGCATCGGAACGCCCGCGGCCAACTCACGAAGATCGGACTCCGACGCATCACAGTCGGCTCGCCGGATGAGTGACCGGATGGCCTGGTCGACCCTGAGACGGTCTCGGTTCATCAGTCGGTCGAGCTTGACCGCCAGGTGGCCGCGACGCCGGGAGTGCTGAGAGGGGCGCCACTTGCCCAAACGGGAGTTACGGAAGTCACGCATCAGGTTCGTCGTGACCACCGCGATATAAGTCCGCATGCTGCTACAGCCTCGATGGGCGTTGAGAATCCGGCAGTCCTGCTCCAGAAGCTTGAGGAATACCCAGGATCGGAAGTCGTCGGCATCGGCCGCGAACCACCCGGCACGTCCGCAGACCCGTGCGATCGTCCGTTCGATGTCATCGAGGTTGTCCATGAAAATCGTGTGGTCGGCCATCGTGGCTCCTTGCTCGGGGAAGGGGCTTGCGCCCGTCGTAGAGCAGGATGCCGTCGGCCTCTCATCCGCCGGTCAGGCGACCATCAGATGGAGATCATTCCGTGGGTCCGTAGGTGGCCAACCGGTGCAAGTGATACCGAGACATGGAGTTGCGAAGAGTCGTGCTTGGGGTGGCGTGTGACCATTCGCGCTCCCGGAGCGACCGAAGAAGGGGAGGAGGGGGCTTTGGAGCCCCCTCCTCCCTGGGTCACCGCACCCGGAAGACGTCGTCCGAATTCGATCCGCGTGGCGGACCCGTTCCGGATTCGACCGGGTCGGGGACCGAGGCGAGTCCCAGCGGGCCGATCCGCGCCGCCCCGGCCGCCGACGGCGCTTGTGTGGCGGTCAGGCGGATTGATCCGGTGACCGAGTTCACCGAGTTGGCGAAGTCGTCCCAGTAGAGATAGCCACCCGCGTACCCGTTGCTCTGTCGGTAGGCTCGTACGTTGGAGTTACTGTAGAGCAGGTAGTAGCCGATCTCCGTGCCGGATGAAAAGGCCGAGACGACGCAGTTGCATCGGTTCTGGGCCTGAAGGCCCTCGTTGACTCCCATGAGCAGCGCCACGGCGGTCTGGTTGACGATCTGCGGCCGAAAGATGTGGGTGTCGCCGATGACCGCGTCGACCGTGTAGCTGAGCCGGCTGCCCGGATTCGTCACCACCGAGAAGTCCCCACCGATATCATCTCCCACCGGAGTGCCCTGGCTCGTGGTGGAGCGAATGAGCGTCCATGATACGGCGAGGGAGGTCGAGTAGGGCACCGTGGTCTGGCGGGTGTCGCCACCGTCGACCGATCCCCGCACGATACCGTTGACCTCCACGTTGATGGGGTTCAGGAGTTGGTTGGTGACGACGATCGTGACCGACGTAGGGGGCCCGGTGACCGTCACGGTCGCAGCCGCGGAAGCTCCCGGGTCCGCGACCGATGTGGCGCGAATGGAGGCCGTGCCTGGCCCGACGGCGCGCACGAACCCGGAACCGTCCACGGTCGCCACGGAGCTGGCCGACGTGGTCCACGTGACCCGGGTGTCCTGGGGCCCCGTCACGGAGGCCGAGAATGTGTAGGTCTCTCCCACGCTCATGGTTTGGTTGCTCGGGACGACCGACACCTCCGTCAGAGGTGGCGTGACCGTTACCGGCACGGACGACGACGCGTTCGGATCCTGTACCGATGTCGCCGTGACGGTGGCCGAACCGGGTCCCATCCCGAGGACGCGACCATCCGAGAACACTTCGACGATGTCCGTGTTGGACGATCTCCACGTGACCGCGGAAGATCCGTTGAGGACGGTGGCCGAGACCCCGGCGGTCTCCCCTACGAGGATCGACAGCGAGGAGGGCGAGATGACGACGGACACCCGATCGGGAGGTGTCTGGGTCGGTCCCGTTCCAGAGTCACCACCGCAAGACGGAAGAGCGATCAGTGCGGCGGTAGTGATGGCGGAAAGGAGCGTACGGCATCCCCAGTGGGGTACGCCGAGTCGGGGAGAATCCATGGGTCTCATCACGGCCTCGGGGTCAAGGTGGCTGTCCCCTTTAGAGACGTCCCGATCCTGGAGTTTCCCCGGATGCCTTACCTGCGAAGCGTCAGCGCTACGAATTCCGCCGGGTGATCCGTCGAGCCCACCGCAACCACGATGTATTGCCGACCGTCGTGGACGTACGAGATCGGGTGGCCTGTCGCGGCCGCCGGCAACGCGATATCCGTGACCGTCTCCCCCGTCGTCTTGTCGAGCGCTCGGAGCAGGGCGTCTCCCCCGAACCCTTCGCCCGCGAAGAGGAGCGTCGAGGTCGCCAGTAGCATACTGCGCAGTGGTTTTCCGGTTCTGGGGATGGCGTTCGGGTCGAGCCCGAGCCTCCGCGCGATGTGGTCGGGTGTGTCGGCGTTGACCACGCTCCAGACGTGGTCGCCGGTGTCCAGGTCGATCGCGGTGATACGGCCCCAGGGCGGGCGGACGATCGGGACGCCGGGCGCCACCCCCGTCCGCGCGAATCCCGCGATCCAGTCCATGTCGGAAACCTCGCCGCCGGGAATGAGCCCGTAGACCGACGGGCTGCTCACGGAGGGAACGAACAGCACCCCCGACGTGGGGTCGAGCGCGGCGCCCTCCCAGTTTGCTCCACCCGTCGTGCTCGGCATCATCAGCGTGCCGCCGGTCCCGTCCTCATTCATCGCGGAGGGAGGAGAGAAGAGCGTGCCCCACCGGTGGCGGTTGGCGACCGCACGGGCCCGTTCCCGGATCTCCGGCGTGAAGTCCAGGAGATCGCCTTCCGTGAAGCCTTGCCGATCGAACGGGGCGGGTCGTGTCGGGATCGGCTGCGTCGGTGAGGTCCACTCACCCGGGACGTCGGTCTGCGGCACCGGGCGTTCTTCGATGGGCCAGATCGGCTCTCCGGTGGCGCGATCGAACACGTACACGAACGACTGCTTGGTGATCTGGGCCACGATCCGCCGGGGGCGTCCGTCCACCGTGACGTCGGCGAGGATCGGCGCGGTCGGGTTGTCCCAGTCCCAGATGTCGTGATGCACGAGCTGGTAGTGCCAGGCGGGCTGACCCGTGCGCGCGTCGAGCGCGACCAGGCTCGACGAATACAGGTTGGCGCCCGGCCGATGGCCACCGTACAGGTCGCCGGTGGCCGCTTCGGTGGGCAGGTAGACCAGCCCGAGCTCCGGGTCGTACGACATGGGCGCCCAGACGGCGGCATTCCCAGAATAGTCCGCCGAGCCTTCCCGCCAGGTGTCCCGCCCGAACTCCCCCTCCTCGGGGATGGTGTGGAAGGTCCACAGGAGCGCCCCGGTGCGCACGTCGTACCCACGGATGTCGCCCGGCGTGTTCACGCGGGACGGGGGGCGCATGCCCACGTGGTGGGCCGAGCCCACGACGATGACGTCGTTCACGACCACCGCGGGGGACGAGGCGCCGATGGTGCCGACGAGCGGGATGTCCGGCCGCGTCCGATGCTCGGCCATCAGGTCGAGCGTGCCCGCAAGGGCGAACGAGGCGACCGGCTCCCCGGTTCGGGCGTTCAGCGCCACCATGTGATACCCCGGCGTCACGACCAGAATCCGTGCATCTCCCTCGCCGTCGCTCCAGTAGGTGACGCCCCGACCGGAATTCAGCCGCGGCGCATCTTCGAGCCGGTCCTCCTCGGCGGGCTCCCACGACCAGAGCGTCTTCCCCGTGCCCGCGTCCAGAGCCACAACGGCACGTCGTGATCCGGCGGTCACGTACACGACCCCGTCCACCATCAGCGGGGTGGAGGCGTTCCTGGCTTCCGGCGTCGGCCCGAAGCCGGCCGTGCTCCACCGCCACGCGACCTCCAGATCGGAGACGTTGCCGCGATCGATCTGAGCCAGCGCGGTGTATCGGTCGTGACTCGGGGATCCCCCATACACCGGCCATTCCCCCGCCAGCGCGGAGCCGCCGCCCGTGGCCTGAGCCATGGCGGGCGATGTCGCGAAAACGCTCATCGACACCAGCGCCGACGTGATGGAGATGAAACGGATCATCGTAGGGTCTTCGTAGAGGTGGGTGAGGCGCGTAAGGTTATGGGAAGCGTGAACGCCCGCCACCCGACGTACTCGTCGCCGCACCGCATGGCCCGGACGGCGGCAAACCGCCACATTCTCTGCGCTTCGAAGCGCCTGTACACCATGCCGCGCCAGATACGGACGCCACTTTGAGCACCGACGAAGTCAACGAGGGAGACACCCAAGCACACCGTGTGGGGCTCCGACGTCGCCTCCCGCACATGCCGGCGCGGGTAGGGCTTCCCATGGCGTTGACCCTCGCCCTGATCCTCGCGGGGCCACGAGCGGAGGTCGACGACCAGGTGGATGGGGTCGAGGTGCCCGGAGATGTGGCGCAGTGGCTCGCGGACTCCGAGGCGAGCATCGCCAACCTGAGACCGGGTGAGGAGAAGACGCTCGTGTGGGCGGATTCCGCGTCGCCGTCGAAGACACCGTTCTCGGTCGTGTACCTCCACGGATTCAGCGCCGACCGGCACGAGATCGACCCGGTCCCCCAGCGTGTGGCCGAAGCGCTCGGTGCCAACCTGTTTCTCGCGCGGTTCACGGGGCACGGCCAGGACGGGGCCGCGCTGGGCGAAGCCACGGCGGAGGAGTGGTTCCGGGACGCGGCAGAAGCGGTGGCGGTGGGTCGGAACCTGGGCGAGCAGGTCATTGTCATGGGGACCTCCACCGGCGCCACGCTCGCCCTGTGGGCCGCGGCGTCGCTGGGCTTCTCGGACGACTTCGCGGCCACCGTGCTCGTGTCCCCGAATCTTCATCCAGCGGACCCGAACAGCCGCTTGCTTCTGCTTCCGTGGGGCGGGGCTCTGGCGAGGGTCTTCCTGGGACCCGAGCGCTGTTTTGAGCCGGCATCGGAGGCCGAGGCGCTACACTGGACAACGTGCTACCCGACTCGCGTGCTCCTTCCGATGATGGCGCTGGTCGAGCGGGTCCGGACCATGGACCTCTCAGAGATGACGGTTCCGACCCTCGTCGTCTATTCGACCGAGGACGAGGTCGTCGATCCTGTCCGAACCGTGCGCATGTTCGGGCGGCTCGGTAGCGAGACCAAGGCGCTGGTCCCCTTCGACCGCAGCACGGACCCGCAGAGCCACGTGCTCGGGGGCGCCATCAAGTCGCCGGAGAGCACGGACAGCCTGGTGTCGGAGATTCTGTCGTTCCTCAGGCCCATTGTGGGAGTCGACGCGGGTCCTCCGTGAGTGATGTGGGAGCGCGACCGCTGCTCGGGGATGGGTCGGAGCCGTGGACCCCGCGCCGGCTGTTCGACTCCCTGACCGAGGCGGGCATCCAGGTCGAAACCCACGAGCATCCGCCGGTCTTCACGGTGGAGGAAGCTCAGGCTCTCAAGGGTCGACTCCCGGGAGCGCACACCAAGAACCTCTTCCTCCGCGACAAGAAAGGGATGATGTGGTTGGTCGTGGCCCTGCACGATCGGGCGGTGGACCTCCGGGGGCTCGGCCCGATGCTGGGCGCGCGCGGCCGCCTGTCGTTCGGGAGCGAGGACCGACTCATGAGGTTCCTCGGTGTGCGACCAGGCTCGGTGACTCCGTTCGCCGTGGTGAATGATCCGGCGGGCGCCGTCGAGGTCGTTCTCGACCGGGGTCTTCGGGACTTCGACGTTTGGAACGCTCATCCGCTGGACAACCGAATGACCACCGCGGTTTCCGGCGCCGACCTCGTCGATTTCCTCGTCGCCCGCGGCCATCCGCCCCACTGGCTGACGCTGAGATGAGGTCGGACGGACCGCAGGCCGGTCCGTCTGCACATTGCCGTCGGCGCGTGTCCCCGGCAGTGTGGATCCGTGTCACGTTGTGCTCGCCCTTCGATTGTGGAGATGTACGGTGATGGAGATGATGACGAAGTGTGCCAGTCCCCTCGCGTTGGTCACGCTGCTGATGGCGGCACCGGCGTCCGCCACCGACGTGAGCGGCCAGGACCGACCGGTCGATCAGGAACGTCCGGCCTGGGACGTGACCGAGACGAGGGGCCAGACCCGCGAGCTCGACTTCACGGTCGACGAAGGAACGTGGCTGTCGGTCGACGTGTCGCCGGACGGGTCGTGGATGGTGTTCGACCTTCTCGGCCACATCTACCGGGCGCCGACGGACGGGAGGGGAGCGGCGGTGGCGCTCACGCAGAACAGCGGCGCCGCCATGAACTACCATCCCCGGATCTCCCCCGACGGAGCGTCCATCGCGTTCATCTCCGATCGGGAGGGTCAGAACAACCTCTGGACGATGGACGCCGACGGCTCCGACCCGCGCGCGGTCTTCACCGATCGGAACGTGCGTGCGTCACTGCCCGCCTGGACGGCGGACGGGCAGTACATCCTTGTCGACCGCTCGTATGTGGGCAGCGGAGGCGGTCAGGGACAGGGCGGGATCTGGATGTACCACCGCACCGGGGGCGACGGCGTCCGGCTGATCGAGGACGGCGCGGCCACCTGGCCGTCTCCGTCGCCGGACGGACGGTACGTGTACTACCAAACGCGCGACGGGTCGGCCGACGCGCTGGCCGGCCACTATCAGGTGCGGCGATTCGACCGCCGCACCGGCACCATCGTGGCCATCACCGCCGGTGACGCGGACGGTCCCGCCGCCAGCCGCGCGTCGTCCGGCGGCGGCTTCGCCCCGGAGATCTCGCCCGACGGTCGCTGGCTCGCCTTCGCCCGACAGATCCCGGATGGCACCATCACCTGGAAGGGGCACGAGTACGGACCTCGGACGGCGCTGTGGGTGCGCGATCTGCAGACCGGAGCTGAGCGGGTGGTCATGGACCCCATCGGCGTGGCCATCGAGAGCGGCTCGAAGAGCCTCCGGATTCTGCCTGGGTACGCGTGGAACCGCAGCGGTCGGTCGATCGTCATCTGGGAGGGCGGCAAGATCCACCGGGTCGACGTAGCGTCCGGCCAGGTTACCGCGTTGCCCTTCGAAGCCCGCGTGCAGCGCACCCTGTCGGGGCTCGCGTACGAACCGTTCCGCATCGACGACGGGCCGTTCGACGCTCAGTACATGCGGTGGCAGACGGCCTCGCCGGACGGGGCCACAGTGGCGTTCCAGGCCATCGGGCGGATCTGGCTGCAGCCTCGTAGCGGCGGCACGGCGCGGCGGCTCACTCCCGCCGACGTCGGCGACGTCCAGGAATTCGGACCCGCCTGGTCGCCGGACGGGCGCTGGATCGCATTCACCACGTGGCACGACACCGACGGAGGGGCGCTGTGGAAGGTGCCGGCCTCGGGTGGTCGTCCCGTGCGTCTCACCCAGGCGATGGGCGAGTATGTCCATCCGGCCTGGCGAGGCGACGGGCGCGTGATCGTCCTGGCTCGCGGAGCGGGCGCGACCCGGCGCGGACGTACGGTCACGCACAATCCTTGGTGGGACATCGTGACCGTTCCGGCGGACGGGGGCAGCGCGACGGAGGTCGCTCAGCTGTCGATTCCCGCCGAGCAGAACCCCTCGTCCTGGGCGCGGCGCGGTGTGGTGGCACCGTCGTACGGGCCCGACGACCGGATCTTCTTTCCCGCTCCTGTGGACGGTGACCTGACGCTGACCTCGGTCCGGGCCGATGGGAGTGACCTGCGCCGGCACCTCCTCATCGCCAACGCGGACGAGATGGCGGCCAGCGCGGACGGCCGATGGGTCGCGTTCCAGGAGGGCGACAACGTGTACGCCACGCCGTTCCCGTACTCCGGCACGGGCGGCGAAGCGGTCGAGTTGGAGAAGCGCGGCGGCCGGCTACCCGTCCACCGCCTGAGCAACGAGGGCGGTCTCTTCCCCCGTTGGCGGGGCGACGGCACGCTGGAGTTCGGCTCCTCGGATCAGTACTACGTGTGGAACCCGGCCACGGAGGTGACGGACACGGTGGACCTGTCACTTCGGGTCGACCGCGACATCCCGAGCGGTACGGTCGCGTTCACCGGCGCGCGCATCGTCACGCTCGAAGGCGACGAAGTCATCGACCGCGGCACGGTCGTGGTGGACGGCGCCCGCATCGTGTGCGTCGGAGACTGTGACACATCGGGTGCCGACCGCGTGATGGACGCATCGGGCACCACGATCATCCCCGGCTTCGTGGACATGCACTCCCACCACTACCGGGAGCACCGCGGCTACCGGCCGCTGCGCGACTACGAACTGGCCATCTACCTCGCGTACGGGGTCACGACGAGCCTCGACAACAGCATGTGGAGCCAGAACATCTTTCCCACGGCCGAGATGGTGAAGGCCGGCCGCATGATCGGACCGCGGACGTTCAGCTCCGGCGATCCGCTGTACCGGGGCGACGCGGCACGGCAGAACGAGTTGAGCACGTTCGAAGAGACGGCGTACAACGTGCGGCGCCTGAAGTCGTGGGGAGCGGTGTCGATCAAGCAGTACATGCAGCCGCGCCGGGACCACCGGCAGTGGGTGTCGGACGTCGCTCGGGACGAAGGCCTCATGGTCACGGCGGAAGGGGGCGACCTGTTCTACAACCTCAGCATGATCATCGACGGGCAGACCGCCTGGGAGCACTCGCTCAGCTACATCCCCCTTTTCAGCGACGCCGCGCGCTTCTTCGGACGGGCGGGCATCGTCTACTCGCCGACCTTCGTGGTGGCGGGTCCGGGTCCGGCCAACATCGACTACTGGTTCGCGGAGTCTGATGTCTGGCGGGACGAGAAGCAACGCCGCTGGATGCCGTGGCGCATGAACGCGGGCCACCTGCGCCGCCGGACGCTCCGGCCGGCCACCGACTACTCGTTCCCGTTGGTCGCCCAGGGCATGGCCGACATCATTTCTGAAGGGGGATACGGCGCCATCGGATCCCACGGCGAGCACCACGGACCGGACGCCCAGTGGGAGGTGTGGATGGCGGCGTCCGCGATGGGGCCGATGGAAGCGCTCCGCGTCGCGAGCCTCCACGGCGCGCACTTCCTGGGCGCGGAAGAGGACCTGGGCTCCATCCGCACGGGCAAGCTCGCGGATATGCTCATCCTCCGCGGCAACCCGTTGGACGATATCCGCAACACGGCCGACATCCGCTGGGTGGTGAAGGGCGGCGTCGTCTACGAGGCGGAGACGCTCGACGAGGTCTGGCCGAGGCAGCGCGCGTTCGGTCCGTACTACTGGGTGGACGATGCGTCCCTGAGAGATGACGCCCGCCCGGTGGGTGGGGGCGGTCGCTGAGGAAAGAGGCACTGGGGTAGGCGGTGCCACGGCCTCGCCGCCGCCGTGGCACCGCTCCTGCAGCGATTGTCCGCGACCGGTCCGGATTCCCTCACGTAGTGGAGGTGATCCGTGCCAAAGCACATCGAAGTCGGGGACACCGCGAACGAGCGGCTCAAGGCGGGCTACAGCGCCCGCCTCTGGGCAAGCCTGATCGCGGCGACCGCGTTGCACGCGGCCGTGTTCGCGTTGTGGCCGGACATGCAGGCCGAGGTTCTGGCGTCCGCCCGTGAGGCGACCACGGTCATCCAACTGCCGGAGGTGGAGATTCCGCCGCCCCCGGAGGCCATGCCTCGTCCGCTGGGCCCGATCGTAGCGTCGCCGGACGTGTCCGCCGACTTCGTGCCCGAGATGCCGCAGTGGCGCGACGTGCCGGAGATGCCCCCGCCTCCGCCGGAGGGTCCCACCGAGACCGTTGGTGCCACCCCCTTCACCGCGTTCACCCAGGCGCCCCGCCTTCTGAACGGGTCTCAGACCCAGCGCGTTCTGGAGCGGGTGTACCCCTCGCTGCTGAAGGACGCCGGACTCGGCGCCACGGTACCGCTGCTGATCCACGTCGATGTCGACGGCTCGGTGCTGGAATCGAGGGTGGAGGCGACGTCGGGGTACGAGTCGCTCGACGAGGCGGCCCTGCGCGTAGCGGGAGTGATGGAGTTCAGCCCGGCCATGAATCGTGACAAGTACGTGGCCGTCTGGATCCGCATGCCGGTGACGTTCCGCGTGCGGTAAGCGGGGTATGGGCGGTCGGGACATCCCGGCCGCCCGGTCAGCCCAGCGACCGCGCCAACTCCGGGAGCCGATCGAACCAGGGTCGGGCGCGCTCCAACTGGGCGGCCAGCCGGAAGAGCGTGCCCTCGTCCGCGAAGCGCCCCACCAGGTGGACGCCGATCGGGAGTCCGTCGTCGTTCCAGTGGAGCGGCACCGACATGGCCGGCTGTCCCGTAGCGTTGAAGACGGGCGTCCACGGGATGAAGTCGAAGGCGTCCTCAGCCGCCTGTTCGAGCAGCCCGGCGGCTCGCACCAGCCGGCCGGAGCCCAATCGGCCGAGGAGGCCAAGCAGTCGCTCCTCCGGCTTGGTCGGGCCGAGCGTTCCGTGCCGGGGGGGTGGGGACGCCAGCGTAGGCGTGAGGACGACCTCGTAGCGCTCGAAGGACGGACCGATGTCTCGGCCCGTCCGCTCGAGCGTCCGAAGTGCCGCCGCATACTCGCTCCCTGGAATCGAGCGCCCTAGCAGCGCGAGCGCCCAGGTCGGGGCCTCCAGATCCGATCGACTCGCCTTCTTGCCGAACCGCCGCTCCACGTCGGCGATGTCGGCTGCCAGCTCGCACGCGACCATCGTCAGGAACGCCTTGGAAAAGGCGGCTCCGCCCATGGGGACGGTCGTCTCCTCCACAGAATGTCCGAGCGATTCGAGGAGTTCGACGGCGTCGTGCAGCGCGGCGACGCAGTCGGGGTGGACATCGTTTCCCAGGAACGGCTGCACGGTCCATCCGATGCGGAGGGGGGCGCACTCGCCTTTGACTTCCGCGGCGTACGGGCGATCCGGAGGTGGCGGCTGCGTCGGTGCCCCGGCGTCGGGCCCTCTCGTCGCGTCGAGCATGGCGGCGGAGTCGCGGACGGACCGCGTGAGGACATGCTCGACCGTGGCACCCCGCCACAGGAGGCCGTTCGTCGGTCCGGTCGGTGTGCGGCCGCGCGTCGGCTTCATCCCGAAGAGGCCACAGCACGAGGCGGGAATGCGGATCGATCCGCCGCCGTCGCCGCCCCCGGCCATCGGCACGATCCCAGCCGCCACGGCCGCGGCCGACCCTCCGCTGGATCCTCCGGGCGTGCGCTCGAGATCCCACGGGTTGCTGCAGGTTCCGTACATCTCCGATTCCGTGAACGGGACGATGCCCCACTCCGGAAGGTTCGTCTTGCCCATCACGATCGAGCCCGCGGCCCGCACCCTTCGCACCAACTCCGAGTCCACGGGCATGCGGATGTCCTCGCGGAGTCGACTGGCTCCGGTCGTCGGGTGCCCCGCATGATCGCTGAGGAGGTCTTTGGCGAGGAAGGGAACTCCCGTGAACGGGCCAGCGGGCACTCCCGTCGCGGCCGCCGCCCGTGCCTCGTCGTACATGCGGTAGACCACCGCGTTCACCGCCGGATTGAGCGCCTCCACCCGGGCGATGGCGATTTCGAGCAGTTCCAGCGCCTGGACCTCGCCCGCCTGGACCCGCTCGGCCAGACCGGTGGCATCGTGGGAGAGGTACTCGTCGTGCGTCATGGGCCCACCACCTGGAGAAGGTCGGAGAGCATCTGACGGGACGAGGCGTGGTCCGGCATGAACTCGACGGCGCGACGGGCGTGTGGCAGCGCCTCGGTGTACCGCTCCAGCCGGATCAGCGTCCGCCCGGCCTCGAAGTGAGCCCGCCCGAGGCCGGGGTCCGCGGCGACCGCGCGCTGGTACGACGCCACCGCCGCGTCCAGCCGCTGCGCACGCTGGTGCAGGTTTCCGAGGTTGAAGTGCGCGACGGCCTCGAACGGATTCAGGCGGATGGCCTCTTCATACGCTTGGCGTGCGCCGGCCACATCGCCTTCGGCGGCGAGGGCGATTCCGAGATTGACCCAGTTGAGGGGCTGGACCGGATCGGCCGCCAGGCTCTCGCGGAAGAGTGCTACGGCGCCCGCGCTCCGACCGTCCTGGTTGTAGAGGAGACCGAGGTTGGCCGTGACGCGCGGATTTCCGGGCACGAGTTCCAGCGCCTTCCGGTAGGCACGTTCGCTGGCCCGGGATTCGCCGCGCTCCCGATGCCGGTCGCCGAGGAAGCCCAGCGCGAGGACCCACCGCCCCCTGAGCGCCGCGTCGTTGGGGGCCGATCCGAGCGCCGCCACGAGCGTCCGGCGCGTGGCTGGATCCTGCCCGCGGCTCCAGTGGAGGGCGGCCAGCGCGAGGGAGCGCACGTCCAGATCGGGCGAAGCCGTGAGCCCCGTCAGTCGATCGACTACCGTGGTCGGGAGTTCGGAATCGGCCTGCAGGTACCCCGTGACCAGGCGGGCCAGCGCCTGAAACTGGATGAGCGGATCCACTTCGTCCGGAATGAGCAGTAGATCCGCTGCTTCGGTAACGTTACGGGCACGAAGTTCGTCGACTTGCCCCTGGATGAGGGGTCGGTGTGGCTTCAGCTCGCCCCACCACCTTCGCGTTTGTCCCTGGAGCTGGAGGGGGGTCTGATCCTCGTGGCACCCGGCACACGCGCCTACGATTCCCAGATCTCCATCGAACACCGGCCGCGGCACGGCAATCGTGTGGTCGGATCGCGCGAAGGCGATCTCTGGTCCGACCTCGGGGTGCTGCAGGTAGGGCATGTGGCAGGACACGCACCGGGCACCGGCGGATGCGGGCGGATGGAACGTGTGTGCCTCGGGATTCTCCGCCTTCGACGCGTGGCACGAGGTGCATTGGCCGTCGTCGAGGGGTGAGGCGAGCGGGCGTTTGTTCGTGTCCCAGTAGCCCTGGCTGTGAGGCTCGTGACAGCTCACGCAGTCCATCGGACCCTGCAGGTAGCACGCGCTCGCGAGGTGGTTTGCCTGGTAGGCGAACGAGCGGACGCGCCCGTCCGCGAAGTACGGCTGGTCTCCCAGGACGGCGAACTTGAGCGCGTAGTACTCCTCGAACGGCTCTCCCGGGAGATAGCCGGGTTTGATGACGTCCTTCAATGCGTGGCATTGTAGGCACACTCCCAGCGACTCGTCCTTCTCGAGATACGCGAGGCTCGTCAGCGCGACGCCGTCGGCGAGCGTTCCGGCTTCCGCGCGTTCGACGTGCTCACGGGCCGGACCGTGGCACGACTCGCAGTTTACCTGCAGGGTGGTATACTCGGTGTCGAACCGGTGGGCGTCCGCGTCGAACGAGGCGGTGATCTGGCTGCCGTGGCAGTCCTGGCAGTTCGCGAATCGATCCACCGTGCCGATGGGCCGGACGGGCGGCCAGTCGCCGCAGTCGGCCATGCGCAGACTCCGCCCGATCGGAATCCACCCCTGGTCGAGCCGACTTCCGGTGTTGCAGAACCACGTGCTCTCGGCGTCGGACCAGTCCCACGGGAGGAAGCGCTCAGTCCCGTCGAGCATCGACGTCAAAAAGCCCTGGGTCCCGCCGCCCAACATGTGGCCCCGACCGATGACCCCGGACACCACAAAGGTCGTGTCCCGGAAGCCGGTTTGGCGGACCACGAACTCGTACGAGCCGGAACGGATGCGCGGCGTGACGGTCCCATCGGCGAACGGGATGGCTCGGCCATCGAACGGCGCGATGATCTGGTCCCGGCCCGGTCGGTTGCCCGCTCGACCGTGCGTCGAGGCCGACCAGGCGTCGTGTTGCGTGGTGTGGCACGACGCGCACGCCGCCGAGCCGACGAAGTCCACGCGCGAGACCGAGGCCGTTGCGGTCGGTGGAGGGGCGGGGAAGTCCAGCGAGGCGGAGGGCTCGTCCGTGCGGTCGCCGCACGCGCCCGCGACGCCGACGAGGAGGACGACCCGGATCGGCCACTGCCCGCCCGCGGTCACCGGCCGTCCCCCGCCCACGCGGGCTGCTCGCAGTCGCAGAGTCGCCGGATATACGCCACGAGCGACCGGATCTCCTGCGCACTCAACATCTGACCGAAGGGTGGCATGCGCGGGCTCCCGTCCAGGACCCACGCGCCCGCATGGATGCCGTCGTACAGGGTGTCATCCGGACGCCGGGCCATGAGTGCTCCGTCCGCGTGTGCCGTTGGCGGCACGGGCAGGTCCGTTGCGTTCCAGCCATCGCCCCGACCACTCGGGCCATGGCAGGCGGCACAGTGGCGGGCGTATAGGGCGGCGCCCGACATGGACGCGTCCGCGGGCCTGACTGGCGCAGGCACGGCGTCCGCGGGTGCGCCAGCGGCCGGTGCGTCGGCTCCGACCGCTTCCGAGTCGTCGCCGGCCCGAACCGCCCACGCCGGGTGACCGGGGTCCGCCAGGGACCGGTACGGGCGCGGTGTCCAGGCACGGGTCCCCGACTCCGCGCTTCCGTCCAGGATCAACCGTGCCAGCCGAAGAGCCTCGCGCTCAGGCATCGGCTGCCGGGGCATGGGCGCTCCGGGCGCGGCGGTCCGCGGGTCGAGGATCATCTCGGTGACGAAAGCGGGACGAAGTCTGCCGCTCACCTCCAGGAGGGAGGGCCCGATCGCACCCCCGCCGGGTCCGATCGCGCCCCCGGCGGGCCCGATCACGTGGCACCCGAGACAGGCGACCCGGCTCGAAAGCATCCGTCGCGTTCGCTCGGCCTCGTGTGGGGTGAGCGGGGGTGGTGATCGACCTTCCCGACCCGCAGCCCCGAGAGTCCCGATCCATGTGGTCAGCGCGTCCACTTCGCCCTCGGTCAGATCGAAATCCGGCATCCGGCTTCCCGGACTGGACGGGTGGGCGGGCGATCGCACCGGCCCCGGCTCGGCCAGATACGCCTGCAGCCACTCGCGCCGGACACGGGCCCCTTCCCGCGAGAGATCCGGGCCGGGTGTACCCGGGACGGCGTCTACGAAGGAACGCGTCGTTCCCCCGGATGTCGTCGGCCCTGCGGGTGTCTCGGGCCGCTCGGGCGACCCATGGCACCCCTGACATCCGAGGGCGTCCCAGATCCGCGCGCCGAGCTGCGCATCCGCGCCCTCGTGCCGCGCGCGAGCCGACGCGATCGGACCCTGGATCCTCCCGCTCCCGAGATACAGCGCCAGCGCGACCCTCTCCCCTTCGTCGAGACCGAAATCGGGCATCCGGGACGCCCCGATGTCCTCCCGCCTACGTACCGGACTGGCGAGGTACGAAAAGATGAAGTCGGCCTCCAACGGCGTCCCGGCGCGACCGAGAGCGGGCGCCCGCTCTCGAATCGCTCGGGCGTTCGGCACACCGGAATGGCAGGCTCCGCACCCGAGTTCGCCTGCCAGGGCGGCCCCACGCGCTTGGGCGGCAAGCCCGCCATATCCACTCCCCAGCAGGGTGACGACCGTGACGCCGGTGGCAACGAGGGAGGTAGTAGACATGAGGCGAACCCTCGGCGCGGCGCCACGGTGTGTCAAGCGTGGCTCACTCCGTTCGTAGCACCGTCGTCGGATTGGTTCTGGAGGCCCGCTCGGCGGGGATCCACGACGCCAACGCGCCCACCGCGATGAACAGCATCAGTACCCCTCCGAGCGTGAGGGGGTCGAGGGGGGAGACGCCGTAGAGGAGCGCGGCGATCAACTGCGCCATCACCACGGCCAGAACGAATCCGGTGGCCACTCCGACACCCGTCAGCCTCAACCCCTCTCCGACGATCACACGGCGCACGTCGGCGCGAGAAGCGCCGAGCGCCATCCGGACGCCCATCTCCCGCCGTCGCTGCGAGACGCCGAACGAGATCGTCCCGTAGATCCCGAGCGTGGCAAGCAAGAGAGCGCCGCCGCTGAAGACCGCCAGGAAAACGGCTCCCAGACTCCACTGGAGCGTGTTTTCTGCGACGATGTCGGACATGGGACGGATGATCACGGGCAGGTTCGGGTCGAGACCCCGAAGCGTCGATCGCGTCTCGGCAATGAGCGATGCGGGATCACCGTCGGTCCGGGCCAGCAGGAAGTGCCGGCGACCCCCTCCTTGCAGGGCGGGGATGTAGATCTGGGTACCGAGGGACGGACCCTCCAGATCCTGATGCCGCACGGTTCCCACGACTCCGATGACCGTCAGCTCCTGGAAGTCGGTGGGCTCACCGGTTAGCAGGGTCTCCCCGATCGGGCTCCCGCCCGGCCAGTAGCGCTCCGCCATGGCCTGGCTCACGATGACGACCCGTTCC
Source organism: Gemmatimonadota bacterium (assembly GCA_029262115.1). Lineage (GTDB taxonomy): Bacteria > Gemmatimonadota > Gemmatimonadetes > Longimicrobiales > Gaopeijiaceae > JAJCZZ01. Next base: position 17,497 of record JAJCZZ010000029.1, on the reverse strand, counting down.
GCGTCGACGTTGTCGGCCGGACTGAACGTGCGACCCGCCAGAAGCGGAATCCCCATAGTCTCGAAGTAGCCCGGGTAGGGATAGTTGGGCACGGCCACGGGCCACTCTTCGGCTGGAAGGCCTGACGTTTCTCGCGTGGCGATCTGGGCGGCAGGCGTTTCGTGATTGAGGGGAATGTACAGCGAAGCCGAGGCCGACCGGACGCCCGGGAGCGCCTGAAGCTCCTCCGTCGCGCGGGCCACGTACGCCTTGACCTCATCCAGCGAGTAGTCGGCCTGCGGAGGCTGTACGGTGGCAACCACCACCCGGTCCGGTGTGAATCCCACATCGAGCCCCTGGACTGCGGAGAAGCTGCGTAACATCAGTCCGGCGCCTGTGGTCAGCACGACGGCCAGCGCCACCTGAATGGTGACCAGGGCCCGCCGTCCCCTCGATGTGGTGGCGCTCGCCGACGACTTCGATCCCTCTTTCAGGCCGTCCGACAAGCTGCGCCTGGTTGCCGCCAGTGCGGGAGCGAGCCCGAACAGGAGTGGAGTCGCCAGCGTCACGAGCAATGAAAACACGAGGACGGTCCCGTCGATGGAGATCTTCCCGACTCGGTATAGGTCTTCCGGAATGAGCGGCCCGATCACGGCCGCGGCCGCGTAGGACAGCGTCACGCCGAGGACTCCGCCCACGAGGGCCAGGACGAGGCTCTCCGCCAGAAGCTGTCGAACGACGCGGCCCCTCGGGGCTCCGAGCGCGCTGCGCACGGACAGTTCGCGCGTCCGGGAACTTCCCCGCGCCAACGTGAGGCCCGCCACGTTCACGCAGGCGATGGCCAGGACGAAGACCACCGCAACCAGAAGCACGGTGAACCCGACGCTCACGACGTCCCATACGAAGTTGAGGGCCTGACGCATGGGAAGCACGGTCACCCCCCGCCACTTCCCGTCTTGAGCCGGATACATGGCGCCCAACTCGGCCTGGACGGAGGTGAGCTCCCGTTCCACGCTCTCGCGTGTGGCGCCCGGGGCCATCCGGCCGACCATCAGGTAGGGCACCCGCGGACCCCGAGCGGTCGCGGTCGGATCCTCCCGGATCGGGAGCCACATGCGTACCCCCCCGAACGGGAAGACGAAGTCCTCCTGCATGACGCCGACCACCGTGTGGGGGACCCCATCCACCTGGATCACCCGCCCGATGACGGCGGGGTCACCCGTCCAGCGACGCTGCCACAGCGACTCGCTCAACACGACGACGTCCTGCCCGCCCGGGCCGCCCTCCTCGGAAGCGAAGGTCCGCCCGAGGACGGGAGTCGCGTCCAGAACTTCGAACAGGTCCGCCGACACGTAGGAGACGGTCAGCGTCTCCGCGCCCTCGGGGCCTGTCAGGTTGGCGCCGCGATAACTGTACGCCGCCACCGACTCGAGCGTGCGGGTCCGGGCCTTCCAGTCCTCGACGATCGGTGACGAGAAACGAGCCATGTGCCATCCCGTGACCGGGTCGACCTGGGTCACATGGACGAGCCGGTCCGCGTCGCCGTACGGCAGCGGGCGGAACAGGTATGGGTTCATCACGCTGAAGATCGTCGTGTTGGCCGCGATGCCGAACGCCAGTGTGATGATCACCAGCGCGGCGTAGCCGGGCGCCCTGAAGAGCGCCCGGACCGCGTAGACCAGATCCTGCCGCAAATCATCCGCTACCATCGATCGCCTCTCCCCCCGTCCCCGCCGGGTCTGCATGTCCGTACAGTAGGTCCGGGTCTGTTCGACGTCCCCGAACTGTCGAATCGCTTCTTGGCGGGCCGCGTCGGGCGCCCACCCCTGCTCGATCAACTCGTCCACGCACATCTCGATGTGGAGCGCCAACTCGTCGTCGACCGCACCTCGCGCGTCGCCCGCTCGGCGGCGGTTGAGTCGGAAGGCACGCTTGTAGTCACCGGCCACGGTGCTCAGCCCTCCGTCGGCATGGGCTCGAGGACGTCCGCGACCGCTGCTGCGTAGCGGCGCCAGAAGGTGGCCTCCTCGCTCAGGCGGCCGCCCCCCTCCTCCGTCAGGTGATAGAACTTTGCGCGTTTGCCCTTTTCCGAGATGCCCCATTCGGAGGCCACCCAGCCGCTCTTTTCCATGCGATGGAGCGCCTGGTAGAGCGCTGCGTCCTGGAGGTCGAGCACACCGTTCGATCGGGCACGGATCGATCGCGAGACCGCGAAGCCGTGCTTGGCTCCCGCCGTGAGGGTCTGGAGGACCACCAGGTCGACCGTGCCCGGGAGGAGTCCGCGAGATTTTGAAGCCATTGCTACCTCGTCACTTGGATGGATCGACGGATCGTGGTGGAGCACCCTCGGCGGTGGGGGCCATCGTCATGGGATGGATCCCCCGCCGGAGCGTCCCGTCGAGAGCGCGCCAGGTTATTGCCTCACTTGGTGAGGTTGTGACTCAGGGCTCTACGCGGCGGGGAGCGGTGGGGTTTCACCGGGCCGATGCGTGTCGATCCGGCGAGGAGCGGAACGCGAGATCAGGCCGGCCTCCGCGAGCGAGTGACCTGGCGAGCGGAGCGGGCGGGGGCCGCGGCGGTCGGAGGGAGGATCGTACCCTATCCGAACATGCTCTTCAGCCAGCCGCGAACCGGTCCCTCGTACCGCTTCACCACGAGCACCGAGGCCGGTGACGACCGCGCCACCTTTTCGGGAATCTCCCCGAAGACGACCTGCTGGAGATACGGCTCGCGGGCGGCGCCCAACACGACCAGATCGTAGTCCTGACTCGCTTCGACGATGCCGGCCGCCACCGACTTGGCCTCGATCACGAGGCGCTCGACGTCCATGTCGACCTCGAGACTCTCGAGCGTCTTGCCCATCCATCGGTCGGCCTGGCGGCGTTCGTCCTCGGACGCGCCGGGTGGCACCACGTAGCAGGTGGTGACCTCCATCCCGAATGCGGGTGCCAGGACATTCAGCATCTCCGCAGCGAGGCGTGCATGCATCCCACCGGCGGTCGGGAACAGGCACCGACGCGGCCGACCGGGGCGGCCCACTTTCAAGAGCGCGAGATCGCACGGGGCGTGGCGGATCACGTCGTCGGCGACCTCGCCCATGATGCGGTCCCGCGTGTCCGTGTATCCCTTCCATCCCATCACCAGGCAATCGCCCCGGTATCGCGTCGCGCCGGCCAGGATGCCGTCGGAGGCGTGGTGCGCAATGACGGTGTCGGTCTGGAGCGCGAAGCCCCCGGCTGCGGCGTGGCCACGGGCGGCCTCCAGAAGCCCGGCTCGCTGGTCCATGAAGCGCTCGCCTTGATTGACCGGGAGCTGTCTCGGCACCTCGACGACCGTGTACGCCACGAGGGAGTGGCCCCGTGCCTCGGCAATGGGTCGCGCGTAGTCGAGCAGGGTACCGACGTGGTCCGGATTGTGGAGCGGGACCACCACCGAGTCGTCCTTGGCCAGTCCGGCGGGGACCGGCTTCTCCAGCACCGCCCTTCCATCCTGGACCGCCTGGCCCCGGAAGTAGCCATAGTAGAGCACCAGGCCGATCGCGACCCATCCGGCCGTCACGTACCACGCGAGCGGCTGGAACGTGAACTGATAGACGGCCAGGAAGACGTTGAGCACGATACCCAGAATCGGAACGAACGGGTACAGCGGCACCCGGTACCGCCGCGGCAGGTCCGGCATCTTCCGCCTCAACACGATCAGCGAAAGGTTCACCATCGCGAACGTCAGCAGGAAGATCAGGCTGGCCGCGGAACCGACCGCTTCGATGGGCAGGGTAAGCGCCATCACCAGTAGAATGACACCGGTCACGGCGATGGCGATGTGGGGCGTCCGGCGCTCCGGGTGAATCGTTGCGACCGGTCCGGGCAAGAGGCCGTCGCGCGCCATCGAGAACGCGACCCGTGACGACGCCAGAACGGTGGCGTTGAGGGCGGACATCGTGGAGAGGAGTCCGCCGAACACGATCACGGCGACGCCGAACGCCGGCATGAAGCCCTCGGCGGCGCGGACCACGGCCGTCTCTCCGTAGTCGCCCAGGAACTGCCACGCGGGTCCACCGTCCGGCGGACGCACGGCCGCCAGCGACACGAAGAGGATGAGCAGGTAGAAGACCATGGTGATGGCCAGGGAGATGAACGTCGCCTTGGGGATGTTCTTCTCCGGCTCCTTGATCTCCTCGGCTACCGTCGCGATGAGGTCGTAGCCCTCGAACGCGATGAAGGTGAGTCCCATCGCCACAATCACCCCACCGAATCCCTGCGGGAAGAAGGGGTTGAACGCGGCCGCGGTCTCAGCCACCGGGACCGCCCCCACCGCCTTCAGACCGTACGCGATGAAGACGCTCAGGATGATCAGCTTGGCGACCGTGAGCACGTTCTCCGCCATCCCGGTTACTTCCGTGCCGCGCATGTTGATGCGCACGAACGACGCGCCGATCACGAACGTCACGATCAAGCCCGCCCCGTGTTCTCCCACGACCCCGAACGCACCGTCAGCGAAGCCCGGCATGTACTTGATGAAGAACTCCCAGAAGTACCCCGCGAAGCCCAGCGCGTAGAGGCTGCAGGCCACCGTGTACGCGAACCACAGCATCCAGCCGGCCGTGAAGCCGATCGCGCCCGGGAAAGCCTTCCGGACGAACGCGTATCCTCCCCCCGCCTCGGGGATGGCCGCCGCCAGCTCCGCATAGGCGAAGGCGGTCAGAAGGGTGACCGCACCGTTCAGCGCGAAGGCCAGAATGGAGGCCGGGCCGGACTCACCCGCCGCGATCCCGGTCAGCACGAAGATGCCCGCGCCGATCATCGCGCCTACCCCGATCATGGTCGCGTCGAACAGGCCTAGGTCGCGCGCGAAGGTCGGCTGGCCGGCTCCTGCCGGGCTTCCAGCGGGTCTTTCGGACATGGGCACCAACGGTTTCAGGATACGCCGTTGGGCGCGGGCCCGACGGCGACGTGGGTGTTGGGAGCGGTGTGAGAGTAGTCGGGCGGTGGACGGGTCCGCTACCGAGGGTGAGCTGTCGGAGCGATCGGGCTGGTGGGTGGGGAGGCGGAGAGGCGGGGGCCGATGCAGCTATTCCTGGGTGCGCTTCGGCGGGCCATCTTCGTTCCCACCCACCTGACCGGTCGAGGGTGGGTCCACAAGGCCGACCCACCCACACGCAACCCTCGATAGGGCGAGCGACGGCGAGCATCCTTTCGTCTCGCCGCTGGCGGTCCCACCAGGGACGCTCTCGTCGGATCGGCGGGGCCGCCACGGTCCGCGTCGGCGGTCGTTCGACCACCGGAACCGACACAACTCACCAACCGTTGGCCGAAAATCACCCATTGGTGAGGTGTGTCGAATAATTCCACACAACTCACCAGTCGCAGTCCGACCCGATCGACCATTGGTGAGTTGTGTCGAATAATTCGCGAAAAGTGCACACTCGACGAATCGGGTGGATCGACTGTGCACTTTTGCTTGTTGGAGGGAGAGGGTGGCTTTCGAAGTGCCTTCCACGAAGACCCGGGGGACAGTCACCGCCAGGCCTCAGGCGATCATCCCCGCCACCGTCCGCCTCGGCACTCGTCATCCGTCGCGGATTGGCCTCCCCGCCGTCGCGTCTCATCCTCGTCACCGTCCGCCTCGGCACTCGTCATCCGTCGCGGGTTGGCCTCCCCGCCGTCGCGTATCATCCTCGTCACCGTCCGCCTCGGCACCCGTCATCCGTCGCGGATGGCCTCCCGGCCGTCACGTCTCATCCCCGTCACCGCTCGCTGCCGTCACCGTTCCCCCCGGCTGTGTCCCGCTGACGGCACCCACCACCGCCCGTCCCCGAGAACCAACGGAAACGGCCGGGCCTCCCTCGCGGGAGACCCGGCCGCCATCCAGCCGCTGGAGCCTGTGCGGCCGCCGAACCCAACCACCACCACCAGGTCCGACCCTGTGCGGCCGCCGAACCCAACCACTACCAGCCGTTCCGACCTGTGCGGCCGACGAACCCAACCACCACCAGCTGGTCCGACCCTGTGCGGCCGCCGAACCCAACCGCCACTAAACCGGCGACACGTCCGAGACCGGCCGCCTCGCCGTCATCGGCGGCTAGAAGCTTCCCGGCTGATCCTCCGAGATCACGTTCTGCTTTGCCGGCACCTCCATGAGATGCTTGTCCAGCCACGCCGTCCACCGCGCCCAGAGATCGAGGATCGTCTCCTCCGACGCGGGGCCGTGATCCTCGAACGGGTAGAGGTACATCGCGGCCTCCTTGTTCAGGCCGTTCAGCGCGTGGAAGAGCTTGGGCGAGTGGATCGGGTCGGTCCCGACGTTCTGATCGTCCAGGCCGTGGTACATCAGGAGCGCGCCGGTCAGGTTGTTGGCCTGCAGGAACGGCGACATCGAGATGTACACGTCCTTGGCCTCCCACAGCGTACGGCGCTCGCTCTGGAAGTGGAGAGGCGTCAGCGTCCGGTTGTAGTTGCCGTCGCCGGCGATTCCGGCTTTGAAGAACGGTGTGTGCACCATCGCGTTGACCGTGGAGAACGCGCCATACGAGTGGCCGCCGAGGCCGAGGCGCCGACGGTCGATGATGCCCTCCTCATCGAGGTGGTCGATGACCGCCGCGAGGTTGTTCCGGAGATCGTGCTCGTAGTTGTCGTTCATCCGGCCCTGATTCCCGACGATCGGGGCGTCGGGCTCCACGACCGCGTAGCCGAGCCGCACCAGGTACTCCATCGAGCGGGTGCCGAAGTTCGGGAACGCGAACTTGTCGTACGTCTGGCCGGTCTCGTCGTAGTCGTCCTGGTCCGTGTACTCGCGGGGATAGAACCAGAACATGGCCGGCAGCCGTGTACCCTCCACGTAGTTCGGCGGCAGCGTCACGTTGACACGGAACTTGAAGCCGTCCGGTCGCGTGACCGTGAACTCGCGCGTCGGCGCGGCGGTGAGGTCCGGCGTGTAATCCACGTTGCGAGTGAGTTGCGTGAGCGCGCCGCCACGGCTCCGGAACGTTTGCTGGATCTCCCGGCGGCCCTCGCGCGACACGATCACGTCGCCGTCTTCCAGGTCAACGTACGCCAGCGGTCGCTCGGAGATGCCGTCGCGATTCGACGTCCATATCCGCTGTATCTCGCCGCCGTCGATTTCCACACGGTCGACGAACGCCTGAGGCGCCATCTCCATGGGATCCTCGCCGTACTCGATGCCGGCGTAGAAGACCGCATCGCCATCATCGGACATGAGAACGTTTCCGTCCGCGGCGGGCGGTCCGAAGCGCCGACGCACCGGGAATCGGCCGGCGTCTCCCACGAGCGAGCCGGGATTCTCGTACACGTCGTCTCCGTCGTACCGGGCGAGCGTGTGCTTCTCGGCGTCACCGTCGTCGAGCATCACGGCGAATTCGTGCACCTTCCCATTCTGCCGCTCCGACGCGAACAGGATGTCGCCGCTGGCCTCGAAACGCGCCCAGTTCAAGCGGCGCGGGTTTTCGAAGAGGACGTCCTTGCTCGATGCAGAGAAGGGCGCGCTCCAGCGTACGACCCGGTCCGTCCGACGCGGGGCCGCGTCGCTGTCGTCAGCGGTGGAGCGATCAGCCTCGTCATCCGACTCGGGCTCCTGCTCCATGTACACGAGCGTGCCGTCCGCCATCCATGAAACGGAGCGGGGACCTTCGACTTCGCCCGAGCCGGAGAAGCCGGCTCCGCCGGCCCGGGGACCACCCTCGATTCCGGTGTCGAGCGGATCGTCGGTGACCACGGCCAGGACGGTGCCGCTCCGGTCCCAGACCTCCTGCACCGACCCGAATTGACGAACCGGTACGACGTAGCTGAAGGGTCGCACCATCCGCGTGACCAGCACGTGCGCCCCAGTGGGCGATACGTCGAGATCGCGGACCATGGTCGGGCTGCCCACGTCAGTGACCCGACCACTCTCGACGTCGATCAGGGCGACCTGACCGGTGGTGTGCCACTCCAGGAGATCCTTGTCGTACGGGGTCTCCATCAAGCTCGCGTACACGCGCAGCATGTTCTCGCCTTCTTCCGTCATCTTCACCTGCGGGCCCATCGGCCGTGCGGGCGGTTGCGGCATTGCCGGGCGATTCCGAGGGATCAAGACGGCGGCGAGCGTCTTTCCGTCCTCCGACCAGTCGAAGTCAGTGTACATCGTGGCCAGCAGCGCCCGGTCGGTCAGGCGGCGCGATTGCCCGGTGGCGTCGGCCACGTAGAGGTGCGTCGCCGTGGGAGTGTGCGCGAAGAAGGCGACGTGCTCGCCCTCCGGAGACCACGTTGCGTTCGAGACGCGAGCCCCTCTGGGGACCTGCACCTCCCGAACGGTGCCGTCGGCCGCCGAGACGAGTTGGATGCCGACGTTGCTACGGACGGTGAGGGTCCGCGCGCGATTCGCCGCGTGGTCGATGAACGCCCCGCCGAGTTCATGGAACGGAAGGGAGAACCGGTCCATGGTAACCGGGCCGTCTCCCACCTCGTTCAGGAACCACATCCGGTCCGAGCTGATTTCCCTGAGCGTCATGTTCAGGTGGCGGGGTGCCAGAACCGCATCGGCGATCGTGCTGGGCGGTCGGGTGTAACTCTCTCGCTCCAGGACCTCGTCCGGATTCCAGTCGGCGGGCCGGTCGGCCACCTGGGCTTCGAGGACGGACGCGCCTGCCAGAATGGCCAGGGTCGGGAAAACCGCCAATGGGCGGGCGAATCGTACCAGACATTCGTGCATCGGACTCCTCCGGATACGTCGTGGACACCCCTAAATCAGACACGGAGGCCAACGAGCTTGCTGGCACGCCGTGAAGGGTCACCTTGTGAACATGAACTTTGCCATCGCCTTTCTCCAGTCCGCCGAGGGTGGGCTGTCCGAAGCGCTGAGCAACAGCCCCGCGCTCGCGCTCGTGACCCTCTTCGGTGCAGGGGTGCTCACGAGCCTCACGCCCTGTGTCTATCCGATGATCCCCATCACGGCCTCGGTGATCGCTGGAACGTCGCGGGAGGGGCAGCCCAAGAGCCGGACGGTGGCCCTCACGCTGACCTACGCGGTGGGGATGGCCATGCTGTACGCTTTCCTCGGTGCGCTGGCGGGCATCACCGGCACCCTGTTCGGCACGGTGAGCGCGAGCCCGTGGGCTCTTCTGGCCATCGGCAACATGCTCGTGCTGTTCGCCCTCAGCATGCTGGACGTGCTCCCGGTGCCGGTCCCCCGGCGCCTGATGGCGTGGGCCGCCGAGCGGGAGGGAGGGTCGTACGGGGCGGTTTTCGTGATGGGCGCCGCCTCGGGCGTGGTGGCCGCGCCGTGTGGCGCGCCGGCCTTCGCGGTGGTTCTCACATGGGTCGCGGCGACTCAGGCCGGCCTGATGGGCTTCGTCTACCTGTTCGTTTTCTCCATGGGAATGACAACTCTGCTCATTCTCGTGGGTATCTTTTCAGGAACTATCAGCATGCTTCCGCGTTCGGGTAAGTGGATGGTCTGGGCCAAGCGCTTTGCGGCCCTCGTGATGCTGATCATGGCCGAATACTACTTCGTTCAAGCGGGCTATAACCTATGAGTTCCACGAATCTGTTACGCAGACTGCTGCCGGCGGCATCGATTGCCGGTCTCGCACTGCTGGGGACCGTCGCCGGTGCGACTCCGGTTGTCGCGCAAGGAGTGGGGCTGCCGCTGGGTACGAAGGCGCCCGCGGCGATGCTTGAGGACCTCGACGGCAACGAGGTTCAGTTCCTCGACTACGTGGAGGCGGGGAAGCCGACGCTCGTCGAGTTCTGGGCCACGTGGTGTGAGAACTGCGAGGCGCTTCAGCCACAGCTCGATCGGATTCAGGAGGAGCACGGCGACGAGGTCAATGTGGTTGCGGTCGCCGTTGCCGTCTCTCAGTCGGTTCGCCGGGTGAAACGGCATCTGGGAGAGCACAATCCGGGGTACCCGTACCTCTGGGACAAGAAGGGTGCGACCGTGCGGGCGTACAAGGCACCGACGACTTCCGTGGTCGTCATACTGGACGCTGGCGGGACGGTCGTGTATACCGGGTCGGGTGGCGATCAGGATCTCGTCGGAGAGGTGGCGAAGCTTCTCGGCCGTACGGCGCACGCTGGGAGCTAGAAGTGTGGTGACTCGAAAGTTCGCGAGCCACCGAGAGGGATCGAGGCGCCGGATCCTAGTAGGCGCGACGACGAGTAATAGCAGCGCTACTTCGAGGATGGTGCAACGACCTAGGGCCGGATGCGGGCACCGCGCGAGCGTGGTCCCCTCGAATGGCCGAGACACTTTCGAGTCACCACACTAGACGCTGGCCGTGACCGCCCCGCGTCGGAGAAGGCCGTCCCGCGCCCATGCGGTTTGGATGTCTGCAGGTCGAAGCGCGTACCCTTTTTTTCGATTCATGGCGATAGCACTCCTGCTGTCGGCGTCCGTCACCGGATGCGCGGACAAGGTCTCGACGCTTCAGCTTCGGGCCTCCAATCCGCCGGCTCCGGACCTGGAAGTTCGTGTCCGCGGCCCCAGGTTCGCCCGGACGTTCCTTCCGGCGGACTTCAACGAACCGTGCGATGACGGAGCGGTCTGCCCTTACGAGTCGACGCCGCCGGTTCGGGTCGGGGGGCCGGACATCCTCCGGTTCGACCTGGCCGTCCGCAGGAGCGATTCCGTGGTTGTGGCCGGGAATGCTGAGTTTCTGCTTCCGAACGCCTCGGAAGGGAGGCTGACCATTCGTGAACTCACGCTCGCCGACGTCGCCGAATGTGGGGCCGAGTGCGTCGCGAACGTGATCATCGACTTCCCGTCCGGCGAGCGCGGGCTCTACCTGTTCTGGGAGATCCGGTAGGGACGGATTTTTTTGGCGCGATCACCACCACCACCACCCCACCCCCCGGGTTGGACCAACCTCGATAGTCCCACGGGGTCGGTCCATGGCGTATTCGGCCACGCGGGAGCCGGCCGAGCCCGCCGAGGCCTCCCACCGCGACGCGCGTCACTGCGACGCGACCCTCCGCGCTCGCCGCAGCGCCCAACCAAGACGGCCCGGCGCGAGCGCGCCGGGCCGTCCTCCAATCACCCCGCCGGTCTACCCTTCTTCCTCGGGCTCCGGCGTCACGCGGTCCACGATCTCGGCCAGTTCGTCGTAGGCCTGCGGATCCACCTGTCGGAACTGCGGGATGACACCGGCCACCCGGCCGTCGGGACCCACCACGATGACGGTCCTGCTGTCCACCATGTTGTTGGCGCGCAGCCCGCCGCCGAAGGCGGCATACGTGGCACCGTCGTTGTCCGCGTCACTCGCGAACACGAAGGGGAAATCCGCGTCGTGGAGCCAGGAGTGCAGCTCCGCGGGGGAATCGTTCGAAATCCCCATGACGACGACGTTTCGTCCTTCGTTGAAGAGGCTTGCGTACTGATCACGGTACGCTGTCATTTGAACTGTTCAGCCAGGCGTCCTTACTCGATAGAAGAACGCCAGCACTACGGTCTTTCCACGGTAGTCGCTAAGGCTCACGGGGCGGGACAGCTGCCCGAACCGTGTTGCGCCCGGCAGGGCGAAGTCAGGCGCCATCTCACCCACGGCAATCAAGTTCGCTCCCGATGATTCCTGCGCGTAGGAGCAGGCGGGCGCGCCCACGGCCAGCGACCCCGCGAGAAGAGCGAGCGCGGCAGTGCGTGTGCGCATCGAGACTCCTCGGGTGGGGGTAGTTCGGTTTCCGTCGACTCGGACGAACCGATCGGATGGGTACTCCGGTGACGCAAGAAGGTCTCGCCCCGGCGCGCGCGGCGCCAGCCGCGACCGTCTGGACCGGAGCAGCGAGGTCCAGGTCTCGCCCCGGCGCGCGCGGCGCCAGCCTGAACGGCGCCGGCGCGATCCGTGCGGCCCACTACCTCCAGTCGGGCACGCGTGGCGGTAGCCCGTCGATGACCCGGCGAACCCGGTACGTGCCCAGCCTCGCACCAGAGTAGATCACGACCTCAGCGAATCGCTCATCAATGTCGATGTCGCTCAGGGCCGGGCCTCCGCCAGGGGTCCCGGTTGGGACCGACACCGGGTTGAGCGCCATGGTATGCACCCTGACGCTGGATCCCGGCGTGACCATCGGGTGTCCGTTGTTGCTACGGCTCTCGCCTTCGAGAGGAAGGGCCTCGTGGGTCGTGGGGTCGTACAGGGCGGCCCGGACGGTCGGGTGGGTGTCGGCGTCCCGGTGTCGTTCACTGCGCTCCGCGAGGAGCAGGAGATACGAGTCGAGGGGATGCCCAGTCTGCCGCCCGGTCCGGAACAGGCTCCCCCCCACGCGCGTTAGCGACCCGGGGGCGGTGGAAAGCGAGCCTGCATGCCGATACTGATAGATACCCACGGTGATCTCGACTTCAAGGTGTGCCCTCCCCGCCTGGATGACCGCCACCTGTTCTGCGGTCAGCGTTCCCAGACGCATCCGGCGGCTGGTCTCCTCCTCGAACGGGGCCAGCAACTCCGGGTCCCCGACCCCGGCCACCTGAGCCGGCACAAGGAGAAGGTTCCGATACTCGCCCATGCGCGTCGCGGGGGCGTCGCCCTCCGCGTATCCGATCCACACGACGTCGGCACGGTACTCGTAGCGGGGGTCGGTACCGTCGACGAGCAGCCGGCCCCAAGCGTTCCAGGGCTGGTCGAGGGTGGCTTCCATCGTGGAGGGAGTGAGCTCGATCTGAGCGAGCTGCACCCTATCCGTCACCGTCACCGTCACCGTCGCCGCCGGTGCCTCCGGTGCCGCGGTCGCCGTCGCCGCCCGCGCCTCCCATGGCTCGGACATCGACGCGACCACCGTGTGAGCGAGCGCCCACCCCGCGAGCATGGCCGCCGCTACAACGAGGCTCCGACCGCGCCTCCGCGTCCGATACTGGACGCCGAGGGCCGCGGCACTCCCCAACAGGATGAGCGCTGCTCGGAGCACCCCGGTTGATGACTGCTGGGAGAACGAAGAAATCCCATGGATGAACCTCCACGACCACTCTTGCAGGATCGCCCAGGCCACGAGCAATCCCACGAGCGATACGGCCAACGTGCGTAGGTCGGGGGTCAAGCCTGCGATCATTGCCACGACCGATACCATCCCGCCATAGACAAAGAACGAGGGCCATAGGTGTACGGCGAGTTCCGATGCGGCCACTCCGTGCGACCATAGCAGCACCCCCTGCGCGATGAGCGGTATGGCCAGGACGAACGCCCCTATGACCAACACCTTGGCGGAAAACACCGCGCTCGGCCGCAGCGGGCGGGTGGTCCAGAAGGCGTCACTGGTCGATGGGGGGTCGGCCTGCACGACGAGCGCAGTCGCCAGCAGCCCGACCAGAACGCTCAAGCCGACGGGCAGTCCGCTCCCCAGGGGCCAGGCCTGTCCGACGCCCTCTCCCGCGCCAACCCAGTGGGCCGTTCGCGCGATATCGATGACGACCGCCACCACGCCAATCCCCAGGACTCGAGCATGTTGCCTCACGTCCTTGGTTGCTACGTGCCACACCTGCCTCGACCAGCGCATCAGGATGCCTCCAATTGGTAAGGGTCGGCTTGGCGATCTCTCGTGATGGCCACGAACACCTCTCGCAGGGACGCGGCGCGGACGGTCAGCCGATGCGCCTCGGGAAAGCGACCGCGCACGTCACGCTCCCACTCCGGTGCGCCGTGGTTTCCGATGACGAAGTGGAGGCGGCGACCGGATCGGGTGGCGCCGAGCCAGTCGGGCGGAAGCTCCTCCGTGGTCACGAGGGGCCCGCCGTTCAGCATGATGTCGACCGACTTGAATCGGTCGTGGAGTACCTCCATCGGCTCGGAGAGAACCATGCGGCCCTCGTCCATGATGCCGACCCAGTCCGCGAGCATCTCGAGTTCTCCGATGTCGTGCGAGGAGAGCAGGACGGACCAGCCTTCCTTGCCGGCCAGTTCCAGCAGACCCCCGATCAGATCGTCCTTGACCACGGCGTCCATGCCTGTGAAGGGCTCATCCATGATCAGGAGCTTCGGCCGTGGGGCCAGGGCGGACAGCAATGACACCTTCATCCGTTGTCCGCGCGACATGCTCTTGATCTTCTGGTCAGGCGCCAGGCGGAAGCGCCGCGCCAACTCCGACGCCAGGTGATGGTCCCAATCCGGGTAAAGCGGTGCGAGGTAGCCGATCAGGCCGCGCAGGGTCATCGACCCGGGCAGGTCCTGCCCCTCCGCCACGTAGCCGATTCGCAGGCGGTCGCTGTGCGTGAGATCCGAGACGTCCCGCCCCAGGACTTCCGCCCGTCCGGACGACGGGGGATGGAGGCCCAGGAGAATCTTCATCAGGGTGGTCTTGCCGGCCCCGTTCGGTCCGAGGAGCGCGTACAGCGCACCTTCGGGAACCTCGAAGGTGAGGCCGTTCACCGCGCGAGTCCGACCGTACCGGTGCACGAGGTCATGGGCACGAACCGCCGCGCTCATGCGCGCTCCTTGCGCTCGGCGCGCGGTCCGACCGAATCGAAGAGGGCGCTCCATCGATCCGAGACGGCGTCCTCGACCTCCCGCAGCGTCATTCCGAGGCGGCGTGCCTCCACCAGAACGGGCTCGAGATCGTCGGTCAGGAGCCGGGATCGGTCGCGCTCCGAGCCCGGTCCCCACTCCGCCACGACCGTGCCCACACCGGGGAGGACCTCGAGGATCCCGTTCCTGGACAGCTCGGACACGACCTTCTGGGCGGTGTTCGGGTTGATCTTGAGCGCCTGGCTGAGGACCCGAACGGAAGGGAAGGGCGACCCCGGTAGGAGGTCGCCCGCCACGACCGCCTTGGTGGCCGCGTACACGACCTGCCGGTAAGGCGATTCGCCCGGTTTGAGATCCACGGGAAAGGGCAGCATGAGTGTACTATGTCACATAGTACGGCTGGTGCGCAAGAACTTTCGTCGAGGTGTAAGAGGTGAGGTCGAAGTTGTGGGTGCGGGCGCGACTCCGGTCGTCCTCCGCTCACCGTTGCCGGGCTGCCGCCCTACTCCGCTCACTCGCTGCGGTGCTGCCGCCTACTCCCCACCGCCTCGGGGAGGCGTGATCATGATGTGCGACCCGGGCGTACCGGGGAACATGAGCCAGGGGCCGCCCGCGCTCGGTGTGCCGCTGATGCCCGTGGTCGCCGGCGTGGCGTTGGGCATGTAGATCGTCCAACGCAGGTAGGCGTCCGTGACCTCGTGGGACGAGGCGTCGAAGCCGGAACCGGCCAGGATGTAGTTCACGCCGCCGTGCGGAATGAACAGCGTGCCCGCCGTGTATTCGTCCCACCGTGCCTGAACCCGCTCCTGGCCGGTGACGCCGGAGGCCGCCAACTCTCGTCCCCGCTCGAAAAACGGCTCGAGATCCCGATGATGGCACGAGACCTCGAACGTCTCTCGCTCCGGGTTGGGCGCCATGCAGATCAGGTCGTTGGACCCGCGACGAAGGGTGACGAACCGGCCCGACCGATCGTATCCCTGCACGGTCGCTCCGGCGCGCATCTCCGCCGGGCCCGCCTGAACCGCAAGCGCGATTTGAGCCTCCGAAGGGAGGTCTGACCAGGCATGCTGGGCAGCGACCGGACCCGCCGCTAAGAAAAGGATAGCGGCGGCGAACAGGCTTGAGCGCTTCACTCGGTGACCTCGTGCTTGGAGACGACGTGAACGATCGGTGACGCGATCGGCTCGTCAGAATGGAGCCTTCAGCGTCAATCCGACAGAACTGGTGGTACGGTTCAACAGCCTTCCGGGATCCCTCAGCGCGGCTGTGACGTGCTCCCCGGCCCGTGGACGAGGTCGAGCGCGAGCGCTACAGGCAGGTCCTTGTCCGCCCAGGAACTGAACGAGCCGGTCCACTGCGGGTTATCGAGAACGGTTTGGAGGAAGCGCTGCTGCCAGAAGAGAAGAAGCGTCCCCGATACGAGGGCATCACAGGGGAAGATCACGAACTTTGGTACGTAGAGAGGGGCGCAGCGTGTCGCACGAGCAGACCCCTCCCTGTGTGCGGGGCTCGCATTAGAACGTCCATGCTTCATATATTCGCGTGTTGAACAAATTTTGGCTCACCTAAAAAAAAGATCGGCCTCATGAGAAGTTTCCGTTCGATGGCAGTTGTGGTGGCTGTAGGCATTGCGGCCGGCTGTGGCGGTGACTCGCCGACAACCCCCGGGGGGGGTACCGGCGGAACGGGTGGAACGGGTGGAACAGGCGGTTCGGCCCGGAGCGTGAAAGCCGATCCGGCCTTCGCCCAGGACATCTTCGAGATCTTCACACGAAGAGGGTGCACGGCCTCCGGCTGTCACGGCTCCGGTGAGGGTGGTTTGACCATGACGTCCGCGAGCAGTGCGCACAGCAATCTGGTCGGGAATCCTTCCACCGGGAGTCCGAGCGAGACCCTGGTGATCGCCGGTAACGCCGCGGGCAGCTACCTCGTTAAGAAGCTGGAAGGAGCCTCGGGCATCGTGGGCTCGCAAATGCCACTCGGCGGCTCGCCGCTCGACAGCATCGATCTTACGAACGTGAAGAATTGGATCAACCAAGGCGCGAAGAACAACTGATGAGGGCACACCTTATGGAGATGGCATGTTGTCAGGCCAACCGGCCGGGGGTACGAGCGACTGGCGTGGTGTTGGCCATGTGTAGTGCATGGGCGGCTCTGCTGCCTGCGGCGGGGATCGGGCAGAGTCGGCCCGCGCCTCCTCCGGTGGTCGTCTTCCTCTCACCGCATGTGGCCAACCTCCCGACCGCGACGACGCTGCGGGCCGGCGCGTTGCAGTTCGAGATTTCCCACAGGTTCGGGGTGATCTCGGATGGAGCCGACGGGCTGTGGGGAATCGACGGCCCGGTGAACAACCGATTGGGTTTGTCCTACGCGCCGAATGATCGGCTGACGTTCGGGATCGTCCGCAGCGACCTGGCCGACAATCTCGATTTCAGCGGAAAGGTCCGGGTGGCCGCCGCGCGGGTGGGCTCCCTTCCTCTGGCCGCGGCCGTGAAGGGCGGGTTTGCTTTAAACACCCAACTGCCGGAGTTGGCCGGGATCGACGGGAACGAGGCGCAGTGGTATGCGCAGCTGATTCTGAACACGCGCCTGGGCGACGACTTGGCCGTCGGCGTGGCTCCCGGGGTGGTGGGCAACGCGGCTATCCAGTCGGTCGACGAGGAGACGGCCCTTCATCTCGGCCTCTATGCTCAGTACTACCTCAACCGGCGTGTGAGCTTGCTGGGCGAGTGGGTCGCGAGCGAAGAGGTGGCCGGGGCCTCGTTCGACAGCGGAACGGCCGGCATCGAGATGCGCGTCGGGGGGCACTTCTTCAAGCTGATCGTGACGAACCAACAAGCGCTCAACCCGACCCAGTTCCTGATCGGGTCCGCGGCGAAGTTCGAAGCGGACAATCTGCGCTTCGGCTTCAACATCACGCGGCGGTTCTGACCGCGAAGAAGAAGCGATTCGGAGGTCGGCGGGTTCGGACCCGCCGACCACCCACAACACAACCCGGGGCCGAAATACTCCACCAGAATCACGGTCAGTACGACGGCCCCCCCCCCCACCAACGCCGCCCCCCCCACCCCCAACCCC
>JAJCZZ010000028.1 GCA_029262115.1 Gemmatimonadota bacterium | reverse complement strand
TCGGCCCGATCCGGGGAGGGTTCGCGCGCGCGCGCACGCGAGGCTACGTTGCGTGGGATCGAGGGAAGCGCACCTAAGTGACGGATGTGGCCAATGCTTGGACGCGAAACCGGGCAGTGCTCGTTCCTGGACGCGGGGTGGTCAGCGGAGTCGCTGCTGGACGGGGACGATTTCTACGGGACGCTGTACCGCGAGGGGCCGAGGCTGTATCCGGACGAGTTTTTCCGGGACTGCTACACGGTGGACAACGGACGGCCGAGCGTGCCCCCGGGCCGAATGATGCGGCTGGTGCTCCTGCAGCATTGGGAGGGGCTGTCGGATCGGCGGGCGCTGGAGCGAATGACGTTCGATTTGCGCTGGAAGGCGGTGTTGGGGATGGAGGTGAGCGAGCGGGCGGTGGCGCAGTCGACGTTGGTGGAGTTCCGATCGCGGTTGCAGTTGCACGAGAAGATGGAGGCGGCGTTCGGGCGGTTCTTGGAGCGGGCGGTCGAGCGGGGCCTGATCGACACGGACGAGGCCCAGGTGGTCGACTCGACGGCGGTCTGGGGTCGAGGGGCGGTGCAGGACACCTACAACCTGATCGGGAGCGCAGCGGCAAAGGTGCTGCGGGCGACGGCGGCGCACCGCGACGTGGAGCTCGACGTGGTCGTGAAGCAGGTCGGGATGCACGACACGGTGCCGGTGAAGGAAGGGAGCCTGAAGGGGCGGGCGGAGATCGACTGGTCGAAGACGGCGGAGCGGCGCGCGTTCCTGAATCGCCTGGTGGAGGAAGCACGGGCCCTGCTGGCGGAGACACGCGAGGATCAGGCGGCCAGCGCGGAGGTTCGCGAATCGGCGGCCCTGCTGGCTCGGATCCTGTGCCAGGATCTTGAGCCAGTGCCGCCTGAGGAGAAGCCAAGGAACGAGCCTCGCGACGACTCGGCCCTCGGTCTATGGGCCGAGGATCCCTCGGTCGGGCCGTGCGAGGCGGCGGATGAGATCAAGGCGAGCGACGAGGTCGGCTCGGGCGATCCGGTTCTGGCGACGGGTCAGGAGATCCGGGTCCGCCAGGGCGTCGCAAGGGATCGGGTGGTGAGCGTCCACGACCCAGAGATGCGACACGGGCGCAAGTCGCATCAGCGCAAGTGGAACGGCTGGAAGGCCCACGTCAGCGTGAGTGCAGACTCGCAGTTCGTCACGGCCGTGGACATCAGCCCGGCCAATACCGGGGACGCCGAGGCCGCGATCCGTCTGCTGGAGGAGCAACGGGCGCGCGGGCTGAGGCCCACAGCCTGGATCGGCGACATGGCCTACAGTGCCGCGGAGCTGCGCGACCGCGCCCACGACGAAGGGGGCGAAGTGATTGCCCGGGTGCCCCCGGCTTCGGCCCCTGGCGGTCGCTTCAGCAAGGACGCGTTCACGCTGGACCTTGAGAGCGCAGCCGCCACGTGTCCGGCAGGACAGAGCACGACGCGTACTCGGCGGCACGGAGAGGGCGGGGCGTTCCTCTTCGACGGAACCGCGTGTGCCGCCTGTGCGCTTCGAGAGCAATGCACGTCGAAGGACCCGGAGCGGATGCGCTCGACCGGCGTGGGCCGGACCATCAATATCCATCCCCGTGAGGCTTTGCTCCAAGAGGCACGGGCGCAGGAGACAACCGAGCGCTTCAAGGAGCTCATCGCCCACCGCCCGGCCGTCGAGCGCAAGATCGCCCACCTCATGGCTCGCGGACTACGGCAGGCCCGCTACTTCGGACCGCTCAAGACCCGGTTCCAGACCCACGCCACCGCACTCGTCGACAATCTCGCACGGCTCGGCGCGCTCCTGGCGAGCGAAGCCGGACCTGACCCCGTCGCCGCTGCCACTGCATGAGGGGGACGACGCCCTGCGCGAGATGATCTCTCTCAAGGCCGCACTTTCGCTCGACCCACGTTGATCTGCGCCCACATCAGGTCCGACCACATTCACGCCCCCTCCGCCCCCGCCTACCTCCGAGCAGGGTTTCGGATCAGCTTCCTAGAGGGTCTTTCTGTCAAGGATGTGGCGTAGCAGGGGACTGGAGGAGGTACGTCAGGTAGCTAAATGTTCGCGCCTGCGTTCGCGGTGCTCACTCCGGTGAATCACGGCCCGCGGTGCGGGCCGCGCCGCGAACACTCTAGCGTTCGTCCCCTGGAATCGGCTCCATATCGGGCACTCCGTCAAGCGCGCTCAAGAACCCGTCGCGTGAACCGCTGGTAGCGCGTTCCCTCAGGTAGCTTCGTGACGGCGGTTCAGTTCAACGCATGATTTCAGACATCCGCAGTTCGGGCATGCCCATCATCTTGCGGTAGGCAGCGACCCACTCGACCGCCTCATCCCGGCTGTCCACTTCGATGACGGTGAACCCGGGAATGAACTCCTTGCCCTCGATGAAGGGCCCGTCCGTCACCGAGATCTCGCCGCCGTCGTCCCGAACCCTCGTCGTGTTCCGGCTCAGGCGACCCGTGGCGACGATGACGCCCGACTTCATGGCGTCTTCATGGAACTTGGCGATAGCCGCCATGTCGTCCGTGGACGGTTGCGGTCCACGGACCTGCTGGCCTTCCTGCATGGTGAAGTAGACGAAGAATTGCATGGTGCGAACTCCCGTGGGTGTGGATGCGGCGCCCCGTCGGCACCCCTACTCAGAAATAGGTCGAACAAGCCCAAAAAAAAGGGACGCCACCGGTCCGTTACACTCCGAGCGCGTCGAGGCGACTCTGCAGGAACCGGCGCTCCGGCTCTTGCCGGACCAGTTCGAGGGCCCGCCGGTAGGACGCTCCCGCCTCGTCGAGGACCCCGGCTCGGCGGGCGAACTCCGCTCGGGCCGCGTGGGCTCGGTGATGGCCGGCCATTACCTCGGTCTTGAGGAGGGCGTCGATAGTCTCGAGGCCCCGGAGCGGTCCGTCGCGCATACCTACCGCAATCGCCCGGTTGAGGGCCACCACCGGGGAGTCTTGCAATCGCGTGAGCATATCGTAGTAGCCGACGATGAGGTCCCACTTCGTGTCCTCTCCCGAGACGGCCGAAGCATGAACGGAGGCGATGGCCGCCTGGATCGCGTAGGAACCCAGTCGGCCTGTCTCGACGGACTTCCGGAGTATCTGTTCGCCCTCGGCAATCAGGCCTCGGTCCCAACGGCTTCGGTCCTGTTCACCTAGCGGTAGCGGAGTGCCGTCGATGTCCGTTCGGGTGTCGCTCCGGGACTCCTGTAGGAGCAGGAGCGCGAGCAGTCCGAGCGCCTCCGGCTCCGGAAGCATGTCCGCGATCAACCGGGCCAGGCCGACAGCCTCTGTCGTCAGGTCCCGGCGGACGTGGTGCGCGCCCGTGGTGGCCGAATACCCTTCGTTGTACACGAGATAGACCACGTGGAGGACGGCGTCGAGCCGCTCCGCCAGCTCTTCGGGGGTCGGGACTTCATACGTGACCCCGTGGTTCCGTAGGGTCGCTTTTGCCCGGGTGATCCGCCGCTTCATGGTCTCCCTGGAGACGAAGAACGCTCGGGCGATCTCCTCTGTGCTCAGCCCGCACATGGCCCGCAGCGACAGGCAGATCCGCCCGTCGATGGACAGGAGCGGATGACAACAGGTGAAGATCAGCCCGAGGCGATCGTCCTCGACCCCATCGCCGGTCCATTCGACGGGCTCGACATGGGACTTCGCGCCGCCACCGTCCCTCCCTTCGGCAAGTTCACGGTGTCTCTGTCGGCGGCGCATAGCGTCGATGCCCTTGAATCGGCCCGTGGAAATGAGCCACGCCCGAGGATTCGTCGGCACGCCCTCCCTCGCCCAGACCTTAAGAGCGGCATGAAACGCTTCCTGAAGGGCCTCCTCGGCGAGATCAAGATCGCCCAGCAATCGGACCAGGGTGGCGAGTACGCGTCGCGACTCGGCCTCCCAGACCTCGGCGACCCGATCCGCAATGGGTGCCGGTACCGTCCGGCTCGCTTTTCCCGCCTCGCCCATCGCCATCCAACCCCCGTCGATTGGTTCGCCCCGACGGCCCGGGGCCGTCGCCAACCTATCGCGCACGCTCCGAAAACGGAGGTGGGGGGTCCCTCTACCCCACCACGGGCTCCGGCTCGGCCGTCCGCACCGGAGCGCCCCGCACCGCCTGAGGGCTCACATTGTACCGGTACCCGATCCAGATCAGGACCAGCCCGACCAACTCGGTCACGTAGAGCACCTCGGTGTAGCCCATCCGCGTCGCGGTGCCCCCGATACCGGGCAGGAGCGCACCGACCGCGATGAAGCAGTTCCCGATAAAGCGGTGGCGTCCCTCCGGATCGCCCCGCCAACGCCAGGCCGACAGCACGGCCCCGCCGATGAGGAAGATCGCGGCGTAGATGTTGATGAAGGGACTGAAGAGGCGGGCCCGACGCCACTCCATGACGCTGCCGGTCAGGCGGTGCGGCTCGACGGCGGTGTAGTCGATCGGCGAGAGCAGGACCGCGACCGCGGCGACCGCGATGAACGTGAGCAGAACCGCTGACATCCGGTCGGCCACCTTCCGCGAGAACAGTAGATACACCGTCCCTTGAGCGAGCGGCGCACCCCCGAGCAGCGCCCCGGAGATGTACCAACTCCGAAAGACCACCTCGTTCCATCCGAACAACGTGGTCGCGGACTCGGTGGCGGTGCCCACGCCGTACATCACGACGCCGAGCCCCCACCAGAACAGGTGGGGCGCCGGCCGCTTGGCCCACCACCGCTTCAGGATTCTCGGGGCGAAGAAGGCCGCGACGATCGTCGTGGCAATCGGGAGATAGTGGACCAGACCGGGCATCGGCGTCGCGCCCCGCTCAGAAGGAGAGCTGCCAGCTCAAGGTCAGATTCCGCTTGGGCTCGGGCCGGAAGAAGCTGGCGTTGGAGAACTCTGCGTAGAGTTCGTTGGTGAGGTTGGTCAGCCCGACCACCACCCGGTGCACCTGGCCACCGTCGGTCCGGAACACCGTCACGCCGGCCCGGATGTCCTGGACGGAGAAGGCGGGGAGGACGTCGCCGAGCGGGTTCGTACCCAGGTCGACGTCCTTCCTGTCGCCGTTGTGGCGGAGCTGCCACGCGGCCCAGAAGCGGTCGGCGGGATCGTCGTAGCGGACGGTACCGGTCGCCTTCGTGCTGAAGGACTCGCCCACCGGGTTCTCCTCGTTGAGCGCGTCCTTCGAGTCGAGCTTCGTGAAGGTGGCGCCGAGCCGGACGCCGTCCACCGGGCGCACTTCGCCGCCGAACTCGAAGCCACGGAACAGGAGGTCCTCGACGTTCGTGTTCTGGAACGCCGGAATCCCTTGGACCTCCGTGCCGAGCGGCTGGATCCGCACCCCGTTGTCGATCTCGTTGCGGAAGACGAACGCCTCCAACGAGACCATCGGTGCGGAGTAGCGCAGGCCCAGGTCGACGTTGAGGCTCGTCTCGGACTTCAGATCGGGATTCCGAACCTGATAGCCGGACCCTTCAGGCGTCGGCCCGTCGAAGAACCGCTCGATGAGGTTGGGAGAGCGGAAGGCACGACCGACGGCTCCGATCAGCGAGAACGACTCGTTCACATCGTAGATCGCGTTGGCGGCGGCCACGAACGTCCCGTCCGTGATGTCGATCGGGTCCTGATCGAGCCCCTGCGTCTGGAACGTCTCGGCCTGCGCGCGTGTCCACCGGCCGCCCCCGATGAGCGTGAAACGGTCGGTCGGCGCTACCTCTGCCTGGAGAAAGGCGCCGAGCGACGTGAAGCGCGAGTCCGGAAGCTGCGGACGGTCGCTCACCTCCGTCATGGGCGGCCCGAAGCCCGTGATGACCGTCGTATTCAGGTCGGTGCCGTCGGCCCGTTCACGAACCGCATCGACGCCGTACGTGAAGAGGACATCGTCCCCCGCCGCCTTCCGTGCCTCGATCCGGCCGCCATACGTGCGGATGTCGGTCGCGTTCTGGCTGGTCTGGCTCAGGAGCGCCGTCGGTCCGAGCGGAATCGCGAAGCCGAGGTCCAGCTCCCGTTCGTTGTCCTGCCCGTACGCCAGAATCTCCACACGGTCCGCGATTGCGACGCCAAGATTCTGAAGGCGATAGCCCGTCGTGACCTTCCGCCACGTCTGAGACGGGTACGTGATCCGGATGTCGGGAGATCCCGGTGCGTAGAGGGCGGGGTCGACGCTGCCGAAGCCCGCGTCGTCCGCGTCGTACTGCTCGATCTTGGCCCAGATCGCGTGGGATCCAGCCGGCTCCCAACCCAGACGGACGTCGAACGAGCGATCCTCGACCCCGGAGTTGAGGACCGTGGTCTCCCCCGCGAGGGTGATCTCACCGAAGGTGCCGGCAGGGGCCAGGTACGGGTCGGCGGACCGGAGCGTGCCGCCCGCTCGGAGCGTGAGGTCGCCGAAGCGTCCGTACACGCGCGCCGAACCGGCCGACTGGTTCTCGACGTTGCCGTACCGGTAGGACGCCGTCCCATGAAGTCCGTCTTCCGTGGGCGTCCGCGTGATGATGTTCACCACGCCGCCGATCGCGTCCGACCCGTACAGGACCGACGCCGGCCCCCGTATGACCTCGACACGCTGCACACCGGTGGCGTCAACCAAGGCGGGAAGCTCCCCGAAGTCCTGCTGGCGCCGGAAGTTGTTGAGGCGAAGCCCGTCTTCCAGCAACAGAATACGCTGACCTCGCTGGCCGCGGATCTGCGGCCGCCCCTGGTTCACGCCCACGCCCGTGACGTCCACGCCGGGAAGGTCACGAAACAGATCGGTGACCGTGTTCGGCAGCTCCTGGGCGAGCGCGCGGCGCTGCACCACCGACACGGGTTGTGGTACGGAGGAGACCGGACGAGCGGTGCGCGTCGCGGTCACGACGACCGGATCGATACGGAAGACCAACGTGTCCTCGGCCGCACGAGTCGTATCCGACTGGCCCGCTGCGATGCCCGG
Source organism: Gemmatimonadota bacterium (assembly GCA_029262115.1). Lineage (GTDB taxonomy): Bacteria > Gemmatimonadota > Gemmatimonadetes > Longimicrobiales > Gaopeijiaceae > JAJCZZ01. Next base: position 9,292 of record JAJCZZ010000028.1, on the reverse strand, counting down.
ACTGACGAGGGCCAGGGCGATGGCGGATCCGGTGAGGCGACGGCGAAAAGCGGAACTGGGCATGGTTTTCCAGGCTTCCAGGCGGTGAAGAAGAGGTACCTCGGAAGCTAGGAACGCCGGTCGATCCCCGTAATTCGGTCATCTACCAACCGAGGGGGTCCGGAGAAGTACGCAGGGACGTCTCCGTCGGAGCGCGCCTACTCGCCGAGCTCGTGCTCCACAACGAAGCGTGTCAGCCCCGCCACCGTATGGATGCGCAGCTTCGACATCACCCGTTCGCGGTGGGTTTCCACGGTGCGTGGGCTGATGCCGAACTCGTCGGCCATCTCCCGGTTGGTCATCCCCCGGGCAATGCGAATGAGGACTTCCTTCTCCCGCGCGGTCAGCGCATCGATCCGGCTACGGATGCGCTCGCGCGCCATTTCCTCGCGCAGGCCGACGGACAGCTGATGGGTCACCCGCTCGGGCAGGAACTCGTTTCCTTCTCGCACGGCCGCCACCGCAGCCCGAAGCTCGGCCGGGCCTCCGTCCTTCAGGATGTACCCGTCCGCTCCGGCGCGCACCGCCTCGAGGACGTACTCCGGATCGTCGTGCATGCTGTGGATCAGCACGCGCACCTCGGAGCCGCGCGCGCGGAGCGCCTTCGTGACCTCCAGGCCGGTGCGACCGGGCATCGAGATGTCGAGGACGAGCAGCCCCGGGTCGTACTCGTCGATCAGGGTCATCACCGCATCGCCCGAGGAGGCCTCGGCCACAACTTCGAAGCCGTCCACCGCGTCGAGCACGCTGCGGATGCCTTCCCGCACGATCGCGTGATCGTCGGCAATGACGATCCGTAGGGTCTCGTCGCTCACGTCTGGTCTACCTCTTCGTTGTTTGCAGTCGGGACGACAACCCGAACGCGCGCCCCCCCTTCCTCGCGATTCTCCAAAGTGAAGGCACCCCCCACCCCGCCGATCCGTTCCCGAATTCCGGCCAGACCACCCCGCGTGCGATCGAGCACGGCCGTGTCGGCCACGGGCAGCCCCACCCCGTCATCCTCGATGGTCAGGGCCACTCGGTCGCCGTCGCTCACGCCCCGTACCGTGACGTGTCGCGCCTGGCCGTGGCGCGCCGCGTTCGCGAGCGTCTCCTGCAGAGCGCGGAAGAGTGCCAACTCCGCCTCAGGCGCCACCTCCGGGAGGTCCGCCGGCACGGCGAAGTCGATGTTCAGGCCGGTCGCGCTTCCGAAGTCGCGGGCCAGGGCGCGCAGCGCGGGTAGGAGCCCCAGGTCGTCCAGTACCGAGGGCCGCAGGTTGCGGGTCACGCTCCGGATGCTCTTGATGCCGTCGGCCACCAACCCCTGCGCCCGGGCGAGTCCGGCCGCGACCCCCTCCCCGCCCTGCTCGCGCAGCAGGCCGAGTTGCATGTTGAGCGCCGCCAGCACCTGGGCCGTCTCGTCGTGAAGCTCACGAGACACGCGGTTTCGCTCCTCTTCGTGCTGCTGGATCATGCGGATCTGCATCCGCTCCAGCTCCTCCGTGCGCCCGCGGAGATCGTCGTACAGCCCCTCGTTTTCGAGGGCGGCCCCCACCTGGGCGCCGAACGCCCGCAGGAAGCCGGCGTCCAGCGCAGTGAACGGATCGCGTGCTTCCCCGACGACCACGAGCGCACCGGCCACCCGGTCGTCGCGCAGAATCGGGAGGGCCGCGGTGTACGGATGCGCCCACCCGGCACCCCCGCGCGCTTCGAGACCGGTGAGGACCTCGGGTTGCCCGCTCTCCGCCACGCGGCCGACGGCCTCAAGGGCGGAGGGCGGCGCGCCCTCATACGGCCACAGGGCCGCGACGCCCGCTCCGTTCAGGAAGGACCCGGTGCCGGCGCCTGGCGAGAGGCCGGCTTCGTCCTCCGTCCAGTAGAGGGCCGAGCCGTGCACGCCGCGCAGCCCGAGCGCCCGGCGGAGAACCGCCTCCGAGACGCTCTCGCCGTGACGGCCCCGCCCTTGAAGCTCCCCGGACAACGAGGTGAGCGTGCCGAGGCCGCGGTCGAGGTCCTCGAGCACGAGAAGCAGGATCCCGGTCCCGGTCCCCACGAGCAGGAGAATATCGAGATAGTATCCCCAGGGATTCCACAGCCCTCGGGACTGCAGGAACAGATAGTCCAGATGGTGGAGGGCCCAGAGGAGTAGGGCACCGCCCAACACCCGCGCGGCGGGCGACCCGACCTTGCGGTCGTACCGGAAGAATGTCCACGCCGTCCACCCGGTGGCGAGGCTCATGAAGGCGACGGCGGGCCAGACGGCCAGCATGAAGCTGTCCAGCCGGTAGATCGCGACGTAGGACCAGATCGGGGGGAACGTGGCCAACAGGACGATCTCGGCGCGCCACCCCGACCAGCGTGAGAACACCAACCCCGCCCAGAGGAGGGCGACGGCGGTCCACCCGGTCAGCACCAGATACCAGTAGAGCCACGTGAGCGACGCCGTCGACAGGAACGTGATGATCGCGGCGCCCCGCAGCGCGTAGATCATCCAGGCCACCGCCCACAGGCCGAAGTAGTCCTTGCGGTAGCGGCGCCACAGGAGCGTGCTCAACACGATGAGTCCGAGCGTCACCGCGATCTGCAGATAGGCGGGAGCGAACTCGGCCGCGCGCGCGATGAACACGGTGGGATCCATGGGGCGGAAGATTCCAGAGGTCCGGTCCGGGTGCAATGCCGGTGCGGGCCGGGGCGCCCGGTTCCCAACCGGTGATGCGCCGCGGTGTGGCGCGGACCGCCTTGCTTACCGTACCGTGCGCAACGATCCTCTTCGCGCACCGCCAAGGCGGTTCGCGCACCGCCAAGGCGGTCGTGCAACTGATTCGCGCCCGCCGAGGCGGGCCATACACCCCGTGACAGGTCCGACGCATGCTTCAAGGGTCCGCCACCACCCCGGCCATCTCCCTGTTCGCCGACCGGGTACGCCGGATCGGTACGGAGGAAGCGTTCGCGCTGGGCACCATCATCAAGGAGGTGGAGAGCGCTGGAGAGCGCGTCGTGCGCTGCAACCTCGGTCAGCCGGACTTTCCCGTGCCGGCACACATCCGCCGCGCGGTGACGGCGGCCATGGAGAAGGGGCTCACCACGTACTGCGATCCCCAGGGGATCCCCGAGCTTCGGGCCGCGGTCGCCCGCGCCATGAGCGAGCGGCACGGGCTGGACATCGATCCGGAGCGGGTCGGGGTCTATCCGGGCGGGCGGTCCGCCATCGGCTTCGCGCACATGGCATACAGCGAGGCGGGCGACGACGTCATCTATCCATCGCCGGGCTACCCGCTGTTCGAATCGTTCATCCCCTACTTCCGCTGCAACGCGGTGCCCCTCGTGCTGACCGAGGAGAACGGCTTCGGTCTGACCGCCGGCCAACTCGAGCCCCTGCTGACGGACAAGACCAAGCTCATCTTCTTGAACTTCCCGTCGAATCCGACCGGAGGCGTGGCCACGCGCGAGCAGCTCGGGGAGCTGTCCGAGCTGATTCTGTCCCGCACCGGCCCGCATGTGCGGGTGTTCTCCGACGAGTCCTACGAGGCCATCACGTTCGATCGCGACGAACACATCTCCATTGCGTCGATGCCCGGTATGGCGGAACGCACGATCATCGCGTCCGGGGTCTCCAAGACGTACGCTTGGACCGGCGGCCGGATCGGGTGGGCCGTCTACCCGACCGTCGAGGAAGCCAAGGTGCACCGGCGGCTGGCCATCAACTTCTTCGCGTCGCTGCCTCCGTACAATCAGTGGGGGGCGGTCGAGGCGATCGAATCGCCAGAGAGCGCGCCAGCCATCGCGCACATGGTTGCGGTCTTTCAGCGCCGCCGTGACCAGGTGGTGCGTGACTTGAACGCCATCGACGGCGTCACGTGCGGGCTCCCCAAGGGCGCGTTCTACGCCTTCCCGAACGTAGCAGGCATCGTCGAGCAGCTGGGCATTGAGGAGGCGTATCGGTCACTCCCGGACGATGTCCAGGCGCGAACGAGCCCCTCGACCCTGCTTCAGCTCTTCCTGCTGTACGGCTACCGGGTGGCCACCATGGACCGGCGGTCGTTTTCCACCAACGGGAGCGAGGGCCAGCACTACCTCCGGCTGTCCGTGGCCAACGCGGACGAAGAACTGTCCGAGGCGGTCGCGCGGATCGCGCGCGCCTCTACCGATGCGGCCGGCTTCCGAGCCTTCTTCGACTCGGGCGTCCGCTATACCCTGTAGACCGGGGCCCGTGCGGTCGCCACTGGCCACCCGCCATCCTCGGGAATCCCCCTGCCATCTCCATACCCCAGTAGAGACACGCAATGAGTCGAGCGTTTGGACCGCGGCGAGCGAAATGGATCGAAGTGAACGAGGCCGATGCCGGTCTTTCGGCCGAGGCGCTGGAGCAGCTCACACGTGTCGACCTGTACTACCGGTCGATCGTGACCATCCAGTTCAACTTCCATCAGTCCGGCCACCCCGGCGGTTCCGTGTCCGCGGGGCACATCATGACCGCCGCGCTGTTCGACACGATGGAGTACGACATGGGCGCGCCGAACCGGTCGGATCAGGACCTCCTGTCGTTCGCCGCCGGGCACAAGGCGACCGGCCTCTACGGGATGTGGGCGCTGCGCGACGAGTTGGTCCGGCAAGGACGTCCGGAGCTGCTGCCCGAGGAGGATCACCTCCGGCTCCGCTTCGAGGACCTGCTCGGCTTCCGTCGCAACCCCACGCACCCCACGCCGCTCTTCGACAAGTGGGACGTCAAGGCGCTCGACGGGCACCCCACGCCGATGGTGCCATTCGTACGGCTGGCCAGCGGACCGTCCGGCGTCGGCATGGGAAGCTCGATCGGCCTGGCCTTCGCGGCGGCTGATTACTTCGGCGCGGACGCCCCCCGCATCCACATACTCGAGGGCGAAGGCGGACTCACACCGGGCCGCGTGTACGAAGCGGTGGCCTCAGCCGGCGCGTCGGGGCTGTCGAACGCCATCTGCCACCTCGACTGGAACCAGGCATCGATCGACTCGAACTTCGTCACCCGCGAAGGCGACCAGTGGGGCGACTATGTCCAGTGGGATCCCATGGAGTTCTTCTATCTCCACGACTGGAACGTGGTGCACGTCGCCGACGGCTTCGACATGGGCCAGGTCCTGACGGGCCAGCGGCGCGCGCTCGACTTCGACAACGACCAGCCCACGGTCGTCGTGTATCGCACCGAGAAAGGGTGGAAGTACGGTATTACCGGGAAGAAGTCGCACGGCGGCGGGCACGCCATGGGCTCGGACGAGTATCGTGAGGCGCTCCGTCCCCTGTTTGGCGATGTCGTCTCGGAGCTGCCCCACCCCGACGATCCGAAGGACCTCACGCAGGTGGAGGCCGCGTACTGGGCCACCCTGGAAATGGTGCAGGCGAAGCTCGCCTCGGAGCCCGAGCTCTGTAAGGCGATGGCGGATCGGATGTCTGACGCCCACTCACGACTCGACGCACGCGGCCGTCAGCCGAGGGAGGGCGCGCCCGATGTCGAGAAGATCTACGCCGCCGCCGATCCGAACACGGTTCCGGACCAGCTCACCGTGGACGTCGGCACGAAGGTGCCCCTGCGCAAACAGCTCGGAGCCGTGCTCGGCTACCTGAACGAACAGTCGGGCGGCGCGCTCCTGGTCGGGGCCGCCGACCTGCTCGACTCCACCGCCGTGTCGGGCGGGTCGAAGGCCTTCCCGGACGGCTTCTTCCACTACGGAACGAACCCCGGCAGCCGGACGCTGTCCCTCGGCGGCATCTGCGAAGATGGCCTTTCCTGTATCCTCAGTGGGGTGTCGGGCTTCGGCCACCACGTGGGCGCCGGCGCGTCGTACGGCGCGTTCATCTCCCCGCTGGGCCACATTCCCGCGCGGGTGCACGCGATCAGCCAGCAGTACCGCCAGGAGTGCGAGCCGGGCCCGTACCGGACGTTCATCCTGCAGTGCGGCCATGCGGGGATGAAGACCGGGGAGGACGGCCCCACCCACGCGGATCCCCAGGCGCTCCAACTCCATCTGGAGAACTACGTACCCGGCACCGCCGTGACCCTCACGCCGTGGGAGCCCCAGGAGATCTGGCCGTCGATGGCCGCCGCGCTCCGGTCACGGCCCGCCGTGATCGTCCCGTTCGTCACGCGGCCCGGCGAGCCGATCCTCGACCGCGAAGGCCTCGGGCTCGCGCCCGCCTCGGCCGCCACCAAAGGCGTCTACCTGCTGCGGGAAGCGGAGGGAACGCCCGACGTGACCGTGGTGATCCAGGGCTCCGGCGTCGCGTACGCGTTCGTGCAAGACGCCCTGCCCCGCCTGCTGGAGGACGGCGTGGACATCGAGGTCGTCTACGTCACGAGCCCCGAACTGTTCGACCTGCTGGACGCGGAACGGCGCGCCGAAGTCTTCGGCCACGAGCGCGCCGCGCGGGCCATGGGCGTGACCGGCTTCACCCTACCGACCATGTACCGCTGGATCCGCTCGGACGCGGGCCGCGCGCACACGATGTACCCCTTCCAGGGCGGGCACTACCTGGGTAGCGGGGCCGGCGAGATGGTGATCCACGAGGCCGGGTTGGATGGGGAGGGGCAGTATGCCGGCATCCGCAAGTATCTGGAGGAGTTGGCGCGGGGGCGTTGAAATTGGCGCTATACTGCGTTGGGCTCCGCTTCGTTTCCTGCGAAGTAGCTTTCGCTACTCCTCGGAATCCGATGCTCGCCCGCCTTGTCTAGCATCCAATTTGAACGCCCCTAGGGGATTCGAGGGGGGGGCGTTGAAATCGGTGACACCCGCGCCACACTTGAACTTCTTGGCGTGCCCCAGGTAGTATTACTGCGCTCCGTAATACCTTGGGAGAAACCATGAAGATCACTACGAAGGGCCAAGTTACCATTCCGCAGGACATCCGTGAGCGACTCGGACTCCTCCCACATACGGAGGTCGAGTTCGAGGTTCGCGGCAATGTGGTCGTCGTTGCAAAGGCCACGACCGGTCGGCGAGGCCGACGGATCGTCGAATCTCTGCGGGGACGAGGGGATGTACCCAAGACGACCGATGAGATCTTGGCATTGACCCGCGGGGACGAGTGAGTGAGACCCTTATCGACAGCAACGTGCTGCTCGACATCCTCACGGAGGATCCAAAATGGCTTAGCTGGTCGGCGGACGCGCTTGAGGAGGTTGCGGAGCACTCGGTGCTCGTCATCAATCCCCTGATCTACGCAGAAGTCTCGGTGAGATTCGAGAGAATCGAGGATCTCGACGGAGTCTTGCTACACGACACATTCCGCCGGGACCCGCTTCCATGGTCCGCGGGGTTCCTCGCCGGGAAGTGCTTCACGAAGTATCGACAACTCGGAGGTCCGAGGAGGTCTCCTATGCCGGACTTCTACATCGGCGCACACGCCGCAGTCGGAGGGATGACCTTACTCACGCGCGATCCCCGGCGGTATCGGACGTACTTCCCGACCATCGAGGTCATCGCTCCAGAGTAGCTACGTTAGCATGTGGCGCGCCCTACCAACGCACCGCTACAGCGCGACTCACCGCTCCGCCCTCGACCGCCGCAAAGGCACATCCCCATAGCCTCCTCGACCGTACGCATCGTCCACCGCCCCACGGGCACCCTCATCGCGGAGGGTCCGAAGGGTTGGGCCATGACGCCCTTCGAGGGCAACTGGTATATCTCCGGGAGCGCACTCAAGAACGACGGATTCCGCACAACGGCCCTGCCCGGCCTGTGCGTCTACAAATTCGTCTACCTGTGGCTCGATTGGATCGCGCCGGACGGGACGGTGTCGAAGCGGCTCGGCTGGAAATACGTGGCTCCGAACCCGCTCTTCCCCTTCATCTGGTTTCGGGTGGCGGTGCCCGGAGCGCATCCCGAACTACAGGTCACCGAGATGCCCCGCGGCTGACCTCCACGCTCAGCACGCTCGTCAGCCCGGCGTAGACCCGCGCGGTGCGCCGATCGACGTCGCCCGCTTCCGAGATCATGACCGCCTCGTAGACACCGGGCAGCAACCCGTCGAAGCGGAAGATCCCGTCACCCGTTGCACCCTGATGCACCTGGTCCGGCTCCAGCCGTACGGCCAACAGCCGCCGTACCTCACCGATGATCCGGAGTCCCCTTGAACCCCTCCTCGGCACCCGCCAGCGGGGGTCTCCACAGCAGGAGAATACCGCAGTCGTGCCGGATCGGACCGTCGGGACCCAGGTGGACTTCCATACCCGCCAGCGTGCCCGGATCGATGAACCCGTCCAACCACTCGCCGTCGGCCATCCCGCGTCGTTGCAGGCGCTGCCCGTTGAGATAGACGTCCAGTTGGCACTCCTCGACCGGGGACATGATGCCCCACTCGGTGCCTCTCGACGGGCTGACCTCGATACCCGCGTCGTCCAGGAGATACGACATCCGACGCGCCCCGCCGATGGCCGTGCGGTCCATATGCAGCGACATCGATGGCCAGGTGGCGCGCTCCTCGAAGCCGACGCGGCGGGCCCAGTCCGGTTCGGGCGCCGGGGCTTCGACGGTTACCGCGCAGGCGGCGAGGGCCAGGGCGAGGGGGCCGACAGCAACGAGGTGGGATGGGGGCATCAGGGTCGCGGCATCGACTCGGAAGTGCGTGACCAAGCGTCGTGCGGTGCTGAGAGCAGTACGCCCGGAGCCGTTACGGGTGCCATGAGGAGCGGGTCCGCCGAGGGTGGAATCGGCGTTTGGGCCGTCCGCCGGACGCTCACCCCGGTGGTCCCGCCCCTCTCGGTGGCTGCCTGACGCGCTGGACGACAACCCGTCGTCCATCCGGGCCCGCAGACTCGGAGCACGGTTCAGGGAAAGAGCGATCATGTCAGACTCAAACTCGGACGCACGGGAGCACGTAGATAATCCATGGGGCGACGCCGAGGCACTCGTCGGTACCTGATACTTCCTGCGGCACGTGTCGTGCCGCTATCGGAGTTAACACGCAACGCCGCTACCTTATCGAAATAGTCGACTTAGGTGTTGTAAATAAATAACTGATTGATTTCGAGTCACGGCACTATTATGCTGCGGGCATGGATACCGACGTGGTTGGGGAGAAGTACAAGGCGCTGGCACCGGTGCTGACCGAACGCTCGAGGCGACTGTGGGCGGCGAGCGAGGCGAGGGCGCTGGGGCATGGCGGGATCGCTCATGTGGTGCGAGCGACCGGGATTTCGCGGTCGACGGTCGAGCGGGGGCTGCGGGAGTTGAAGTCGGGCGAGGTGCTGGATCCGGAGCGGACGCGCAGGCCCGGAGGCGGCCGCAAGCCGGCCACGGAACGC
>JAJCZZ010000027.1 GCA_029262115.1 Gemmatimonadota bacterium | reverse complement strand
GCATCCGGCCCTGGGTCGTTGCTCCTCGACCCACGCCTTCGGCGCGGGTACCCCATAGCGGTGCTATTCCTCGGGGGTACCCGAGTCCGCAGGACTTGGGTCGCGCCTCGACCCTCTCGGTGGCTCGCGAACTTTCGCAACACCACACTAGCTCCACCCTCGTCCTTTTGGATGATACCGGGTGGCAGCCCGGGCCGTCATCGTCGGGGCATTCGATTTCGGAACGGAGGGTGATGAGGATGGGGAGTCTTCGAACGATCATGGCCATCAGCCTGGTACTCGCGAGCCCGGCCGTCGCGGTCGGCCAGGTGGCGGGTCAGCCTGCGGCCCGGACGATCGTGATCCGGGCACTGGACCTCATGGGGGGGGCGGCGGTCGGGCAGTTGCGAACGGTCCGCCTGGACATGATGACGCAGTGGCAACGGACTGGGTATCGCGATGTGCCCGGCACGGATCGCCCGTCATTCGAGGCCCATGTCGACGTTCGCGACTACTCGATCCCGGCGTGGCGGAACACCCGCGACTTCGGCGCCCGGTCGATCGTGAACATCGTCCGGGACAGCGTGGCGACGACCGACTTCGGCCGAGGTGCGCAGCCACAGAGCGTCGCGTACTTCGACGAGCGCGAAGAGCTCTTCACGTACACGCCCGACCGTCTCGTGCTGGCGCTCTCCCGCGGCGAGGACCTTCGCGAGGTTGGCGACACCGTCATCGGTGGGGAGCGGCACCGCCGAGTCCGCGCCACGGTGGGTCCGGACATCGACGCCACCGTAGCGTTCCACGCCGGCACCGGTCTGCCGACCCTCCTGAGCTTTCGTCGGGGACATCCGAACGACTTCGGCCTGGTGCCGTTCGGCGACATGGACGTGCGGGTCTGGTACTCGGGGTGGCGCACCTTCGGCGAGATCAGTATTCCCACGCAGTGGGACATCTACCGGGCCGGCGCTCCTTACAAGCGCATGACGGTACGGAACGCGACGTTCGGTCCCACCTTCGCACCGGATTCGTTCGCGGTGCCCGACGAACTGCGCGTGGCGTATCTGGAGGCCCGCGCCCCCATGCACGACCGGCCGATCGACTCCGTCACGGTGGTGGCTCCCGGCCTCGTCCGTGTTCACGGATTCGGATTTCCCGAAGGTGCGGTGCGGCTCGGCGGCGAATGGTTCCTGGTGCAGGCCGGCCACGCACCACTGAACCTCGACCGGGCGCTCCGGGCTCTGGAACCCTACCTGAGCGGCGCACCTGCGGCGGCCCTGGTCGCATCGGCTCGGCCCGGGAACGGTGGGGTGGTCGAGTTGGCCGCGGACGGGGTCCCGATCTACACGTCGGCGGCCGCGGCGCCGTTCCTTCGTGTCATGCTCGCCGACGGGGAGGTCTCGGACGCCGCTTCCGTCCGGGTCGTGGAGGAGCGCGTCGCCCTCGACTCCTCCGGCGACGTTCTCATTCTCGAGCCGATCGACCTCCCCGACACGCCCGGATCGGTTGTCGTGTACGCGCCCCGCCTACGGTGGCTCTACGCCCCGGACGCTTTGACCCCGCTGGACCTGCGGCTGGTTCGCGAACGAGCGGCGACCCGGGGGTGGACCGTCGAGCTGCTGGGCACGACCCGCGGCTTGGTGGTGGAGGACCAGCCACTGCCGGGCCAGATACCGCCGCGCTGAGGAGGCACCCCCCGGGCTCGGGTGGCTTTCGGACGAGCGGAATCGCATGATTGCGGCCGAACGGCACTGCAACTCGTGAGGCCCGAAATGATCCGATCGCTGGTTCCGTCCGTCCTCTCCTCGCTGGTCTTCCTCGGCGCGGCATCCGGCGGCCTTGCCCAGGAGGTCACGGATTCATCGTCAAAGGCCACGGAGAACTTGCCGCTGGAGCCGGCCCGTAGCCTGACCTACACGGCCACGGAGGGGAGCTGGATGTCCGTCGATCTCAGCCCCGACGGCCAGACCATCGTGTTCGACCTGCTCGGGGACCTCTATACGCTGCCGATCAGTGGTGGGCAGGCTACCCGTATCACGTCGGGTATGGCGATGGACGTTCAGCCACGGTTCAGTCCGGACGGCGGCTCGCTCGTGTTCGTGTCCGACCGGAGCGGGAGAGAACAGGTGTGGACGCTCGAGTTGGCCACGGGCGACACCACGGAGGTCACCAGCGGACGGAGCGCCGACGTGCTGTCCCCGGAGTGGACGCCCGACGGCGACTACCTGGTCATCCCCAAGACGGGTCAGGAGGGAGGCCTCCACCTCGTCCACCGGAAGGGGGGTGGGGGCGTGCGGATGGTCGAGGCGGAAGACGGTGCCTTCATGACGGCGCCGGCGTTCGGGCCGGACGACCGGTACGTCTGGTTCGCCCAGCGGCAGGGCCGCCACGCCTACAACAATATCCTCCCGACGTATCAGGTCATGCGGTACGACCGGGAGACGGGCGTTTCGCAGACGATGACCAACACCGTTGGGTCGGCCATGCGCCCCGCGGTCTCCCCGGACGGTCGGTGGCTGACGTTCGCCTCGCGCTCCAACGGGGATACCGGGCTGCGAATCCGTGACCTGATGACGGGCTCCGAGCGGTGGCTCGCCTACCCGATCCAACGGGACGACCAGGAGTCGGTTGCCCCGATGGACGCGTTGCCCGGCTACTCCTTCACGCCCGACTCCCGCAGCCTGGTCCTGTCGTTCGGCGGCAAGATCTGGAAGGTGGCGACCGATGGATCGGGTCAGACGGAGATCCCCTTCCAGGCGGCCGTCGACCTCGACCTCGGGCCCAGGCTCGCCTTCGACTACGAGGTGGAGACGTCCGAGACGTTCGTGGCGCGCCAGATTCGCGACGCGGTCCCCTCACCGGACGGAGCGCGCCTCGCCTTTACCGCTCTGGGCGACCTGTACGTGATGGATTGGCCGGACGGTGACCCCCGGCGGATCGTCGACCTCGACGGCAACGGCGTCCACAACCCGTCATGGTCGCCCGACGGTGCTTGGCTGGCCTTCGTCAGTTGGGACGACACCGACGGTGGACAGCTCCACAAAGTGCGCTCGGGCGGCGGCGCTCCGCAGCAGCTCACGGCCGAGCCCGGCTTCTATCAGGAAACCGTCTGGTCACCTGACGGGACACGTCTGCTCACGACCCGCAGTGCCAGCCGGGACGTCCAGGATGCTCGCGGCGGCTTCTTCGGAGGTCTGGCCACGGACGTCGTCTGGGTGCCCGCGGGTGGGGGCGCGACGACGCTGATCGCTCCCCAGGACGGGCGTGCCGGGCTCCACTTCGTCCGGTCGGACCCGAGTCGGATCTATGCGTCGCACGGCCAGCGGGGCCTCGTTTCGTTCCGGTGGGACGGCACGGACGAGAAGCAGCACCTGATCGTTCGGGGCGAGACCGGACCGGGCGCCACCGGTCCGGGCCCGGTCGCTGGACCCGTCCTGATGGGTCCGGACGGCACGAAGGCGCTGGCCCAGTCCGGCCTGGACCTCTACGTCGTGACGGTGCCCAGGATCGGCGGGGAGACCCCGACCGTGTCCGTCGCTAGCCCGTCCTTCCCAGTCACACGGCTGACGACCGACGTCGGAGGTGAGTTCCCTGTGTGGGGGCCCGGCGGGCGCACCGCCCGCTGGACCATAGGCCGGGCGCACTTCGTCTACGACCTCGACCGCAAGGAAGCGGTGGACGACTCGCTTGCCGCGATCGCCCGCGTGGAGGCCGCCGATACCACCGAGGCCGACGATGAGACCCCTGTCGACGAGGATGCTGACGACGAGGAGGCCGACGACGCGGACGAGGAAGGCGGCTACGAGCCGGACGAGCATCTCATCGAAGTCGTCTACGACCGCGATATCCCCCGGGGCACCGTGGTCCTGCGGGGCGGCCGTGCGATTACCATGCGGGGCCGCGAGGTCATCGAGAATGCCGACATCGTCGTGACCGACGACAGGATCGTCGCGGTGGGCGCGCGAGGTTCCGTGGCTATCCCTGACGGTACCGAGGTCATGGACGTGACCGGCTCCACGATTCTTCCCGGGTATGTGGACACCCACTACCACACGCAGTGGCTGACCCAGAACGTCCACTCCAACCAGGTTTGGCAGTACGTCACGAATCTGGCGTTCGGCGTCACCACGACTCAGGACGTGCAAACCGCCAACACCGACGTCCTGACGTACCACGACATGGTCGAAGCGGGCCAGATGATCGGGCCTCGCGTCTATCACACGGGTCCGGGGGTCTTTTCCGGAGAGAACATCTCCAGCCGAAAAGAGGCGCTCGAAGTCCTGAGCCGCTACAAGAGCTACTACGGGATCAACACCTTTAAGATGTACGGCGCGGGGGACCGCCAGCAGCGTCAGTGGATCATCCAGGCGGCCCGTGAACTCGAGTTGATGCCCACGACCGAGGGCGCCATCGACTTCAAGCTGGAGCTGACCCACACGATCGATGGGTACCCCGGCCTGGAACACTCCCTGCCGATCGCGCCGCTCTACGACGACATCGTGCGCCTGTACTCCACGACCCAGACGACGTACACGCCGACGCTGCTGGTTTCGTACGGTGGACCGTTCGGCGAGAACTACTTCTACACGCGTGAGAACATCTTCGAGGACGAGCGCCTGGGGCGCTTCACGCCGTACGAAGAACTCGAATGGAAGGGCGCGCGCCGGGTACGCAACGGCGGCCAGTTCATCGGGGCGGCCGGGGGATGGTTCCGGTGGGAGGAGCACGTCTTCTACAAACACGCCGCCTTTCTTAAGGAGCTCGTCGAGGCCGGCGGGCGGATCGGCGTCGGGGGGCACGGCCAGTTCCATGGGCTCGGATGGCACTGGGAGCTGTGGGCGATGGCGTCGGCCGGAATGGACAACCACGACGCGCTGCGTGCCGCTACGATCCTCGGAGCCGAAGCGATCGGGTTCGGCAACGAGTTGGGCAGCCTTCAACCCGGGAAGCTGGCCGATCTGGTGGTCCTTGACACGAACCCCCTGGAGAACCTGCGGGCAAGCCGAGACATTCGGTACGTGATGAAGAACGGCCGGCTGTACGACGGCCCGACGATGGATGCTGTGTGGCCGGAGCGCCGGACGTTGCCGACGTACTCGTGGCAAGGCGGGCGACCGAGTCCCGCGGCGGGGATCCCCGGTGGGGCCCGCTGGGCGGAGGAGCAACCCCCCGTACGTCGCTGAAGCCGGTCCACGAGAGGGGCTGCGGCAACGTCTGTGTCGCAGCGGCTGTCGAAAGGATGTGAGGTGGGGCCGCGCACGGGAGCGCGGGTGTGAATCAGGACGGGAATGGCACCGAAACGGAACGATCTCTGGAGCGAGCTACGGCGGCGGCACGTCGTACGGACCGCCGCCGGCTACGCCGCGGTGGCCTTTGTGCTGCTTCAGTTGGCGGAGATCCTGTTTCCGTCGTTCGGGCTGAGCGACGCCGCCATCCGGGCATTGGTAGCCGTGGTGATCGCCGGCTTTCCCGTCACCCTGGCGCTTTCCTGGATCTACGACGTTCGTGGGGGAGGGCTGCACCGTACTCCGTCCGCCGGTGAGGCAGGGGAGGCCGGAAAAGTAGCAGAGGTGGGCGAGGTGGGAGCGTCGGATCTGGGCGACGTGCCGGCCACTTCGCTCCTCGCGGTCGGCGGCCTCCTCTTCACGGCCGCCGCGATCGGATTCGTAGCGCTCTACGGCGTGCTCCGCTTCGATCCCGACGCGGCGCCTCCACCGGCCGGGCATCGGTCCATTGCCGTGCTCCCGTTCGCGGACATGAGCCCGGATGGAGACCAGAGCTACCTCGGCGACGGGTTGGCCGAAGAGGTCCTGAACATCCTTTCGGGCGTGGACAGCCTGAAGGTCGCCGCCCGGACGTCGTCGTTCGCGTTTCGGGGCGGCCCGGAAGATGCGCGAGAGATCGGACGCCGACTCGGCGTCTCCACGTTCCTGGAGGGGAGCGTTCGGCGCGACGGCTCGCAGGTGCGGGTGACCGCCCAGCTGATCGAGACGGAGACGGGCTTCCACCTGTGGTCGGCCAACTTCGACCGGCAGGTCGACGACCTCTTCGCGGTCCAGGACGAGATCGCAGCCGCGATCGTGGAGGAGCTCCTGGGCACCTTGAACGTCGGTGGCGCCGGGCAGAGTCGGCACGCGCCCCCCCAGGAGGCTGTCGACGCGTATTGGAAGGGTCGGGCCGAATGGAACCGCCGGGGTGCGGCGGGCATCCCAGGGGCGATCTCGTTGTTCAATACGGCCGTGGAGGTGGACTCCGCGTACGCGCAGGCCTACGCCGGTCTCGCGGATTCGTACGCGCTACTTCCCCAGGTCGTCCCCTCCACCAACGCCGACGAGGCCTGGGAGACGGCAGAGGAGTACGCACGCACGGCCATCTCCCTGGATTCGGAGCTCGCGGAGCCGCACGCGTCGCTCGGGCTGGTGCAGGCCCTTCGCGGCGAGCGGAGTCAGGCGCTGGTGTCGCTGGCGCGGGCCATCGATATCAACCCGTCGTATGCATCAGCGTACCATTGGCGGGCGAACGTCCTCGCTGAGATGGGTCAGCTCGGGGCGGCCCTGGAAGACGGGGAGATCGCGTCGTCGTTGGATCCGCTGTCGGTGGCCATCGCGACCGACTACGGCTTCATCCTCCTGTGGGCGGGTCGCGCCGAGGAGGCCGCCAGCCAGTTTCAGAAGGCGCTACGGACCGACTTCGGCTATGCTCGCGCCCGGTTCGGTTCGGCGCTCGTCAGCCTCGCGGAAGGCGAACCCATTTCCGTTCAGATGGAGATGGTGCAGTGGGCCGCCGTATCGGGTCTTCCGACCACGCTCGCTCAGGAGGTCGCGGGGGGCATGCTGTCGTATCAGGGGACGGGCCAGGGGGGAAGCTCCCCAACGTCCCTGGCCGCCCTCGTCGCGGCCCAGGAGCTGTCCGCGGGAACCGCCGCGGCTCTGTCGGCGTTGGTTGGGGCGAGGGATGAGGCGGTCCGGTGGCTCGAGCGTGCCGTCGAGGATCGGTCGTGGGTGGATCAGTTTCTGATGGTCAACACCATCTACGATCCTTTGCGCTCCGATCCGGGGTTTCAAGAGGTGCTCGCGCGGGTCACGGCGCTGTAGACGGAACTGCCGTGACCGCGGCCTCGCTCAACATTTGGACGGTTCCGGGGGTCCACTGGGTCTACCTCGGGCGCTCCGGTGGTCCCTCTTTTGTTGAAGGTTGCAGTATCACGGGGCGTATTCAGGGGTGACGGGCTCCCCAAGCGGTGGGATTCCTGTCATCTTTCTGCAATCAGGGTCGTATGGTAGGTCCGTGGGGGGAGTGGGACGACGACGGGAGACTCATCGAGCCGACAGTGGCGCGACACTCCCCGTCCCCCTGTTCCGCCCGCACCGTGTCCTCCGTGCTCACGATGAGCCGCGAGGAGCAGCACTTTTTTCACCGAGATGGAGGTATGAATGGACAGGTTATTTGTCCGCAGAGCCGTTGGACGGCTCTTCACGCTCGCGGCCATGGGCGGTTTGCTCATGGCGCCGGGCGTGGAAGCTCAGCAGAGCACCGGGACCATTCGTGGTCAGGTGACTGACGCAGTAACGATGCGGCCGCTCGGCGGCGCGCAGGTGTCCGTGGTTGGCACGGGACGCGGCGGCCTTGCGAACGGCAGCGGCCAGTTCCTGATCCTGAACGTCCCGACGGGTCCGCAGACGGTTCGCGTCGACCTGATCGGGTACGCTGCCATGGAGCAGCAGGTCACGGTGTCGGCGGGCCAGGTGGCCACGCTCGACTTCCGCGTCAGCCAGGCTGCTCTGGAGCTCGACGCCATCATCGTCACGGGTACGCCCGGACAGACGCAGCGGCGGGCCCTCGGAAACTCGGTCGGCCAGTTCGAGGCCGCCGAGATCACCGACAACGTGCCGGTCGCGACGGTGCAGGAGTTGCTTCAGGGACGTACGCCGGGCCTGACGCTGATCTCCGATGGTGGCGCGGCCGGTGACGGCTCCGCGATCCGCCTGCGTGGATCAGGCTCCATTGAGGGCCGCTTCGAGCCCGTCATCTACGTGGATGGAATCCGCGTGGCCGGCGGCACGAACTCCTTCGACGATCAGTGCGGGTCGGTTACGCACTGCACGGATGCGCTCGACTTCCTGAACCCGAACGACATCGAGTCGGTCGAGGTCATCAAGGGACCGGCGGCTTCGACGCTGTACGGCGCCGAGGCGGCGGCGGGCGTGATCCAGATCATCACCAAGAAGGGCCGCTCCGGTCAGTCCGGCATTCAGTGGTCGGCCAGCGTCGACGCGGGTACGTCCGACTGGGCGCTCCAGCGTCCGATCACGTACTGGAACTGCTCGGCGGCCAACGTCACCAGTTCCAACTATCCGGGGTGCACTGCGGAGGGGCTGCGCACGTACGACCCCCTCAGCGTGAACCCGAACGCGCTTCGCGGAAACACGTCGCTTCCGGGCTGCGACCCGGCAACGACCGAGTCCGGCGTTGCCAATCTGTGCGCCGGCGACACCGACGGTGCCGGTCAGTACGGCTTGAACCTCTCCGCCCGTGGCGGCGGCGAGCTGTTCAACTTCTTCGTCTCGGCCGAGAAAAACGACGAGCAGGGCGTGTTTCTCAACAACTTCGCCCGTCGTACGGGTGGCCGCGCCAACTTCGGCTTCACGCCGAACGAGGAGTTGAGCTTCAACGTAAACCTCGGGTATGCACGCAATCACGTGCGCATGCCGCTGTCGAACAACTCGTCCAACTCCATCCTTCGCAATGGGATGCGCGGTCGGGCCGACGCCATTTTCCAGTTCGAGCCGGGGTACCGTGGCTACGGCCCGACGCTGGCGAACGAGTGGAACACGCAGACCGAGGCTGAACGGTACACGATCGGAGCCACGATCAACTACCAGCCGACCGGATGGTTCCAGAACCGCCTCGTGATCGGGCTCGACAACAACAACCGAACCGTAACCGACTTCACGCCGCCGGACTCCCGTCCGGAGCAGCCGCACGGCACGACCCGGTCCACGGGCTTCATCGACATCACGTTGCCCGACTCGCACACCTGGACGGTCGACTACAGCGGTACGTTGAGCGCGGATATCAACGAGAACTACTCGTCGGCGTTCAGCGCGGGCATGCAGCTCAATGCGGTCAAGCGCGAGTCGTTCCAGACAACGGGTGAGGGCCTCGTCAACGAGAACCTCCGCCTGGTTGGTTCCGCCGCGGTCACCCGCGCGGATCAGGAGTTCGAGGAGCAGACGTCCCTGGGCTTCTACGTACAGGAGGTGGTGGGCTACAAGAACCGCCTGTTTGCCACCGCCGCTGTGCGTGTGGATGACAACTCGGCGTTCGGGCGTGACTTCTCCCTGGTGGTGTACCCGAAGGCGCAGCTCTCGTACGTCATCAGTGACGAGGACTTCTTCGATGTGGGTGCCATCGACCAGTTGAAGCTGCGTGGCGCGTGGGGTCAGGCCGGCAACCCGCCGGACCCGTTCACCGCCGACCGGACCTTTTCGCCGCAGGTGGCGTTCGCGGACGGTCAGGTGGTGAACATCCTTCGTCCGGAGTCGTTCGGCAACACGGATCTGAAGGCGGAAACGGGCTCGGAGTTGGAGCTTGGCTTCGAGTCGTCGCTGTTCGACGGCCGCATGGGGTTGGACTTCACGTACTACAACCAGACCACAAAGGACGCGCTGATCGCAGTTCCCGATCCCCGTTCTGCGGGCTTCGACGAGGACCACTTCGTCAACGTGGGTGAGATCAGCAACACCGGCTTCGAGCTTCTGGTCACGAGCACGCCAGTCTACACCCGGGGCTTCCAGTGGGACGCCACGGTTGCCTTCAGCAAGAACGACAACAAGATGGTGTCGTTCGGTGACGCGCCGCTCGATGAGATTGCCTTCGGCGCGTTTTCCAATACGATTCAGAAGCACATCGAGGGCTTCCCGATGGGTGGCTTCTGGGGCACCGATGTGGTGCGTGACGCGAACGGTAACCCCGTGCTCGACGCCGACGGAGACGTGACGCTGGCCGAGCAGGAGTTCACCGGGCCGGCTCTGCCGACGCGCGAGATCGGCTTCACGAACACGTTGACGGTGTTCGACAACTTCCGGGTGTTCGCCAACCTGGACTACAAGGGCGGCCACTATCAGTGGTGCGCCATCTGCTCCATCCGGAGCCGGTTCGACCAGAACACGTTCACGATCAACCGTCCGGACGCCGACCCGACCGAAGTCGCGGTCGTGAAGAGCAACCAGACGAGGCGGTGGCTCAAGGAAGCGGACTTCGTGAAGCTGCGCGAGGTGTCTCTGACCTACCAGCTCCCCGCATCCCTCACGGACCGGTTGAGCGTGAGCAACGCCAGCCTGTCGGTGGCGGGTCGCAACCTGTGGATGTGGACCAAGTACAAGTTCGACGATACGGACGGGACGGGTCTCGGCTCTCCTGATCCCGAAGTGAACTTCGACTCGCGCTCCGCGTTCGGGCGAACCGACTATGCGTCGATCCCGATGCTGCGGACGTTCTCCGCGAGCTTCCGGTTCTCATTCTGATGGCCAGGAGACATTTCACAATGATCAATAGACTCACGTCCCGTGTGGCCCGTGTGGCCGCCATGGGACTGGTCGTGGCCGGCGTAGCCGCCTGCTCGACCTTCGATAACATCCTCGAGGTCCAGAACCCCGAGGAGCTGAACGAGGAAATCCTCGACGGCAATTCGGCGCTCCTCGATGTGTTGGTGAATAGCGTCACGGGTGAGTTCGAGGACGCGCTGGACGATCCCTTCATCTGGCGTGGCAGCATGTTCACGGACGAGACCCTCACGGGAATCAACTGGGAGCAGACTGCGCGTCTCAACCAGCGGATCGTCGAGTTCGATGAGGGCGATGCCGATTTGATGTTCTATCAGATCAGCCGCGCTCGGCAGATCGCCGATTCGGTAGGTGGTCGAATGAGAGAGGCCGGTCTGACGTCGGATGCCCGGTACGCGAAGACGCTGGCGTATGCGGGGTATTCGTACATCCTCCTGGCGGACGCGATGTGCCAGGCGACCGTCAACGTCGGTTCGGATATCTACGAGCCGCTCGAACTCTACCAGTTCGCCGTGGACCGCTTCACCGCGGCGCTGGCCGTTGCCGGGACCGGTGATCTCGCGACCATGGCGCGGGTGGGACTGAGCCGGGCACAGTTGAATCTCGGCAACTATGCGGCGGCCATCACGGCCGCCCAGGCGGTTCCGGATGACTTCCGTTGGTACGCGCTCTACACGGATGCGAATCCGGACGTGTACAACGTGCTCGAGTCACGCGTCACCGGAAACAACCATTCTTTGGGGGTCTCTCCGCAGTTTCTGGCGGGTGGGCCTGAGAGGTTCGGCCAGCAAAACCTGACGGAGTTCCTCACGGATCCGCGGGTTCAGCACCTACCGGATTGGCGGTTGGGTCACAACCAGTTGACGCCGCTGTACACGCCGAGCGCCTCCCTCATGATGTCCAACTACAACGGTGAGACCCGTGCATCAGGCGGGACTCCGGCCGACATCGAGCGGGATTCGGACATTGCGTTTGCGTCGGGCCTCGAGGCTCGTCACAACATGTTCGAAGCGATGATGGCGCAGGGTGGAAACGATGCTGCCGTGCTGGCGTTCGTGAACGAACGTCGGGCGGTCGGAAACCAGGATCCGGTGACGCTGAGTGGGAACGCACTCAAGATGGAACTGCGTGACCAGCGCGGCCGCGATCTGTACCTCGCGGGGCATCGTCTCGGTGACCTGCGTCGCTGGCTCCGACAGGGAGACGACATGTTCCCGTCCGGAGTGCACCCGGTCGACCAGTGGAGCTACGGCAACGCCACGTGCTTCCCTCTCCCCAGAGAGGAGTACGAGGGCAACCCGAACATCAACCTGCCGGGTTGATTCGAGGGGCGGCTGAGCGGAGCGCCTAGGCGCTCCGCTCAGTCCGGTACTGAGAAGGATTAGATAGGGGTGAGGCGCTTTGGCGCCTCACCCCTATTTGCTCGTACGCCCTGCATGGGCGGTGGTCAGTCCTCCCGGGACCTGGTCGCAGGGACCGGAGCGAACCGGAAGGCACTGACGGCGAGGGGGGCGCTGAAGGAAGCGGAGTAGCGGAGTCGCGAGCCGCCGAGACGGGGAACCGGACAGGAGGCGCTGCCGAGCAGGGCGAGCGGGCAAGCGACCGCGAAGCTCTTACGGCCAAGGCTCAGGCGGCGTAGATCCGGCGGTTATGCGACGAAGGC
Source organism: Gemmatimonadota bacterium (assembly GCA_029262115.1). Classification (GTDB taxonomy): domain Bacteria; phylum Gemmatimonadota; class Gemmatimonadetes; order Longimicrobiales; family Gaopeijiaceae; genus JAJCZZ01. The sequence goes on along the minus strand of JAJCZZ010000027.1, from coordinate 86,367 downwards.
CATTGTTCTTATCCGGGGGGGAGGTCTCGCTTCACGCCTGGAATAAAAGGGCCACGCGAGGGGGCCGCGCTTGGATGCTTCACTGAGCGGAGCGAGAGTCTGCCTTCGGGCACTCAAGCGCGTGCGACAGCACCATGCGACAGAGCGTGGTGTTCGGCAAATCTGGGTTCCGTGGTCCGAAGAGCGGAGCCGATTCACATCTCTGTTCGAAGCGATGGCGATCCGACTGGTGCAGGAGATGTCGGTGAGCGGCCTGTGCCGGGCGATGCGGTTAACCTGGGACGAGGCGGAGGGGATCTTGGACCGTGCAGTGAAGCGGGGCCTGGAGCGTCGAGGCGACGAGGCGGTTCGCTTCGTTGGAGTGGACGAGACGAGCTTCCGACGAGGCCATGAGTACATCACCGTGGTCTCGGATCTTGAGCGGGACCGCGTTCCCTGGGTTGGCGACGACCGTCGAAGGAGCACGCTGGAGGTGTGACTGACGCGGGCGTCGAAGATCGTGATCGATCGCTACCACGTCGCCCATCTCCTGACGGACGGTGTTGATCGGGTGCGGAGGGCGGAGCAGTCGGTGCTACGCGGCCGAGGCGACAGCCGACTCACCGGAACGCGTTACATCTGGATCAAGGGACCCGCGAAGCGACGGCCGGCCGATGATCTCTGGATCCAGGAGCTGAGTCGTGCCGGCCTGAAGGTCGGCCGTGCCTGGGTCCTCAAGGAAGCCGCAGCCGGCTCTGGAGCTACAGATCTCGGGGATGGGCCCTGAAGTTCTTCAAGCGCTGGTACTACTGGGCCACGCATAGCCAACTGACTCCGATGATTCGTGTGGCCAAGACGATGAAGCGCTACCTGCCCTGGATCCTCAACTATCTCCGCCACCACAGTACCAATGCCGGCGCCGAAGCGATGAACGCCGAGATCCAAGAGGTTAAGTACCGAGCGCGTGGCTTCCGCAATCGCGCCAACTTCCGCCGAGCCGTCCTCTTCTACTGCGGCCGCCTCGATCTCCACCCATTCTAATCCCCGAAGAGCCAAAAACGCTTGCGTTGTTCGCATGGGCAGCATACTCTGGAAGATACTGAGATAACGTATTCACTTTTTCCTGCGGAGGTCTCGAGATGTTTCGATTCGGTAACCTGCTCAAGGGCACGTGCGCTGTCGGGTTGGGTGTGTTGATGGCGTGGGTTGCACCGGTTCAGCCGGCGTCTGGCCAGGAGGTCGGGTGTCTGGCAAACCATCGTTGTGTGAACCTGTGGGTCGAGTGCCAGTTCTCGGCCAACGACGATTGTGTCTTGGATGGGGAATGGTGCAGCAATGAGGACTGTGAGCCCTAGGCCGACCGACGGCCTCCACTCTGCCTTCCGCCCGAAGGGGCTGGAGGGCAGAGGCGGTCTCGGCTCCCGGTTGGGCATAGGCTTGTTTGGCGTGCTTGCCTTCGCCCTGCTCCTGAGTAGTTGTGAAGGGGGTACCCCCGCCGCGGGCGGACCACTCAGGGCTGGGTATGTTCGACACCCTATGCCGGCAGCTCTTGCGTCATCCGGGGAACTCAGTAGGACGATCGCACTGCCCTACGAAGCGGGCCTCGATGTTAGAGCCCCCGAACCCATTCTCACCATAGGGTCGATGAGCGGTAGTGAGGTCTTGGGGAAGGTCGTCGATGGTGCTATCACCAGCTCCGGCGAATTGCTTCTGCTTGATCAACACCCTGGCAAGGTTCTTGTATACCGCCAGGGTGAGGAAGGCATATGGCTGCGGTTGGGGGGGTACGGGGACGGTCCTGGGGAGTTCAAGCATGCTGTCGCAGTTGCTGCTGATGAGGCGGGTGGAATACTGGTTGCTGATAGGGCGCTAAAGATCCACCGGTACACGAAGCATCGGGCGGGCTGGGTGTATGACTCCGCCATCAGGGTGCCTTTCGAGCCAACAGATGTTTGTGCAGTCGGAGCACGGATTTTTGTCGCCGGTTCTCGGATTGCGGTCGTTGACGGGCAAGCGGTTCTTTCCGACGCGACGACTATTCACGAGGTGTCGGCGTCGGGCGATCTCGTTAATTCGTTTGCGACGCCCTACCAGTCGGATTCACGCCGCGCGGTTCAAGTGTACTCGGAGGGTCGCATGGCCTGCGACCCAGCTGATGGGACGATCTCCATCGCCTACAGCACGTTGGGTGAAGTACATTCGTATTCGTTGTCGGGTGACCTGCTATGGATAGCAAAGTTGGATCCTTTCGTCTATCCGCCCCTTATTCAGAGTCCCAGTGGCGGTATCGGTCCGGAAATGGAGGTGGTTGATCGGATCGACTTGCTCTCCGACATCGCGGTTGTGGATGGAGGGCGTTTGGCCGTTGGTTTTGAGTCAAGAGCGAAGGACGATCTATTGGCCAGGAACGGTGAGGTTGCGCTCTCCACTATCCTCCTAGAGCGAAGCTCCGGAGAAGTAGTGGCGGTATGGAAGGGAAGTTCGATTGTAGGTTCCCGGAATGGCCACATTTTGCAGTACTCCATCGACCCGTTTCCCCGTGTGGAGTTGATGGCGGTTAATCAGCCGCCGACCAAGTAGCACCTAACCAAGTGGCAACCAAATGAAACAGATCGGACGCGTCAGCATGTTACGGCAGGTCCTGACGGGACTCGTCCTAGTCGCTGGAGGATTCCTGGCCATGGCCGCACTCAGGACACCTCATGTGGACACACTGGACCGTTCCTTGGTGGAAGGCTCGGAAGTCACGCTCATCCTAGTGGTGTCACCGACGTGTAGCGCGTGCCGGCAACCCGTGATGAAGACGATATGGAGAAACGCGGTTGCCGAAACGGGGGCGAGGGCCGCCGAGAGTGGGGCGGTGCTAAGGACTGCGGGGGTTGGCGTCTCTCAGCGGCCGGAGGATGGGTTTGCCTTCCTAGAGGAGTTCGGCGACTTCCACGAAGTCACTACCGGCAGAGCGTGGGGGAACTTGGCAGTGAGGCACTACATATTTCAAGAGCTTCCTGGTCCAGCTAGCGTTCCGCAGGTTATCGAAGTGGAGAGGATGATCATTCGAGAAGCCAACGGCTTTCCGGTTGTCTCCGGTGAAAGTGTTCGGCGGAGGGTGATCGGAATTGAGGAACTAGTGAGGGCGTTTGGTGGCAGTTCGTAGCTGGAGTCTCGATGCCGGCGTAACAATGTGTGAAGTGAGGCGCTGCTACACATCCAGTAGCTTGAGTAGCCAGCGGTGGGCTGGTAGCGAGGGACCGGTACGTTAGGGACGCCCGCTCTGGAAGGGCGCGCCCGAAGGCAGGCTCTCTCTCCGGGGTGCTGCCCGATCCACCTTGACCGAGCCGGCGAGCCATCGCCCCGAGCAGCCATCTGACAGAGGTTGGTCACGGTCGCGGAGCCGTACTCAGTGACGGACAGGTGCGTGCTGGACATCGGGGATAGGTTCTCTTGCGCTTCGGGGCCTTGGACCTTGCCATTCACATGAGCCGGTGGCGAAGGGGTGGTGAGCACGGGGCGATGTCGGTTGTAAGTCACTAGCTCCAGTTCCTCATGCTCCGTTCCTCCGACGAGGAGCGCGCTTCAAAGCGTCCCGAGATAGCGCAACACGGCTTCCTGGCGCAGCCTGCCCAAGGCCGCAAAGCGGGCGCGGGCGGCGGCGGCTTCACCACCGTGGGCGAGGACGGCCTCAATCACGCTCGTGGCTCGACCGTCGTGGAGAAAGAGGTCCCGGTAGCGAAGCCCCATGAGCGGCTCGGTGCGGTACTCGGTCAGGCTGGCTCCAGGGCCGCATGTACCCGCGAGGTCGGGCCCGAGATCGTGCAGTAGAAGGTCTGAAAACAGCGCGAACCGTTTTTCCGACAGCGCGGAGGTCGAGTGCGGGCCAGTGGTGAGTTCGGGGACATGACACGATGCACAGCCGAGCGAGTCGAAAAGTGCCTCACCGTCGGACACGAGAGGGTCATCGCTGTCGGCGGGGGCAACCGGGGTGAGATATCGGACGAAGTCCGTCACGAGGTCGAGCGTGCTGTCCGCGACCTCCGGCTCGGGCGTCGGGTCGGCGCCCGCCGGTACCGAGGGCGTTCCGCCAGCCCGGGCCTCGTCGGGAAAGAGGGATGTGGTGAGCCCCATCTCCAGGCGGAAGGCGGAGTCATTGAAGTCGGCCAGAGAGGCGACGTCGGCCTTACGTCCGAACCGAGCCGGCCGGCCCACCGCGTCGCGGCCGACGCGACCGGAAATGCCATCTCCATCGGAATCATCGGGGTCGGCCAGTGCCTCGAGGGCTGCCGCGGGCACCGCGTCGACGAGACCCAACCCGAAGATGAAGGGTATCGAAAAGACGGCGGTGTGTGTCGCACCCGTCACGTCCCGGACCGGGCGTGCACCCAACTCGGCGGCACGCGAAGTCACCTGCTTGCGAACGTTGTCACCCCCGTGGCCGGAAAGCATGTCACACTGGTCGTTCACCAGGGCGGTGCGTTTGGTGACGGAGGTCTCGCCGCTACCGCCGTCGGCCGGGAATGTATGGCAGGCGTTGCACGAGTTCTCGTTGAAGCGGGGTCCGAGTCCCTCTTCCTGCGTGAACATTCGGCGAAAGATGGCGCGGCCCCGCTCGAAACGATCCAGTTCGGCGGCCGTAAGTCCGGCGAGGGGCTCTCCGATGGCGCCGGCGGCCAGCGGCAGCGACTCGGACGTCGGTGTACAGGATGTTCCGAAAAGTGTAGGTAGCAGCGCGAGCAGGCGTATGTTGCGGCGTGCTCCAACTCCAATCACGAAGAATCGGGGAAGTTTCATGGTTAGACAGCGTAGCAGGGGCCGGCACGCCGGCGTCGTGGCTCTCACGGTACTATTCGCGGGGGGTGTCGCAGGATGCTCCAACAGTACCGCTCCGGGCAATCGTCCAACCGAAGCGAGGATCCGAATCGAGGGCAGCACACCCGTCCCGCTCCGCCTCGTGGTCTCCACGGACTTCTTCGAGGAGGCGGATCAGTTGAACGGCGGCGCCTTTCAAGTGTTGAGGTCGGCGGACACGATCCAGGTGACCGACCTGCCGTACGACCAGAGGGTCCCACTGACGACGCTCGGAAGTGTTGTGGTCGACCTCGCGAACCCGTCGGTCGAGCCGGCTCAAGTGCGGCTGCGGGTCGATCTCGACGGCGGGCAGGACCCCTACGACCAGTCGGCGCTCATGTCCGAAGGAGGCGCGTTGCGGTACGTCTTCGCGTTCATTCAGCGGGTGTTCTAGCGAACCAGTGGACAGAATCGGCCGATCCGGCGGCTCACTTGAGCCGCCGGAAGAGCCGGTCGGCCATGGTCACCGCAAGCGGCACGCCCAGTGCCAGAAACGTCTGACCGACGCGGTTGACCGCTTCGACATCGCCGGTCGACGTGAGGGTGAAGGCGTATCCGGGAAACAGCATCATGCTGGCGCCCAGGAGCGCCGGGACCATGCGGCCGACGGACATGTCGCTGTCGCCTCCCCAACGGGCTCCCAGGGCGCTCCCGACCGCGGGGAGCGCGAACGCCAGGGCGCCGACCCCGATGTTGGTCCCTGTGCCACAACTGGTCTGGATCTCCGACTGGCTGTCCACACTGATGCACTGTCTGGCCAGGGCCACGCCGAGTCCCAGCCCCGCCGCGTTCCCCAGAAGTGCGCCCAGCACCGTCCGTCCGGTCTTGTGGCCCGCCGGTTCCTGACTCCAGTCGAAGGTGATGGGACCGCGCCTGGTGGGAACGAACACCGGAGCAGCCCTCTCGCCGACCGCTCGTTCGTTGCCGGGCCGCCGTGTTTCGAGAAGCAGGACGCCGTACAACGACCCTGTTCCATAGCGTGCGCCCGCCTCTCCCGGCGGAATGACCTCGATGCGCTCCAGGTTGTGAAGCCCCACGCTTCCGTAGAGGTATTGGGGGTTCGATACGGCCACGCCGTCCAGATAGACCTGGGGATGGTTGCATGGTCGAGAGTTGACGATCGAGAGGCTCGCGGCGGCGCGAAACTCGAGGCAGATGTCTGACTGACTGAGATTCGACGCCTGACGCAGCTTGATGCCGGGCACTGTCTGACGGATCAGATCGCCCATATGGCGGCTCGTGCCCATGGCTCGGTCGATCTCGGCCCGTGTGACTTCCCAGAAGCTGGAACCCCGTGCCAACTGGGCCCTCGTCTGGCTGGACTCGGCTTCCACGACGAGCGGAGCGAGCTCGATGGCTTCCTCGTCCAGCCGGATCTGGAGGGAAACCGACCCACCTCCCTCCACCGCGATCTGGTGGCGGTGTGTACCGTAGCGGAGGTGGTCGACCCGGAGCGTCCATGTACCGCTGGGTACACCTCGCAGCAGGAAGCGGCCTTGCTCGTCCGATGCCGCCGACACGGGCGTACCCAGGACGCGCAAGATGACGTCGCCGATGCCACGCTGGGAGTCGACGTCGATGACCACGCCGGCGACGTCCGTCCGCTCCGGTTCTTGGCCGGAGGCCGCACACGGGGTCAACGGGAAGGCGGCGACGACTCCGAGCACCGTGGCACGTACGAGCGCGGCGGACCTGCCGCTACATCGGTTTCGGTAGTCCCACATCTCGGTTCCCCGTCGCTGGGCACCTTCGAGGCGCCATCCACCCACCATGCCGCGCCCAGGCCCGCGATCGCGCCCTCGGCGACAACCCACTGCGCTGTCTACGAGTCGACGCGGTGGTGGTGCTTCATACGATGAAAACCTCGGCGGCTGTCAGACGTTCCGATGAGGCGCGGTCAGCGAGGCACAGTCAGCGCAGGGACCGGAAGATCCGGTCCGCGAAGGTGGTGATGACCGGCGCGCCGACCAGCAGGAAGGTCACCCCGACCGCGTTCATGGTCTGGACTCCGCCGCCGACGGTCGACAGCGAGAAGATGTATCCGGGCAGAACACCCATTGCGCCGCCGATCACGGCGGGGAGGACGCGGCCCTTCGAAAGAGTCGTCCGGCCCGCGAACTGGGCACCGAGTGCCCCCCCGATGGCCGGCAGCGTCACAGCCGCGAGACCTGCGCCCGCCACACCGGCGTTGTTGCATTTGAAGTCGATCTCGTCCGTTCGCTCTTCCACGAACACACACTGCTCTCCGACCGCCAGCCCCGCTGCCAGGCCCAGGGCATTCCCTGCTGCCGCCCCCAGGAAGGTGCGGGCGAAGTTGTGGCCCTGCGGGTCCTGGCTCCAGTCGAACGAAGTGCGCCTCGGGCGCCGGGGCGCGATCCTCCGCCCAGCTTGGACCCCGTCCGCCCCCGTACCCGTTTCGAGCAGCACGACGCCGTCCATGGCCCCGCCGAACGCCACACTAGCCTCATCGGGCGCGATCGCCTGGATCCGCATGACAGTGTTCACCGCCGGGCTGGAGAAGAGAACGTCGGGGTTGCTGAGCGGCGCACCGTCGAGGTAGACGAGCGGCGGAGTGCACCCGGACGCGCCGACGGAGCCTGCGCTGGACCGCGCCCCACCCCGGAAGGAGATGCAGCGGTCTCCTCCGGCCAGGTTCGAAACCTGGGCGCCGCTGAGACCCGGAACCGCTAACTGGACCAGTTGGCCGATGTCCCTCGCACCCCGCCGGAGGTCGTCCAGAAGCTCGCCTTCCGCCACGACGCCCATCGAGCGCACGGCGCTCGTCGCCGGTTCGGGCGTAAGTGCCTCCAGGACGATTTCGAGTTCGGCGAAGCCGCCGGGCTCCAGCGCCACGTCGTACGTGTACGGATCACGGCCGGGTGCGCGAACCTCGAGCACCCAACTCCCCGACGGCACGCCGCGAAGGATGAACCGACCGTCCGCCCCGGACCGCGTGGCGTCGATCTCTCCGCGGACTCGGATGACGGCGTCGGGCACCGGGACCATCTGTCCGGCCTCCAGGACGATCCCACTGATCTGCTGCGTCTTCACCGGGCCGGTCGAGCGCCCCTGGGCCAGCAAGGCGGACGGCGCCAGCATCAGGCCCACGATGGCAAGGGTCGGCAGCATGCGCGGGCGCGAAACGGTGGAGGCGGGTGCGTTCATTGTCGTCGACACCTGAGCGGTGCGGGTGGGGGCATCGTCATCACATCGTCACATCGGTGGCTATAGGACACTCGCGGTCCAGGAATGTTGCGCTGGGCGTGTGCCTTGCGGACCCGTGCTCCGACGCTCGGGCGAGGGAAGGCGCCGCGGATCCGGACAGGATGTAGATTCACTCCCGACGGGAGCCCATCCAGCGGCCCCCACGTGCGGCGCCGTTCGCGCCGTCTGGACCTGAGCCATCCTGTCCCGCCTCGCAGATATCCCGGTCGACATCCTCGCCCAGCCCGACGATGAAACGTGCGGGCCGACCTGCCTGCAGGCGGTCTACGGCTTTCATGGTCTCGACCTGCCCCTCTCGCAAGTGATCTCGGAGGTGCCCGCTCTGGAGACCGGCGGGACGCTCGGCGTGTTCCTGGCGACGCATGCCTTGGAGCGGGGCTTCGACGCGACCCTCTACACGGTCAATCTGGACCTCTTCGATCCGACCTGGTTCGCCGCCGCGGAAACGGACCTGGGGGAGCGCCTTCGAGCCCGGGCCCGTGCTCGAGCCGACGCCAAGATGGTCACCGCCGCCGAGGCGTACGGGCGCTTCCTCGATCTGGGTGGGGTGGTCCGATATGAAGAGTTCGGCCCCGATCTGATTCGGCGGCTCTTGGGCGGCGGGACGCCCGTCATGACCGGTCTTTCCGCCACGTATCTTTATGGCTGTGCCCGCGAGGAGGTCGTCGATGGAAAACTCAGGTACAACGACGTCGCGGGCGATCCGACCGGCCACTTCGTGCTGGTACACGGCTACGATCGAGCGTCCGATACGGTCCTGGTGGCTGATCCCCTCCGTGAGAACCCGCGGGGCGTTCACTCATACCGGGTAGGAATGGTTCGATTGCTGGGGGCCATCATGCTGGGCGTGTTGACCTACGACGGAAATCTGCTCGTGATCGAAAAGGGAGACGGCTCCGCATGAAGCCCCTGGTGGTCGTCGAGAACCCGCAGCGGTGGCCGTTCGACATGGAGGGAGCGGAGGTCGTCTCAGCCCGCGCGTACGTAACCGAGCCCACCTACGGCGCACAGCGTCGGGGAGCGGTGTTCAACGTCTGCCGGCGCTATGGCTATCAGACCATGGGCTACTACGTGTCGCTCCTTGCCGAGGCCCGAGGGCATCGACCCCTCCCGTCCGTAGCCACCCTTCAGACGTTCTCGATGGACCCGGTGGTTCGGATCGTATCCGATGACATGGACGATCAGATCCAGCGGGACCTGAAACCGCTCAAGACGGACGACTTCCGGCTCAGTATCTATTTCGGGCGGAACGTGGCCCGTCGGTACGATCGGCTGGCGCGGGCACTCTTCAGCCAGTTTCCAGCGCCCTTTTTGCGGGCACGCTTCCTCAGGGAGAGCGGAGGGTGGCGGCTGGTCTCGATTCGCCCGATTGCCGGTGGGGAGGTGCCGGAGACTCACCGGGACTTCGTTCTGGGGCGGGCGGCGGACTACTTCCGGCGGCCCAGCAGAGTCCGAACCGTCGGGGCGGCACGCTACGACCTGGCGCTGCTCTGGTCGCCCGACGATCCGCTGGCGCCGTCCGACGGCCTCGGCGTGCGGCGGTTCTCGCGTGCAGCCGCCCGTCGCGGGATCGGTGTGGAGATCATCACCCCGGACGACTACGGTCGTCTCGGCGAATTCGACGCGCTTTTCCTCCGCGAGACGACTCGCGTGGACCACCATACGTTCCGGTTCGCGCGGCGCGCGGCTGCGGAGGGGCTCGTGGTCCTGGATGATCCCGAGTCGATCGTGCGCTGTGGTAACAAGGTGTACCAGGCGGAGTTGTTCGCACGCCACGGCGTGCCCTGCCCGAAGACTCTGGTCGTGCACGCGGGGAACGCGGACGAGGTTCCGGACGAGGTCGGAATGCCGTGCGTGCTGAAGCCGCCGGATGGCGCGTTTTCTCAGGGTATCGTGAAGGCCACGAGTCGGGAGGAGCTCGCCGAGAAGCTGTCGGCCCTCTTCGAGGAGTCGGACCTCGTGGTGGCTCAGGCCTTCCGCCCGTCGGACTTCGACTGGCGGGTGGGTGTGCTCGACGGCCGCGTCCTCTTCGCGGCTCGGTATCACATGGCGCGCGGGCACTGGCAGATCGTCAGTGACGCTGGAGAGACGCGCCGATTCGGGAAGGTGGAGGCGTTGCCTGTCGAGGACGTGCCGCCTCACGTCGTCGAGGTGGCTGTTCGGGCCGCCTCGCTGATCGGAGACGGCCTGTACGGGGTCGATCTCAAGGAGATTGGAGAGGAGGTCCTGGTCATGGAGGTCAACGACAACCCGAACCTCGATGGGGGATTCGAGGACGCCGTTCTCAAGGACCAGCTCTGGGATGAGCTCGCGGGATGGTTCTTCGACCGTCTCGAACGGCGGGGGCGGGCGCCTGGAGGCAACGGCCGTGGGTGAGGCGAGCGGGAGACCGACGCCGGTGGGGGAGAGCGGTACCACCCGCACTCCGATGGCTGAGGATGGCGGCAAACCGACGACGCTGCTCGCGCCCCCCGACCGGCCGGGCCTTTTCGAGGCCCACGGCGTCGAGATCGAGAGCATGATTGTGGATGCGGAGACGCTTGCCGTTTCTCCGGTGTGCGATCGGCTTCTTCACGCAGTTTCCGATGGGCCCTCCACCGAGGTCGAGCGGGGGGAGTTGGCCTGGTCCAACGAGCTCGTCCTGCATGTGGTGGAGTTCAAGACGAACGGACCTGCCCCGCAGCTCTCGGGCCTGGCCGACGCCTTCCACTCCAGTATGCTGGACGCGAACCGCACCTTGGAGACGATGGGTGCGAAGCTGATGCCGGGCGCGGTTCACCCGCTCATGGACCCGGACACCGAAACGCGTCTCTGGCCGCACGAGTATACGGAGGTGTATCACACCTTCGACCGCATTTTCGGCTGTTCGGGGCACGGCTGGGCCAACCTTCAGAGCACCCACCTGAATCTTCCCTTCGGAAGCGACGAGGAGTTCGGACGGCTCCACGCGGCCATCCGGTTGGTGTTGCCGCTCATTCCCGCGCTGTCTGCTGCCAGCCCGTACATGGACGGGCGTCGGGCCGCGGATCTTGACGGGCGCCTGACGGCGTATCGGTCCAACGCTCGACAAGTCCCCTCGGTCACCGGTCGGGTCGTTCCCGAGCCGGTTGCCTCGCCGGCCGAGTATCAGCGGGTGATCCTCGACCGGATCTATGCGGATCTCGCGCCTATGGACCCTGATGGGGTGCTGCGCTACGAATGGGCGAACGCGCGCGGGGCCATTGCCCGGTTCGACCGGGGTGCCATCGAGATCCGGGTCATCGATGCACAGGAGTGCCCGGCCTCCGACCTGGCGGTGGTGGCCGCGGTGACTGCTGTGGTTCGGGCGCTGGCAGACGGTGCCCTCACGGACCGGGACGTGGCGGCCGACCCGTCCACGGACGAGCTGGCCGACATCTTCGACGCGACCGTCCGAGATGGCGACGAGGCTCGTGTGGAGAGTCCGTGGTTCCTCCGCACCCTGGGTCTGCCCACCGCTCCGACGTCGGCGGCGACGGTGTGGCGGACCCTTCTGGATCGTTATCCCCCAGAGAACTTGGATCCGCTGTGCGTGGGACCGCTGGAGACGATCCTCTCCGATGGACCGCTGGCGCGGCGGATGGTCGATCGGGTCGGGGACGCCCCGTCGCGGGAGTCACTCCTCGTCCTCATGGAGGATCTGTGCGCCGCGCTCGAACGGAACAGCTCCCTGAGCGTGTCGGGGTGAGGCACGGAGCGTTCAGGAGGTGGACGCAGTGAAGCGCCAACTGCTGATAACGTGTGAGCATGGAGGGAACCGTATCCCCCGTATTCTGGCGCCGCTCTTCTTCGAGGCGGGGGAGGCGCTCACCGGACACCGTGGGTGGGATCCTGGCGCTCTCGGTGTCGCGCGCACGATGGCGGCCAGGTTGCGCGCACCCCTGGAGTATGCGACGCTGTCGCGCCTCGTGGTCGACCTGAATCGGTCGCCGGGCCATCCACACGTTTTCTCCGAGTTCACGAAGGCATTGAATCCCGACCGACGGGCCCGCGCGCTTCTGCTCTATCACACGCCCTATCGGCAGAAGGTGGACGGGCTGGTGGGCGCGTGGCTCCAACGGGGTCGTGACGTGGTCCACGTCAGCGTGCACAGCTTCACGCCCGTGCTGCACGGAGTCAGGCGCACGGCGGACCTTTCTCTCCTGTACGATCCAGCGCGAGAGGCCGAACGCGCTCTGGCCTCCCGTTGGGTCCGAGCGCTTTCGGAGGCCCTCCCGGAACTGGCGATCCGTCGAAACCAGCCGTACCGAGGGACGTCCGACGGCGTCACGACATGGCTCCGCCGACACGGCCCGTCGTATCGGGGAATCGAGGTGGAGATCAACCAGCGCTTACTGGATGCGTGGGGCGCGTTCCCGGACCGGTTCGCGGACGCGTTGGCGAGGGGGCTCGTTGTCGCCCTTGGGTGACGGACTCCGTCTGGCGGGAGCATGGGGTAGGTCGGTCCGGATCGGGCGGGCGGTCGGAGCTACCGTGGCGCTCACGCTCTTGGCGGCGCACCCCGGCACCGCGCAACTCCGCCCGCTCGAGCCGGTCGACTTCGACCTGTTCACGCACTTCGGTCCGACCGTCTCGTTCGGCGTGGGTGTGCTCGACGGCCAACGGGCGTCGCTGGCGGGCACGACCGGGCAGCTTCTCGAGGTCGGCACGCTGTCCGCGTCATGGTCTTTCAGTCGGGTGGCCGTCACGCTGTTCGGTACCGGGCTGTGGATCTTCGAAGACGAGTCGACCTTCGCCGAGCCGGTCGGAGGTGCCCGAGCCCCCGACGGCACCCGCCGCGTGGACGCGGGAGCGTTCCATGTCGTGAGCGATGTGCTGCTGCGTGCCGACCGAGCGTCGGCGGTTGTGCTCCGTCTCGGGACCCGGCTTCCCACCACCGACAACCAGCAAGGTCTGGGGCGTGACCTCACCGACTTCTTTTCGACGGTGGCGGTGTGGGGGCGAAGGGGGAAGCTGGAAGCCTCCGCCGAGGCGGGGTTGGGCGTCACCTCGACGAGGGACGTGGAGAACGAGCAGGTCGACCCCATCCTCTTCGCCGGGCGGATCATGCTGGACGGTGGGTGGGTCCGACCGTTCGTCGAGTACACGGGCCAGCACGACCCTCGGTCCGGTCCCGCGTTTCGGGGCACCGAGGATCTCGGGGAGGCACGGATCGGCGTGCGCTTGGGTCGCGCTCGCTGGCTTTCCACCTGGCTGATCCGAGGGTGGACGGAGCAGGGGCCCGAGCGCGGACTGGGCGTGTCAGTGGGCGCCCACTTCTAGGCAGCACGGCTCTGCTGCGGATGGCTTGGGCCATACCTCCGTCACCCCCGGGTCGTGACGGGCATCTTTCGCTAGTGACCGATAGTCAGTAGTATGGACCCACAGTCACTATTTAGGAGATGTCTGTGTCCGCACCCTCGCCCCCGTCCCCGCCCGCGCTGAAGCCGGAAGAGTTCCAGATCCTTCTCGCTCTCGAGGACGCCGATCGCCACGGGTATGCCGTTCTCAAGCGCATCGAAGCCGTGACGGGAGGGACCATGGTGATGGCGCCTTCGCCGTTCTATCGCCGGTTGAAGCGTCTCGCGGCCGCCGGTCTCCTGAACGAGGCGGACGAGCGCCCGGCGCCCGAGTTGGACGACGAGCGACGTCGGTACTACACACTGACCGAGTTGGGTCGCACGGCCCTTCAGCGCGAGGCCGACCGACTCGTGGCCCTGGCCTCGCGGGACCAGGTGATCGCGCTGGCCCAGGCCGCACGGACCCGACGGGCGTGAACGCGTTCCTGCGCGCATGGGCGAGTGCTCTCATTTGGCTTTTTCCTCGCGGATTCCGGGACGACCACGGCACCGACCTCCGTCGTCTTCTCCGCGATCAGGGGTGCGACGCTCGGAGTCGCGGGTGGCTGTCGCTGTCGCGCTATTTCGCGACGAATACGGTGCGGTGTGTGGGGGATGCGGGGTTGGAGTGGGGCAGGAGCGTCGTGGAATCGGTTCGAATCCAGGGAGGAGGCGGGGAGATGACGAGTGGACTCGTTCACGGAGTGAGGTTGGCGGCGCGAGGGCTCGTCCGCCGGCCGGGGTACTCTGTGCCGGTGATCATGACTGTGGCGCTGGGGATCGCGGCGGTTACCACCATGTTCGGCGTGGTCTACAGCGTCGTTCTGCGACCACTCCCGTACCCCGACGAGCACCAGCTTGTGGAGGTGTTCCCCAGCGCGCCCGAACGTGACGACCCTCGCAGTGCGTTTTCGCTGCCCGACCTGACGGACTGGAAGGAACGCAACCGCAGGCTCGCGGCGCTCGGTGGCTTCACCACGCTGCCGAGCGACCTCGTCTTCACCGAGGATGGTCAGGCCGCCGAGGTCCCGACCGCGTTCGTGACCAGCGGCTTCTTCGAAGCGCTGGGCGTGGCCCCCGAGGTGGGGCGCTGGCCGACGGCGGAGGAAGAAGAGGGCGACAACCGGGTGCTCGTCCTTTCGAACGCGCTCTGGATGGAGCGCTTCGGCGGCGACCCTGCAGTCGTCTCGCGGACGGTCGACGTCAGTGGACAGGTCTACCGCGTGGCGGGGGTCATGCCAGCCGACTTCGCGTTCCCGTCGCCCTCGGTGGATGCGTGGGCGTTCATCTCGACGATCCCCGGGGCGTCCATCCCGTTCGAATACCGAGGGCTTCGGCTGCTTCGGGCGGTCGGGCGAGTGGTCGACGGCGCGACTCTGAACGACGTCGCGGCCGACCTCTCGGGTGTCGCGACCGGCCTCGCCGCGGAGTATCCGGACTTCAACGAGGGGCTGACCAGCGCGACCATCGAGCCGCTGCGGACCGGCGTCATCGGAAATGCGGACCGCTCCCTTCTCCTTCTCCTGGCCGCTGCGGTCGGAACGCTCGTTGTCGTGTGCGCCAATGTGGGCAACCTGGCGCTGGCACGGGAGGCGCGCCGCACCGGCGACCTGGCCGTCCGGACCGCGCTCGGGGCCAGTCGGGCCACGCTCGTCGGCATCGTGGTGACCGAAGGCCTCCTGCTCAGCATGGTCGGGGGTGCCATGGGCATGGTGATGGCCGGCTGGACCACCCGGTTGATCTCGACTCGGGCGGTCGAGTTCCTTCCGCGGGCTGGAGAGGTGTCCGTTCACTGGCCCGTGGCTCTCGTCGCCATGCTGGCCTCGATCACCGTGGGGCTCGTCTGCTCCATGCTTCCCGGCCTGCGAGCCGGCCGAGCTTCCGTGGCCGGAACGCTACGGGCATCCGGTCGCTCGGTCACGGGGCGCGGCGGTCGGCTCCTCGTGGCCGCCCAGGTGGCGGTGGCCGTGGTTGTCGTGGCCGGGGCCGGGCTGCTCGGACGGGGCCTACAAGCGCTCGCGCAGGTGAGCCCGGGCTTCGAACCGGAGAATCTGGTCGTGGCGGATATCACGTTTCCCGCGTCCCGCTATCAGGGTCGACCCGACTACTTGCCACGCTTCGACCAGACCCTCGAGGCGTTCGCTGCCGTCCCGGGTGTGCGAGCCGTGGGAAGCATCCGGCGGTTCCCGCTGCTCGGTGAGGGGGAGTCGGTGGAGTGGTCGGTTCCGGGAGGGGTCGCCCAATCCGGCCCTCCCACGTACACGCGCATGCTGCAGGTCGCCGGGGACGCCTTTGGTGCGCTGGGTGCGACACTGATCGAGGGGGTCGGTCTCGAAGACGATGATCCCGCAGGTGGACGACCGACCCTGGTCATCAACACCACCCTCGCACGCGAGGCGTTTCCTAGCACCGACGCGGTGGTCGGTCGAATCCTGCACCTCGGTGACAACCCGTTCGAAGTCGTCGGCGTCGTCGAGGATATCGCGCAGGACGGCCTTGATCGACCGGTCGAGCCGACCGTCTACATCTCGCACTACCGGTCGATGCGGCGGGGTGCCGCGTTCCTCCTTCGTTTCGATGGAGATGAGGGATCGATCCTACGAAGCGTCCGGGACGTCGTCCGGACCGCGGATCCAGAACAGGCGATCACGGTGCTCGCTCCTGCGCAGCAGATCGTTGGAGCCGAGCTCTTGCGCCCCCGCTTCTTCGTTGGGGTCATGGCCGCTCTTGCGCTCCTGGTCCTCGTGTTGGTGGGGGTGGGCGTGTACGGTGTTGTAGCCTTCGGGGTGGCCCAACGCAGGAGGGAAGTCGGGATCCGCATGGCGGTGGGCGCGACGGCCGAGAGCGTGACCGCGCTGGTGGTTCGACAGGGGATGGTTCCCGTGGTGTTCGGGGTTGCCCTCGGCGTGGTGGCCGCGCTGGCGCTGTCGAGGTTGGCGACCGGAATGCTGTACGGCGTTCCGCCCACCGATCCGGTCTCCTACGGCGCAGCGCTCTCGGTGCTGGTGGGAGTGGGGCTGCTGGCGTGCTGGGTGCCCGGGCGGCGGGCCAGCCGGACATCGCCGACGGTCGCGTTGGCGGCGGAGTAGCGTCCGCGGCGAGTCGGCGACCTCGCCGGGGTCGCCGACTTCGTCCGGGTCGGCCTACCCAAACGTGTGCTTCAGCGCTTCGTTCGCGGCATGATAGCCGCACATGCCATGGACGCCACCACCCGGCGGGGTCGAGGCGGAGCACACGTACAGGCCTTCGGTTGGGGTTCTCCACGGGTGGCGACTCAAGACCGGCCGCCCCACGGTCTGCGACAGCGTAAGGGCCCCCCCGTTGATGTCGCCGCCAACCAGGTTCGCGTTCCACTCTTCGAGTCGGGCGGGGCCGTGGATCGTCCGGGCCAGGATGCGTTCGGAGAAGCCCGGCGCGTACCGCGTGACCTGGGCCTCGATCAGAGCGCTCGCGTCGCCGTCCCACCCGTTGGGGACGTGGCAGTAGGCGCCGACGGCGTGCTGCCCTTCCGGAGCTCGCGAAGGGTCCACGACTCCGGGCTGGGTCAGAAGGACGTACGGCGCGTCGCTCACCTTGCCCTCCCAGGGCGCCTGTTCCGACGCGGCGATCTCCTCCAGGGAGCCCCCAAGGTGGACGGTCCCGGCACGACGGCACGCCTCGGCCTCCCACGGGATCGGACCGTCCAGCGCCCAATCGACCTTGAAGGCGGCAGGACCGTATCGCCATCCCCCTAGATCTCGCGCGTAGGCCTCCGGAAGCCGGTCACCGGCCACCCGCACGACCTGATGGGGCGTGAGATCGAGGAGCACCGCACGGGCGGGAGGCAACTCGTCGAGCGTCGTCACCCGGCGCCCGGTCTCGATCGACCCGCCGAGGGAGGAGAGCAGCGACGCGAGGGCCTCGGTCAACCGACCTGCTCCGCCACGGGGCACCGGCCAACCGCGCGCGTGTGCCGCCGCCATCAGGACCAGGCCGACAGCCGCGCTGGGCACATGATGCAGGGGCAGACCGGAGTGGGCGGCGTTCCCGGCCAGGAGCGCCTTCGCTTCCGGTGTGTCGAAGGTCGCGTCCGCCAAGCCGAGCGTGCTGCGCAGCGCGCGACGGCCGAAGCGGGCCATCAACAGCGGGGCGCGAGGGATCCGTAGCGGCGAGTCCATCACGTGGTCGGCGAACGTCGGCCAGTTCCGAACGAGGGGGCGAATCAGCTTCCGATACGAGGCCCCGTCTCGTCCGAGCTCGTCTGCGGTCTCGTCCAGATCGCGCAGGATCGATACCGCTCGACCCTTGTCGAGCGGATGCGCCACGCAGATGTCGGGGTGGAGCCATTCCAGTCCGTGTTCGCCCAGCGGCAAGGCGCTGAGAAACGGGGAGCCGACTGCCATGGGATAGACGGACGACCCGACATCGTGAAGGAAGCCGGGCAGGGTCGCCTCCTCCGTGCGGGCCGCGCCGCCGACAGTGGGGTTGGCTTCGAGGACCCGGACGCTCAGCCCTTCCTGGGCGAGGCGAATGGCCGCGGCGAGCCCGTTCGGGCCCGCGCCCACCACCACCGCGTCGAGCATTGTCAGCGAGCGACCCGTTCGGCGGCCGAGCTCATTCGAGGGCCACGCGGACTTTCCCTACGTCCCTGGAAGGTATACGGCAGACGCGCCCCGTTCAGGGTGAACGAACGGTGTTCCGAAGCGGACGAGGGTCGACAGCGCGCCGTCCCCCATGGGAGTGACGATGTACAGACGGTCATACTCCGCCTCGTCGATGGGGCTCACGGGGTCGCCGCCAAGGGCTTCCACGGCGCCGGGCGTGGTGTTGCTGTGCCCGACGACCAGGTGCCGGCCGGGCGTGTCGCGGAGCCGGGAAGCGAGACCCGGGAGATCACGCGGGTCGTACGAGTGAATCTCCAACGCGAGGGCACGGGCGAGCGGTGCCGCGGTTTCCTGCGTTCGCTTGTAGTCGGTCGAGTGGATGTGAGTGATGCCCGCGTCGCCGAGCATCCGAGCGAGAAGCACGGCCCGCTCGGTGCCCTCTTCCGACAGGTCGGGGTCCCGGCTGTCGTCGATCTTCTCGGCATGCCGGACCAGGAACACCACAACGTCATCGGTCTGCGCCCAGGCGGTCGTAGGTACGAGGGCGGCCAACAAAGCGATTGCCAGAAAAAAGCGGCGGCGCATGAGGTTGCTCCAGGCGGAAGGATGACAGTCGGGAAAGGTACGCTCTGGACCGGCACACGGCAGCCAGCCACGCCTAGCGCGACCCTCGAATGGCCGAGACACGCTCGAAACACCACACTACATTCTGCGAATGGGGTCCCGGCGAGTGAGGCCGGGGCGCGTTGATCCACCGACTGGTACAGATGAGATGCCGAGACGTTCGCTGGTCAGCATGAGGCAAGGGCCCGGACGAGTCGCGCTTGCCGCCGTCCTTCTTGGGGCGATGGCCGCCTGCGACTCGGGTGAGCCGCCGTCCACGATTCCTGCACCGGTCGTGTCGGACTCCGCGGGAGTCCGGGTGGTCTCCAACCGGATTCCGCCGACCGGAGTGCCCGAGTACGCCACACTCGCCCCGCAGCCCGACGTCGAGATGACCGGTGGGCCGCCGGGGGCTTTCGTGGACATCGAGCGGGCGTTCACGCTGAGGGACGGCCGGATCATCGTGGCCAACCGCTCCACCCACATGATCCGGTACTACAACCCGGACGGGACGTTCATCAAGGAGACGGGCGGGCTGGGAGAGACATTCGGACTCTTCCAGGACCTCTCACGGATCGGGCGTGCCGGAGGCGACTCCGTGTGGGCCTACGACGTCCAGCTCGAGCGTCTGACCATGTTGGACGAGACCGGGGAGCCGGTTCTGGAAGCGAAGGCTCCCGGACGGGAGTTCCTCTCCGGCCGCTTCGGCGACGGGAGCTTCCTTCTGATTCCCGGCTGGCGGACCGAACTGCACATTCGTAACCCGACCGACTCGGTTCGGAGGGACCCGGCGGAGTATCACCGGTGGTTCCCCGAGACCGGTTCTGAGACCGTGGTGGGCACGTTCCCACACAACGAGGTGCTGGTCCTGGAGCCCGAGGAAGCGGAAGGAATCGTGATGGGCACCCCTCCCTTCGGCCGTCAGACGGTACGGGCCGTGGGTCCAGGACGGTTCTACGTCGGCGAGCAGGACGACTTCACGATCCGTGGGTACGACCCCGACGGGACCTTGCGGGAGATCATCTCACTCGAAGGAGTGGATCTTTCGCTGACGCCGGGCATGATCCGTTCGGCCCGCGAGGACGTACGCCCCGAGGATGGGTCGCCCGAAGCTCCATGGGTCGAGGACTTCTGGGAAGCGGTTCCCGATACCCGTCCGGCCTACGGGGCGATGCTCCTGGATGCCCTCGGGAATTTGTGGGTGGCCGAGCACGTGACGAATCTCACGCCACCGAGGAATTGGATGGTGTTCTCGCCGGAGGGGGCGCTCCTCGGACTGGTGGCGGTCCCGCCGAACACCCGGGTATTCGAGGTCGGTCGGAGCCATATTCTGGGGGCGGGGCCAGGGCTGCCCGGGGCCGAGGTCGTACGGCGGTATCCGCTGACGCGGCGGCGTTGAGGGCGCGCACCTGACACAACTGCGCTGGGGCCGCGCACGCACGGTCGAGCTGGTCGCGCCGCTTGAGTTGTGTCGGCCGATACGCACCTTCACCGGAAGGCCGACGGTCCGTTGGGGGCAGGGGCTGGGGCGGACCATCGCCAAGCCGTCCTGCGCCGGTGCGGAAACCGCCGCGACCTGAGGGTGTACTTTATACTGAGCATGCGAGTGAGGATCGCCGGTAGGGGCTTCGGCCTGCCGCCGGAGGAAAGTCCGAGCTCCACAGGGCAGGGTGCCGGGTAACTCCCGGGCGTCGCGAGGCGACGGAAAGTGCAGCAGAGAGGAGACCGCCGATGGCCCCGGTTCGCCGGGGCACAGGTAAGGGTGAAAGGGTGCGGTAAGAGCGCACCGGGCCGCTGGTAACAGGGGTCGCATGGCAAACCCCACCCGGAGCAAGGCCATGTAGGGGACGAGGAGTTGCCCGCTCCGCCTGAGTCCCGGGTAGGCCGCACGAGGTCGCCGGCAACGGCGGTCCCAGATGAATGATCCTCCCCCGCGAGGGGACAGAACTCGGCTTATTCCGCACGCTCATCCATCCGCGCCCGTCGCCTGTCCGGCGGCGGGCGCGGACCTGCGTTCGGCACCTCTACCGGGTGCCGATTCCCTTGACCGTCCGCCCCATTTGGCGATCTTATGCGTCTCTCCCCGGCCGGTATTGGGGAGTCGCACGCGCCCGTAGCTCAGTTGGATAGAGCGCATGCCTCCGGAGCATGAGGTCGCAGGTTCGAATCCTGCCGGGCGCATACGGAGGCCCGGGTCCGAATGGACCCGGGCTTTCTCCGTATCGGTCCTGGATTCGAACCGTGGGTTCGACCCTTGCGGCCCGAGCGTGGGACTGGGCCACCGGGTTCTTCCGCATGGGGAGTGAGGATCCGCGAAGCGGACCGCAGCTCAATCCTGCCGGGCGCATACGGAAGCCCGGGTCCAGTGGACCCGGGCCTCTTCCGATTCGGTCCCGGATTCGAACCGTGGGTTCGACTCTTGCGGCCCGGTCGTTGGACTCGACCATAAGGTTCTTCCGCATGAGGAGTGAGGATCCGCGAAGCGGACCGCAGCTCAATCCTGCCGGGCGCATACGGAAGCCCGGGTCCGAATGGACCCGGGCTTTCTCCGTATCAGTCCTGGATTCGAACCGTGGGTTCGACCCTTGCGGCCCGAGCGTGGGACTGGGCCACCGGGTTCTTCCGCATGGGGAGTGAGGATCCGCGAAGCGGACCGCAGCTCAATCCTGCCGGGCTGTTCCAATCCTCCTCCTCCGAGAGCACCGACTGCGACGGCGCGGCCTCTTTCCACGGCGGTTGACAGCGATTACTGTGCATGCATATATACATGCATGGCCACTAAGACCATTTCCATCGACATTGAGGCCTACGAGCGTCTTAGGCGGGCTCGCCGCACGCGGTCCGAGTCGTTCTCCATGGTCATCAAACGTGCGCTGTGGCCTGCACCGCCGCGGACGGCAGGCGCGCTGCTGAAGGCCTTCGAAGGGGCTCCGGTCATGGATGAGGAAGCACTCGACCGCCTTGAGAAGGCCCAGGCCGGGGACCGGCCACCGGAGGATCCGTGGCAGGCCGAGTAGCCTTCGACACCACGTTCCTCATCGACCTCCAGCGAGAGCGGCGTCGCGGAGATCCCAACGGCCCGGCGCATCAGTTCCTCGCGGCCGACGCAGACTTGGAACTCCACCTCTCCGCGACGGCGCTCGGGGAATTCGCAGAGGGCTTCGACGACCGGGACGACCCATTGCTGCGGACGGTCCAGGAACTCCACGTCCTCCTCCCCATCGATGAAGAGACCGCTCTCGTCTATGGCCGCATCGCCAGGAGTCTGCGGCAGCAAGGGAAGCTCATCGGAACGAACGACCTGTGGATCGCGGCGGCGAGTGTCCGCCACGAGCTTCCCCTTGTTTCGGCCAATGCCGCTGAATTCCGGCGTGTGCAGGGGCTGGAAGTTCATGCCTACCGCTGAGGTGGTGATACCCCCTGGACAGCCAGGTTCCGGCTGCTCCGGTAACAGATCCGGTAAGATCCGAACCGGCGCAGACCCCCGCCGGCCCGGCGCAGATCGGCATGAACCGGCGCAGATCGGCGCATTTCGGCGCGGGTCGGTGCAGGGAACAGCCCTCCGGAGCATGAGGTCGCAGGTTCGACTCTTGTGGCCCGGTCGTTGGGCTCGACCATAACGTTCTTCCGCACGAGGAGTGAGGATCCGCGAAGCGGACCGGAGCTCAATCCTGCCGGGCGCACCAGTGGAAACCGTTGTTCCGCTTGGCCGTTGGGCCGGGCGAGGCTTCGTGCTTCAGTGGGCCTCAGCCCGTGGAGTCGCGGCCAGCCGATTGCGCATCTGACCACGAAATGGCATAATGTTCGCCACATGACGAACATCCGCGTAGAAGACAACGATGCGGCGCCTCTGCTTCCGCGAGCCGCCGAGGCGTGGGTCCGTCGGGTGATGGACGTTTTTCCGGTGGTCGTGTTGATGGGCGCACGCCAGACCGGGAAGAGTACGTTGGCCCGGAAGATCGCGAGCGATGACGCTCGGCCCTACCTGAGCCTCGACGACCTGGATGTGCGCGCGGTCGCGGAAACCGACCCGGCGGGCCTTCTGGCCCGCTCCGAGCACATGGTCGTCGACGAAGTCCAACGAATGCCGGACCTGCTGCTCGCCATCAAGCACGCCGTCGATGAGGATCGCCCGAGGAGACCCGGCCGGTTCTTGCTGACCGGGTCGGCGAACCTCCTCCTCATGGAGAGCGTGGCAGAGTCCCTCGCTGGGCGCGCCGCCTACGTCAACTTGTGGCCGTTCAGTCGTGGTGAACTGCTAGGGTGGGGAAGTACGGGGGCGTGGGACGTGCTCATGGACCGATCGCCCGATGCCTGGATCCAAGGCCTCGATGCTGCCGAGCTACCTTCGGCGCAATGGCAGGACGTGGTCCGCCTTGGGGGGTACCCGACGCCATCCTACGAGTTGGCGGACCCGGAGGCGGCCGGTATCTGGTTCGATGGCTATCTGAGGACGTACCTCGAACGCGATCTCCAGCAACTGGCCTCCATCGATGGTCTGGTGGACTTCAGGCGCCTTATGCGCATCGCGGCCCTTCGCGTGGGCGGCCTCTCGGTTCAGTCGGAGATTGCGCGCGACGCCGACCTGCCCCATAGCACGGCGCGCCGGTACCTGAACCTGCTCGAGACGTCGTTCCAGATGGTGCGCGTTCCGGCCTTTGCGGGGAATCGGACGAAGAGGGTTGTGAAGTCGCCGAAGCTCTTCTGGAATGATACGGGGCTCGCCATGCGCATCGCCGGCGAGACCGAGCCCCGGGGGGGACACCTCGAGAACCTGGTCCTTACGGACTTGCAGGCATGGAAGGACACCCGACCAGGCACCACGCAGGTGCTCTACTGGAGGACCTATGATGGTCGGGAAGTCGACTTCGTCATCGAATCGAAGGGAACCGTGATCGCGGTGGAGGTGAGGTCGACCGATCGTCCGCGTCCCCGCGACTGGGCCAACCTGGTGGAGTTCCGGAATCGTCACGGTGACATGGTGAAGGGTGGCGTCCTGCTCCACGCCGGCGAGCGGACGGAATGGGTGTCGGATCGCGTCCTGAGCACCCCATGGTGGCGGATGATCTGAACGGCCTCGCGGCAAAACATCCGGCACAACCGCCGCCTCCTTCCCCGTCACCCCACCCCCAGATCCTCGAAGCACTCATTGCCGATCCGGTAGCTCCTTCGGTCGCGGATAGAATGCGAGATCGGCCGGTTGGTGGGTCTCTTTACGTGAGATCGACCGCCGTCCCCCGATCGTGACGGGAGCGGCGACCGGATCCGCCACCGTCTGTATTCGGTGAACGGATTGCCGGACGTCGCCGAGCCCCTACATTTCACTCATGCGGTCCGTCGGTCCGCACCAACCGCGCGGTAGTGGAATGGCCAAAGCGTCACCCCTCCAGAGAATCGGGCGTACGATCGGATGCGCAGCGGTGCTCGCGCTGTCGTCAGCGTGCAGTGACGACCCGGTCGAGCTTCCTGTCTCCGATCGTGACGGGGTCCTCGGGGGTTTGGTCGCGCGGCAGAAGACCGGCGTAGGGCTCGCCAACGTCGTCGTTGCCGTCCGGACGACCGGCGGCGAGGTGGTCGGCGCCACGTTCACCGATCTCGACGGCTCCTTCGACTTCGACGGAATTCCCACCGGGACCTACGAGGTCTTCCTTGCCAATCTCCAAGCTGCCGGCATCGATCCGCTTTTCGACGTCGTCGAACCGGCGGTAGCGAGGGTCACAGTGGGCGACGGCGTAGTCGACGACGTCATCTTTGCGGTCGTGGGACTGGTGCCGGCGCGTATCGTGGGCGACGTGATGTGTGAACGCGGCCTTCCGTCGCAAGCAACGGTTCGTCTGGTCGGGGGATCCATAGACAAGACGGTGTCTACGAACATGCAGGGACGGTACGCGGCGTTGGATCTGCCGCCCGGTCACTACTCGGTCTTCGCTGAAACGGACGCCTGCACGCTGACGGACGCGATCCGTGTGGTGTCGGTCCTCCGTGGGCAGTTCGTGGAAGTGGATTTCGAGGGGGAAGGGTGAGGCGGAGCTTCGTGGAAGTGGACGGAGAGGGGGGTGGATGAGGCGGAGCTTCGTAGCCATGCTCGGCGCTGGCACGTTCGCGTGCAGCGGAGGCGACGGCGTGATCGAGCCGGATCTCACGCCGTCGCTACGAGAGCGCACCCTGGCCGCGGGGCTGGCTCCGCTGCCCGCCGAGCCCCTTCGTCCGGTCGAGAACCTGTACCTGGAAGCCAAGGTCGATCTCGGCCACACGCTCTTCTTCGATCCGATCCTCTCCGGTCCGCTGGATGTGGCATGCTCCACGTGCCATCTGCCCGACCGTGCGTTCACCGACGGTCGCCAGTTCCCAAGCGGCGCGGGCGGGCATGGACTCGGTCCGGACCGAACCGCGCCCGGTCCTCCGCCCTTACGCCTCATGCCGCGTAACAGTCCCACCGTCCTGAACGCGGGGTTGTACGGTCGCGGCGGGCCGGATCCGACAACGAACGGGACCATGTTCTGGAGTGGGAGCGCCTTCGGGCTGGAAGATCAGGTGCTCAACCCCATTGCCGCCGACAACGAGCTTCGTGGCCTGACCTTTGGGAAAGAAGTCGCGCTGGACTCGGTGCTGCTGCGGTTGCGGAGCCTGCCCTCCTACGTGGCGCGGTTCCGCTCGGCGTTTCCTGAGGTCACCAGCGCCTCGCCCGAGGCGGTCGTTACACCGACCACGCTTCGATTGGCGCTTGCCGCCTATATCCGCGAACTCGTCACACCGGACGCCCCGTTCGACCACTTCCTGCGTGGTGACGAGGTGGCCATATCGGCTTCGGCCGAGCGGGGCCTGGAGCTCTTTGTCGGGGACGCCGGCTGTGTAAGCTGCCATTCGGGACCTCTACTGAGCGATTTCCAAATGCACGTCCTGGGTGCCGCGCAGGAGGGTCTCGGACGGGACACGGTTCCCGGGGACGATCTCGGGTGGGGTGAGCACGGTGGGACTCCGTACTCTTTTCGAACGCCTCCGCTTCGCTTCGTTGCGGATACGCCACCCTACTTACACGCCGGCACTGCCGAGACCCTCGCTGAGGTGCTTCGGTTCAAGAACGCGGGGGTCAGCGAACACACGTCGGTACCGAACGCGGTCCTGGCCGACGGCGTGCATCCCCTCGGTCTCACCGCGGGCCAGATGGCGGACCTGATCGCGTTCCTCAAGACGCTGTCCGACACCGTAACGATTCAGGGACCTCTCTTCGACGCACCGGACTCCGTACCCAGTGGACTGATCATTCCGCGATGACCCGCCGCTCCACTTTTCGATCCCTCCAGCTCCTCCTGCTCGCGTCTGTCGGAATTGGCGTCGGTGGATGTGGCGACGACGTCGTCGCGCCCCCGGTGAACGCCTCGCTGGAACTGGTGTTCGCCAACACGATCGGGGTGCCCGCGGACCAGGGCGTTTTCGAGGTGTGGGTGTACGACGGCACGGATACGGTTTCCGTCGGGCGGCTTCGGGCATCCGCGGGGCAGCCGCCGCCGCCCTTCACGTTTCGGCTCCCGCTCGAGGGTGCGGTCGGCGCTCTGGTGACGTTGGAGCCGCCGGGAGACACGGACCCCGGACCGTCGCGGTCGGTCTTCCTACACGGAGAATTTTCGGGAGGGGTGGCCACCCTATCGCTCGAAGGAGCGCAGACCGACGGACGGCCGCTCCAGCCGAATCCGGGCGCTCATTCGCTCTTCACGACGAGCAACAACGCGGAGTTGGGGTACCCGTCTGCGGAAGGCGCCGGGCTGTGGCTCTTCACGCTCACGCCCTCGCGCAACGCCCACGGGACGCGTGAGGTGCGTCTGACGCCCCTTGAGCCGGGATGGACGTACGAGGGCTGGATCGTGCGACAGAACGAGCCCCGGCTGTGGATCTCGTACGGCAAATTCCGACCCGATGAACTGGGGCTGCTCAGCTCGCGAGACGATTCCGGAACCGGGCCCTTCTCCGGGGCTCAGGACTACCGGAACGCGGGCGTAGAAGATGTGCCGGGTGAGGAATGGACGACTTCCGGCGTGGCTCAGCAGTTGGGATTCGCCTTGCCGGAAGGGCTCACGACGCCGCTGCTGGTCGACACCGAAGACGACGCCGGGAACGCGCTGTGGCATCATGTAATCACGATCGAGCCGGCGTTCGATCTATCGGAGCAACCGCTGGAGGGTCGTCCCTTCATTTCCCGACCCTATGAAAACGCCATCGGCGCGGATGGACCCGGGGTTCCCAGGACGATCGAGTTGGTGCCCGAGCGGCTCCCGAGTGCCAAGATCACCAGGAAAGGAGGTGGTTGATCGCAAGATCGAGTTGTGGAACAGGATCGGGCCGTGGAGGTTGGTCCGGACTTCGGCTCCGTCTCGATCGAGTCGATCGGGTCCGGTCGTAAACAACGGGGCCGTCGGTCTCGTATGTTTTCATGAGTTGATTGTTGTTCGAAGTTGTTGGAGCGGTGGGATGGGTGGAGTCCTCCGCACGGAGGACGACGTGGAGTCAAACCAATACTCGGTTCAGGAGACGACATGAACTTTCGAGTGTCTACGAAGAGGTGGTCCCTTGGGATCGTCGCAACAGTGCTGGCCCTCGCTGCGCCGGGTCTTCAGGCGCAGCAGGCGGGGCAGATCATCGGGCAGGTGATATCGGCCTCGTCGGGGGGGCCGGTCGCCGGCGCCCAGGTGCTTGTCGAGGGACTGAACATCGGATCGGTCGCGAACGCGCAGGGGCGGTACGAGATCTCCAACGTCCCGGCCGGTGAGCGCACGGTCCGTATCCAGAGCATTGGATACGCGACGGCTCGCCGCACGGTTGCCGTCACACCTGGTGGTACCGTCACGGCGGACTTCGCGCTCGAAGAGACGGCCGTCGCTCTGGAGGAGTTGGTGGTCACCGGAACCGCGGCCGAAGTCCGGGCCCGCGAGATCGGGAACTCGTTGGACGCGATCACCTCGCGCGACTTCGAGAACCTTCCGGTCATCAATCCGGAGAGCATCATCAGCGGCCGGATTCCGGGCGTGACGGTCCTTCCCGCCGGTGGCCAGCCGGGCTCGGGGGGAACGATTCGTATCCGGGGCCAGAACACCGCGTCCCAGACGCCGGAGCCGCTCATCTACATCGACGGTGTGCGCGTCAACAACCTGCCGATTTCGGCGGGCAGTAGTGCACGGGTCTCCTTCAGTCCACTTCAGGACATCTCGGCGCAGGACATCGAGCGCATCGAGGTCATCAAGGGTGCGTCGGCGACCACGCTGTACGGCACGGAAGCGGCCGGCGGCGTGATCCAGATCTTCACCAAGCGCGGCGTAGCCGGCGCGCCGATCTGGACGGGCGAAATCACAACGGGCTTCAGCAAGATGGGCCATATCGGTGACCCGAACGACCCGACGCAGTTGTACACACAGTGCAATCAGGAGCTGTTCGGACTGTCGCAGAGCAGCAGCTCTCTGGGAGAGAAGGTGTTCTTCGAGGATCCGACATGCCCGGCGTCCGGCTCGTTCTTCGATGCAGGACTCCAACAGCGGTACGGGCTCTCCGTCCGCGGTGGCTCGGAGAACGTTTCGTACTTCGTTTCGGCCAACTACAGCGACGCCGAGGGTACCTTGCCGACACAGGGCTCTCGCGACGGCGGGTTCCGCGCGAATCTGGACTTCCGGCCGGTGGAAGACCTCGGCATGGCTCTGAACACGGCGTACACGCGCCGGAGTTCCCGCTTCGTGGAGGACGGCAACAACGGGGACGGCTTCCTTCTGAACGTGGGCCGCGGTACCAACGGAAACTTCAAGGGCGGGACGGGCGAAGATTGTGCGACCGTCGACGTGCTCTGTGTCTCCAACGGCTACCTGTTTGATTCGGAGAACACCGCCGTCAGCGACCGGTACACAACCGGACTGGTGGTGAACTACGACCCCACGGATTCATGGTCGAACCGGCTGTCCGTAGGGTGGGACTACCTCCGTGTCGGTTCGGAGCAGTGGGAACCGTTCGGGTACCTGCGTACCCCACTCGGCAACTACAGCTTGACGAACGATAGCCGCGAGAAGCTGTCGCTCGACTACGCAGGGTCGTTCCAGAACATGTTCGGCGAGCGGGTTTCTTCGACCTTCAGTTGGGGTGGACAGGTCTTCCGTGACCGCGCTCGTCAGGGCTTCGTGAGCACGGCGGACTTCTCGGGTCCGGGTCGCCCGATTCTGACGTCGGGTTCGGCATCGCCCGACATCGACGACGAAATCATCGGCGTGACCAACGCGGGATTCTTCTTGCAGGAAGTCGTGGGTTGGGACGACATGCTCTTCCTGACCGGTGGTCTGAGGGTCGATGGAAACTCGGCGTTCGGTGACGACTTCGGCCTCCAGTACTATCCGAAGCTGAGCATGTCGTACATCGTCTCCGATTACGACTTCTGGCCGACGGACTTCTTCGACACCTTCAAGCTGCGCGCAGCCGTGGGTGAGTCCGGTAAGGCGCCTGGCGTCTTCACCAAGCTCCGGACATGGACGCCGATCACGGAGGAGGCCGGCTCCGGTGGCTTTACGCCGGGCGATGTGGGGAACTCCGCGGTCGGTCCGGAACGCACCCGCGAAATCGAATTCGGATTCGACGCGTCCTTCTGGAATGGGCGTTTGGGTGTCGAGGCGACGTACTACGACACCAAGACGACCGACGCGCTCGTGCCCGTCACGCTTCCCCCGTCCAACGGCTTCCTCACCGAGTCGATCCAGAACGTTGGTGAGATCCAGGGAAGCGGGAAGGAGTTGCAACTCACGGCGAACGTCCTTCGGTCCGACATGTTCGACTGGACGTTCCGCGGCAACTTCGGTTGGAACGACAACGAGGCCATTGATCTCGATGGCCAGGAAATCGCAGTCGACAACAAGGGTGGAGTCCGTGAGGGCTTCCCCGTTCCGTCGTACTTCGGCGCGAAGATCATGAACCCGGACGAGTTGGCCGAGCCCGAAATCGAGTCCGACCAGTTCCTCGGCGCGGTGAACCCGACTCGGATCATCGGTCTCGGCTCGACGCTGGGTATCGGCGAGTCGCTGACCCTGGACGTTCTCTTCGAGCACCAGGGTGGACACGCCCTGCCCAACTACACCGGCTATCAGAACGGTCGCCGGGGGGTCTGGTTCCCCTGCTTCGACGTGCAGGCTGCAATCGTCGCTCAGGAAAACGGGGACAACTCGCTGATCGGCCAGTACACGGCCGAGGAGCGCGGGAAGTGCCGCCTGAACGGCGTGGGTGGATTCAACTCGGACTTCTGGGTCGAGTCGGCCGACTTCTGGAAGCTGCGTCAGCTCGCTGTGACGTGGCAGATTCCGGGCAACCTGGTCGGGAGCTTCGCCGACCGGGCGAGCGTGACCGTGGCCGGATCGAACCTCTTCCTGTGGACGGATTACACGGGACTCGATCCCGAGGTCGAGGACTTCTTCGACCGCGCGGAGGGCTCCATCTACGACGGCGCCACGGATTACGGCCGCCGTGAGTACTACAACCTCCCGTCGCCCCGGACCTTCCTCCTGAGCTTCCGGGTGACATTCTGATGCGGAGAGAAACGATGAGGAAACGGACCAACACATGGATGCCGTTGCTCGCCGTGGCGGCCATCCTCCCGCTCTCGGGCTGTGACGAGGTGCTCTCTCTCGACGTAGAGGCACCCGGACGGATCGCGGATGACGACCTCAACTCCCAACGGTCCATCTCGGGCCTCGTGGCGGGCATGTCGTACGACCTCACGCAGGCGATCGATGGCGCGTACCAGGATCTGGCCCTGGCCTCCGGAGATCTCTGGCATTCCGGAAGCTACGACTTCGGTACCTATCCTCGCGGGATCCTGCTTCAGGAGCCCGAGGACTGGGACGGCGAGTACGGCAGCATGCAGCAGGCCCGCTGGGTGGCCGAGAACGGGATCGCGAGGATCCAGGAATTCTACGCCCCGGACCTCTTCGCCAAGGATCCCGACGTGGCCCGAGCGTATCTGCTCGCAGGATTTTCGAACCGTCTACTTGGCGAGGTGCAGTGTGAGTCCACCATCGACGGTGGACCGGTCGTGGCGCGCACGGAGCACTTCAACCGTGCCGTCGATCAGTTCACACGCGCCATTGAGATCGGCAGCGCGGCCGGAAACGGTAATGTCGTGACGGCGGCGTACGGGGGCCGAGCCTCGGTTCGGGCCTGGACGGGTGCGTGGGCCGAGGCCGCGGCCGATGCCGCGCAGGTGCCGGTCGACTTCTCGTACGACGCCGTCTTCAGCACGACGGCGGGAGCCGTGGCCAACGATCTCGTCGACGAGACGACGGATCGTCGCGAGCACACCGTATTCAACACAATCTGGGACGACGTTACGGATGATCCGCGTGTACCTTGGCGGATCGTGTTGGACCAGGCAGGCCAGATCGAGAAGGGCCAGGACGGTGAGACCGACTTCTATCAGCAGCGGAAGTTCCTCGACGAGGACACGGATATCCCGCTCACGAAGGGGACCGAGGCGCTGATGCTGCGTGCCGAGGCCGCCCTGCGTGCGGGCGACCTGGCGGGTATGACCGGTCACCTCAACGCCGCCCGGGACTTCTATGGAATGGATCCGATCTCCACGCCGGCATCGAACGCCGACGCGTGGGAGGTCATGCGGATGGAGCGCGGAGCCACGCTGTGGTTGGAGGGCCGCCGACTGTGGGACCTCCACCGTTGGAAGCAGGACGGCGGAGTCGTCGCCGACCCGTACGCGGCGGACCGCGACACGTGCTTCCCGATTTCGGACGAGGAGGCGCGGGTGAACCCGAACATCGGGGGCTGACACCAACCGCATCGACATGTGGGCGGGGGTGGCCGAGGCGGCCGCCCCCGCTTTATTGGGGCGATGTTTCTCGACCCGCCCGACCTCAAGGAGTGACATCGTGACTATTTTGAAGCGTGGCATCTTCCTGGCTCTAGCTGTCTCGTCGGCCGCCTGTCACTCCTACGCGCCGATTGAACGGGCGGCCGTCCGGCCCGGTCAGTCCGTTCGGGTCGAGATCGAACGCGAAGAGGCGATCCGTCAGGTCGAACGGCTGGGTTCCATCCGAACCTCGATCGAGGGAGCGGTCGTCGACTCCCCCGCGCAGGCGCTGGGCCTGACGATTCGATCGGGAGCCGCAAGCGCCGCCGACGTCGTGCGCCTCAACGACTACCTGGAACTGCCCTGGGATCAGGTCGTCGGCGTGGAAGAGAAGCGGTTCAACCCGGGGCGAACCGCGCTGGGAGCCGCGCTGGCCGGTGTCCTGGCCTGGGCGATCCTGGAGGTTGCGGATCTGTCCTCGTCCGGCAACAACGGCGAAGGTGGAACAGACGCGTTCCAGCCGGGGGTGGGATTGTTCGGAGTTGGGCGCTAAGGGAGCACTCGTCGCGCTTGTGCGAAGCCCACCTCTCTCCCCTTCCCACCGAAGCCCTTTGGACGGCCTATCCGTGCCGTAGGCCCGCAATTGGTTGACGAGCGGAGCTGGGCGCGGCGTAAGCACGTTCGAGGCCCTCCGAGATTGCTTCGCGGGTCTACGCGAGCAGTGTTGGTGTGGAGGAGTGAGTTCCACCGAGGCTATGGCCCCTTCGAACCGTATCGAGCATTGGACATTGCGGACGGCGAGACGGGTCGAGGAACGACGACGACCCCCGGCAACGCCGACGTGTTCCCCAGCATTCCTCCCGTCCCGTCGGTCCTTAGGGTCGTGGCCGTTAGTTTTCTGGGCTCCCAACCCTCCCTTGATCAACGACTGCCCCTTGTTCAACACCCCCATCGGTCGGCCTGGCTCAAGCCGCCACGCCGCCGCCCTCGCAATCTGGGCCGCCGTCGCCCTCGGTCCCGCGCCGGCTGCCTCACAGAACCTGGCCGCTCCCTCCCCGGGGGTCCTCAGCTCCACCCGTGAGTCTCCCGAAGCTCGGGGTGTCGTCGATGTCGCGCGCCTCACCGGCCCCATCACTCTGGACGGAGTCAGCGACGAGGCGGCCTGGAGCGCCATCAAGCCCCTGCCACTCGTGATGTACGAGCCGTCCTTCCGAGGAGGCAGCGATCGCCAGATCCAACTCCTCATGGGGCACGACGATGACGCCATCTACGTGGCCGCGCGCTTCTTCCATGACGACCCCGACGAGATCCGGGCGTTTTCTCTGACCCGTGACCGATGGAGCGGTGACGACGGCTTTGGCGTCCTGCTCGACACGTTCAACGACGACGAGAACGCGATGCGGTTCGTCGGGCTCCCTCTCGGGGCGCGGATGGACATGAGCATCACAGGCGACGGCCAGCAGGAGAACGGTCAGAGCGGGGGGCCCCGGGGCTCCTCCTGGAACACGTTCTGGGATCTGGAGACCCGGATTACCGATCAGGGCTGGTTCGCCGAGATGCGCATCCCCTTTTCGAGCCTCCGTTTCGAAGCCGCAGAAGATGGCTCCGTGGTGATGGGCGCCATGGTGTACGCGTACGAGCCAGCACAGGGGAACCGATGGACCTTCCCGGCCATCCCGTCCACGGCCCCTTACACGCAAGTCTCCGCGTTCCAGGACATCCGGCTCCAGGGGGTGACCCCGCGCAATCCGGTCTACGTCAGCCCGTACGTCCTTGCCGGCCGCGCACGCACCGCCACGCTCAACGAAGCGGGGACCGCGTATTTCCCGGTCACCGATCCCGACTATCAGGTCGGCGGCGACCTGAAGCTCAACCCGACGCCGAACCTCACGCTGGATCTTACGGTCAACACCGACTTCGCCGCGGTGGAGGCGGATCAGCAGCAGGTCAACCTGACGCGGTTCTCCCTGTTCTTCGACGAGAAGCGCCCCTTCTTCCAGGAAAGGGCGGGGATCTTCGGTTTCGACACCGGAGCGGAACGGGGAACGCTGTTCTACTCACGTCGCATCGGTCTCGCCGACGGTCAGCCCATCGGGATCCTCGGCGGCGCCCGCCTGGTCGGTCGCGTCGGCTCCTGGGACCTCGGCCTCATCGAGATGCAGACCGAAGCCGACCGGGGTCTGCGCTCGGAGAACTTCGGGGTGTTGAGACTCCGCCGACGTGTCCTCAACACCAGCTCCTTCCTGGGGGGGATGGCAACGAGCCGTGTCGACACGGACGGGGTCTACAATGTGACGTACGGTGTCGACTCCCAACTGCGCCTCTTCGGCGACGAGTACCTCACGCTCAAGTGGCTTCAGACGGTACAGGGTGGGTCGGACGTCCGGGACAGGGCGCCGTCCGGTCTGGACGCCGGGCGGGTTGTGGCGGATTGGACGCGGCGTCGGTTGCAGGGCTTCAGCTATCAGAACGTCTTCGTCTGGTCGGGGGCTGGGTACGATCCGGGCGTGGGCTTCGAACTCCGCCAGAACTTCAGCCGGGCGCAGAGTGACTGGAACTACCAATGGTACCCCGGGGAGGGCTCCCGCTACCGCCGCGTGTGGCTCGGAGTGGAGAGCAACGCGTGGTACCGGAACGCGGACGATCACGTGGATACCGGGCGGCTTCGCGGCTTTCTGACCCTGGAGACCAAGCCCGGCCTGACGATAACGTTCGTGTCCAACACGCAGTACGAGGACGTCGTGACCGCGTTCGACCTGGGTGACGACG
This sequence comes from Gemmatimonadota bacterium, assembly GCA_029262115.1. Classification (GTDB taxonomy): domain Bacteria; phylum Gemmatimonadota; class Gemmatimonadetes; order Longimicrobiales; family Gaopeijiaceae; genus JAJCZZ01. The sequence goes on along the minus strand of JAJCZZ010000027.1, from coordinate 52,213 downwards.
CCGGCATCCCCGTCGGAAGCTACTGGGCCAGCGAGGGTTCGGTGGATTTCCGTTCGCCCCGCGGGTGGACGGTCCGACCGAACGTGAAGGTCACGGCGGGACAGTTCTTCGACGGGCGGAGGCTCTCGCTCGACAACCGCGTCAACTGGGCGGCGAACCGGCATATCGAGCTGATCGGTGGCTGGGAGTGGAACCGCATCCGCTTCGACGACCGCGGGCAGGCGTTCGATGCGCACCTGTTCGCCCTCACGGCGCGGGGCGCGGTGAACACGGCCTTCTCGATCGACGCCTTCTTGCAGTTCAACTCGTTGTCGGACCGGCTCACCACGAACGCCCGCTTCCGCTACAACTTCAGGGAGGGACAGGACCTCTGGTTGGTGTGGAACGAGGGGCTCAACCTCGAGCGCACCGTACTCGGGCTACCGCGTCTTCCGTTCGAGGACGCGCGTACGCTGACCATGAAATATACGCACACGCTGGTGTTCTAGCACTCGTTGGCGGACTGGCGCCGGCGCTCCTGTTCGGCCTCGATGGCGGCCACGTCGGCGACGTCCTGGGGGCGGCCGACCGCCCTCTTGTTGTCGAGCAGGTGGTCCAGGCTCAGGACGGGAATCGAAAGGCCATCGACCTCGATGACCATTCTACGAGTCCACGCGGACTCGAACGCCACCCCGTCGATCTCCGTGAGAATATCGATCCGGCTCGGCTCGAGTCCGATCTGGACCACAACGTCGGGTTGGTTGAGGTCGGCGGCGGTTATCTCGGCGACGGGAGCACCGAATCGCCTGAGAGCACGGAGGACTCGTTCTGCGTTGGCCGACGTGCGTCGGATCCAGAAGTCGAGATCTCCAGTGGCCCTTGGAAGGCCATGCGCTGAGAGCGCGTACGCACCGACGATCAGGAACTCAACGTCGCCCTCGATGAATGCGGACAACATGTCGCGAAAATGGGGATTGAGCACGCTCTGCTTCTCCCTTGAAAGTCCACGCGTCCATCGCCAGTTGCCACATCATCTCGATCCGCTGCGCGGGGTCGAGGTCCGAAACATCGCCCCGATCCGATGCATCAGCTTTTCCAACGATGCGAACCCGGGGACCTTCGGCGACTTCTTTCATTGACCCTCACCGACCGAAACGGGACGAGCGCGTCGAGTGGGACGCGAGCACCCACCGACGCCCAATACTACACCCCAAAGGGCCCTTCGGCCTCACCGGCCCGACGGCCTCAACTCCTCCCACCGCCGGATGAAGGCCACGGCTGCGTCGATAAACGCTTCCGTGACCACGCGGCCCTCCTCGACCGTGGCTTCGCGGGGGTCGCGGGTGCCCCACACGCCGGTACTCGACATCTGCGCGGCGGACGATCCCTTCCCGGTCGATTCGTCCTTGAGGCCCTCCGCCAACAGCACGGTGAGCGCGGTGCGGTCTCCGTCCAGGACAGCGGGCAGCATGGCCGCCAACGTCGGTGGAAATGTGAGCGCGGCCGGTCGTGCGGCCTCGAGGTCCACGAGGTCGGGAAACAGGTAGAGTGCCCGACTGGTCTCTCCGACGCCGCCGTGGCGGTCGAAGACGGGCTCGGCGGGGCGAGGTAACGCATTGATTGCGGCCCGGTCGGCGAACGGGCCGACCGCGCTTCCCAGGTCCACGGCAATGCCTTCGGTCTCCTGGTTGATCCGATCCACGATGAACGTGGAGGTCGCGGCGTTGCCTCCGTGGCTGTTGAGGATGAGGAAGCGTTTGAATCCGTGCCGCATCAGGCTTTTGGCCGCTTCGACGTAGACCTCCTGGATCAGCGTCGACGGCAGTGTGACCGTACCCGCGAACTCCATGTGGTACGGTGACTGGCCGGGGAAGAGGATCGGCGCCACCAAGACGTCGACCCGTCGCGCGATACGCTTGGCACGCTCCACACCGCTGTAGTAGTCGGTACCGATCGGAAGATGAAGACCGTGCTGCTCCAGCGACGTCACCGGAATGATGACCATGTCGGTGCGCTCGAGGAGTGTCTCGACCTCGGGTCGCGTCATATGCGGAAGGAAGTTCGGCTCCTTCTCCGGGCCGATCGACGCCTGCGCCGCAACGGGTGGGCACGGAGCGGCGGTTGCTACGATGAGGGCGACGACAGTCGCGACGAGCGTGTGACGACCTTGGCGCATGACGGCTCTCCGGAACGTTGGCGTGTGCGGAAGGGTGTAGCCGTTCAATGTCGGTTGCCGTTCCGACCCACGCACGTCCCCCATTCGAACCCATGCCGTGCGACCGACCACACCACCTTTTCCGACTGGACCTAGCGCCACCGTTGACGGAGCGGGGTCGAACACGTAGTTGGATCATCGACACGGATCCCCTTGGAGAGCCCAGCCATGACCCGCTCCATAGCCTGCCTTCTCATCGGTCTTGCCCTGTCCGCATGCGGCGGTGCGACCGCCTCCTCTTCCTCTGTCTCGCCCACTCCAGGGCAACCGTTCGACGTCATCATCGAAGGCGGTCGCATCATTGACGGGACCGGCAACGCGTGGTACCCGGGCGACATCGGCGTCCGCGGAGATCGTATCGCGGCCGTCACACCCGCCGGCATGTTGAGAGGAGCGCGTGCGACCCGGCGCATCGACGCGTCCGACCGAGTGGTCGCGCCCGGCTTCATCGACATCCAGAGCCACTCGCGCGGGAATTTCCTGGGGGATGGCGATGGTCGTGTGGTGAGCAAGGTCTCGATGGGCGTCACCACGGAGATCATGGGCGAGGCCAGTACGAACGCGCCGGTCGCGGACGAATTCGCCGAGCCCGGACGCCGCTTCTCGGGACCCCGCGCGTTCGGGGAGTGGCTCGACGCCATGGCGAGCCACGGCGGGAGCGTGAACATGGGTTCGTTCGTGGGCGCCACCACGATCCGTGTGCTCGGCATGAACGAGACGATGGGGCCGGCCGACCCACTCGCGATGGTTCGGATGCAGGAGGCGGTGGACAACGCCATGAAGGACGGCGCCTTCGGCATAGGGTCGGCCCTCATCTATCCGCCCGGCAACTTCGCGTCGACCGCCGAATTGGTAGCCATCAACGAGGCGGCGGCGCGGCACGGTGGGGTGTACATCACCCACATGCGCTCGGAGGCCGACCAGTTCCTGGAGGCCATCGACGAGGCCATCGACATCGGCGTTCGTGCCGGAGTGCCGGTCGAGATCTTCCACCTCAAGGCCGGAGGACGACGGAACTGGCACAAGGCCGCCATGGCAGTGGCCAAGATCGATTCTGCTCGTGCGGCCGGGGTCGACGTTCAGGCCAACATGTATCCGTACACAGCGGGCGGCACAGGCCTGACCGCCTGCTTCCCACCCTGGGCATCCGCGGACGGGAAGCTCTTCGACAACCTGGCGGAGGCGGCCACGCGGCAGCGCATCCGCAGCGAGATCGAGAACCAGACGGAGGAGTGGGAGAACCTGTGCAACCTCGCGACGCCCCAAGGCGTGCTCCTGCTGGGCTTCGACAAGCCGGAGAACCGGAAGTACATGGGCCGTTACCTCGCCGACGTGGCGGACGAGGTCGGCAAGGACTGGATCGACACCGCGTTCGACCTCGTGCTCGACGAGCGGCAGCGGATCGGGACCATCTACTTCATGATGAGCGAAGAGAACGTGGCCATGCAGATCGGCCAGCCATGGATGAAGTTCGGGACCGATGCGGGCGGAATCGATCCCGTCACCGCGGACGGCCTCGCGCACCCCCGGGCGTACGGGACCTTCACTCGAATCCTCGGCAAATACGTGCGGGAAGAAGGCGCGACCACGCTCGAGGAGGCGGTCCGCAAGATGTCGTCGGCGGTGGCCACCCGCCTTCACATTCGTGATCGCGGCTTGATCGAGGAGGGCTTTTTCGCGGATATCGTGGTGTTCGATCCGGAGACGGTCAGCGATCGTGCCACGTACGAGAAGCCCCATCAGCTGTCGGTCGGGATCGACCACGTCCTCGTGAACGGGACCGCCGTCTGGGAGAACGGCCGGCACACGGGCGCGATGCCCGGGCGGGTGGTTCGCGGTCCGGGGTGGACCGGGTGGCAGCGGTAACTCCTCGTCGAAGCGTGACCGGGAACCAGCGGGCAACCCCCCGCGTTTTCAGAGCGTCAGACGGGATGAGGCGAAACGGATCCGGTTTCTGTCCGTAAGGAAGGAACGAGGGCCGCGACGGCCTCCGCACCGATCCTACCAGGGTGAGGGGGAAGTACGATGAACGTGGATGAGCGAGTTCGGTTTCTGCTTCGGGCGGCCACCCGAGCAGAGGGAGAAGGCAATCTTCGGATTGCGCGGAATCTCCGCCGAATGGCCGAGGAAGTGCGTCCTCTGGACTGCAACGGAATCGTTGCCGCGTTGGACTGTGCATTTGGAGTTCAGCGACTCGCGTAACACGTACTTGGATAGGTGCAACCAGGCCCGGTCACCGTACTCGGTGGCCGGGCCTCGGTCGATTGGGTAGCATCCGCCTTCCTTCCTGCGACCCGCTCTTCCGCCACCCCATGCCCTTCCACGACCCTCCTCGTTTTCCTCGTGGCTTCCGCACGGCTTCGGTCAACTGTGGACTCAAGCCCACGGGCGCCGATCTTTCGCTCTTCGTGTCCGACGTACCCGCAGCCGCGGCGGCGGTGTTCACCAGGAATCAGGTTCCCGGCGCCCCGATTATCGTGGGGCGCGAGATCATCCGTGGTGGGGTCCTTCAGGCCGTGGTGGTCAACTCGAAGGTCTCGAACGTGGGTACAGGCACGGAGGGTGTCGATCGGGCCCGAACGATGGGCCGAGCGGCGGCCGCAGCGCTCGGCATCGATCCCGGGCTCGTGCTCATGAGCTCGACCGGGGTCATCGGAGTGCCGCTCCCGATCGCGAAAATCGAGGCGGCGCTCCCTGGGATGGTCGAACGGCTCGGCTCGGACCCCCTCGACGGAGCCCGTGGCATCATGACCACCGACACCCACCCCAAGGCGGTGTCGATGGATGTCGGCCGCGGCGGCACGCTGACCCTCGTGGGAAAGGGATCCGGCATGATCGAACCCAACATGGCAACGATGCTGGTCTATGCCTTCACCGACGTGCAGTTGGATGCCACCTCGCTCGATCGGCTGCTGCGCGTGACCGTCGACGACACGCTCAACATGCTGTCGATCGATACGGACACGAGCACGTCGGACACCTGTGCCATCCTGGCGAACGGGCATGCCGGCCCGGTGGTCATGGAGGACTTCGCCGACGCCCTGTGCACGGCGTTCGTCCGCATGACCGAGACGCTCGCTCGCGACGGAGAGGGAGCGACCACGATGATTCGCGTGACCATTGACGGTGCGGCCTCGGACGACGATGCCCGGGCGGTTGCCCGCTCCGTCGTTCGGTCACCGCTGGTCAAGACCATGGTATTCGGGGGCGACCCGAACGTGGGGCGGATCCTCATGGCGGTGGGCAAGTGCTTCGAGGCTCGGATCGACCCCGATACCATCGACGCATCGATTTGCGGCGTCGAAGTCCTGAGGCAGGGAACTCGTGTCGCCTTCGACGAGGCCGCCATCCGTGCCCTTCTGCGATCGGATTCGGTGGACCTGGCAGTGGCTCTGGGGGTAGGTACGCACGGCGCCCGGGCATGGGGGTGTGACCTGACCCACGGTTACGTCGATGAGAATGCCGCGTACTACTCGTCATGACGAGGTCGCGACGCTCCTGAGACGACTCGGCCGCCTCCGAATCTTCAACTACATGAGGTTTGTTCGATGATGATGAAGCGTGTAGCAGTGATGGCGTTCCTGGCGGCCGCGGCCGCCTGCGGCGGTGACGCAGCCGAAGAGCCGGCAGAGGCTCCTCCGGCTCCGGCTCCAGCCGCCCCGACCCTGAGCGAGATGTCCATGCCGGAGTGGTACACCGTGGGGGACGACGGTCAGTCGGTGAACATCGCCATCGTGGCCGGGCAGACGAACGCCAAGAACTACTGGAACTTCAACGGCGCCACGGACGGGAACATGACGATCACGGTGCCCCAGGGCGCGTCGGTGACGATCGACTTCTCGAACCAGGATCCGAACATGGGCCACAGCTTGGGTGTGTCCGAGCTGGCGGGGACGCCGGGTGCCATGCCCACGGCGACCCCGGTGTTCGAGGGCGCGATCACGTCGAACCCGACCTCGATGATGGAGTCGACCATGAACGGACAGAGCGAGAGCATCACGTTCGTGGCGGACTCGCCGGGTGAGTACGCGATCCTCTGCTACGTGCCGGGGCACGCCGCCACCGGTATGTGGATCCACTTCAATGTCTCCGCGGACGGCGACGCCGGCGTCCAGACGATGATGTAGGCAGGACTTCGACCCACGGGTCGACGAAACGGCGGCACTCGGATGCTCCGGGCGTCGCCGTTTCGTATGTGTGCTCAGCATGTCTGACGGTCCGGAGGGCGGTCCTTTTCGTCGGGTCAACCCGGGGCGGACGGCCCCGGAGGCGCGGGTTCGTCGACATATCGCGGTCCTCGCAGATCCACCGGGGGGCGCTGACCCTTCTTCGTCATCACGAGGTTCAGGGACTCGACGAAGATGCTGAATCCCATGGCGAAGTAGATGTATCCCTTGGGAACGTGGTGTCCCATGCCTTCAGCAATCAGTGACATACCGATCAGTAGGAGGAACGAGAGCGCCAGCATCTTGACCGTGGGGTGACGGTTGACGAACCGGCTCACTTTACCCGCGGCCGCCATCATGAAGCCGACCGCCACCACCACCGCGATGACCATGACGGCGAGGTCGTCCGCGATGCCCACCGCCGTAATGACCGAGTCGAGCGAGAAGACGATGTCGAGTAGTGCGATCTGAACGACCACCGACACGAACGAGGCCACCTTCGGGACGCCTCCCTCCTTCTCCTCGCCCTCGAGTTTGTGGTGGATCTCGCGAGTCGACTTCCAGAGGAGGAACATCCCTCCCGCCAGCAGAATCAGGTCGCGACCCGACACCGGGTGCCCCAGGACCGAGAACAGCGGCTCGGTCAGCCTCATGATCCAGACGAGCGAAAACAGCAGCGCGATCCGCGTGAACATGGCCAACGCGAGCCCGACTTGCCGGGCGAGCGGCCGTTTCTGCTCTTCGACCCGCTCCGCGAGGATCGAAATGAAGATGATGTTGTCGATTCCCAGTACGATCTCGAGGATAGTCAGGGTCAGGAGCGCGACCCAGGCCTCGGGGTGGCCGATCCATTCCACAGGCAGTTCGCTACTCCGCGCGCAGGGCCACGATCGGATCGACCCGCGTGGCGCGGATGGCGGGAATCAGGCTTGCGACGAACGCCGTCGCCATCAGGGCCACGGGCACGCTGATGAAGGCGAACGGATCGAACGGCGACACGCCGAACAGGAAGAACGCCAGAAGCCGTGTGGACAGTGCCGCCACAGCCAGGCCGGCCAGCACGCCAGCTCCTGCGAGCTTCATCCCCTGGAGAAGAACCAGCGAGCGAACATGTCGCCGTCCCGCCCCCAGGCTCTGGCGGATTCCCAACTCCTGAGTGCGGCGTGATACCGTGTACGAGAGCACGCCGTACACGCCGAGGGCCGACAGGAGGAAGGCGATGAGCGCCAACGTTCCGAGCACTTTGACCATGGCCTCGTTCCCGCCCATGTCGTCCTCGAGAACCTGCCGCATGGAGGCGAAGTCGTAGACGGCCTGATCGGCGTCCTCCGCGCGGACAACGTCCCTCACGTCGTCCGCAATGTCGCGATTGGACGCCACCATCAGGAAGGGGTTCCGGGTCATGCGCTGGCCGGCTGGAGCGTAGAGCAGGGGCGCGACATCCGAGTCGGGGCCCCACTCACGGGTGTCGGCCACGACCCCGACGATCTCGCGCTCCTCTCCCCAGATCTCGATGCGCTCCCCGATGGGCGACCCACCCGACCAGTGTCGTTCCGCCATCCGTTCGTTGATGATCACGACCGGGGGGGCGCCCTCCTGGTCCAGATCACTGAACGGCCGCCCCGCCAGTCGCGGCATCCCCATGACCTCGAAGTAGTCGGGCGATACATAGCGAACGTTGACCGAGGGTTCCGACCCCGGCTGTGGACGTTCCTCCGTCGGGATCACGTAGCTACTGCTGGTGTTGCCCCACATCGGCCGGATGTTGGTCGTGGCCGCACCGGAAACGCCGGGAAGCGCGGCCACACGCGCCACGACGTTGCGGCGAAAGTTCTCGACGTCGCCGACCTCCGGATAGCGCGTTTCGGGAAGCGACATGCGCATCACCGCGACGCCGTCGATGTCGAAGCCCAGGTCGGCGGTGCGCATCTGGGTGAACGACTTGACCAGGAGGACGGCGGAGACGAGCAGGACGACGGACATTGCCACCTCCGCCATGACGAGCCCCGACCGAAGTCGGCCGCCCCGTCGCCCCGAACCGCCCCGGCCGCCATCCACGAGCGCGGAGCGAAGGTCGCTCACGCTGGTTTGGAGCGCCGGCGCAACACCGAACAGGAGGCCGGCGGCCATCGTCGCGAGACCCGTGAACGCCAGGACCCGCCCGTCCAGGGCCAGCCGATTGACGCCGGGTACGCCGGGAGGGAAGAGGGTACGGATTCCTTCCACACCCAGATACGCGATCCCGACGCCGAGCAGACCACCCACGACGGCCAGTACCATGCTCTCGGTCAGCAACTGCCGGACGATCCTGGACCGCTCCGCTCCGATCGCGGATCGGAGGGCGATCTCCCGTTCCCGGTCCGCCCCGCGTGCCAGCAAGAGGTTGGCGACGTTGGCGCATGCGATCAGCAGAACGAAGAATACCGCGGCGCCGGCAATGAAGCTGCCTTCCCGGAATCCCTCGTCGAACCACTCGTCCCGGACGCGCTGAAGGTTGACCCCGATGCTGGCGTTCGCTTCGGGAAACGTCTCCGCGAGGCGGGCCGCCAGAGTCGCGAGCTCCGAGTGCGCGCCGTCCAGCGTCGCGGTGGGTGACACACGGCCGAGTATGGTCAGGTACCGACTTCCGCGGGTCTCCTCACCCGTGAACGCCAGGGGCCGCCAGATGTCTTCGGGCGATCCGAACATGAAGTCGGGGGGCATCACCCCGACGATCTCGGTCCCGACACCTTCGAGCGGAAGCGTCCGCCCGATCAGGCTCGGGTCCGCTCCGAAGAGCCGACTCCATACGCCGTGCGAAAGGACCGCGACCGGAGCCGCGCCCACCGCTTCGTCCTCCATGACGAAGCCACGCCCCATCTGAGGTGAGATGCCCAGGATGTCGAAGAAGTTGGAGGATACTCGTGATCCGTCGAGGCGCACGGCCCCGTCCTCGACCGTCATGTCGACGCCACCTCCCGCGATCCCTGCCAGTTCGATGGTGCGGGCCTCCCGGCGGAAGTCCTGGAAGTCCAGCGGGGAGACGGACATCCCCGTCCATCCCCGCTCCGTATGCGTCGAGTTCACGAACACGAGCCGGTCCGAGTCTTCGAACTCAAGGGGCTTGAGCAGGAAGGTGTCGACCGCGCTGAAGATGGCGGCGGACGCGCCGATACCGAGGGCCAGGGAGGCGAGAGCCGCCGCGGTCAGCATTGGACTGGTGCGCAGCGATCGGAGGGCCTGTCGGAAATCCTGTCGGAAACGATCCATTGGCGCCTTGTGGACTCGCGGAGGGTCGATTGAGAAATCGTACGCTGACGCAAGCCTTACGGGGAGTATGAGCCGACGGTTTCCGGACATGTGGGCCGCATACGATCGCGAGGGGCACACGAATCCATTGGGGGTGGCGGGACGTAGTGGCGCCCATACGACCCAAACCCCCGGCACCTTATGTCCACGCTCCTGCTCGATCTCAAGTACGGTCTCCGCATGCTGGCGCGGACTCCTGTCGTATCGACCGTTGCCGCGCTGTCGTTGGCCCTCGGCATTGCGTCGAACGCCTCGATGTTCGCCATCCTGGACGGCTTCCTGTTCTCACCCATGCCGTACCCGGATCAGGACGAGCTCGTCGTCCTTCGGGAAGCACGACCCGGCGAGAACATGGACCTCGCCGCAGGTGTCTCGATTCCCAACTTCCGCGACTACGCGGCGGCGTCGACGTCCTTCGAGTCGGCGACGGCATACACGACCGAGACCGCGAACCTCTCGGGGCGGGATGTGCCCGAGCGGGTGACCGTGGCGGTGGCCACGCCGAGCCTTTTCGACGTGCTCGAAGCCCGCCCGGAGTTCGGCCGGGGCTTCTTGCCGGAGGAGGGCGCCGAGGGGCGGGGGAACGTGCTGGTACTCCACCATGCCTTTTGGCAGCGGGCCTTTTTCGGGCGAAGGGACGCACTGGGGCAGACGCTTATGCTCGACGGGCAGCCCTTCACGGTCATCGGAGTGATGCCCGAAGCCTTCGACATGGTTCCCGCGGACGTCCAAGCGATTCGTCCGTCGGACTTCTCGGATCAGGAGGAGCAGCGTGGAGCGAACCAGTACCTTGCCTTCGCGCGTCTCGGGCCGGGGGCCAGCGTCGAGGTGGCCCAGCAGGAACTCGCGGGCGTGTCCTCCCGGCTCCAGGCGGAGTATCCCGACGCCAAGCGCGGTCGGGATCTCCGCTTGATGTCCATCTCCGAGTTCTTTCCGGGAACCACGGATCGGCAGTTGGTCAAGATCCTCACCTTCGTCACCCTTTTCGGACTCCTGATCGCTTGTGCGAACGTGGCCAACCTCCTCCTGGGACGCGCCGAGGGGCGACAGAAGGAGATGGCAGTGCGGACCGCGCTGGGCGCCGGCCGGGTGCGTATCCTACGGCAGCTTCTGACGGAAAGCGTGACGCTCGGGCTGATCGCTGGCGTGGTGGGCGTTGGGCTCGCCTACTACGTCGTCGCGTGGCTCCAGGGGGTCATGCCACCCCAGATGCCCCGGAGCATGGTTCCGGTCCTCAGCCTTCCCGTGGTTGCCGTGTCGGTAGGAGTGGCCCTCGCGGCCGGACTCCTTTTCGGTCTGGCGCCGGCGGCGCACGCGGCCCGAGGCGACCTGCGGGAGTCGTTGGGGGAGGGAAGCCGGGGAGGTACCGTGGGGCGTAGTCGAAAGCGTCTCCGGAACATCTTCGTGATTGGCGAATTCGCCGCGGCCCTGGCGCTGTTGACCGGTGCGGGCTTCATGATCCAGGCGTTCGAACGTCTTACGGGAGACGATCCTGGCTTCCGCGCGGACCACCTGCTGACCTTCGAGATCAATGCCCTCGACGGTCGGTATGACGAACCCGAGGCCCTCGCGGCCTACCAGCGTGACCTGGAGGCCGTTCTTGCGGACGTCGTTGGTGTCGAGGGGGTCGCGCTCATGAGCTCGCTCCCGCGTGGCCAATTCAGTCCCGGCACCCGGTACACGGTGGACGGTCGACCCGAACTCGCCCCGGAAGAACAAGCGCGGGCTTCGCTCCAGGTCGTCAACCCGGGCTATTTCTCCGCCATGGAGATCCCTCTGCTGGCCGGGAGGCTTTTCGACCCATCCGACGACCTGGCCAGTCAGCCCGTCGTGGTGGTGAGCCGAGCCCTTGCCGAGCGCGAGTTTCCGGGCGAGGTCGCCATCGGCCGGACGCTTCACCTTCGGGACGACACCCGGGTGATCGTGGGCGTCGTCTCGGACATCCTGCAGGACCGCATTGCACTTGCTGGGAACGGCGGCGAGGCACTCTACGTGCCCAACGGCCAGGCGCCCCGCGCAAGCGTAGCATTTGCCCTCCGCACGGTGGGCGAGCCCAATGCGCTCGCCCCCGACGTTCGCCGGGCCGTGTGGTCCGTCGAGGCCGATCAGCCGGTGGCGGCGCTGCGCAGCCTGGACGAGCATGTGGCGGAGTCGCTGGCTGGACCGCGCGCGATCCAACTGTTCCTGGTGGTGCTGGCGAGCATCGCGGTCATTCTGGCCGCGCTCGGAATCTATGGGGTGCTCGCCCACGCCGTCGCGCAGCAACGCCGGGAAATTGGCATCCGGATGGCCTTGGGCGCCGGCCGAGGAAACGTCGTGCGCATGGTCACACGTACGGGGCTTGGCCTCGCGGGGACCGGCCTGGCGGCGGGACTCCCGCTGGCGTGGCTGATGTACACCGGAGTGCGAAACGCGCTGAACCTCTTCGAAACCGACCTCGGGCTCGGCTATCCGCTCGCCATCGCCTCGTCGCTCGTGGCTGCCGCGGTCCTTGCCACATGGTTGCCCGCCCGTCGGGCCACCGGTGTGTCGCCGGCCTCGGCCCTGCGCGACTGAGACGAGGCCGCGGCCTTCGCACGGCAATGGTCGAACGAACGGCCGGTGGATACTTTGTCCGCCGGCCGATTCGGCCAGCTTCGGGTCGTCTCAGGAAGGGGGCGGCTCGGTCGGTACCACGCGAAGGAGAACGTCGATGTCCCGAGTGAGCTTGTTGTGGAGCCTGATGCGCTTTGGAGCCACTGCCGTGGCGGCGGTGCTGGCCCTCACGGCCGGTGACGGTCCCGCGCCCGCCGCTGCCCAAACACCCTCCATTCCCAGCATCGCGGAGAAGACGGCCGGGATGCAGGCGATCCGAGGCTTTTTCGATCTCTACTGGGACGCGTCGACGGGGTCGCTGTTCTGGGAGATCGATCAACTCGACACGGAGTTCCTCTACCAGATCTCGATGGGTTCCGGGCTCGGCTCCAACCCGGTCGGCATCGACCGCGGTCAGCTTCGGGGCACGCACGTTCTGGAAGCGCGTCGGGTGGGACCACGTGTCCTCCTCATGGAGCCGAACTACCAGTTCCGGGCGCAGAGCGACAACCCGACCGAGGTGCAGGCCGTTCGTGACGCGTTTGCCCCCTCGGTACAGTGGGGCTTCGACATCGCCGCCGAGTCGGGCGGCAGCGTACTGGTCGACGCCACGCCGTTCTTCCTCCGTGACGCGCGCGGGGTCATCGAGACACTCGCCCAGCGCAATCAGGGTCGCTTCCAGCTCGAAAAGAGCCGGAGCGCGATCCACCTCCCCGCCACGCAGTCGTTTCCGGAGAACACCGAGGTGGAGGCCCTTTTGACCTTCACCAGCGATCAACCCGGATCCCTCGTACGGGGTGTGGCAGCGAGCGCGGATGCGGTGAGCCTTCGTCAGCACCACTCCTTCATCAAGATGCCGGAGCCGGGCTTCGAGACTCGCCTTGCGGATCCCCGCGTGGGCGTGAACGGCCCCACGATTCAGGACTACGCGACGCCCATCGACGAAGACCTCCGGGTGCGCCTTTCGGCCCGCCACCGCATCGAGGCACGGAACCGGGGTGCGGCCATGTCCGAGCCGGTCGAGCCGATCGTCTACTACGTCGACCCGGGTACACCCGAGCCGATTCTCAGCGCGCTGATCGAGGGGGCGAGTTGGTGGAACGACGCCTTCGAGGCCGCCGGATACATCGATGGGTTCCTAGTCGAGGTCCTTCCTCCCGGGGTGGACCCGCAGGACATTCGCTACAACATCATCCACTGGACGCACCGGAGCACGCGCGGGTACAGCTACGGCAACTCGATCATTGATCCACGCACGGGTGAGATCGTCCGCGGCGTGGTGAACCTCGGCAGTCTCCGGCTGCGCCAGGACTACCTCATGGGTTCCGGCATGGTCGCTCCCTTCCCCGGAGGGATCGCCTCGGACGACGGCGGGGGCTATTTCGAGATCCCGTCGTGCGATCGGTGGCAAGGCGATGGCGACTGTGACCTCGCCGGCGCCCCGGTCTTCGAATACCTGGCCCAGGTGGCTGAGGGGTCCGATGCGGTCGAGATGGCGCTGGACCGGGTCCGGCAGCTCTCCGCCCACGAAGTCGGCCACACGCTCGGCTTCCCGCACAACTACATGGCCAGCGCGTACGACCGGGAGAGCGTCATGGACTACCCGGCGCCTCTGGTCGAGATCGACGGCAACGGCGACCTGGACCTGTCGAACGCCTACGTCCAGCGCATCGGTGAGTACGACGAACTGTCGGTCAACTGGCTGTACCGCGACTTTCCTGCTGGCACGGACGTTCCGGCCGCGCTCGAGCGGATTGCGCAGGACGGCGTCGACCGCGGCCTCATCTACATGGGCCACAACAACAACAACTTCATCGGTGCCGGCCACCAGTACGCCTCCGTGTGGGACAACGGCTCGAACCTCGTGGACCACCTCAAGCACGAGATCCGTGTCCGCAACATCGGACTGCAGCGCTTCGGCACGGACATGATCCGGACGGGCGAGCCGATTTCGGTGCTCGAGTACGTCTTCCTTCCGCTGTACATGCACCACCGGTTCCAACTCCGGTCGGCCGTGCAGTCCCTCGGAGGTGCCGACTATCGCAACGCGGTCAAAGGCGATGGCCAGACGCCAATCACGATCATTCCGGGTGAGGAGCAGCGGGACGCGCTCGAGACCGTGCTGTCCACCCTGACGGTGGACTTCCTGACCATTCCGGAGCGGGTGCTCGACCTTCTGCCGCCGGCCGCGTACCGGTACAACCAGGGCGAGGCGTTCCCGGGCAACACCCAGCTCCTCTTCGACCCGTTGGGGGCGGTGGAGGCGTCCGCGGCGTTCAGTGTGGGCGAGATCTTCCATCCCGCGCGTATGGCGCGTCTCGTGAACTACGGCGCCATGGGAGACTACCCCGATCTGGCGGAGGTCACCGACCGGGTCATGGCCGCGACCTGGAACGCGTCCGCGCCGGCGGGCGAGTATCGAGGCAGGGTTCTCAACGTCATCCAGCGGGCCGTGGTCGACGAGATGATGCGCCAGGGTGGCTCCGCCGGGAATCCCGCGGAGGTGCGGGCGGTGCTGGCGGCCCGACTCGACGACCTGGCGGGTCGACTCGAAGGGATGGGCGGAGCGTCCGATCACCAGCGGTTGGTCGCCGAGGACATCCGGCGGTGGCAGGAGCGGCCGGAGAACGCGATGCTGGCCCCGGCGCTTCAGTTGCCGGCCGGTGACCCGATCGGTGGGAGCCGCCGTGACTGAGGTGCGGGCAGCCGACTCGGTCGTGAGGACGGCCGGGTCGGTTATCGGCCGCCGAGGTAGCTCCGCAACCGCTCGTCCAACAAGGCGACCAGCACCGCGTCGCCGGTGTCCTCTGCGAGCCGAAGCGCCTCCCGCCCGAATGCCACGGCGCGGTCGGTTTCCCCTTTGCCGAACCACGCCTGCGCGAGCGCCGACACGACGCGCGGATCGGGAGCGGGCGCCACGTTCAGGGCCCGTTGGGCGATCAGGAGCGCAGCGTTGGGATCACCGGACTCGCCGAACGCTTGGCTCAGGAGCAGCAGGGCCTCGATATCGTCGGGCCTGGCCTGCAGAGCGTCCTGAAAGAGCTCAACCGCCTCACCGGGCCGACCCTCCTGGAGCATGGCGCGCCCCTCGGAAAGGGACGCGGACGCGATCCACTGGAGGTCCTGGGAGCGGTGGACGAGTGCCTGGTGCTCGACGAGTCGGGTCCGATCCGTCCCGTTCCGGGGAAGCACCTGCAGGATCAGATCGGCCATCTCGTCGACCGCCCGCGATCCGTACCTCACCCGCAGGGGCGGGTCGGACGGGTTGTTCGGATTGTCCGCCGAGTTGTCGTACGTGTACTGCATGACGACGGTGGCACCCGCGGGAAGCCGGATCGGGTCCTCGTACCGGTAGTCGTCCTGCCAGTCGAAGTCCCACTTCGGGATGTCGATCAACTCCACTTCCCTGCCCCCGGGCAGAACCGCGATCGCTCGAAGTGACTTTCCAAGGTAGTGGGCGTGCGGATAGACGCTCAGTAGCTCCACCGGCACGGGCAGGGTATACGCGGTCGTGACCGCGTACTCGGATTCGCCCGGGGGGATGTCGATGTCGTAGGACGTCAACACGAGGACGACGGGGTGGCGGGTGGGTGGGGCGTCCGCGAACCACAAGCCGACCTCGGCCTCGATGAGCTGATCGGTGGGGGTCGGCCTGAGGTGGAGTTGAGCGACCAGGTCGGTCCCGGAGTCTACGCTCCACGCCATCCCCTCGAGGGGCGGGAGGACCCGACGCCCTGGCGTCCACCCGACGAAGTGGCCATCGGGGTTTCGGGCGTCGCTCTCCAGGGACATCCCGTCGAAGCCGGGGCCGCTCTCGTCCTCGGCTGCGAGAACGGCCGACGACCGGGTGTCGTCGACCATGATCCGGGCGTGGTGGACGAGGCGCGACCCTGGCCGCAGTTGGGCGCTGGCCACCCATCTCTGACCCTCGACCGGGACCGGAACCACAAGATTCCGATAGACGTCGCTCGCTCCGCCCGGGAGTGTGAAGGGGGGGAGCGGTACGATCAGATCGGGCTCGCCGAGGTCCCAGCTATCGGTCGGCAGGTCGACGGGGGCGAGCGACTCGAGGTCGCCAGGGGGTGCCCCGCCCTCTTTCCAGAGCTCCAGGATCCGAATCTCCCTCTCCGTCAGTCCGCGAGCACCGACGAAGGAGGGGCCGTCCGATGCCGGCAGCCACGGTGGCATCCGTCCCTCGCGGGCGGCCAGGGCGATCCGTGCGGATCGCCGTGCGGCGTCCTGGAACTCGACCAGGCTGAAGGGGGCTGCCCCTGCCGGCCGGTGGCAACCGACGCACTTTGCGCGGAGGATGGGCGCGACGTCGTCGGCGTAGGTCGTCGGCTCCCAGACGCGTGCGCCGATGGTCGACAAGACGAGGACCAGACCGAACGTCACCCCGGTTCTTCCCGGCACCCGGCGCGCCGGGCAGCGTTCGATCGGGATTGGTCGATTCATCACGTTGGCCGAGTTGGGGTCCAGGGAGAATACGAGGTTTTTCGCGTGGGATTCCAGCGACCCATTGGCGCGAATCGCTCGAGCCCTGCAACTTCTCCATCCTCCCGTGCGTCTTTATCAGAGTCGCCGCGCCGCTTTCCTCCGTCGCGTTAGTATATGAAAAGTCGCCGTCTACATACGCGGCAATTCACGCTCGTCTCGATGTGTCTTCTCGGGACAGCGGGTTGCTACACCTTCCAGCCGACATCGGCCACGGATCTGACCGTCGGTCAGACGGTGCGGGCGCGGGTGGCGGGTGCGTGGGCGGATTCGCTCGACGCGGTCATCCAACGCGACGCACGGATCTTCGAGGGGACCGTTGTGGAGGACCGTGGCTCCGCGCTCCTCATGGAGATCCCGATTCATGTGGAGGGGGGCGCCCGGACGCCCGGCGCCCTCAACCAGCGAGTCGAGATCCCGGATGCGGCCTTTCTCGAGCTCGAGCTGAAGACCCTGGATCGTCGCAGGACCGGTATGGCGGCCGGTGTCGTCGCGATCGCCGCGGGCGCGTTCGTGCTCCAGCAGTTGAACGGAAGGAGTGGTGGCGAGCCGGACTTCGGGGGGCCCGGACCCGTCGAAGCGATCCTGGCCGGCATTTTCGGGCTCATCCGCCGATGAAAAGGGCTCTGGGTTCTGTCACGGGTGCGCTCGTGGTGGCGGTCGTTGCCGCGTCCTGCTCCGAGTCGAGCGTGACTCTCGGTGGGCCTCTGGAGCTTACGCTGACGGCGTCGTCACCGGTCCGGGTGCAGGACAGCGTCGTGGTCGAGTTCGACGTCGTCGGGCGGCAGTTGATCGGGCTGATTCTGGACTTCGCGGACGGCTCGGTGGACTCCATCGCGTTGTCCGGCGCCCAGTCGGCCGCCGGGAGGGTGGCACATCAGTACGGTTCCGCCGGGAATTTCCTGGTTACGGGGCGGGTGCAGGATGCGATCGAAGGGGATACAATGGACGATGTTTCAGTGACGGTCGTCCCCTGAGGGGGACCCATACCTACCACGGAGGGGATCTCATCGGATCCGAGGGACGGACGAAGTAAACTCCGGCGGCCTGGCCGCCAATCGCGAACGCTGCCGGGCTGGTCCGGGCGGTCGTGGGTACCCAACAAGGGGGAACTATGAAGCGGTACTTGTCTGTGAGAAGGGCAGGAAAGGGAGGGGAGGGGGCGAGAGGCCTGGCGTGGGCTTTGGCGCTGGCACTCGCGGCCGTTACGTCGGTTGCGCCGCTTCAGGCTCAGCAGACCGGCACGATCACCGGGACGGTCTTCGACGGTCAGGGGGGTACCCCCCTGTCGTCGGTCCAGATGTACGTCGTCGGGACCGGTCTCGGGACGCTTTCGGGCACGAACGGTCGGTACCTGATCCTCAACGTTCCCGCGGGCACGCACACGTTGCGCGCCGAGCGCCTCGGTCACGCGACACAGGATGTCCAGGTCACGGTGACGGCAGGCGGAACGGTAACCCAGGACTTCCGCCTGATGGGTCAGGCGCTCGGCCTGGACGAGCTGGTGGTCACCGGTACCGCCGGGGCAGCGCGTCGCCGTGAGATCGGAAACACCATCAGCCAGGTCAACGTGGCCGAGTTGGTGGAGCCGCCTCAGTCCGTGGATGCGCTGCTCCAGGGCCGCGTGGCCGGGATGACGGTCATGCAGAGTTCCGGCAACGCCGGCGGCGGGGCGCGGATCCGGCTGCGCGGCAATGTATCGGTCGCGATGAGCAACCAGCCGATCATCTACGTCGACGGTGTGCGGCTGCGCGGCGACGCGTTCCACAAGAATGTCCCGCCGACCGGGTACCCCGGCCGTAGCGGGAACGACGTGGCCAGCCCGATCAACAACATCAACCCGTCCGACATCGAGCGTATCGAGGTCATCAAGGGCGCGGCCGCGACCACCCTGTACGGGACGGAAGCCGCGGCCGGCGTGATCCAGATCTTCACGAAGCGTGGCCACCAGGGTTCCGCACGGTGGACCGCAGAGATCGAACAGGGCGTGGCCAAGATGAGCCCGTTCGGAGTGTCGTCGAGCCTGAGGCCTCCGTCGGAGCCCGCCACGACGTCCGCTGGTGGCACGTCGGACTTCGTGTTCATCGACCCGTGGCTTCGCAACGCCTGGCAGCAGCGCTACTCTGCGTCCGTGGCCGGGGGCGGCGATGCCCTCCGGTACTTCGTGTCCGGATCGTATTCGGACGACGAGGGCGTGCTTCCCAATGATCAGCAGAAGACGTCGGTTGTCCGGGGTAACTTCACCTTCTCGCCGGCGCAGAACCTCCAGTTCCAGTGGAACACGTCGTATACGGACGACTTCTTCAGCAACACCGCGGCCGGCAACAACGCGCACGGGTTGACCCTGAACGTGTACCGCCGGACCGCGAACTACCTCGGAAGTGAGGAGCGGTCGGCCATCGATCCCCTGCTCAATCAGGAGATCACGACGCAGATCGACCACCTCGTCACGGGCGGGACGGCGACCTACACGCCCGTTCCCAACTTCACGAACCGCCTGAGCGTCGGGTACGACCTGGCACAGCAGGACAACCGGAACCTCCGTCCGTTCGGGTTCGTGCGGGCACCGAACGGCATTCTTGCCGACGGGCGCAGCGAGTTCGCGACCCTCACGTTCGACTACGTGGGTAGCGTCGACTTCGGCCTCACCGAGGGAGTTCGCTCGAACTTCTCCTTCGGTGGCCAGAGCGTGACGTCCGAGACCGAGCAGACCGTGGCGCTCGGTGAGGACTTCCCCGGTCCGGGTGACCCGACCGTGTCCACGGCGGGTACCCGACTCGGGTTCGAACTGCGTGAGCGCGTGGTGAACGCAGGCGTGTTCGCTCAGAACGTCTTCGACATCAACAACCGCTACTTCATTACCGGGGGCGTGCGCGTCGACGGAAACAGCGCGTTCGGAGACGACTTCGGCCTCCAGGTCTACCCGAAGGTGAGTGGCTCCTGGGTCATGTCCGACGAGTCGTTCTGGAACGACGATATCGGGCAGTTGAAGCTGCGGGCGGCGTGGGGTCAGTCCGGCCGAGCGCCGGGCGCCTTCGATGCCGTGCGGACGTACGACGGTGTGGGTTGGGGCTCCAGCCCGGCATTCTACCCGCGCGTTCTCGGAAACTCGGAACTCGGTCCGGAGCGCACGTCCGAGTTCGAGTTCGGATTCGATGGGAGCTTCCTGGGCGACCGGCTGTCTCTGGACTTCACCTACTACGACCAGAAGACCACGGACGCGCTCTTCGCCGTCCGTCAGATCCCGTCGAAAGGCTTCACGGACATCAACGGATCGTCCTCGCAGTTGGAGAACGTCGGCGAGATCAACAACAAGGGTGTCGAGATCACCGCCAACGCCGTCATCATCGAGGGCGACGGCTGGAGCTGGGACCTCGGCGGGTCGCTCTTCACGAACGACAGTGAGGTCGGCCTTCCGGTGGACCTTGCTGAAATCTCGGTCGGCGGCAACGGGTGGATCATCGACGGTCAGCCCGTGCCGGTCATCCGGGGCGAGTGCGTGACGAACCCGACCGCCCTCGCGGACCCGATCATCGAGGACGACTGCATCTACGGCCCGAACTCACCCACGCACGTCATTGGCGCCAACACCCTGGTGTCTCTGCCCGGAGGCATTCGCCTCAGCGCTCGTGGCGAGTATCAGGGAGGCCACTACATCACCGCTGGCGTGGCGAGCAACGCCATCGGCCGGTCGGTCCGGTGGCCGGGCTGTTTCGACGAGTACACGATCGAGGAAACCCAGGGACGCGACGCGCTGACCGCGCTTCAGCGGGCGCGCTGCACGGCAGGTATCGTGGAGAGCGAGTTCTGGGCGGAGAAGGCGAACTTCTTCAAGCTCCGTGAAGTGTCGCTGCAGCTCCCGGTGCCCGAGGGTCTGATGCCGGGTGCGAACGCAGCCACGTTCACGCTGTCCGGCCGCAACATCTGGCGGTGGACGAACGACGAATGGACCCACTTCGATCCGGAGATGGGTGGAAACAACGACAACAACCCGATCAGCCGAGACGGCGAGCAGCCAGGCAGCTTCCTCGTCACGTCGATCAGCGAGCACATTCCGCCGCCGGCGGTCTGGACGCTGGCCTTTCGGGTCGTCTTTTGAGGAGGGGCGAGATTATGAGACAGAACGACCAAAATGACGCCCGCCTCTTCGCGGGGTCGAAGTTCAGAACGCTGAGGATGGGGTCGATTGCGACAGCCGCCTTCCTGGCGCTGTCCGGGTGTGACACCGATGTGGTGAACCCTGGACCCATCGATGCCGACTTCCTCGATGCGCCGGAGTCCCAGGAGGCAATCACGAATGGGGCCGGCCGGGCGCTCGCGGATGCCCTCAACTGGATTGCATACACGGGCGGAGCAGTGGCCCGTGAGATCCACCCGTCAGGTTCGACCGGCAGCTTCGGGATCACTCCCGAGCAGCAGAGGGGTGAGTTGAACGACGACGAGGTCAATACCCACTGGGAGAACGCCCATCGGGCGCGCTTCCTGGTGGATGACGGACTGCGTCGCATCAACGCGCTGGAGGCGGGCGAGCAGGACCAGGAGGTGTTGGCGCAACTGTACCTGTGGGGAGGGTACTCGAACCGTTTGCTGGGTGAAAGCATGTGCCAGGCGGTGATCGACGGAGGTGCGCCGCAGGATTACACCGTCCACCTTCAGCAGGCCCTGACGCTGTTCGACCAGGCCGCCTCGCTGGGAGCCGGGGACGTGCGCACCGCGGCCATCGCGGGACGCGCGTCGGTCAAGGCGTTCCTGGGCGACTGGGCGGGTGCGGTCCAGGATGCCGCGACCGTACCGACCGGCTTCAGCTATGACATGCCGTACTTCGACATCGGAGACGACACACAGTCCAACCGGATCTTCGTGTCGACGAAGGCGGAGCCCTACAAGGCGCACTCCGTGTGGGGGACGTGGCTCGAGGATTACGGGAAGAGTGACATCAACCCGAACGGCGACCCGCGGGTCCCGTTCCGTACGACCGAAGAGACGGGCGACGCCTCGACCGGGTGCTGCGGGCTCGTGCCGTGGTTCCCTGAGGAGAAGCACAACGAGGACGATTCGCCCATCGAGCTTTCATCCGGCGCTGAGATGCGGCTACTTCAGGCCGAGAACGCGCTCATGAACAGCGACATGGCGACCGCTGTGCAACTGATCAACGAGTTGCGTACGGGTGCGGGTGTCGCGCCGATTGCACCGGCCTCGATGTCGGAGGCGTGGACACAGTTCAAGCGCGAGCACGCCATTGAGACATGGTTGGAGGGTCGGCGGCTTCCGGCTCTTCGGCGATGGGAACTCAACTCCACTCCAGGTGATCTTCAGCCGCTCGAGCAGGTAAGCGGTGCCTTGGACCAGGGCTCGCATCTGACGACGCGGGACTTCTGCTTCCCGATCTCGGAGGCGGAGCAGGAGACGAACCCGAACATCACCTGATCGGGTTCTTCCGGTAGGTCGGGACGGGGTCGGCGCCATCAGGCGTCGGCCCCGTTTTCGATTTCGGTATTGGACGGGGTAGCCTCTCAGCGGACACGGTGGCTCCCGACAGCTGTACCTCCGCCAGCTGGCCTCCGCCGGCGGTGCCTCGAACTCGCTCCGCCTCGGATCCGAGGCGCACCACATGGCGAGCCATCACGGATTGACCGCCTCCACTCCGACAATATATATTGATTTGACGAATCAAATTAAAATGCCGAGTCCTTGTCCGACGTCGAAACGGTTCTGTCCGCGTACCCGCGTATCTATTTCGCCTGCCACGCTCGGCATGTCCGGGATCCGCACAGCGATACCGTCTTGAGTGCCCACCAGGCGAGCATCCTGAGCCATCTGGACAGCCTGGACCCCACCATGGTCGGTGAGTTGGCGGACCATATGGGCGTCACGCCGTCCACGATGTCGCTTACTTTGAAGCGCCTCGAACGCCACGGATATGTGATGCGGACACGCGACCCTTCCGACCGCCGGGTCACCAACGTCCGCCTTACCGAGGCGGGCGAGCGGGTCCGTGATGCGCAGACGGTGCTCGATCCCGAGCGCGTGCATCGCGTGTTGCACCTGATGTCCCCATACGACCGTGCGGATGCGCTCCGCGGGCTGGTTCTCCTGGCGGAGGCGGCCGACGCAGCCATCCGGCAGCGCCGGTCGACGCCGTCTTCCCCGGCCGCGGAGGCCACCTCGTGAGACGCACGCTCTCCCACACCCACCTCTGGAGGCATCGCCCATGAAGGCTGTGCTCGGTTTCCTGTTCACCGTGGTGCTCCTGGCTGTCGGCGTCGTGTTCGGTTTCGGGCTGGCGATCTCGCAGGATCACACGGTGACCCGATGGGCACGGGTCAACGCTCCCATCGACTCGGTGTGGAGGGCCATCTCCACGCCGAACGAGTTCCCGTCGTGGCGGGCGGACGTGACCGAGGTGGAGGTCCTCCCGGCCGTGGAGGGGCGCCCGTCGTGGCGGGAGGTCGCGTCCGGAGAGGCGCTGACGTTCGAAGTAACGCGGTGGAGTCGACCGAATGATCTGGTGACCCGGATCGCGGACGAAGGACTGCCCTTCGGCGGGGTGTGGGTGTACCGGCTGGAACGTTCCGGCTCGGAAACCCGCGTGACGATCACCGAAAACGGTCAGATCTACAGCCCTGTGTACCGCTTCGTCTCGCAGTTCATCCTCGGGTACGAGGGCTCGTTGGAACGGTATCTCGGCGCGCTCGTCGACCGCTTCGGGGGCGCCATGGACACGGACATCGAGGGCGTTTCGTGACGGCCGGATACTCGGGCACACCGCTGGCGCGCAAACTCGGGATCAAGGAAGGCCACCGGGTGGCAACGATCGCAGCGCCGGACCACTTCCCTGCGCTCCTCGATCCTCTGCCTCCCGATGTTCAGGTCACGGCCGCTCATGTCATCGGCGTTCAGGTCGCCGCCGGCCCTGGCGACGAGGGACCCTACGACGTCATCGTTGCCTTCGTTCCCGACGCCGGTCCGCTCGCGGCCCGCTTTGCGTGGGGGGCCGCCCGACTCCGATCGAACGGTGGCCTCTGGGTCGCGTGGCCGAAGCAGTCATCTCCGCTGGCAAGCGAATTCCGGGGGGCGGACGTCCGGGCTCACGGTCTCTCAACGGGCCTCGTAGACAACAAGATCTGTGCGGTGGACGCGGATTGGTCCGGTCTCCGCTTCGTCGTGCGAAAAGAGAACCGACCTTGATCCAAACCTTCCGACCCTCTGCCGGCATCCAAGGTAGTGAGACGACCGGCACGTGCGTGGACTCGCTTCCCGCCGAATGACCCCAGGGGTCTCCCGGGACGCTTCTTCACGACGATGCGGAGACCATGGGCGCATTTGAGATATGGAATGACCGAGGGGTGAACTCCGGCGACGGAGAGTCCGTGGAGGCCCTGGTGGAGCGCGCCGGGAACGGCGACGCGAAGGCGTTCGAGGCGGTCTACCATCGGACGAGCGAGCGCATCTACGCGCTCTGCTTGCGGATGAGCGGAGACGCGCAGCGGGCCGAAGAGCTCGTTCAGGACGTCTACGTGAGGGCGTGGGAGCGGCTGAAGTCGTTTCGAGGAGATGCCCTGTTCACCACCTGGCTCCACCGCCTGGCCGTGAACCACATCCTTCAGGAGCGCCGATCGCTCGGAAGGCGGCGCGCCCGTGAGTTTACGGCGCCCGATCTGGAGTCGTACGGGCGCACGGCACGGCGGTCGATGCCGGGAACACGCGTCGACCTGGAGCGCGCCATCGCCGCGCTACCGACCAAGGCCCGCCAGGTTCTCGTGCTGCGAGACGTCCAGGGGTACAAGTACGGCGAGATCGCGGAAATGACGGGGGTGAGTCTGGGAACGGTCAAGGCACAAATCCATCGGGCTCGCGGGCTCGTGAAGGCGGCATTGGACGCATGAGCGAGCACCCCTCGATCGAACGCATGAACGACCTGGTCGACGGAAGTCTGCCTTCGACGATCGTCGCCGATGTCCGGGCGCACCTCGAGTCGTGTTCGGTGTGCCGCGAGGAGTATGCCGTACTGTCCGAAACAGTGTCCAGCCTTCGCGGACTGCCCCGAGGCGGTCGACCCCCCGAGGGGAGTTGGGCGGGGATCGAAGGACGACTCGGGAGCCAGGAGGTTCCGGAGCCAGAAGCGGCGACGGTCGTTCGCTTTCCCGGGCCGCTGGCCCGATCGAGGCGTCGGCGTTGGACGCTCTCTTTGCCGCAGATGGCCGCTGCGGCCGCCGCGGTGGCGATCGTCTCGGCGGGAGGAATGTGGCTGGCAATCCAGCCGGGAATGGTCGTTGCGCCTACGCCCCAACGGGGTGCGAACGAGTCGACGTTCGTGCTCGGCGCGGCCGCTCGTGCCGCCGGCACGTCGATGGCGGGATACGACCAGGCGGTCCTGGAGCTCGAGGCCCTCGTCGCCCAGGGACGCGAGGTCATGCGGCCGGAAACGGTGCGGGCGCTCGAGGAGTCCCTGTCCGCGATCGACGACGCCGTGGCGGACGTGCGCAAAGCGCTCGCGGCCGACCCTTCGAGCGAGTTGTTGATGAGCATGATGGTCAGCCACCAGACCGCAAGAATGCGGGTGCTCCGGCGCGCCGCCACGATGATCGAATCCCGAAGCTGAGGCACTCTTTTCGCTTCGGTTGGACCCACAAGAAACGATGAATGGAGTGATAGAATGAACGGTCTCGTCATCGGCGCCTTCGTGGCGCTCAGCATGGTCCAGCAGACCGATACCACCTTCGCGGTGAACGGGGCGACCCGGCTCGAAGTCGACTCCCCGGGTGGGAGCATCACGATCGGGGTGTGGGACCGTCCGTCCGTCCGGGTCCAGGGCGAGCACTCCAGCCGCACCTACGTGGATATCGACCGCCGGGGCTCGACCATCGACGTCGATGCGGAGGCCCGACGCGGTCCCGCAAATATCGTCGACTTCACGATCACGGTTCCCCGCTCGTTCGACATCGAGGCCGACGGCATGTACACGGACATCCTGATCGAAGGCTCGGACGGTGAAGTCGAGGCCGAGAGCATGCGGGGCAACGTGACGATCCGCGGAGGGCGGGGCGTCGTGAAGGCGGGATCGGTGCAGGGTCGAGTCCTCATCGAGGGCTCGCGAGGCCGTGTGGAAGTCGAGACAGCGGCCTCGGAGATACGCATCCGAAACGCGAGCGGGGAGATCCTGGCAGAGAGTGCCGGGGGCGACATCATCATGGAGGGCGTGCGGGCCACCCTGGTGGATGCCGGGACCGTTGGCGGGCGCGTCTACTTCGACGGCACCTTCGCCTCGACCGGCAGCTACTTCTTCGGATCGCACGGGGGCTCGGTCACGCTCGCACTCGACGAGCGGGTGGCCGCCTCCATGACCCTCTCGACGATCTACGGAAGCATCACTTCGAATCTTCCCGGAGCACCCGAGCGTTTCGAGAAGGGGCAGCGCAATTCGTTCACGGTCGGAGGCGGGGGCGCGGTCGTGGAGGTCGAGACATTCGGCGGTCGTATCCGCGTCGTACGGAAGGGGACGGAAGGCGGAACGCCTCCGGCGCCTCGCGAGAGGGGTGAGGCAGGCGGGTGGATTCCGGCTTGGACGTCCGAGTCGATCGGCCTGGGGTTGGGGGAGGCGCTGGGTGCCCACCTGGGGGAGACGATCTCCCACGCAATCGGCCCGCAACTGGCGGTAGGAATCTCGCACGCGGTGGAGGTAGCAATGCCCGCGCGTCCGTTCGAATCGAGGCGGTACCCCCGACGACGTTGAAACCTCGGGTGGCGAAGATCACGTAGGTGACGCAGGATTACCAAGTGCAACGATTCGCAGCTTGGCACCGTCTATACCCGTATGTATGTACCCATTGCGGGCAACCGGAGGCACGGACCCCATGGCCGATCACGCGCTGATTCACCTGGAAGGCTTGAGCAAGGTCTTCTACACGGAGGAAGTGGAGACCCACGCGCTTTCGAACATCAACTTGCAGATCGGCACCGGCGAGTTTGTGTCGATTGCGGGGCCGTCGGGGTGTGGTAAGACCACCCTCCTGTCGATCCTCGGGCTGCTCGACAGCCCGACCGGTGGGAAGTACCTGCTGGACAACGAGCCCGTGGAGAATCTGTCCGCGAGCCAGCGGGCCAAGATCCGCAACCAGGCCATCGGCTTCATCTTCCAGGCCTTCAACCTGATCGGCGACCTGACCGTCTACGAGAACGTCGAACTGCCGCTGACGTACCGGGGAATGCCCGGCTCCGAGCGGAAGGAGCGCGTGCAGGCCTCGCTCGAGCGCGTCGGGATGGCCCACCGGATGGGCCACTACCCGAGCCAGCTCTCGGGTGGTCAGCAGCAGCGCGTCGCGGTCGCCCGCGCCATCGTCGGCAAGCCTCTGATCCTCCTGGCCGACGAGCCCACCGGTAACCTGGACTCGAAGAACGGCAACGCGGTCATGGAGCTTCTCCAGGAGTTGCACGCGGACGGCGCCACGATCTGCATGGTGACGCACGATCCGCGGTACGCCCACGAGGCCGACCGCTCGATCCATCTGTTCGATGGCCAGGTGGTCAGCGAGGACGACGTGAAGCGCGCCCAGGAACTGGAAGAGGCGGGCTTCGACCTCGCGTAAGGGGTGGTTAGGCGCGTAAGTGGTAGGGTGGTGCTGCGAGCGATCGGGACAGGTTCGTAGCACCACCCCACCTATTCCCCGGGCACGTTGTAGGCCCGGGCCACGAAGTCCGGATCGTCCTGATAGCGCCGTTCCGCCATCAAGAACCCGTAGTACGCGCAGGTCGGCGCGCCTGGATGAGCCCGGCAGATCTCGGGACGGGCCGGGTGGACGGTGCATCCCCGTGTCTCGCGATCGAGAAACCTGCAGACCGAGCCGTAGACCTCGTCTTTCTGGTGCCGGAGAATCACCTCACCGGGCTCGCCCCCCTTCTTCGTGAAGCGCCGCTTGGCGGTCTGCGTGTCGACACCGAAGTGGCGTGCGAGCCGACCTATGTCCTTGGGGGTCACCTCGATCCGCGGATACGAGCAGCAATAGGCGGGGCAGTTGAGGCAGTCGTAGAAGATTGGGAGGGAATGGCCCACGGGCGGTTGTCGTTTGTGCGGGTGGGATGGGGATGGAGCGCGGAATCTAGTGTGGTGCTACGGAGCGGATGCCGATCTACCGCACACCCCCGATTCGGTAGCGGCCGCCGGTGCGGTGCCGCTCCGATGGCCCTCTCCTACAACTCCTCCGTGCGGTGGAAGATGTGGACGCCGCGGTCCTCCAGATGGCTGACGACCGAATCGAAACAGGGTCCGTCCCGGCCGACCACTTCCGGCGGCGCGACGCCTGGCTCGGACCACGTGCCGCGCGCGACCAGATTCACCATCGCGGTACACGTGTACCCGGTCGTCCGCGCCATGGACGAGGTCTCGGTGTCGGGGTCGTAGTAGTCGAGGAGCGTGTAGACGTGCCTCACCCTGCTGCCGTCCTTCACGCCCTCCACCGTAATCCGCATGACGGTCAGGTCCGGTTCGCCCTCCTCGAAGCGCCATTGATCGAACAGTAGCGCCTCCGTCACATCGCGCGGCCGCACCGCGCCGGACTCCGCCTGGATCTCACGATTGGAGAAGAAGCCCGCATCACGGAGCATCCTCATCCGCTCGGCGTGGCCCGGATACCGCATGGTCTTTTCGACCATCGTCGGCGTCTTCGAGGTCTGCAGGAGCGACCGGAGACCATCGGTGTTGAACGCTTCGAGCGTCCCGAGACCAGGAAAGTCGACGAGCTCGACCTCTGAGAGCGCGGGTAGCGTGATGTCGGCGCCGTTGCGCCGAAGCCGCGCAGGCCGGACATACTCCTGAATGACATCCCCCGGGGAAAAGGGTGCCTTATAGTTCCAGGGCCACGTCCGCTCGACGGGAAGGCCGCCGACCAGACAGTGGAAGGAGTGCGTCTCGTCGAGGCTCTCCTCGAGGTTGCCGAGGATCATGTTGCTGAGCCCCGGCGCCACGCCACAATCGACGAGGCACGGGACCCCGGCCTCACGCGCCTCCTGGTCGAGTCCGAACGCGTCTTCCTCGAAGAACGAAATATCGACGACGGGCTTTCCGGCCTCGAGGACCCGCTCCACGGTCCGATACCCCATGAACCCGGGCACCGCCCCCACGACCAGGTCCGCGTCGGATACGACCTCGTCGACCGCGGATCCACTCGACAGGTCGATCGGGATGCCGTCCGCCCCCGCCGCTTCGAGTTGAGACAGGGCGACCGGGTCCACGTCGGCCACCACGACCGAGAAGTCCTCTACCGAGGCGAGGTCACGGACGATGGCGCCACCGACCCGTCCACCTCCTAGAACGACGATCTTCACCAGGATCCTCCGAAGTGTTGGTGCGGTCCACCTGTCGAGTCCGCAGGCGTACCGGTCACGGAATGAGCGAAATGCGGGCATCGTGTGCAAGTCCCTGTTCGTGGGCCGTCCCATCCTCTGTAGGGCTCGCACCGGGCTCGTGCGGTGTACGGCACGACGGTGCGGTTCGAACGGAGTGCAGCAGTCTGGCACCCGCACCCCTCATGTTCGCCGACGAGGCACGCGTGAATCACGACTGGGCCGAAGTCTACCGGAGCACCTATCCGGACCTCGTGCGCTTCCTGACCCGCAAGGTGTGGGACGTGGAGCGCGCCAAGGATCTGGCACAGGAGGCGTTCGTCCGAGCGCTCCGCAACGATCCCCGGCGACCGAGGGCCTGGCTCTTCCAGGTGGCGGCCAATCTCGCGCGTGACGAGGCGAGGACCGTCGTCCGGCGGAAGCGCCACCTCACGCTTTTGAAGGGTGAGACCGAGCGCCTGCGCGACTCGCGCCCGGACCCGTCGGACATGGTGCAGGACGCCGAGGTCTGGGCCATGGTTCGAGCGGCGCTGGATCGCCTCTCGGAGCGGGACCGCGAGGTGCTTCTCCTTTGGGACGCGGGGCAGAGCTATCCGGAGATCGCACGCCAGACCGGACTCTCGGTCGGGGCGGTGGGAACGACGCTGGCGCGGGCCCGTACGAGGCTCGCTGAAGCATACGAGAGTGAGGAGGGAGGGAGTGACGATGTCGCACGTGGATGAGGGCCAGCTTCATGCGTACCTCGACGGCGCGCTCGACGCTTTGCCCGCTGTGGAGGCGGCCGAGGTGCGAGTGCATCTGGAGGTGTGCCACGACTGCGGCGAACGGCTCGACCAGGCGCGGCTCATGCGCGATCGGGCCGCCGAGATCCTCGGGGCGACCGCACCGGTCGCGTCGGCCATGCCACCGTGGGAGGAGTTGAGGCGGCGAGCGGCCGTCTCGGGTGCGCCGGCTCAAAGCCCCCGTATCCGGCACTTCCACTGGGCGGCCTCCGTTGTGTTGGCCTTGGGCATCGGGTGGGTTTTGCGCGGGCAGACGGTGGACCTGCCGGCTGATGCGTTCTCTGGCGAGTCGTCCATGGAGGCGGTCGCCCCCCAGGTTCCGGAGGTCGTTCTGGACGAGGCGCCGGTGGCGGTTGTAGGGGATGCGGCGGAGCAGGCCGGACCTCGGTCCGTGGCGGAACGTTTCGATTCCGGAGATGGTCCCACTGGAGCTGCCGGTCCCGGAGCCGTGGTCGCGACCGGGACGGTGGCGGCCGAGTCCGAGTTGGGTGGGTCGGCGACTTCGCTACGACGTGAGGTCGACGTCGGGATCGGGCCGACAGGGTCCGCTACGACCGTCGCGGCCTCCCCGACGGTCCTACCCACCGTGTCGGACCGAGTGGTCGATGTGGCCGTGACGCGGCCGCCCGCTCCTACCGCCGCTCCGATCTTTCTGTCGGCGGGTGCGCGCGCGCCTCAGGCGGATCGCCCCAGTCGTACCGGACAGGACCTGGCGCCCCCCCTCCCTCTGGTGAGCGGTGAGGGAAGGGCCGGTCGCGGTCAGTTCTCCCGCCCGATGCGCGCCTCCGACGAGGGCGAGCGACGTCAGATCGATTCTACGATGGGCTCGCTGGTCGTGCCCGGGCTCACTGTGATCTCGGTGTCTTGGTTCGAGATCGCGGGCGCCGACGAGGCGGCTGTGCGCGTCCTGCAAATGGCGGAATCCGGCGACACGGTCGAGGTCGTGCACCTTCCGTTCGGGGTGGGACCCGAGGCGTTACCGGACTCCGATGACGGGCGTGCCCGGCTCGAGGCCGAGGGGCCCGAAGGGTGGCGCGTGCTTCGCTCCCACATCGACCCGGCGCGGCTGAGGGTGCTCCTCGAGCGGTTGCAGGGAAGCTGAGGGCAAGGCGCGCCTTTCGCTCGTCCTTCCGGGTGGCCAGCTTGTGCGCCCCGGCCGGGTGGATCCGGCCCATTGCCCACACCTTTCAAGTCGGTTGCCATGCGCTCGTCCCTCATCACCGCGTCGGTTCTCGTTGGACTCGGCGTAGCGGCCTGCTCGTCGTCTTCTGACGCCGAGGCTCCGGGGTCAGCCGTCGATCCGCTTGAAACGGCGGCCGCCACCATCACCTCGGCCGACTACGCCCGGAGAATCGGGGTGTTGGCGCACGACTCGATGGAGGGTCGGCTGACCCCGAGCCCCGGTCTCGAGCGGGCCGCCAGCTACATCGCCTCGGAGCTCCAGGCCATGGGCCTGACCGCCGGGGCCGCCGATGGGAGCTACATCCAGCGCTACGACCTTCCGCGCGGTGACGGGAACGCACCCAACGTCGTGGCCGTCCTCGAGGGGAGCGACCCCGTCTTGAAGGACGAGTACCTCGTGTATTCCGCCCACATGGACCACGTGGGCGTCCGGGCCGCGGACGAGTCGGGAGACAGCATCTGGAACGGCGCCGATGACAACGCCTCGGGCACCACGGCCGTCATGGAGGTTGCCGAAGCGTTCGCGTCGCTGCCTACGGCGCCCCGGCGCTCCGTGATCTTCCTCCTGGTGAGTGGAGAAGAGCGAGGCTTGTGGGGATCGGAGTATTATGCGGACAACCCCACCGTTCCCGTTGAACAGATCGTCGCGAATCTGAATGCGGATATGGTCGGCAGGAACTGGCCGGACACGATCGTGGCCATCGGCAAGGAGCACTCGGATCTGGGCGCGACGTTGGAGCGCGTCAACGCCGCGCACCCGGAATTGGGCATGACGGCCATCGACGACCTGTGGCCCGACGAGAACTTCTACAGCCGCTCCGACCATTACAACTTCGCTCGGAAGGGCGTCCCGATTCTGTTCTTCTTCAACGGCGTCCACGACGACTATCACGGCCGCGACGACGAGGTCGATCGGATCGATACTGACAAGGCGGCGCGCATCAGCCAACTCCTGTTCTATCTGGGCGTCGAGATTGCGAACGCGGACGAGCGACCCCAGTGGAATCAGGCGAGCTACGACGAGATCGTGGGCGGGGCGGGTGGGTGACGGGTCGTCCCTGACGGACTTGATCAGGGGGTGGGACGGGCTCGCTGTCGTCACGTCCCTGGATGCCCCGACCGGCACGTGGATGTTTATCGCCCTCCACGACGACACGCTCGGCCGGCCGGTGGGCGGATGCAGGATGAAGCAGTACGAGCGTCAGGAGGACGGTCTGTACGATGCGCTACGTCTCGCGGAGGGCATGACGCACAAGTGGGCCGCAATGGACTTGCCGTACGGTGGGGGAAAGTCGGTCCTCGCGGTCCCTCGTCCCATGCAGGGGGATGAGCGCCGCGGCCTGCTGCAGCGGTTTGGACAGCTTCTCAACTCGTTGAAGGGTGCGTACGGGACGGGTGAGGACCTCGGGACGACCCCGGCGGACATCCGTGAGATCGAGCGGGTCTCTCCGGAGGGCGTCGTGGGGCTACCTCCCGAAGGCTCGGACCGGCCGGTCGATCCGGGTCCGTATACGGCCCTCGGTGTGGTCGCGGGCATCCGTTCGGCGGTGGGGCACCGGTTCGGTTCGACCGATCTGGGCGGGCGTCGGATCCTCATCCAGGGCGTGGGCGATGTCGGTGCTCCGCTCGCGTACCTTCTGGCCGAAGCGGGCGCCGAGGTGCTCGTCAGTGACGTGGACGAGGCCCGGGCGAGGCAGGTGGCCGAGGCGGTCGGGACGAGCCGTGTCGCCCCTGATCACGTGTACGATACGCCGTGTGATGTGTACGCGCCTTCGGCTGTCGGTGCGACTTTGAACGAGCGGACCATCCCGAAGCTGAAATGCGCGATCGTGGCAGGGTCTGCGAACAATCAGCTCGAACGTCCGGAGGACGGCGAACGTCTGCGCGAGCGCGGGATCGTGTACGCGCCCGATTACATCATCAACGCGGGTGGGGCGATGGCATTCGGCTTGATGGCGCTGGGGCGCGAGCCGGGTCCGGCACTCGACGCCCGCGTCGAAGGGATCGGCGGCACACTGTCGGCGATCTTCGTGGAGGCGGATGAGTCCGGTCGCTCACCCGTCGAGGCAGCGCGGGCCCGGGTGGAACGGGTGCTCGCTCGGGCCCGCGCGGAGCAGCGTGGAAGAGGAGGCGACCTGGACGCCAGCGGGCGGATCTGGTTCAACGGTCACTTCACGGTGGCCCCCGAGCTGATCGGCAATTTCGATCCGGCGTCCGGAAGAGGACCGGTAGAGCAGTCCGCGCCCGCAGCGTCCGGGTTGCTCGCTCCGGAAGCGCGTGCTACACCGTTGTCCTGTTATCCTGTCCCCCACCTCATGCTGTCCCCAACCTCGATCTGGGAGTGACCTATGAGACTCAAGCTTCGGATCCCCGGATCCATCGTCGCAGCAACCGTCGCGGTCCTCGGCTTGGGAGCGTGCGCGGGAGACGAGAGCGGCGACGAGGGCGCGAACGACGCACGCACCTACGTCTCGATGCTCGGCGAGGACACGCTGGGCATAGAGCGCTTCACCCGCACCGAGTCCACGATCGAGGGCACGCTGATCTCCCGGAACCCCAATACGCACACCGTGACCTACACGGCGCAGCTCGACGAGGCCACCGGGAGGATCCGGCGGCTCGACGCCGAGATGTCGCGAGCGGATTCGGCGGGTGGGTGGAGTCGCGAGAGCTGGACCGTCGAGGTAGGGGAGGGCGTCGCCACGGTGACCCGCCACGACGGCGAGAACGCCGGCACGCACGAGGTCGCGATCGACAGTTCGGCTGTGGCGTCTTTGGGTAGGGCGCCGGTGTCCGTTTTCGCGATGGAGCAGGCGATTCGTGAAGCGGCCGCCACGAGCCACGAGACCCACCCCGTCCAGTTTGTGTCGCACCGGCCCCGTGCGGCCGACAACGCCGTGACCGTGGTGGCTGGTGACACGGTGTCCATCAGCTACTTCGGCAACCCGATGAAGGTGTGGACACGTGACGGCACCGTCGTGGGTGTGAGTGGGGCCGAGACCACCATGAGGCAGGAAGTCAGGCTTGCGACGACTCAGCCGGACGTCGACGCCCTTCCGGACGCGTGGGCGGCGATGGACGCGCGGGGCGAGGGGTTGGGCACGCCGTCACCGGCCGCGACCGCCACGGCTTCAGTCGGTGGCGCCGAGGTGGAAATCCGATACTCACGTCCCGCGAAGCGGGGCCGCGAGATCTGGGGGAATCTGGTCCCGGAAGGCGCGGTGTGGCGGACGGGCGCAAACGCCGCGACGCACCTCACCACCAACCGCACCTTGCGAATCGGAGACGTGCGTATGCCGGCCGGCACCTACACGCTCTGGTCGCTCTTCGAGGGCGGGCGGGGGACGCTCATCGTCAACGAACAAACCGAGCAGTGGGGCACGCAGTACGACGAGGCGCGCGATCTGGGACGCACGGCGCTGACCCGCTCATCGTTGGACGAGGCCGGTGAGCGGTTCATGATTTCGATCTCGGACGGCATGCTTCACCTGGACTGGGACACGACCCGCTGGTCGGTTCCTATCCGGGCCGGATGAGGTCGGAGACACGACCCTCGAGCGAGGGCCGGACCGACGTGAGCGGGGATTCGGGAGGGAGGCCGTAGAGGTGTCCGAGCCCCGGGCACCGACGCCGACGCCAGGAGTCGCACGAGTCGACCCGTCAGGGTCACGTTGACGTCGGAGTTCGGAACCCACCACGTGCACGGCAACGGATGGATCTTTCGCGTCAGCCTGCGCGGGACCGGAGGGGCCGTGGGCTAACGCTTCTCGTCGCTGAGCCCGGAAAAGCCGTAGGCGAGCAGCAACGTCACCGGTACGGCGCCTCCGACCGGATTGCCGATCCCCGCAGGCACGACGTTCCAGAGGAGGGCGTCGACCCATCCGGGGCCGATGTCGAGCCCCCGCGCGAGCGCGAAGTACGCCATGTTCGCGGGGCTGTGCTGAAAGTTCGCCGCGACGAAGGCGCTCACCGCGAGCAGGACCGGTATGTACTTTCCGATGATGGTGCGCCCCATTGTCGCGAAGACGGCGGCCATCCCCACGAGCCAGTTGGCGAGCACGCCGGACAGCACCACCGAGAACCACGATCCGGCGCCACCCCGATGCATCCACTGCATCTTTGCGTCGGTCAGCTCTACGAGGAGGGCCCGCTCGGCCTCACCGTAACTCCGCGTTCCAGTAATCGCCGCGCCCACGAGGAGAGCTCCGACGAAGTTCCCGACCCATGCCAGAGCCCAGAAGCGGACCACGCGGAAGCAGATCACACGGGTACGCAGCATGACAGCAGGTAAGACCGCGTTGGCTTCCGTGAAGAGCACGGCCTCGGAGAGGGACGACGAAGAAGAAGCCCGTGCTGAAGCCGAGTCCCTCGAGGAGACGTTTCGTCCCTTCGACCTCGATTCCCGAAGCGAGGAGCACTGAAAAGATCGCGCCGACGGTGATGAAGCCGCCCCCCATGACTGCGAGCGCCATTTCCTTGCCGGGACCGAGACGGTCGAGCCTTTCGGCGCCGAAGTCGCCCATCGCGCGGACGACGTGCTCTGCACGGATGTATCTGGCTTCGGGTCGCTCGGTTGGCATGGTCCTGGCTCCTGGGTCGCGGGAGCCTTTTGGACCCCCAATGATCTTCGTCGGATACTCCACGCCTGCACCATTGGGCGACGCCAGCCCTCAGCGACGCGGCGATCGCGCCGCGGCGCCAGACGCGTTCCATGTTCGCTCCCATCGGATTCGAGTGGCGAGCGGCGAGGATCCCGTTTTCACTTCCGTGGGTTCTGAGGGCAGGGCGCGGCCGTTGGTGATGCCGGGTCCGACCCGTCGAGGCTACACGCCACGAATTCACCCCAAGCCAGGCCCGCTCGTTCACCCCTCGCACTCCTGGATCGTTCACTCCACACTAGGCTGGCTTGTTCATCATGGCACTCCGAGATAGCGCATGCTACTGAAGTCCACCACGAGTCTGTGCTCCACCTGCCTCGACCCGGTACCCGCCGAGGTCCGGCGGCGCGAAGGCGCGGTGTGGTTGGAAAAAATTTGCCCGACACACGGAGCGGAGTCGGCGCTCGTCGAAAAGGACGCCGGCTTGTACTGGAACAGCGGCGCCGAGGCGGGACCGGGTTGCGGCGCCGGCGGGTGCTGCAGCGTCAATCACAGTTGCACTCTGATCTTCGAGATCACCGAGCGGTGCAATCTGACGTGCCCGACCTGCTTCGCGGGCTCCTCAACCCACCACACGTGGATGCTGTCGGTGGACGACTTCACCGAACGCCTCGACCGGCTCAGGGCTCAGGGAAAGGGTGACGCCGATATCGTACAATTCTCCGGCGGTGAGCCGACGGTCCACCCCGACCTCGAGCGGATGATCGAGATTTGCTTGGAACGCGATGTGAAGAAGGTGTACGTCAATACGAACGGCATTCGGCTGGCGACCGAACCGGGGCGCGCACGGAGGTGGGCGGAGATCGACGGCGGGCGCGACCGGATCCAGGTCTATCTCCAGTTCGACGGCTTCGCAGACGCCACGTACGCCGAGATCCGCGGTGCGAAGGGACTCCTGCCGATGAAGCGACGGGCGATCGAGAATGCGCTCGAGGCCGGGCTCTTCGTCATGCCCGTCATGACCGTGGCCCGAGAGATCAACCTGCACGAAGTGGGTTCGGTCTTGGACCTCGTCCGGGGCAACCACCCACGCATGACGACGCTGATGCTCCAGCCCGCGTTCTACTCCGGCAGATACGACAACGAGAAGTCGGTGCACCTGACGATGTCCGAAGTCGCGGGCGAGGTCGTCCGGCAGAGCGGCGGACTCTTCACCCTCGAGGACTTCACCCCCATCCCCTGCTCCCACCCGAACTGCTTCGCGATGGCGGTGGCGCTCATGAGGGACGGCGAAGCGATCCCGGTGTCGCGCTACTTTCCGAAGTTCGAATCGTGGGAGCAGCCGGGCGTGGAGCAACTGGTGGAGCGTTTCGCGGACCGCCTTCCCCAGCACATGTTCGACGACATCGGGGACCACGCGGTCGTCGATTCGCTACTCGATCTCCTGGCCGAGGACGACGACTCGGTCGATTGGTCCGACTACCACAACTTTCTCGTTGTCGCGATCAAGCCGTTCATGGACGCCCACAGCTACGATCAAGACCGCATCGACCGCTGCTGCGTTCATATCGTCGATCGCTCGGGCACGCCGGTCTCGTTCTGCGAATACAACGCGGTCCGGCGGCCGAAAGGGATGCTGTGAACGTCAGGCGCGGCGACACGCGGGACGGCGTGCGGTGAGTGCCGGAGACGCACGGGGTCGCCGGTGAGGGTGCACGTCTTCGGCGGTTTCCTCGGGGCGGGAAAGACGACGTTCATCCGGGCGGCAGCCGACTACCTGACGGAGCGGGGTGAGCGGGTCGCGATCATCACGAACGACCAGGCCGAGGGGCTCGTCGACACGACCCTGTGCGCCGACCGCGCGCCCGTGTTCGAGGTGGCGGGGGGTTGCTTCTGCTGCCGGTACGGTGAACTCGAACGGGCCCTCGAGTCGGCAAAGGCGGGCGGCGCGACGGTCGTGTTCGCCGAGGCCGTGGGGAGCTGCACGGACCTCGTGGCGACGGTGCTCTCTCCTCTGTGCGCCCGCTCCGCCGACGTTCAAGTCGCCCCACTGAGCGTGGTCGTCGACCCGCTGCGGTTGAGCGACGCGCTGGAGGGCGGCGGCTCGAGCGATCTGGCCTATCTCTTCCGCAAGCAGATCGAGGAGGCGGACATCGTGCTCCTGTCGCGGGCCGACCTGGATCCACCGGACGTACGCGCCAAAGTCGCCGAGCTCAGCCCCGACGCCGTGGTGGTGCCGGTGTCGGGAGAGGACGGATCCGGTATCGAGGCCTGGTACGGGGCGGAGCCGTCGTCGCCCTCACGGACCCTGGACATCGACTACGAGCGGTATGCGCGAGCGGAGGCGGAGCTGGGTTGGGCCAACGCGGAGGTAACGTTTTCGTCCGAAGACGCGTTCGCTCCGAAGGTGATTCTCGAAGCCTTCCTGAACGCGTTCGCGGGTGAGCCGGTCGCGCACGTGAAGCTCGTGTCGACGAGCCCGGAGGGCGGGTACGGTGCGCTCGTCGGAGGGCGAGGGGAACCACGCACGCACACTACGAAGCTGCCACAGAGCGTCGCGCGGCTATGCGCGCGCATCAACGCCCGCATCGCCCGCAAGCCGGAGGACGTCGAGGACAGCGTCGTGCGCGCGGTCGAGGCGGCGGCACGCGCGGCCGGTGTGGCGCGGGCAGGCGCGGGCCCCACGCCTTCGGGCGCCGCGCCGATCCACGTGGTGTGGGATCGACTGCAGTGCTTCAGTCCGGCGGCTCCCGTGCCGACGTATCGCCACCGGATTCGCTGCTGTGCACCCGAAGTCGGCGCGTGTTGCGCCGCGTTCTACGATCGACCCGACGTGAGGCTCCTTCTCGGCGAGTCGTTCCATCCCGGAGGTACCGCCCTCACCCGACGCGTCGCGGACGAAATGGGACTCGAGACCGGAGCACGCCTCCTCGACGTGGCCTGCGGTACGGGCGAGAGTCTCGTCGCGCTTCGTAACAGTCACGGAATCGTGGGCGTGGGGCTGGACGAAAGCGTCGTGGCCGCGGCCGCCCTCGATGACGGGGCGGCAGACGGCGCCGTGCATGGCCTCGTCCACGAGGCGCAGCCGGGACCCGTAGACGACACGAGTCTCCACCACGGCGACGCGCACGCGCTGCCCTTCCCGGACGACGGTTTCGACGCCGTCCTGTGCGAATGCGCACTGAGCACCTTCGGCGCACCGGCCTTGGCGCTGTCGGAGATGGCGCGTGTTCTGAGGGGCGGAGGACGTTTGGCGGTCACGGACGTGGTGGTAAACGGTTCGCTCCCTGCATCGCTGGCGGCGTGGGACGAGTTGGGCACGTGTCTGCCGGGGGCGCGGACCCTGGCCTCGTACCGTGGGCTGATCGAGGCGGCTGGCTTCGAGATCACGGCTTCGTGGGAGGAGCCGGCGGCGATCACCGAGATCCTCGGTCGGATCAAACGCAACCTCGTCGGGCTGGCGCTGGCCGCCTCGGCGGGCGGCCTCGGTGCGGGTGGTACGGCCGGTAGGGGGGGACTCGGTGTCGAGGGCGGTGGTCAGGGTAGCGCGTTCGGACCCGGCGACATGCGAGTCGATGTGCGCGCGGCCCGTTCCGCACTACGCGAGGCCGGGGAGGCCGTCGAGGAAGGGGTGCTCAGCTACGGGGTTTTTCTCGCGAAGAAGGTGGCGAGCGCACATGCGGGTGACCCCGTAGACCCGTGCACGACGCCCCCCGAGAAGTCGGCGTGAAGTCCTCCCACGACCTGCTCGTCGTCGGAGGGGGCTCGGCTGGACTGGTGGCGGCTCGCTTCGCCCGGAGCGTAGGCGCGCGCGTGGCGCTGGCCGAGTCGGGCAGACTCGGCGGCGACTGCACGTGGACCGGATGCGTCCCCAGCAAGGCGCTCCTGCGAGCCGCACGGGCCGCCGCGGAGGTTCGGAATGCGAGGCGCTTCGGGGTCGAAGCCGCCGCGCCGCGGATCGACATGGCGTCCGTCCGCCGGCACGTGAGGTCCGCGATCGCCCACGTCTATCGGTACGAAGATCCTCAAGCACTTCGCGAAGAAGGGATCGAGGTCATCGAAGGGCGCGCGCGGCTGAGAGGCGACGGACAGGTGGACGTCGCGGGGCGACGGCTTCTACCGCGCCGCATCGTCATCTGCACCGGAGCGGGCCCGAGCGTACCGGCGATCGACGGGCTCGACGACGTCGACTACACCACCTACGAGACCATCTTCGAGAACGACGTCCTCCCCGACCGTCTCGTGATCGTGGGTGGTGGGCCGGTCGGGCTCGAGATCGCGACGGCCTACTCCGCGCTCGGAGCGCGCGTCACGGTCGTCGGCGCCGAGATCCTTCCGGGCGAGGACGCCGACGCGCGTGAGATCACCGACCGCGCGCTCGAATCAAAGGGTGTCGACATCGTAGAAGCTTCGGTCGAGGGGGTGGGGCGCGAGGCAGGGCGCACGGTGGTACGGTGGAAGGGCGGCGAGGTGTGTGGCGATGCGCTGCTCGTCGCCACAGGGCGTGCGCCGAGGGTTCACGACCTGGGTCTCGAAGACGCGGGCGTCCGCTTCGACGCGTCCGGCGTCACGGTGGACGACAAGCTCCGCACCAACGTCCGTCACGTCTACGCCGCGGGTGACGTGACCGGAGGACCCCAGTTCACGCACTACGCCGGCTGGCAGGGCCACACGGCCGCGCGGAACGCGCTCCTTCCCGGGAGCGATGATGGCCGTTCGATCGCCGTTCCGCGCGTCACCTTCCTCGATCCGGAGATCGCTTCTATCGGGCGGCCGGAAGACGAAGCGCGCGCGCGACTCGGGAACGATCTCACGGTGCTGAAGCGAATGCTCGATCGACAGGACCGGGCCGTTACCGACGGCGCGACGGACGGCTTCATCAAGCTTCTCCTGGGCCCAAAGGGGAAGATCGTCGGTGCGACGATCGTTGCCGAACGCGCGGGCGAAATGATCAACGAGGTGGCCCTGGCAATGCATCACGACCTCGGGGTCGGGGATCTCGCGGGAGCGCTCCACGCGTATCCGACCTGGTCCACGGGTCTGCAGCGGATGGCTGCCGACCATGCCGTCAAGCACTTCGCTTCGAGCCTGCTCGGCCGCGTCGTGCGGAAGCTCTCGGGGCTGAAGGATCGCTGAGTCGGCGGATACGCCGCCGGCGCACTCGACGAGCGAGGGGTCGAATCCCAAGAACGGCTCGGGGCCACGCACCGCGCGCGTCGCATCGGAACGTCAGCTTCGGTCCACGTCGTGCGAGCCGTCGACCACGCCCCTCACACCGACCCAGGCCACCACCGCCAGGATCGCGGTGAGTGCGAGGACCCCGTCCATGCGCCACCACGCGGCGAACGGGGCGCCCAGTACGTTGCCGAGAAGTTGGCCTCCCGCGAGCGCGAGCGCGTACAGCCCCAGCACCAGGCCGCGACTCTCGTCCAGCGGTTCACTCAGGTCGGCCAGGTGGGCGAAGGCCGCCGGCGCGAAGGCCGCCTCGACGGCCACGAGCGCCACGGCGAGGAAGAGGAAGAGGGGTGATGCACCGTGGTTGACGAGGGTGAGGCACAG
Source organism: Gemmatimonadota bacterium (assembly GCA_029262115.1). Classification (GTDB taxonomy): domain Bacteria; phylum Gemmatimonadota; class Gemmatimonadetes; order Longimicrobiales; family Gaopeijiaceae; genus JAJCZZ01. The sequence goes on along the minus strand of JAJCZZ010000027.1, from coordinate 11,037 downwards.
CGTGACGCCCATCATACCGGCGAGCGCCCACGTCATCAGACGGCGCCTCGGCCATGCGGCAGCCAGCGTGCTCCACACGCCGATGCCAACGAGCAGGGCGGCGCCCCACACCGCGAAGACGGCCGCGACCTCGGTGCCGGAGAAGCCCCCCACGAGTGCTTGATCGGCGCTTCTTTCCGGCAAGCTCAACAGGAAGGGAGCCTGCTGGATCCAGAGTCCCGCCACGGCGTTCACGGCCAGCCACGCCACGCCGAATCCTACGGCTCCCGGCCGCGCCGCAAGCTTGCCCAGCGTCTCCCGGACGCCGGACGGGCGAGGGCGGGCCGGCTCCTCGTACGGCGCGGCGGCGTCGTACACGCCGGGCTCGCTCCCGCCCGGGATGAGTAGCCAGGCGGCGGCGTACAGCGGAGGGAGCGCGAGGAACGCCCACGCACCGAGGGCCGCCCACCCCACTCCGACAAGCACGTATCCTGCGATCATTCCTACGAGTGACGTCGCCTCGAAGGCACCCATCATCCGAGCGCGTCGTTCGACGTCGCCTTCCGTGCCCCGCGCCAGCAAGACCAGCGTGGTGGGAACGGTCGCCGCGGCGCTGGCGCCTTCAGCAAGTCGAGCGAGGAAAAGGACCGACCCCAGAAGCCACAACTCCGGCAGCCCCACCGCCGTAATCCCCATTCCCGGTAACGCTCGTCCCGTCGCCTCCAGAGCCGCACCGCCGATCGGGCCGAGGGCCGCGAAGACGGCGACCAGCGCCGACGCGACGCCGAACAGGGGACCCCAGCGCATGACGGACCGCTGTCCCACCTTGTCCGCGACCCGACCGGCCAGGGGCGCGCCCACGATCTCGGTAAAGAAGAAGGCCCCGCCGATCACCCCGACCCACATCGCTCCGCTACCTATGCGCGCACCTACCCGTTCTGCGAGGAGGTACGCGAAGAGCTGACCCGAGCCGGCAGCGGCGACGCGGATGAACGCGTTGACCCAGAGGAGACGGGGTAGACTCATGGCCAGGTGGAACCCCACTCACCCGTCGTCGTTTGGACAAGAAGGTAGAGGCCGTCCGTTCGCTGCTTGACGAAGAAGGAGCGACCCGGGATGAAACGGTTCGTGATGATGGCGGGAGTCGCGCTCTTCGGATGCGGCGTGGACGACGGAGTTCGGGCGGTGGATGCGCTGGAGGCCGGAGATGTCGCCGAGCATGCCGACGCACGGAGTCATTCGCGTATGTATAGGGAATTCAAACGGGGTCTCGCGCGGTTCCGGTGAAGCTGGGGCGGCGGGCTTGAGCCGCGCGGGCGCTTCCTGGGCGCCGCCTTGCGGGCCCTCGACATTCCCCCTCGACCGACTCGGGCCCACGGCGCTCCAGGGCGAGCGTCCCATGAAGATCAGCACCACCTGCACCGTTTTCGCCGAGTCCGAGATGCTGTGGTGGCTCGGGAAAGCCGCGGCGCGCTTCTGGTCGATCTACACCCGCCGCCTGGGGTCGTAGCCCAGGTCAGGTCGGATCACGCACGGCCGTGAGAGGGGAACCCACCGCCCCCCCTCCGGCTTCTCCCGTCAGCCGCGCCGGAGCGCGGGATTCGGGAGTGGTGTTTCGAAAGTTCGCGAGCCACCGAGAGGGCCGAGGCGCGACCCAGGTCCTGCGGACCCGGGTACCCCCTGGTAGGCGCGACCCAAGTCCTGCGGACTCGGGTACCCCCGAGGAATAGCACCGCTATGGGGTACCCGCGCCGAAGGCGTGGGTCGAGAAGCAACGACCCAGGGCCGGATGCGGGCACCTCGCGAAGCGTGGTCCTCTCGAATGGCCGAGACACTTTCGTAACACCACTCAATAGGAGGTAGGGGATGGTCGAGCGGGGGCGGTGCAGCAGCCGAGCGTGGTCCGTGGTGGGGATGGTGGTCCTGTCCGCGTGCGGGGACGACAACGATCCCGCGGGTCCGGACGTCGGTCCGCCGGCGGACGCCCAGGCCTGCCTGCCGGCGTCGGGCGGCGCGGGCTGGAGCTTCACGGTGCTGGGCGACGGCACCAAGCCGGCCCTGGCCTTGGCGCCCGACGGGACGGCGCACGCCGCGTTCATGTCGGAGGCGCAGCCAGGGTGGGTTCGCTACGCGAGTCTGTCGCCGGGGGGTGCGGCTCCATCGGCCCCGGAAACGGTCGCGACCGGCTACTTCTACGGCCCCATCGACCTGCTGCTGGATCCCACCGGAGCGCCGGCCGTGCTGTATCACGACCACGACCGCACCGACCAGGTTCTGGGCATGCGCGATGGGGGAGGATGGACGCTGTCGCGGATGGTAAGCAGTGGGCACGACGGCTGGTACAACCGGGGCGTCTTCGGTCCCGACGGCGTGCTCCACACCGCTACGTACGATCCGGTGGGATTCAATGGGCGGGGCGTGATTCATGGCGCGTGGGATGGCGCGGCCTGGACCACCGAGGTCGCCGTCGCAGGGGACTTCGACTATCCCGGGGGGATGGCGATTGAGGCGGCGGCGGACGGGACGCTCCACGTAGCGTTCTTCGACGATGTCGCGGGAGAAGGGCGTCTCGCCACCCGGGCGCCCGGCGGAGCGTGGAGCGTCGTCACCCCTGAGTCCCGGGGCGGGATGGTCGAAGCGGGGCGCTTTCCGGACCTCGCGTTGGACGCCGACGGCTCGACGCTCCACCTCGTCTACCTGGCGCGCTCCGGCACGGGAAGCGGCACCGTGCGCTACGGTCGTGGCGGCCCCAGCGGTTTCGAGCTTCTCGACGTCGTCGGCGTCGGGGACTTCACCATCGGCTTCAGCGGCGCGCGCGACCTCGCGACCGTGGCCCTCGACCGGGAAGGCCGGGCCGTCGTGGCCGTTCAGACATCGGCCGAGACGCTCGTATTCCGGGTGGACGACGGCGCGATCGAAGAACTTGGGCGCTTCCAGGCCCGACCGGGCTCTCCGCTCGGGCAGCAGACGGAGGTGGCCGTCGATGGAGTGGGCCGCATCCACCTCGTCTGGTGGCAGGCCGGCGGCACGCCCGGAACGGTATGCCACGCCGTGCGGGGGTAGCGACAGGACCGCGCCCCGCCCGCCTCACGTATCCCGCTTCCGTCCGGCTCAGCCTCGGAGGCGCGGCCACCTTCCTCATGTTCCACCTGTGGGGCTTTCCGCACGACAAAGAGACCCACACCAGCGCCGCCCCGCCCGGCTTGATGCGACTCCACAGGCTGCTGGACTATCTTGTACGTTGCCGTCTACGTCTACGTCTACTTCATGTGGCAGATGGTGCCGCGGCTCTGGACCTACCAGATCGAGCTTCCGGCGCGGACGGTCGTGCATTTGAGCCTGGGGATGGCGATCGGCGCCGTCCTCATCGTCAAGGTGCTGGTCGTCCGGTTCTTTAAGCACCTCGAGGGCACGCTCGTCCCGTTTTTGGGCACTATACTGTTCATCTTCTGCACGGTCCTGCTGGTGGGGCTGACCCTGCTCGTTGCGTTGCGCGAGACCCTGCTCCGCCGCGCAGCGCTCAACAGCGACGCGTTCGGTGAGGAGCGGACCCAGCGTGTCCGCTCCGTGCTTCCGCTTGCCGGCATCACGGACCCGGAGCAACTCGACGCGCTGGCCACGCCTACGGCTCTGATGGAAGGGCAGGAAGTGCTCCAGGAAAAGTGCACGCAGTGCCACGACCTGCGGACGGCGCTGGCTCAGCCTCGGACCCCCGCCGCCTGGCGACAGACGGTGGCGCGGATGGCGGACCGCTCCACCGTCTTGAACCCCATCTCCGAGTCGGAGCAGCTTCGCGTGGCTGCGTACCTCATCGCGATCTCACCGACGCCGCAGCGGACCCTGGAACAGCGCAGACGCCTCTCCATGGAGGAGGAAACCGCCCGGGATGCGATGGCCGAGGCGAACCCAGGACGCGGGCGAAGCCTCCCTCGCCTACGACCCGGGCCGAGCGCGCGAACTGTTCCTGTCCAAATGCTCGCAGTGCCACGAGCCCACACGCGTGGAGGAGCGGCCGCCGCCCGATGCCGCGGCGCTGGTCCGGCGTATGGTCTCCAACGGACTCGTCGCCACCAAGCCAGAGCTGGCCACGCTGATCCGCTACGTCGCCGTGACGTACGAACGGCCCTGAAGTCTCGCGTCAAGGCCGCCAGCGCCGTCGCGCGCGCCGGCGGCGTCCCATCGCCTCACCGACCCGCCGGTTCCCACGCCTCGCTCGGCGCGTCTTTCCCGCTCGGCAGTGGCAGGCTGAACGTGAAGATCGAGCCGTAGTTCGGGCTACTCTCCACCCAGACCCGGCCTCCGTGCGCTTCCATGATCTCCTTGACGATGGCCAGGCCGTGTCCCGCTCGGAAGAGATGGTGGGGGCGGACGTAGATCCACAGGAGGTCGGGGTCCGGATGGTGAGCCCAGACTAATCTAGTGACTGCCTCTAAAGTCCTTAGCCCACGTTCGATCTTCTTGATGATCGATTTGGCGGACCGGCGGACCGGCGGCCGTCGTCCGGTGGAGTGGAGTGGAGAGGTCGCGAGCGTCCGGGAACTGGCGGTTCTGTCGCCTGCCGGGAATCGGGAGTACGAACGCGATGAGCTCGGGAGGCGAGCTCGGGAGGCCGTTTGGAGCACTTGTCCGCCGCCCACGGCCTGCTGCTGCACTTGGCGATGGACTTCCCCGATGCGGTCTGGAAGGACTTCCGAAGCTGGATGCGGACCATGGACACGACCGCAGTGCCAAGCGAGGACGTGGTCGCCGACGCCCTCAGGCAAGCCCCTCCTGAATATCTGCTTCGCGCACGTGGAACCAGCTTGCTTTGCAAAATGATCTGCGAGAACATCGACCCCGGCATGGGCCCTGCGGTGGATCAAACCGGAGCGGCTTGCGGCGTGACAGAATCGGGCATTGTCCAGTAGCTTAGATCCGGCACTTGGGAACGCGGGCGACAGAAGCGCCAAATGCAAGCTCAGCGAATGCCAGTCGCACTCCATCAGTTCGGCCGAGGAACCAGGCCCTGATCCCATTGTCGTATTTGAACGTTTCCTGAGCGTTCCAACCTGTGCATCGATCCACTTGTGGTATTACGAGCGGAGGACTGTTTCCACCGCGGTCTCAAGAGGCGATTGGCTAATGATCGCAAACAAGCATGAGGCGATCTACAAGCGCAATCTCCCCGCGATCAAGGCGATGCTCGCGGGCTCCGGGTCGGCGCGGCCCTATGCGGTCTATCTTGGCAACTGGATGACCGATATGTCGCAGATCTACGATCCGTCGATCGCCAGCCAAATACTCGAACTCCCGTCTGATTCCGACTTCTTCAAGGCCCTGCTGGACACCTTCGACGAGGCCATCGTTACGCTGAAGGGGCTGGACGACGTCGCCCAGAAGGCCCTGCCCCCGCCGCGGGGCAACGCCGAGTTCGGCCAGATCGGTGTTTCGCGGATCCCGCTGAAGTGGCAACTCAAGAGCAAGCTCCAGCGAGAGGCTGCCCAGACGCTCCACGAGCTGGTCCAGCAGCTGATTCCGTTGCAGAACAGTCTGCGCGAAGGCCTGGAAGAGCTGGCCGGATATCCCGCCAATCCCAAGGCGGTTGGGGAGATCATGGACCTTCTCCACACCGCCGCGATGGCGATGTGCCTGTTCAAGTTCGGCATGAATCCGCTTGACGAAGACCATGATATCCCGCCCGGCGAGGTGCTGCGCCTGTTCGAAGCGCATTACGGCACCTACAAGCCCCATCAGCACCTCGATCGGCACGTCTCCTTCGCGCTCGCCTCGGGCAAGAGCCCGGAGGAGATCGAAGAGGACTATCCGTGCATCGTCGCCTTCGAGGCGCTGCGCGCCGAGCCCCATGGCATGAAGGACTATTTGCGCGGCGGCGTGGAGATCGCCGCCCAATTCCTCAACGAGCTGTCGCTGAGCGACGCTAGCGCGATGACCAACGACGATCTGGTCAAACTCGGCCACTCGCTGCACGCGCTCGAGGATTTCTTCTCGCACTCCAACTTCATCGAGCGGTTGGTTGCGACCGGCCCAGGCAGCGACAAGGAGTGGCTCGACGGCCTCAGCCTGATCGAGCTGGGCAAGCTGCGAACCTCGAACGTCTGCCACGCCGCGCTGAATTGCCCCGACCGCAAGACCCCGGCCGCCGATTTCGAGCACCGCAAGCAGGGCTTCCCCTGGGAGCCGCATCTCGTCACTGGCTTCTTCACCGGCGCGGACGCGAAGCTCTCGATCTACAATCTCGTCGCCGACAAAATCCTCTCGATTTTCAGCGAACAGATGGAGGACGGCACGACGCTGAGCCTCCTCGACGTGTTCGAGCAGGTGCTTGTCAACGAGCCCGCCAAACAGCTTGAGAGCCTCACCAATATCGCCGACAAGGCGACCCAGGTCACCAAGGAACATCGGATTTTCGTCGATGACAGCGACATTCGCCGCCTGCTGCGACGCACCTACCCCGATGCGCCCCCGGAAGCCGTCGATGTGCTGCGAAAGCTTGCGAACAGCGTGATCGGCGTGATGATTGGAATTTCGGTCGGCAAGGATGTGTGGCAGGCGACCGAAGCCATCCGAAACATGGTCAAGGTCATCAAGACGGTCATCCAGATTGTCCGGATCGTGTTCAGCGCGCGGCGCAAACTCGTCTATCTAATCCGCGCGCTGACGCCCATCCTGTGCTGGCTGTACGAGAAGCTGCTCGACGAGCTGGCGATGCAGCTATTGGCGTCGCTGACCGACTCGCTGCTGACCAAATTGAAGAAGAACATGATGGACGCGCCTTTGGTGTGCAGCCACTCGTCGATCGCCAAGGACGATCGGCTCGGCCAGAATGGCTTCTACCAGAAGGCCGAGAACTTCGCGGTCGCGGTCGACCAGCTCGTGCTGCGCAACCTGCTGCGAGCCACGCCGACCGGGGCGGTGGGCAGTGATGCGATCCGCTGGGACGCCACATTGCTCGAGATCTTCACCGATCCGGTCAAAATCTATGGGGGCGTGACCCCCACGCTTGGCATGAGTCCGGGGCTCACCATGGTCACCGTCAGCCACGCCGACCTTGACGGGCGGATCAGGGCCGGCTCGAAATTCTCCTCCAAGGTCCGGACGAGCTATGAGGTCGAGGTGCTCAACTACAACCCCCACGTCATGCTCAAGAACAAAAAGTTCGCCTTCGGGAGCGGGATCTCGGTGCAGGACATCCTCTTGCCGCTCGACGTCATCCCGAGTGGCCGCGGCTGGCGCGTCAATGCGACGGTCCCGCCGTTCCTGGACTGGCGCAGCGAAATCTATTTCAAGGGCGAGGCGAACCTCGATGCCTGCCTGGTCCGGGAAACGCGCGAGCGGGTGAGGGCCGCGGTGGCGCAGACGAGCGCGACAGGCGCCAAGATGCTCGGCGAATATCAGACGATCACCATGACCCTGTTTCCCGCGGCCTTCCCCGGCGGCGACGTCAAAAAGGTCGAATGGGGCTATACCGGCTTCTGACCTTCCCGCAACGGCTCAGAGCGCCGGCGGCCGGCCGTCGATATAGACGAGCGACGTCGGGACCCGCGTGAACCAGGGATCGCCAACCGGGTCGCCGTCCTTCACCTCGCTGTCGCGGATCGCAATCGCGAGATCCTGATACCCCGGCTCGCCGATGATCGGCATGTCGCCGCCGCTCCAGATTCGTCCGGTCTCTAGGAAGAAGAGGAAGGGCTCGGTCATGTGCGGTGCCACCGGCAAGTCGATGATCACCGCGCCCGCGCCGATCGCGCGCTCGAAATAGGGATCGTTGCTCGTGCGCCCGCGCAGCGTGCGCCAGTGGCTGCGCCTGCCGTAGCTGTAGGGCAGGAACTGATAGGTCATGTTCTTCCACTCGTAGAGCTGCGAGAGGAAGGTGAACCATGGCGCCTCGCCCCAGGCGTCGATGAAGTCGGGCTCGGGGATCGTCCCGCCCTTGGGATTCTTGCAGTCCTTGGCGAATTTCATCGAATCGAAGCCACGGAAATAGGTCGGCGGATAGGTCGCGCCGACCACGAATTTCTGCAGCTCCTGCTCGATCAGGACACGGTTGATCGCCGGGTTGCGCTCGTCGATGCCAGGGCCACCGGCGAACTCCGCCGCCTGAAGCTGCGCATCATAGGCATCCCGCTGGGCGCGATAGGCCGACATGATCGCCTCATGGACCTCGATCTGCCACTTCGCAAGCGCCGCCGGCGTGGGTTGGCAATAGACAGTAAAGGTGAGCGAGAATTCATTGTCGCGCGCGCGAACGGCGTAGGCGAGCTTTTCCTGCTCCTGGTTCAGAGGCCACGAAATGAGGCTGCTCGGTCCGTACCAGGTCCACGCGGCCTTCCCGACAGCGATGGAGCAATAGGAGAGCCCGCCCGAGCCCCGCAGCAAATTGACATCGACCTGCTGCGCCATCACGCCCTCAGGCAGATCGATAGCGCCCGACAGGTTGATCCAGCCCGCCTCGGAAAGCGGCTGGTGGAGGTTGTGTGAAACCACCACATCGGTTGGCGGCGGACGGACGCCCTTGGCGCCATACATAGCGGCGAGCGCCGCATAGTTCCCCGCATTAATTTCGCTCGGCGTGACCGTGGTCTTGACCGGCTCGACGAGGACCTTCCCGTCCGCCGTCCGCTGCGCAAGCGCATAAAGCAGCCACGCCATCGGCTCCTGGAGCGTGATTCGGACCATCAGCCGCTCGCCGACGGTGACGAGCTGGTTGCGGTATTCCTGGTCGATCGCGCGGTAGAAATCGGTGCGCGACGGCGACCCCTTATTGTCGATCTCGAAGCTCTCGAGCCGCTCGGTTTCGGTGAGGCTGGTGACGATACGGCGTGTCCGGCTCTTCTGCGTCACGCTTTCGACGGCGCGCGAGATGATCTCCTTGGCCTGGCGCGTCGCGATCTTCTCGGAGGCTTGGGCGGCGTTGGCCGACGAGACGTCGTAATGGCCCGAGAGCGACGCCGAGCCACCGGTATAGCCGTAGCTCGCCGTCGCGGAAATGCCCGCTGTCATCTCCGCCTGCTGCTGCGCGGCGGTAGCGATCTCCTTTGAGACCTCGAACTGGTCGTGGCTCGCGGTTTCCGCCTCGCGGAATTCTTCCTTCTCGGTCTCGGTCTCGTCGGTCTGCTTGGTTCGCTCGAGCCGACGGAACGACATGTTGCGCTTCGCGCCGGCCTCATGGTTCTCGGTGTGGACGATCATGCCCGGTAAATACTGCTCGTGGGTCTGGTCGATGCGATAGGCGCGACCGCTGCCGAGCAAGTGGATGCGCGGCTTTACGCCATGCCGGTCGTCGAGATCCACCAGCAGATCGCAGTGGCAATCGGGCTCCGGTTCCTCGCACAACGCCGCGCCGAACAGCTCTGCACCGACCTCAACGCGGTTTCCACCGAGGAGAACCAGGCTCACGTCCGTCGGTTGATCGATGACTCTAGGGTGGAGGCGCATCGCCGCATCGATTCCTTCGATCATCGAATGTGCGGTATGTACGGCCGGATCGAAGCCGATCCGGCGGAGCGTCTCGCGGCTCGCTTTGGACAGCCGCCGCTGCTCCTCGGCGCCCAGCTTCCCGGGCGGTTCGGAGGGCAGAGCCTGCACGGAGGGCATCGGCGGGTCGCTCCAAAATTTCCGAATCGCGTTGAACAGCCCTCGTGGCTCGGGCGCGGGCGGCTCGGGCAGCAACGCCGGCGGGCGCTCGCGGATGGCCGCGAGCGTTTGCACCTGCTTGAGGAACGCGATCTCCTGGCGTGCCGCGGCGAGTTCGGCAGGCGGCGGCGTCATTGGCGGTGCTGCGTCGGGGGCCGGGGGCTCCTTGGCACGGCGCGCGCGGTCCGCCGCCGGACCTACAGCAGCCCAGACATCCTCGGCCGAGCGCGGCAGTTCGACCTGCAGCGACGGCGCGCCAATCTTCCAGAACTCGTGAGCGAATGCCTCCCGGTCGTCGCCCTGAGCGGGCCCGTCCTCCCGCCCGTCCTCGGGCGGGACCGCCACCCAGATCAGCTTAAGCAGCTTGAGTGCATATTCGCCGACCGGCGAACTCCGGCCCTCGGCGACATAGGCGAGCAGCGCGGCATGGAGCGCGTCGCGCTCGGCGCGAAGACGCTCGATGTCGCCGGCATGCTCGCACAACAGAATTACGGCTTCGGCAAACCGGCCGCCGTCGAGCAGGACCAGGGCGTCTGCGACGGCGGGAAACCGATCTGCGACCGCAGCCTCGCCTATCGCAGCTTCGGCATCCGCCGCGCGCGGGGCGAAAGCGAGCGCAAGCGCCTCAAGCGTGGGGGAATTCTGAGTTAGACGGAGGAAGTGCGCGAATACGTCGGACGGGCCGGCGATCGCTTCAAGATCGGGATAGAATCGTTTGCGTCGGCGCTCGCTCGAGCGTTGCGCGGGTCCGACGACGAATTGACGAAGAACCGTTTGAAGCCCGTCCGACATCGTTGCCCCCTTTGAAGATCAAGCCAATCGTGGCCAACATCCCCCTCCCCGTGCTTATGAAGCGCGTTCGGCACACAATCTATAGGGAAGATTGCTTCAACGACTCCCCGAGACGAGGCAACATCGCGAACTGAGCAGAGGCATAAAAAGCCCATGGCGTATCTGCTTGTGCCGCAATAAGATGCAGGTATCGAAGCCACATCTTCCTCGCGAGCGCGGACAAACACGCCATGGGTGAAGTTCAAAGTACGCTGTTTCCGCTGGAGTTCAACCGTTCCGTGGTGGTGGAGGCACGACCGGAGCGCCTCAGCGCCGACGCCGGGGTGCTGCTGATGCGGGAACTCACGGATCGATTGGGGCTGCCCGAGCTGATCGAGGAGCACCTCGACGACCCCAGGGATCGGGGGCGGACGCTGCACCCGTTCTTGGAGCTTGTACGCACGTGGGTGCTCCTTCTGGTGCAGGGCTGGGACGACCAGAACGATGTCGAGCTCCTGCACGACGATCCGGTCTTCCGGCTGGCGGTGTCGCTGCGCCGTGGCGATGGTCCGCTGCGCTCCGCGAAGGACGGGGGGGCGGACGTCCCCGACGGCCTGTGCTCGCAGCCGACGCTCTCGCGCATGCTCTATGCAC
>JAJCZZ010000026.1 GCA_029262115.1 Gemmatimonadota bacterium | reverse complement strand
CGCGCCAGCCGCCCCAGGCCGGCCGGATCGAGGAAGACCGGACAGGCCTCCAGGCAGTGCCCGCACCGGATGCACGCGTACGTCTGCTTGGGCTTCACGTCCCGCTCGCGCAGAACGACCACGCCGGTGGTCCCCTTGATCAAGGGGGTGCGTAGTTCGGGCTGGCTCGAGCCCATCATCGGGCCCCCGAAGACGATCTCGGCCGCGTCGTCCGTCACGCCGCCGCAGAAGTCCAGGACATCGCCCAGCATGGTGCCCACCGGCACGATGAGGTTCGCCGGGCGCACCACTCCGGGTCCGGTGATGGTGACGATCCGCTCGACCAGCGGCAGCCCGGTCTCGAACACTTCCGCGATGGTGGCGATCGAGCCGACGTTCTGGACCACGGCGCCGACGTGCATGGGGAGCTTACCCGAGGGAACCTCCCGCCCCGTCACGACGTGGATCAGCATCTTTTCCGCGCCCTGCGGATACTTCACCACGAGGGGCACGACGGTAATGTCGAGATCCGGTGGGCGCGTGCGCTCCAGCGCGGCAATGGCGTCGGGCTTGTTGCGCTCCACGCCGATGACCGCGCGCTTCACGCCGAGGCACTGCATCATGATGCGGACCCCGAAGTGCACCCGCTCCGGGTACTCGACCATCGTCCGGTGATCGGTGGTGAGATACGGCTCGCACTCGGCCCCATTCACGAGAAGCCATTCGATGGGGTGTTCGGCCGGCGGCGAGAGCTTCACGTGGGTGGGGAACGCGGCACCGCCGAGGCCCACCACTCCGGCGTGCTGCACCGCGCTGCGCACCTCATCGGGCGACAGCCCGGCCCAGTCCGGCACCAGTCGGGGGCGAGGTACCTGCGGGCTGAAGGTCTCCACGTCGATGATGACCGCTTCGGCCATGGAGCCGTCGGGGTGCGGCCACCAGTCGATATCGACCACGGTGCCCGCCGCCGAGGCGTGGATCGGCACCGACACGAAGCCGTCCGCGTGGGCGACAAGGTCACCGCGCTCCACCCGGTCGCCCGGACGTACCGCCGCCCGCGCCGGGGCGCCGGCATGTTGCCGCAGGGGGAGCACGATCCGCTCGGGGAACGGCATCCTCCGTACCGTCAGATGCTCGGTGAGCGTCTTCGAGTCGGGCGGATGGACGCCGTGTCGGAACGTGCGACGAAGGAGGTCGAGCACGGCGACCTCAGTTGAAGGGGGCCGCCCGCTCGACCCATTTGTCCAGGCCCTTCTCGGCCAGATTCACGGGGTCGCCGGGATGGATGATGCCGGCCGGGCAGCGCTCGGCTGCCTGCACGATCTGTGCGTAGGTGCCAGCGTGCGCATCCGCGATGTATGCCTGCTTGTTCTCGTCATACGCGAACAGGCGTCCGTTGATGTTGGTGCATTCGTTGCATGAGGTGCATCGGGCGGTTTCGATCCACGGATCCATCCGGAGGTCGTCGTCGTCGTCCGGTGCGGCGGCCGCGTCGCTCACCGACGGAGTGGGCGTCTCGATTGCCGTGGGGGCGCCGTCGTGCCAGGACCCGCCGCCTTCCGGGCCGGAGGATGCGGCGCCGGACCCGTTGCGGGCGGAACCGTCGCCCCCCGCGCGGGCGATCCCGTCGTTGGACGTACCCCCCCGCGATGCACCACCCTCGTTCGCGCCTGCCGCCCCACCCGTCTCGAAGCCGAACACGGGTCCGATGGGCTCGAGACCCGGCGTGGTCTCGGCCCGGGTGAGGAGGTCCCTTACCGTCAGGTCACCGTCGGACATCGCCAGCAGCCCCTCGGCCATGCGTCGGGCGATGGCCCGGGGATAGCTGTCGCGGAGCTCGGTCAGCCGCGCCTCGTATTCGGCCTTCAGTCCCTCGACCCTGTTCCGGAAGTCGGCCTCCAGGCTCCGGGTCACCCCATCGCGCACCGACTCCGGCACGTCCATACCGGCCATCTCTCGGAGCTGGTGCCAGAAGCTCAAGCGGTCCTCGGCCAGAAGCACCATCTCATTGGAGACCTGGAGGCGAGTGAGCCGGCGATCCCTATCGAGCGTCCAGATGAACGGCCTTTTCCCGACACGATCCTCATGGGTCAACTCGAGAAACTCGTGGAACGGAACGACATCGTCCGTCCAGTCGTCTCGGCGCAACTCCGAGAAGTTCTTCCGGAAACGGACCTCGGTGGCGGCCCAATCGGCGCTCGTGAGGGGCAGCGTCATGCTCGCCTCCTCACCGTCGTCGTCCAGGTACTTCAAATCGTAGGTGGGCCACACCTCGTCCACCGCCGGGTTGCCGTCCAGGCTGAGGCAGTCCGCCAGGTCGGGGCCTCCGTCGGGGTCGTACGTGAGGAACGGAAACGCCCGCCCCTCAAGCGCCAGGCGAGCGGCCGTGGGCGCCCACTCATCGGCCAGACCGTGCTCCACGGGGCACGGCGTGTAGATGTTGAAGACGGCCGGCCGCCGGCTGTTCAGCCCGCGGATGACGCCCTCGATGAGGTGGGAAGCGGAGGCCTGAGAGGACTGGTGCACGTACACGCCTCTGTGGGCCATGGCGATGAAGGCCAGCTCCTTCCGGACCTCCGACTTCCCGTGTTCGGCCTTTCCCCAGGCGCTCATGTCGGCCACCTGACCGGTGAACCCGCTCGTGCAGGCTTGACCACCGGTGTTGGAGTAGACCTGGGTGTCCAGCACCATGACCCGGATGGGCTTCCCGCTCGCCATGAGTCGGGAGAGGTTCTGGAACCCGATATCGAGCATGGCTCCGTCGCCGCCGATGCACAGGATCGGGGGGCAGAGCTTGAATTCTCGGTCGTCGAACTGCCGCCAGTCGAACGCCTCGGCGAATGCCCGGAACGCGTCCGCATCGTAGTCACCATCCACGAGATCCTGGGCGCGCCGCAGCATGAGGAAGTGGTCGCCCATCTTCCGCATATGCCCCTCAAAGACGCCGATGGCGATGGAGGGCGCGTCCTGGAACAGGTGGTTGACCCAGGGGAACGGGTACGGATTGTAGGGATAGGTGCTGCCCCACACCGAACTGCAGCCGGTGGAGTTGGTGATGGCCAGACTCACCCGTCCGCGTCCGGACGGCCCCTGCGTATAGAGCCAGGCGAGCCGTTCCAACTCCTCCCGGGTGCGCTGCAGCAGGCCGAGGCGCTCGTGGTCCTCGGGGGAAAGGGTCACGGGTATGGCGGAATCGGTCGCCGACAGATCCGCCGCCGCGCCCACCATCGACCTCTCCATCTCCTCCAACTCCCGGGCGAGCCCTTCGGCGCGCTCGAGCAGGGCCTTCACGCGGGGCTGCATCAGCGCCTCGACCGTCGACGTCACAAGGTGCACGGCGGTCTTCTCGCCGCACCCCATGCACGCCCCGTCGCCTCCCGCCATCGAGCGGTAGTTGCCCTTCTTGAGAAGGAGCGACGAGAGGACACCGATGCCTTCGTCCAGGTTGCGTACCTGCACGTACCGGTCGTCCGTGTCGGGAAGCCGCTCCCAGAATTTCCAGTTCCGGCGGAGGCGGTCGACGATCTCGTCGTCCTGCTTGATGGTGATCAACGCGTTCTCGGGGCACACCTCGACACAGATATTGCACCCCTTGCACGCCTCCGGGTTGATGGTGATGGCCAGAAGGGCGCCGGCGCCTTTCTCCTTCCCTTCCGGGAGGTCGAAGAAGGGTGCGGTTCGGGCCAGGGGAAACTCTGAGAGCGTCGGGTAGACCTTCGCCCATTCGGCGTCCAACTCCGTGCGCTTCTCGGGGTCCCAGCCCAGCTTGTCCACGACGTTACCGTACGCGGAGCCCGCCACGTCGGCGAACGTCGTGAACGGACGTCCTCCGATGATCTTGCGGCTCTCACGGGCGAGGTGCTTCGAGACCTGCTTCATCCGGTTCAGCGGACGGCCATTCCCGGACGTCCGGATGGCCGTGTCGAACAGCTCCTCCAGCTCCACCACCAAGCCGGGGATGGCCGCGTCCGGGCACTGCACCCAGCACTGGCTGCACCCGGTGCAGCGATCCGCCACGAAGTCGGGGACCTCGAAGCGGATTGAGGTCATGTCGCGCACCGAACTTGTCGCGGCTGGGATCGCGGAGATGGCGGCGAACGGGTCGGCTACGGGATCTTGCCCCATCGCGCACAAGGCGCACACCTGCTCGAAGAAGCGTCCCGGATTTCCGAGACCTTCCTCCGCGTCGGGGCTGTCGAGGAGCGAAGGAAGCCGCCCGCCCGGGACGGCCGCCGTCACCTCGTCCGTGACCTCCGCGTCCGTCGGGACTTCGCGCACCTCGTCCCATCCGCGGCGGATGACCCGCATGTTGTCGTCGACGACCCGCTGGCCCAGCTTGCCGAACTTCGCCTCGATTTGCGCCTGGATGCCGGCGAACAACTCGTCCTCGCCTATCCCTTCGCGCTCCACCAGCGGGGCGCAGCGGAAGAACGCGCCCATGAACGCGACGCCCTGCATCCGGTAGCGCAACTCGGGGTCGCTGGCCTCGTCCGAGGCGATCCCGAAGGCGTCGAGCGTCCAGACCCTGATCGCGTTCTCCCGCACGGCGCGGCGCGCTTCGGCGGGGAAGGAGCGCCACACCGCTTCGGGATCTTCGTGGCTCTGGATCACGAACACACCGCCCTCCTCCATCCCCGCCAAAGGGTCGGAGTGTCCGAAGACGTTGCCGTCGGGCGCCAGGACCACGTTCACGTGCTTCAACTCGGCGTTCAGAAGCACGGGCTCACGCGCCATCACCGAGTAGAACGTGGTCGGCTGCCCCTTCTTCTCGGAGCCGTACTTCGGGTTCGCCTTGACGTGCAGTCCGAAGAGCTCGAACGCGGTCATCGTAACGTTCTTGCCCATCGTGATCGCGCCCCACCCTCCGACCGAATGGATGCGGAGCGCGACGGAGCCCGGCGGAAGCAGGTTGACGTCGCTCGCGGATTCGAGCGACAGCCCCTCGAGGTGTGGGTAGGCGTCGAGGAGCTGCTCCTGCCAGATGCGCAGCTTGGGCAGTCGCGTCCCCTTCCGGATGAAGTCGATGCCCAGGTAGAACTGCCGCTGGTTGCGCCCGTCGGGGAGCATGTTCTCCACCGCGGCGATGATGTCGCCCGGTTGCAGATCCCGGCTGCCGAAGCCGAAGCCCGCGCTGTAGAAGTCGGGGACGTCGTCGGGGGTGAGCACGGCGAGTCGAGGGAACGGGGCGGGTCGCTGTACGGCCGCCCGACCTCGTCGCCCGCCCGCTCTCGCCGCGCGGCCGTTCTCGACGGCCTGGCTCATGGCGGCCCGGATCTCACGGAGGAGCGGGGGATCGACCGCCAGAGGCTGGTCGCACCGCTCGAACACGGTCACTGCGCGCGCACCCCCCAGCAGGAGCGTCACGAGGTCCGCCGGGAAGGGCCGGAACATCGTCACGTCCAGCACCCCAACCGCCAGGCCCCGCTCCTTGCGCAGGTACTCCGCCACGACCTCCAGATTCGGTACCACCGACCCTTGGCCCGCCAGAACCCACTCGGCGCCCTCGGTGCGGTAGCCCATTGCCCGGGCATACCGTCGGCCGGTCAGCTCCGCCCACTCCTCCATCGCCTGATCGGTGATCTCCGGCAGGTGGTCGAAGTAGAAGGGCCGCTGCGCCGCCACGCCCTGCGCGTAGGAGTCCTGGTTCTGCACGGTGCCCAGCATGGCCGGATAGTCCACGCTGAACAGCTCGGGAATGCGGCGGCGCCGCTCGCCGAACGTCAACCGCTGGGCCGGTGTGGGCGTGTCGATGATGTCCGACGGATCGCCCAGGTAGCTCCGGATCACCTCCGGTTCAGGGAGCCGCACCGACTCGATCACGTGGCTGGTGAGAAAGCCGTCCTGGGCGGAAAGGCCCGGGTTCAGAGACAGTTCCGCGATCCGGTGGGCAATGAGGGAGAAGTCTCCCGCCGACTGGACGTCGCGTGCGAAGAGTTGGAAGAAGCCCGTGTCGTCAACCGCGTGATAGTCGTCGTGCCCCGCGTGGACGTTGAGCGCGTGCTTGGTCATCGCCCGTGCCGCGACGTTCAGCACGTAGGTCAGGCGCTTGCCGGTGGCCGCGTACAGCGACTCGTGCATGTACGCGATGCCCTGCCCGCTGGAGAAGTTGGCCGCGCGCAGGCCCGTCATGCTCATTCCGGCGGTGACCGCCGCGGCGGCGTGCTCTCCCTCCGGCTCGAAGAAGAGGAGCCGACGACCGTTCACATTGGTCTTGCCCGCGGCGACGGCGGCCGCCCACCCCTCGCCCATCTGGGTCGAGGGGGTGATCGGATAGGCGCCAGCGGCCTCCGAGGCGAGTGTCTCGGCATGGACCACCGCACCGGTACCGTCGGTGGCGGCCGACACACCGGGCCACACGGGTGTGAGCTCGGCAGTGGCCGGCCGGCCCTTGGAGTCGCTTCTGCTCATGCGGCGTCACTCCCGGCAGACACGAGGAGTTCTGGGAACTGCCGCCCCTCCAGCCACACGATGGCGCCGGTGGGGCATCGTTCGATGGCGCGGGGATTTTCGAGTTCGATGCGTCCGTAGTCCACCACGGCCAGCCCTCGGGTCATGGCGATAAGCCCTTCGGGGGCGTCGGCCGCACAGCGCCCGCAGGCGTTGCACGCGACCGCGCAGACCGCCTCGGCGGCATCTCCGCTCAGGAGGTTTCGACACTGGACCAGGAGATGGGCGTCGCGGGGCAGGATCACGAACAGGTCCAGCGGGCACGCGTCCACACAGTCCCCGCATGCAATGCACAGCTCCTCGTCCACGACCGGGAGGCCCACCGGGCTCATGGTGATGGCGTCGAAGTCGCACGACACGGCGCAGTCCGCGTAGCCGAGGCATCCCCACGGACACGCCTTCCCGCCGCCGGCCACCGACGCGGCGGCCGCGCAACTACGTACCCCGTGGTAGGTGGCCCGGTAGGGGGCCACATCACCCCCGCCGGCGCACAGGAGCCGAGCGATGCGGCCCGCGGCCTCGCCGGCCTCGATCCCGAGGAAGCCGGCCACCTCCTCACGGTCGGCTTCACCCATGACGGTGCAGGCGGCGGGCTCGATCTGGCCGTCGATCACGGCCTCCGCGAACGCCCGGCATCCGGCCAGCCCGCATGCGCCGCAGTCAGCCCCGGGAAGCAGGTCCCGGACGCCGTCGATGCGAGGATCCTCCCACACGCGAAAGCGCTGGTGCGCCAGCGCGATGAAGACCCCGAACAGGGTGGCCACCCCCCCCAGAATCGCAACGGACAGCAGGATCGGGCCGACGTCCATTCAGCCCCCCGGGTGCGGACGGGCGAGGCGGGTCGTTTCGTTCATGTCGCCGCCCCTCCGTCGCGATCGGGGGTCAACCCGCCCAGTTCCGTCTGGGCGAGGAGCCAGGCGGCGAGCCGGTCGGCCGGGTCCTTCGGTGGGGCCGTTGTGTCGTCCCCCCCGGAGGAGGCGTCCCGCGGCTCGCCCGTCCGCCGAGAACCGTTCCCCGGGCCGGAACCGGCGCCCGGCCCAAGACCGCCGCCCACGGCGGCTACCGCCGAGGTCGCCGCCAGCGCCTCCAGATGATCCAACTCCTCCACCCAGAAAGGGGCGCGGCGCCCACGCCCCACCGTCGGGTGGTCCGGGAGGTGCTGGATCGTGAGTCGGGCGCCTGAGGTCGCGCCGGCGTCCGGATCGTGGACGAAGCGGGCCTGTTGGGGCCGCTCGGCGTCGAACAGCAGCGCGACGCCGGGGTGGGGTGAGCGCGCCATCGCATCGAGGTCGGCCGGGTCGGCCGTCTGCACGACCCAGGTGCCCGGCGTGACCAGGCGAGCGAGGGGCGCCGGCGGGGTCGGCCCTTCCACCACGAGGACGATCGTCACGAGGCCGTCCAGGAACTCGCCCAGGCCGGCCGTCAGCAGGTCTTCGGGCTGCACATCAACCACCAGCGGGGGGGCCAGCCTCCGTTCCGCCCGGTTCCAGCGCCGGAAGGGCACCCCTGCCAGAAGCTCGGCATCTCGGTCCGGATCCCAACGGCCGGTGCGTGCGAGCTCCACCGCCCGCGACACGCCGAAGATCCGGCCCACGGTATCGAGGGCCTCCTTTACGACGTTGCGCAGATCGCCGCCCGGCGGCACCGAGGCGCGGTGCACCTCCGGCGAGGTCGTGATGTCGTCGAAGACGGGGCCGGCCCGTTCGAGGACGGCCGCGGCCGCCGCCGGAGCGTCCTCGACCGGAACGAGCAGGGTCGCGAAGCGCCCTGGGTCGATCCGCCCTGCAGCGAAAGGGCCCAACTCGGCGGCGGTGACGTCGGTGTGGCTCTGCCGCACCCCCTGGTGCCGTGAGGCCCACGCCCGGATCTCCTCGCCCGCGGTCGTCACGGCCGAGCGAAACGCCTGAACGCGGGGCCCGAGCGCGTCGAGCGCCCGGTCGGCGAGAGAAGTGTCAGACGGCATAGCGCTCGAACATCTCCTCCAACACCTCGATCTTGTCGGCCGCCGAGTGGTGGGGGAGTTCCCGTGTTTCCTCGTACCGCGGCCGCCTCTCGTCGCGGAAGAACAGCCCGAGACGGACCGTGCTGGAGTCCTCAGCCAACTCCCGAGCCCTGTGGATGTCGGCCGGGTCGTGGCGGATGCGGTGCGTGTACAGCTTCTCCAACCCCGGCGCCGCGATCCCTTCGGGGTGCTCGAGAAGTTCCACCCGGTTCGGATCCTTCACGGCCTGGTCGAAGATGTCCGGCGTGAAGTGCGGGCACCGCTGCAGGATGCGAACGAACGAGAAGCCCCGGTGGGCATGGGCCGCCTTGAGCGTGGCGAAAAGGTGCGCCGGGACCCACTCGGCGGTCTGCGCCACAAACGACGCATTGGTGACGCCGAGCGTCGCCTCGAGCGGGTTCATCGCGGGCAGCCAACTCCCCAGCGGTTGGGTGTTGGAGCTGTAGCCCTGGGGCGTGGTCGGCGACGTCTGCTTCTTGGTAAGGCCGTAGATGTTGTTGTCGAGCAGCAGCGCCACCATGTCGACGTTGTAGCGGATCGCGTGGATCCAGTGCGCGGCGCCGATCGACACGCAGTCGCCATCGCCCATGACCACGAAGACGTCCAGTTCCGGGCGTTGCAGCTTCACCCCGGTCGCCACCGGGAGCGCCCGGCCGTGGATGCCGTGAAAGCCGTACGTCTTCATGTAGTGCGGGAAGCGGCTCGAACAGCCGATCCCCGACACGAACACCGTGTTCTCCGGCCGGAGTTGCTCGTCGGCAAGGAGTCGCTGTGCGGCTGTCAGCACGGAGTGATCACCGCAGCCAGCGCACCAACGGGCCACCGGCCCTTGGTAGTCGGCCATCTCGAACACGCGGTCATCGTCGTCCAGCGCGGCGTGCAGAAGGGAGCAGGATTCGCTCATAGCTCGGCGACCTCGGCGCCGGCGGCCGCCAGTTCGGCGACGGGCATGTGATCTCGAAGGGCCTCGACGATCCGAGCGGGCCGGAGCGGCTCGCCCATGACCCGGGTCCAGCAGTCGACATCCACCAGCGTCGCGCCCCGAAGGAGCCAGGAGAGCTGGCCCCGGCGCCGGTTGGTCTCGGTGACGAACGGATCGCCCTTCCGGTCGGAATAGTTGATCTCCACCGTCATCACCTTCCGGAAGCGGGAGAAGATCTGCGCCAGCCCCGGCGGCAGCGGAGACAGGAACGTGATATGGAGCGACGAGACGCTGAGGCCCTCGGCCCGAGCCCGGGATACCGCCTCTTCGATCGCCCCCTTGGTGCTCCCCCACCCCACGACCAGCAGGTCGCCCCCCTCGGCGTCGCCGTTCACGTCCGGCGCGAGGAGCGTGGAGGCGAAGGCGGCCAGCTTCCGGCTGCGCATGGCCGACGCGCGCTCGTTGATGGATGAGTCGTACGCCACCTTCGACCGTTCGTCGTGCGCGAGTCCGGTCACCGTGTGCTCACCCCCGGCCTGCCCCGGCAGGAAACGGCGCGACACTCCGGTCCGGGGATCCCACTGATACGGCGCCATCCCGTCCGGCACCGGCAGGATTTCCGGCGGGCCTCCCTGCCAGGCGGGGAGAAGCTCTGGGCGTGGAAACGGCGCCACCCCCGTAGCCAGATTCGCGTCCGAGAGCACGATGACCACGGTGCGCAGGGCCTCGGCGACCCGGCGGGCCGTCGTCATGACGTGGAAGCACTCCTCGATGGTAGCCGGAGCCACGACCACATGGGGTGCGTCTCCCGGCTGGCCGAAGAGGGCGGCCAGGAGGTCGGACTGCTCGACCTTGGTCGGCAGGCCGGTGCTCGGCCCCCCGCGCTGGACGTCGACCACCACCAGCGGAATCTCGGCCATGATCGCCAGCCCGAGGAACTCGGTCTTCAGCGCCATACCTGGTCCGGAGGTGATCGTGAACGAACACTTCCCCGCGTAGGACGCTCCGATGGCCACGCCGGCCGCGGCGATCTCGTCCTCGGCCTGGTGAACGACTCCTCCGAAGCGGTGGAAGACGTCACCGAGCATGTGGCTCACCGAGGTGGCCGGCGTGATCGGGTACATCGCGGCCAGCTCCAGACCGGCGGCCACCGCGCCCAACGCCACGGCCTCGTTGCCGTTCATGACCAGGTGCGGCCTGTCCTCGTCCATCGTCGGAACGACCCAGCGCTCCCCGAGGTGGTCCGCGGCCCACGCGTACCCGAGCTCCAGCAGGCGATGGTTCCGCTCCGTCACCGCGGCGGCCTTCTTCCGGAAGGCCTGGGCGATCTGTTCACGCACCCGATCGAGGTCGCGCTCGAACATCCACGACAGCATGCCGAGGGCGAACATGTTCTTTCCGCGGCGCGGGTTGTCGACGACGGTGAGACACTGCTCCTCCATCGGGACCTCGACGATCCGGTACCCGGCTTCCTGCAGCTCTTCGAGCCCCGCGCGGTACTGGGTCTGGATGTCGGGGTCCGGGTGGGTCTTCCACATCGACTCGAGCAGGACGGTAGCACCCTCGCGCAGCCCACCGAGCCGGTGCCGGCCCAGCAGAACCTGCTCGTTGAAGGCGACCGCCACGTCCGTCTCATCACCCCAATTCGTGACTTCGGTGTCACCGAGTCGGATGCGGATTCCCGACGCCCCGGCCGGGCTGCGGGGCGGTGGCTCCACCTCGGCGGGAATGATCTCCACCGTCCACACGCCGTTGCCCATCTTCGCAGAGACGGCCCCAAAGATCTGACCGCACTTCTGCGCCCCCTCTCCGGAGTCCGACACGACTTCCACGGAGAGGTCGGATACGGTGCGTACCCGCACCTCGCGGTCCGCCGCCGGTGTCTCGCCGACGGTCGGTAGCTTCATCGCCATCCCACCCCCTTGGGGGTCGGTATGAAAATGGGCTCCCGGAGTATCCAGGAGGCCCTGGCCCATCTGAAGCTAGATCGGACCCCACACCGGGAGCGTCGGGATCTGCCCGGACCGTATGTGGGAGAATCCCCCACCTCTGCGCGTGATCGGTCCTCCTGTCCTGGGCCTGGTCGCCCCGGCCATGTTCGGCCTCACCGCCTGCCAAGGCGCTCCAACGTCTCCGCTCGTGACCGAGACTCAGTTCGCCAAGGGAGGCGGGGAGATGAAGGGGGCCCCTACCCGCCCCTCGTCAACGCCACCGCGAACCACACCACCACGACTCCCACAACCGCGCTCACGCGCGCCACCCATGCGGCGCGGAAACGCAGCGCCCTGGCGTCCGGCGTGCCGGCCAGGGCCTTCCCCGCGCGGGGACCGAGGCTGACGTCATGAACGCTCTGAAGCGCCACGAGCACCACGACCGAGCTCAACTTCCAGAGCAAGGTCCGCCCCGAAGGAGAGGCCAGGAAGGGCCCGCTCCACACGTCGGCGCCCCACCACCCGAGTTGGCGAAGCCGGACCAGTCCGGTGCCGACCAGCACCGTGATACAGATCCATCCGACCGCTCGCATGCGCCTACCCAGAGCGTGGAAGACCCGCTGCCGGAACTCCTCGTTCGAAACCGTCCGCAGAACGGGCGCCATCAGGGCAAAGACCAACATGCCCCCCAACCAGACGACCGCGGCAAGGACGTGGAGGAACACGACGAGGTGGCTCGACAGGCTCATGGTGCGGTGCCCGGCCGCCTCAGCTCCAGCGCCCGCCCGCTGGGAGCCAACCCCACGAGGGCCACATCCCGCCCGCGAAGGCGGACCGGACCGGACCACACCACCTCCGGGGGCACGCCGGGCGACAGACGGGCGCCCTCGGGGAGGATGGCGGTGAAGGCCACGTCGACGTCGTAGCTGCCGGGTGCGAGAGGAAGGTCACGGAGCACAGTGAGGGGCCGGTCGGCACGCGCGCCGGGGGCCCGTACCGTGTCGAGCGCCACCTCGGTGCCGTCGACCAGCACGCGCAACACAAACGAGGCACCCCGCCCGGTGCACCCACGGGGGTCCCGCATGTGTACCGGCAGCTTCGCGAGTTCTTCTTCGCTCGGGGGACGGCACGACTCGAGGACGGCGTCGGTGAGGCGCCAGGACAGGCGAAGGAGCGCCTGGTCGGGTTCGGTGAACGTCACGGGCACGCGGGACGTCCAGGACAGGGCCCCGGTGAGGAGCACGGCCAGTGCGCTCCCGCCGATCACCCGCGCCGTGTTCATGAGACGCTCGCTCGGAAGGCGCTCACTTGGTCACCTCTCCGATGGATACGACCGGCACCTCACAGAGCGTATCGATCTCGATGCGCTCCTCGCCCTCACCCCCGCCCATGAGCAGGACTTCGGCGCGGTAGCTTCGCACCTCCGCGGCGAGGCGGTCCGCCTCGCCTTCGGCAGCGTGGGCGAGCCGCACCCGGCGGCGGTCAACGCGGGACCTGAGTTCGGCTTCCCGGCCATCGTTCACCCGTGCGTGGAGCCAGATGACGCCCTCCCGGTTCCAGCAGTCCCGGGACGGACACGACGCCACCAACACCCCGCCGACGCCCGCCCGCACCAGGTACTCCAACACGGACGTGTGGAGGCTTCCGGCACAGGAGACCGGGAGCACGGGGGCACCGGCAAACCGCGGTCCGACGGCCGCGCCCTGCGTGCACCCGACCACGACCACGTCCTCGGGTCCCGGCCGCTCCCGGTCGAGAAAGTCGCGTACGCCGGCCAACTGGTCTCGACCCGTCCGCTCCGGCGGGCCCACACCCATCGGGGCGCAGGATCCCGCGCAGATGCCACAACTCACGCACTTGGTCGGCTCCACCCGTGCGACCCATCCCTCCCGGCCGTCGGTGCGGGGAACCATGCGGATAGCCTCGTACGGGCAGTCGTGGTAGCACTGCTCGCAGCCGGTACAAAACCGCTCCTCGACGACCGAAGGCGGAGGACGTTTCTCCGGCCGGGGTCGCTGCAGGAGTGGTACGGCCAGGGTGAGGCCGGCGACGACGAGGAACGCCGCCCACACCCATGCGGGATGGACCGTCCGTGCCCATGGGACCCAGAACCCGTAGGCGATGTCGAGGGACACCACGCCAGGGAGCCGACGGAGGTCGGCGGGCGCGTCCATGCCCACGGGCCACAGGACCGCCACCGCAGTGAACAGGCCTACCGTCATCCACAGGAGGGGGCGGGGCGGCAGCAGGTACGTACGCGCCAACCTGGAGACGTGGATCCACAGAATGAGGGCGACCCCCACCGGGAGCGCCACATGTGCGAAGAGGTTGAGGAAGAAGAACGCCGCGGGCACCGGTTGGTCGCCGACAAACGCCCGGCCGATGGGCTCACTGAAGATCGGCAGGACGTCGAAGAGGCGCGCGCCCTCCGCGGCGAGTACATGGGCCTGAGCGTCCCAGACCATCACGTATCCGGTCCACCCACACACGTAGAGCACAAAAAGGAGTGCCAGGCCCGACACCCAGGCCAGGGCCCGGGGTCCCCAGGAACGTCCCTGCGCGAACATGCGAAGGGCGTGCACCAACGCGGCCACGATGGCCAGGTCCGACACGTAGCGGTGGAGCGATCGGATCCAGCGTCCGGCCCAGGCTTGGTCGGCGAGGCCTTCTACGGACGCATAGGGCGCCCCAATCCGATAGAAGAGCAACAAGTAGAGGCCACTCACCAGCAATACCACCAACGAGACCACCACGAGCGCACCGGAGTGGTAGATCGGGTTGAAACGGGCCGTGTAGAGGCCGTTGAACGCCCGGTCGAGACGTGCCAGCCCCGCGCGAGTCAGCCTCCGGGCAACCCCTATGAGACGACGCATGAAAAGGGCGGATGGCTCCTTGCGCGTGATGTATTGATCATATCATCATGAGGAATACCAGTGTGGCAAGAGCCACTGGACGACACAAGGGATGGAGAACCGTCACTTCCGATGAACGCCCCCGACCCCCGGCCGCCGTCACCGCCGCCCGAGCCCTTCTTGCAGCGCCTCTACGACAGCCCGTTCGTGCTCCTCGCCATCGGGCTCGGAGTCATGCTCGTTCTATTTACCTTCTGGGGCATCTGGGAAGTGATGAGCCTGCCCCAGGCCACCCTGCCCTGAGGAGATGGCCATGCACACGACCGGCGTGACGTCGCCCCTGGCCGGCTGGTGGAAGCCGGCGCACCGATCAGAGAAGATCTGGGCCACCGTAGCTTTCGTATGGTGCATGGTCCTCTTCGCCATGATGCCCTTCTGGCACCTCAAAGGGGGGCAGAACCCCTCGGGGACACGGGCCCGTGTAGAGCCCGAGGCATTCCGTGCTCGGGTCACGGAATTCGTCGAGGAGTACCGGGTGGGTGAGGCGTCGGGCATCCCTATCGTCGCGCCTCCGCCCGGAAGCGATATCTACCTGATGGGACAGATGTGGCTCTGGTATCCCGTGTTGCGTCTCCAGCAGGACGCGGAATACACGCTCCACCTTTCTTCGGTGGACGTGAACCACGGCTTCAACCTCTACCCCTTCAACGTGAACTTCCAGGTGGTGCCTGGATACGACTACGCCTTGAGCATCACCCCGACCGAGGCGGGTGACTTCCGCGTGGTCTGCAATGAGTTCTGCGGGGTAGGCCACCACGCCATGCTGGGCCGCATCATCGTCGATCCGCCGGGAACCCAGGTCGGCTCCGCGGTCCCGGAAGCGGCCGTCCCCGGAGGTGAGTCATGAGCCCCGTCGCCTCCGGTAGCGCCGACGCTACCGCTTCCACCTCCCCTGCATCGAGCCTGTTCCGGACCTGCCCCAGCACCGGCCTCTCGGTTCACCGCAGCGCCGACGCACTCATCAAAGCGAACGCCGTCGTGGCGACGGTCGCGCTCCTGATCGGTGGGATTGCCGCGATCCTGGTGCTGCTCACGCGCTGGCAGGCCGTGCATCTCCTCGACGCGGTGTGGTTCTACCGCGTCCTGACGATCCACGGGATGAACATGCTGATCTTCTTCATCCTGTTCTTCGAGATGGCGGTGCTGTACTTCGCGTCGGCCGTGCTCTTGAACTGCCGGGTCGCCGCCCCACGGCTGGGTTGGGTGGGGTTCGCCCTCATGGTGGTGGGGGCCGGCATGGTGGAGTGGATGATGATTTCCGGGCGGGCGGACGTGCTCTTCACGTCGTACGTCCCCCTACGCGCAGACCCGCCGTTCTACCTGGGGGTCATCCTGTTCGCCGTGGGCGCTCTCGTCGTGGTGGGGATCTTCTTCGCCACCCTCGTGGTCGCCCGCCGGGAGCGGACCTACGAAGGATCGGTGCCGCTCGTCACCTTCGGGGCGCTCACGGCGGCCATCATCGCCGTCATCACGCTCGTGCACGGTGCGGCCATCTACATCCCGACCTACCTGTGGTCCCTGGGTCTCATGGATGTCGACCCACAGATCTACCGCCTGGTCTGGTGGGGGCTCGGCCACTCGTCACAGCAGATCAACGTCGCCGCGATGGTGTCCATCTGGTACCTGCTCGGGGCGCTGAGCGTGGGGGCCGTGGTAGTCAACGAAAAGATCAGCCGCACCGCCTTCGTGCTCTACATCGCCTTCATCTCCATGGCCTCGGCGCACCACCTCCTGGTGGACCCGGGCTTCGGCCCGACCTGGAAGGTGGTCAACACCTCGTATTTCATGTACATGGCCGTCATGGCCTCCATGCTTCACGGCTTCACGGTGCCCGCCGGGGTCGAGATGGGCATGCGACTGCGCGGCTTCACCCAGGGCATCTTCGGTTGGTTGCGGCGTGCTCCGTGGGGTGACCCCGGCTTCAGCGCCCTCGTGCTGTCCGTGGTGGTGTTCGGATTCGTGGGCGGGATCACGGGCGTGACGTTCGGGACCGAGCAGATCAACATCATCGCGCACAACACGCTCAGGATCCCCGGCCATTTCCACGCCACCGTGGTGAGTGGAACCGCCATGGCGTTCATGGGAATCACCTACTACGTCATCCCCCTGATCTTTCGGAAGCGTGTAGCCTTCTACGGGCTCGCGCGCTGGCAACCGTACGTGTTCAGCATCGGGATGTTGATCTTCTCGATGGCCATGACCTTCGCGGGGAGCTTCGGCGTCCCGCGCCGGCACTGGGACATCACCTTCCCGGATGCGCCGTTCGAGCTGGCCTACTCCCCGGCGGTGGATCTGGTCATCGGGGTCATGGCCATCGGTGGCCTGATCGGGGCCGTCGGAGGGGGGATGTACATCCTCATCACGGTCACCTCTGTCTTCTTTGGTAAGCCACTGGGCCAGGACTTCAGCGAGGCGGCGCTCGAGGGATCTGTCCCCCCGGGCGTGTACACGCGCCCCTTCCTGGAACTCCCCACGGAAGACGTGGAACTCGAAGAGCATGGGCGACTGGGACAGATGCCGGGAACGATGATCCTCGTCTCGATCTTCATGGCCGCGTTCGTCGTGTACTACTTCGTGAACTGGAAGCTCCTCTCCTTCGTGTGGAAGGTGGGATAGGGAGGGTGGAACCGGGCCCCGGGCTTGGCCCGAAGGACCACTTTCCGGTGGTCGTGCTCTTCGTGCTCCTGGCGGTGACGGCGCTGTGGTGGGCCTTTGCGCTCTGGCCCCTCCCCTCCGAGGCACCGGCCTGGCTGGAGCGGGCCCGCTACGTGTGCTTCAACGCTACGGATGGCGGCCTCCCGGACGCCTCGGGGTGGGTTCTCCTCGTCGGCCAACCGCTGGGCATGCTCGCCCTCCTCCTCGTGGGGTGGGGTCGCCGCACCCGCGACGCGCTGGTCCGGTTCACCGCGACGCCCGGCGGGCGCGGTGCGGCAGCAATCGCGGTGGTTGGGATCGCCCTCGGGGCGGCTGGTGCGGGCGCGCGGGTGCTCTCCGCACGACCCGCTCCCCACGACGCGACAGGGGCCGCGCCCTCGGTCCGCCGGCTGGATCGCCCCTGGCCGGGGCTGGCCGGGCTGGTCGATCAGCACGGTCGGGCGTTCTCGCCCAGCTTGCTGGGAGGACGCCCCGCTCTCGTGACGTTCGCCTTCGCGCACTGCGAGACGGTCTGCCCGCTCGTCGTGCAGGGCGCGCTGGCCGCGCGCGATTCTGTTTCCCCGCACGTCGACGCCTCGGTGGTGGTGATCACACTCGACCCGTGGCGCGACACGCCCCTCCGCCTGCCCGCGATGGCGGCATCCTGGGGTCTGGGACCGGTGGACCTGGCGCTCAGTGGCGAGGTGGAGCGCGTCCAGGCGGTTCTGGCGGAGTGGGGCACGGGTGGGGTACGGGATCAGCGCACAGGTGATGTCGTGCACGCGGCGCTCGTGTACGTGGTTCGCGCCGACGGGACCGTGGTCTACACGTCCACCGGCTCCCCCGCCGGTCTGGCCGGGCTTCTCCGAGAGGTGGCCTCCGCCCCGTAGGGAGCGTGCCGGCCGGGTCCCAGCTTTTCGAACACCTTCCAGATCCGGTCGTGATCCTCCGGCCGGATCCCGGGCCCGTCGTCCGTGACGGAAATCCACCACTCGCCCTCGTCCTGACCGCCCCGCACCTCGATCCGCGTTTCGGCGTACTTGATCCCGTTGCTCACCAGATCCTGGACGGCACGGCCCACGTCGGCTCGACCGGTGTCGAGTCCGGCGGACAGACCGGGCCCACAGGTTCACTTCCGACCGATCGGCTGGCACATTGTACGGCTGACTTCTGATGTCTTCCAACCGCGTGCACGGTCGCGTTCCATGTCCGATATCGCCAAGATCCACTACCTCCCGGCCCGCATCGAAGGTCTGCGCGACCTCGCGCTGAACCTCTGGTGGCGCTGGGACCGGGACGCGCGCACGCTCCTCCGCGTGATCGACCCCGCGCTGTGGTCCGCCACACGCCACAACCCGGTGGCACTCCTCAAGCAGACCGAGCCGGCCCGACTGGCCTTCCTTTCCGAGAACGAGGAGTTCCTCGCGGGCTACGATCAGGTCATGACGTCGTTCCACGCAGCGCGTGAGACCGGGGGACGATGGTTCGGCGAGGCGTTTCCCGACCTGGGGGAGCGCCCGGTGGCGTACTTCTGCGCCGAGTTCGGCCTGCACAACTCCATCCCCATCTACTCGGGCGGGTTGGGTGTGTTGGCGGGCGATCACTGCAAGTCGGCATCGGATCTCGGAATTCCGTTCGTCGGCGTCGGGCTCCTGTACTCCCGAGGCTACTTCGACCAGCGCGTGAACCTCGATGGGTGGCAGGAGAACGCGGCTGTGGAGTTCGACCATGCGAACATGCCCCTCGAGCGCCTGGCCGGGCCGGACGGATCCTATCGGCTCACGACGCTCCGCTGCGGCGGGCGGGACGTGAGCATCGGCGCCTGGCGGCTCCTCGCAGGATCGACACGCCTCTGCCTGTTGGATACCGATCTGGAGGAGAACCACCCGGATGATCGTGAGCTCACGTACACGCTCTACGGCGGCGGCGGCGAGTATCGCCTGAAGCAGGAGTGGCTTCTCGGCGTGGGCGGTGTGCGCATCCTGCGGAATCTCGGCGTCGATCCCGGTGCGTGGCACGCGAACGAGGGCCACGCGTCTTTTATGATGGTGGAGCGTGTACGTGAGGCCGTCGCGGCCGGCACACCGCTCGGCGAGGCCGTGGCGCAGGTAAGGGCCCGCACGATCTTTACGACCCACACCCCCGTTCCGGCCGGCCACGACGTGTTCTCGCCCGACCTCATGCAGGCGGTGTGCGGGGACTACCACGAGGGGCTCGGAATCGATGAGCCTTCGTTCCGGGCCATCGGGGCGCATGCGGGCGACACGTCCGGTGCCTTCCACATGACCGGGGCGGCCATCCGTCTCGCCCGCCACGTGAACGGGGTGTCCCGCCTCCACGGTGATGTGTCTCAGGAGATCTGGAAAGGAATGTGGCCGGGGCGTGAGGCATCGCACGTGCCGATCGGCTCGGTGACCAACGGGGTGCATCTCGGGTCGTGGATGTCCCATCACTTCATGGGATGTCTGGACCAGGCGTTCGGGCCCCGCTGGGAGTCCGTCCTCCAGGAGCCGGACGCGTGGGATCGCGTGGAGGACCTCTCCGACGAGGACGTGTGGAGGATCCATGGGCGGTTGAAGACCGCTCTACTGGCGTTCTGCCGGGAGCAGGCGCGGCGGCGCTGGACCGTGCTCGGCCGGGAGGCCTCCCACCTGGTCGGGGCCGGCATCTTTCTGAGCCCCGAGCCGCTGACCATCGGCTTCGCCCGTCGGTTCGCGACCTACAAGCGGGGCGATCTCCTCTTCCGCGACGAGGAACGCCTCCGACTCCTCCTGACGCACTCGAGCCGTCCGGTGCAGTTGGTCTTCGCCGGCAAGGCTCACCCCGCCGACGATGAGGGCAAGCGGGTCCTCCAGCGCGTATGGCACGCCACGCGCGATCCACGCTTCGCGGGGCGCGTCGCGTTCGTCGAAGACTACGATCTCCACGTCGCCCATCGCCTGGTCCAGGGAGTGGATGTGTGGCTGAACCTGCCCCGGGTTCCCAAGGAGGCGTCCGGCACCAGTGGCATGAAAGCCGCGCTCAATGGTGTGCCGCAGATCAGCACCGTCGACGGCTGGTGGGCGGAGGGCTTCGCAGGCGACAACGGATGGGCGCTTCCGTTGGTCGACGGATCACCCGAAGAGGTCGACGCGGCCGACCACCGGGCGGTGTTCGAGATCCTGGAGCGTGAAGTCGTGCCGATGTACTACGAGCGCGACCGCGACGGCGTGCCCCGTGAGTGGGTGCGCTGGATGAAGCAGTCGATAATCGTGGCCGGACGCTTCTTCACCACAGGACGGATGGTTCGGGACTACGCGAACCGGTACTACGCGCCGGCGCTTCGCGGCGAGCGCGACGGGGACGACCCGCCCATCATGCCGGAATTCGTCGCGGAGCCGGTCGGGCGCCCTGTTGGCTGAGGCGCGGCCCACCGACGGAATGGCCGGCCGCAGCCGGTAGGTCAGTCGGGCGCCAGCGCGAGGAGCGACAGCGCGGGAACGCGAAGTCGGACGTGGTGGTCCCACCCACCGAGCGCCTCCGCACGGGCGGGCGTTTCGGCGGCCATCGCGCGGCCGCTTCCACCATAGGTTGGATCGTCCGTGTCGAGAACGGTTCGCCACACGCCGGCATGGGGCACCGGGACCGGTAGATCTTCCTGGAGATGAGCGCCGAAGTTCGCCACCACCACCAGAGGATCCCTTCGCTCGGGGGCCCACCGCACGAACGCGAGAAGCCCCTCCTCCGGTCGATCGGAGATGAGCCACCCGAAGCCTTCGGGCCGATGATCCAACGCATGCAACGCCGAGCGGCCCCGCATCTCCTGGTTCAGGTCACGAACGAGGTGCCGCAGTCGGTCGTGACCGGGGTCGGACTCCAGCGACCAGTCGACCTGCCCGTCCACGCTCCATTCCGTGGGTTGCCCGAGCTCACCGCCCATGAAGAGGAGCTTCTTTCCAGGGTGCATCCACTGCCACGCCAGCAGCAGGCGGAGGTTGGCCAACCTCTCCTGGTCCGTGCCGGGCATCCGGCCGATGAGCGAGCGCTTCCCGTGGACCACCTCGTCATGGGAGAGCGGAAGGAGGAACCGCTCGCTCCAAGCATAGGACATGGGCAGCTTCAGCGCCTCGTATCGGTTGATACGCTCGTCCGGACTCGTCTGCATGAAGCCGAGCGTGTCGTTCATCCACCCCAGACTCCACTTCAGGTCGAAGCCCAGTCCCCCGTGCTCGGTGGAACGGGTCACTCCGTCCCACGCCGTCGACTCCTCGGCCACGATCGACGCTCCGGGCACTTCCTCATGGACGGCGTCGTTCACGGCACGAAGGACGTCCACCGCATCGAGGTCGATGTTGCCACCCTCGCGGTTCGGCGTCCACTGGCCCGGACCCCTCGAATAATCCAGATGGAGCATGGAGGCCACCGCGTCGACCCGGAGGCCATCGATATGGAACTCCTCCAGCCAGTAGAGCGCGGACGAAATCAGGAAGGAGCGCACCTCCGGGCGGGCGAAATCGAACGTCACCGTGCCCCAATCGGGGTGCAGCGCCTTCTGAGCGTCTTCCGGCTCGAAAAGCGGCATACCATCGAAGCGGGCTAATCCATGCGCGTCGGCCGCGAAGTGGCCGGGCACCCAGTCGAGAAGAACCCCGAGGTCCATCTCGTGCGCCTGCCCCACCAGGTAGCGAAGGTCGTCGGGCGTACCGAAGCGGGACGTCGGCGCAAAGAACCCGACCGGCTGATAGCCCCAGCTCTGGTCGAGCGGGTGTTCGGCGAGAGGAAGAAACTCGACATGGGTGAATCCGAGCTCCTTCACGTACGGCAGGATGGTATCCGCCAGTTCCCGGTACCCGAGCCAACTACCGTCCTCGTGACGACGCCACGAGCCGGCGTGGACCTCGTAGACGGACATCGGTGCGCCGTCCGCGTGCCGCTCCGCGCGCGACTCCATCCACCCGTGATCCCCCCATACGTGGCTCGTGGGTCCCGCCACCGCCGAGGCCTGGGCCGGGCGGACCTCCGCCGCACGCCCGAAGGGATCCGACTTCTCCACCCGGTGCCCGTCGGTCGTGACGATCCGATACTTGTACCGGGCCCCGGGGCCGACACCGGGAAGGAAGATCTCCCAGACGCCGGTGTCACCTCGCGCCCCCATCGGCGTGCAGCGGCCATCCCACCCGTTCATGTCTCCCACGACATGGACGGCCCGGGCATTCGGGGCCCAGACGGCGAAGCGTGTGCCCTCCAAAGGGCCGACGGCGTGGGGATGGGCACCCATGAACTGGTGCGCCCGCCGCTCCCGGCCCATCAGGAAGCCCCTGATCCGCTCCACGTCCATCGAAGGCGGGAAGCGGTATGGGTCGTCCCTCTCCCACTCGGTGCCCTTCGGGTCCGTCACCGCGAGCCGGTACGCGGGGGCTTCGGTGCTGCCCCGCGCGTGAGCGTCGACCGCCAGGACGGCGCTCCAGCCTCCCGCCCCCGAACGCGAGCGCCGCATGGGCCGGCGGCCCTCTTCCACGATCAGTTCCACCTTCCGCGCCCACGGAAGGAAGACGCGTACCTCCCAGCCGTCCTCCACAGGGTGAATCCCAAGGAAGGAGAACGGGTCGCGGCACTGCCCGCGCGCGAGTTCGGTGAAGCTGGTCATCGGAAGACTCGCGGAAGCGGGTCGCAGAGGTTCTGTTGCAGCGGAAGAACGGAGTTCGACGACAGGAACATAGTTTGGTCACGGAGGGAGTCCACGTGCCGGTTGGAATACCCCGAGCCCAGGACCGGGGAGAGCGGGAGGTGGTGGTCCACGCAGTCAGCGAGTGCTGGCCCTACGCACGGAGCGGGGGGCTGGGCGAAGCCGTGCGCGGCATTGCGCAGCACCAGGCGCTCGCGGGCTTTCCCACCCACATCGTCATCCCCCTCTACCGGGGGATCCGAGAACGCTTCGAACTCGAGCCCAGGACAGACCCCTTCCCCGTATCGGTGGGACGTCACCATCACACCGTTCGCATCTTCACCGCCACGGGGACGACCGACGCCGCGGACGTGCACTTCGTCGAGTGCGACCCACTCTTCGATCGGGCCGGACTGTACGGCGATCACCTCGGCGACTTCGCCGACAACCCCCTGCGATTTGTGGTCTACGCCCGGGCTGTGCTGGAACTTCTGCCTGCCCTCTCACGGGATCCTCCGGTACTCCACGTGCACGACTGGCACGCCGCTCCGTCGGCTGCCCAACTCCGCACCGAACTCGCGGACGATCCGTGGTACTCCCAGGTACCGATTGTCCTCACGGTCCACAACGTGGGCTACCAGGGCGAGTACGACCTGAGCATCCTCGGGGATCTGGGGCTACCGCAGGACGGGCGTCTCGAATGGAAGGGGCGCGCCAACTTCCTCAAGGGGGCACTCGTATACTCCGACATCGTCACCACCGTGAGCCCCACCCATGCCGATGAGTTGTGCACCGACATGGGCGGGTCCGGTCTGGACCCCATGTTCGCGGCACTCGGAGATCGCCTCGTCGGCATCCTGAACGGCATCGACTACCGCGTCTGGGATCCGTCGCATGACCCGGAAATCGCCGCCCGCTACGACGCCGAGGACCTGACGGGGCGACGGGACGATCGCGAGGCGCTCCGGAACGAGTACGCGCTGCCCCATGAGCCGGACGTGCCGATCTTCGCGATGACGGCCCGGCTGGCCAGGCAGAAAGGTTTCGACATCATCCTGGCGTCGGGGATCGTGGGTGAGCAGGGGATGCAGTGGATCTTCCTGGGCGAAGGAGAGGAGCGGTACCGCCGGGCGCTGAGCGACCTTGCCCGGCGCCATCCCAGGCGGGTGGCCACGTGTTTCGATTTCTCGGAGTCGCGGGAGCACCGCCTCCTGGCCGGTGCCGACTTCCTCGTCATGCCCTCGCTCTACGAGCCGTGCGGGCTCACCCAGATGCGGGCCCAGCGGTACGGCGCTCTCCCTGTGGCCCGCCGCGTCGGCGGGTTGGCGGACACCGTGGAGGACGGGGTATCAGGCTTTCTCTTCGACGAGTACTCGCCTGAAGCATTTGCCGAGACCGTGGAGCGGGCCCGGGTGGCGTGGGCGGATCGCGCGCAGCTCCAGGAAGCCATGCGCGACGCCATGCATCGCGACTTCTCCTGGGAAGCTTCGGTCATCCAGTATCAGGCCGTCTACCAACGGGCAGGCACGGTCCGCGAGGGGGCTGGGACCCCGTAGTGGTGCCGGACACAGAAGTACTCTCGGCGCTTGCCGTCGAACTCGGCGTTCACGCGCACTACGTGGACGGGCTCGGACGGGCAGTCGATCCCGGCCCGGAGTCGCTGCTGCGGGTGTGCCGGGCGTTGGGCGCGCCGATGGAGCGTCTGGCCGACGCGCCGGACGCGCTCCGGGCGGTGCGGGCACGCAAGGCGGCGGAGAGACTGCCGCCTGTGGTGGTCGCCTGGCACGGGCACCTCAACTTGGAACTGCGGACTGGGGCCGCGCTCCGCGCCCGAGTCGAGCTCGAGGACGGTGGGGCATGCGCGTTGACCACGGAAGGATCCCATGTCCGGACCGACGCCCCGCTCCCTTTCGGCTACCACCGGCTGGTCGTCGAAGTCGACGACGAGGCCGAAATGGAGGCTCACGTCATTGCGTCACCCATGCGCTCCTGGCGGCGGCCCGACTCCCCGGGACGGCCCCCGTCGTGGGGCGTGTGCACGCATCTGGCGGCCCTTCGGACACGCCGTAGCCGATCTGTAGGCGATCTCCGGGACCTGGAGTACCTCTCGGGCCGCATGAGCGCCCTCGGCGCGGACGTCGTCACCGTTCTGCCACTACTCCCCACCTTCAACGACGCGGACGACCCGGAGCCGAGCCCCTACTCGCCGGTCAGCCGGCTGTTCTGGTCGGAGTTGATTCTGGATCTGGAAGGGGGGCACGCGCCCGTGGCGCGCCCCCAACGAATCGACGTGGCCGCGGCGCATGCCGAGGTGAGAGCTCGCCTGGCCGCCGTTTCGGACCCGGATCCCTCCGAGGTGGACACCGAGCTCGCGGCGTACGCGCGTTTTCGCGGTGCGCAGGTGCGCCTGGGGAGGAACTGGCGCCAATGGCCCGCGGCCGCGCGGAACGGGCGCCTTTCGGACCGCCAGGTGGACGCGGCCGAGGAAGCCTTCCACCGGAAGTGCCAGGTCGCGGTGCGGCGACAGCTGGCGGAAACGGTGGGTCGTATGGAGGGGACGGGCGTCCGGCTCGGCCTGGACCTGGCGGTGGGCGTGCACCCGGACGGCTTCGATACGTGGTCGCGTCCCGACCTCTTCGCAGACCGAGTGTCGGTGGGTGCGCCTCCCGACCCGGGCTTCCCGTCCGGACAGGACTGGGGCTTCCACCCGGTGGATCCGGAGGCCTCCCGCCGAGAGGGCCACCGGTACTTCAAGGAAGCCATCGCCCACCAGGCGCGCGTGTCCGGTGTGCTGCGCGTCGACCACGTGATGGCGCTGACCCGGCTCTACTGGATCCCCCACGGCCTGGATCTCCACCAGGGGACGTACGTGTCCTACCCGACCGAGGAGCTGTTCGCCGTCCTCGTCCTGGAGTCCCACCGTTGTGAGTGTGAGATCGTGGGAGAAAACCTCGGTGTCGTGCCTCCGGAGATATCCGCCGCGCTGCCACGGCACGGAATCCGGGGGATGCACCTCACTCTCTTCGCCGCGAGCGACCCGGAGCCCCGGCCGCCCGACTCGAACTCGGTCGGCTTGGTCGGGACCCACGACACGGCCACCTTCGCCGGATGGACACGTGGGGCGGACATCGACGCGCGGGTGGAGTGCGGACTGCTCGCCGCGGAAGAAGCGCCCGCGGCGCACGCGGCGCGGCGCGACGAGGTCTGGAATCTGGCGCGGACCCTGGGGACGAGTCCCGAGCGGCCGGGGGAGTACCTGGAGAAGGTGCTGTGCTGGTTGGGAGGGTCGGACAGTCCGCTGATCCTGGTCTGGCTCGAGGACTTCTGGCTGGAGGAGGATCAGGTGAATCTGCCGGGCACCCGATCGTCGGACCGACCCAACTGGCAGCGCCCCCTGCGGGCGCCCCTGGAGGAGCTCCTGAGCCGGCCCGACGTGGACGCTCGTTTTCGGCTGCTGCGAGACGCGAGGGAGCGTGTCGGCGGGAGCACGGGTACCCCCGACTCGCCCGACCCGACCGAGGGCCGCTAGTGCCGCGACTACGTGCGGAGATTCATGGACCGACCGAGGTTCGGTTCTCGTTGTCAGGAGCTACGCCGCCGGATCAGGCGGAAGCCTACCGGCTGACCGACGGGCACGGCCGTGAGATCGCGGTTGAGGCGATCATGCCGGGCCAGGTGGACCCGGCGTCGGGGGGGCCATCGGATCCGGCACCGGGGGGGCTCCCGCGCACGGGCTCCACAACGGTCGGCGTGGCTCCCACGGTGCTCCGCCCCGCCGAGCCGTTGGACCCCCTGCGCGTCCACTACCTGGAGATCCCCGAGCTGAACCTCCGCGCCCTCGTTCGGCGCGATCCGATCTTCCGCACGTTCGATTCGACGAAGCCGTTGGGCGCACGGGTCAGTCCCGATGGGTCGACGACCACGGTTCGGGTCTTCGCACCCCGGGCCCATGCCGTGCGGCTCTTTCTCTACGACGACAGTGACGACGCCGAGCCCGGCGCGCAGGTCGAGATGAGGAAGGACGGAGACGGCGTGTGGGAAGCTTCGTTCGACCGAGACCTGCACGGCGCCTGGTACGACTTCACCGTCCACGGGCCCGAAGATCCCGGCAACTACTTCTTCGAGACCCATCCGGTCCATGTCTCCGATCCCTACGCGCTCGTCCAGGACGATGCGCTCGGCAGGTCCCGGGTCTGGCGGGACGGCCCTGCCCCACCCCCTCTGGCCGGCGGTCGCCCGGCCATGGAAGACGTCGTGGCGTACGAAGTCCACGTGCAGGACTTCACCGACCTCCTGCCGTCGGACCAGGCGGGCACCCTGGCCGCCTTTGCGGAGCCCGGTCTGCGGAATGCCCAAGGCGAGCCGATCGGCTTCGACTACCTGGCGGAGCTGGGCATCAATGTGGTTCACCTCATGCCCGTGCAGGAGTTCTTCCACTATCCGGACGCGGCGTGGCGAGCTGTGTTCGCCGACGTGCCCTTCGCGCAGCAGATGGCGATCGACCAAGAGGACTACCAGTGGGGGTATCGCACCACACACGCCTTCGCCGTCGAGAGCCGCTACCGCCCCCGTGGCTCCGAGCCGGGGGCGGAGCGCGACGCATTCCGCACCGTTGTGGCGGCGTTCCATGCGCGCGGCATCGCGGTCATCATCGACGTCGTGCCAAACCATACCGGCGAGAACATGGACGGGCGCCACGACCTTCTGAACTTCAACGTTCTCGATCTTCCTTACTACTACCGCACGTCCCAGACGCTCGAGCACATCGGACCCTTCGGCAACGAGGTCAAGACGGAGGATCGCCCCATGGTCCAGCGCTGGCTCCTCGACCAGCTCCGGCACTGGGTCGAGTCACTGGGCGTCGACGGCTTTCGGATGGATCTGGCCGGGCAGATCGACAAGCAGACGCTCCTGCGCGTGAAGGCCGAGCTCCCGGCCGACCTGATCATCTACGGAGAGCCCTGGATCCCGCCGTCCGACCCCGATGTGCGCGCCAACTCTGCGTGGAGTTGGTACAAGTCCGATGCGCCCATCACCTTTTTTCAGGACGATGCGCGTAACGCCTTCAAGGGCAGCCCGTTCCACATCCATCAACGGGGATGGGCGGGTGGAGACACCACCCGGCGGCACGCCACAATGCGCGCCCTCGCCAACAACTACCCGGAAGAGCCGCTCTCCACGGCAGGGATCTCCTACCTGGACATCCACGACAACTGGACCCTCGCCGACCGGTATGCCCTTCACCCAGGTCACAACGGGCTGGACGGGGTGGACCTGGGGGCCGTGCGTCGCGCCGCCGGCCTGCTCTTCACGTCGGTCGGCCCGATCGTCATCAACGGCGGCACGGAGATGCTCCGTTCGAAGGGTCTGGCGCCTCACGCCGAATTCGAGCGGGAGGTGGACGGAGGCGTGGTCGCCTTCAAGGGCCGGCAGGACACCTACAACCTGCGGGCGCCCAACCGCTTTCTGTGGGACAGCCTGGCCCCCGGTTCGGACGCCCGTGCCATGCGGGATTGGTGGCGGGGACTGGCCCGAATCCGCGCCTCCGAGGCGGGCGCGGTCTTCCGGGTGGCGGACGTGCCGCCCGGTCACTACCGGTGGATTACTCCCGACGACCCGCACCTGCTCGGGTACGTCGTGGGGGAGCGGGTGCTGGTGTTGGCGAACAACGGCGGCGTGGACGCCGACGTTCCGGTCGAACTGCCCGATGGGATCTGGTGCCAGGTGACGAACGAGGGGGAGGCCGACCCGGCAGGGGTGGGCGAGGCGAGGGCCGAGCTGGGGGGCGGGCGGCAGACGCTGACCGTGCCGGCCGGGGCGTTCTTCATGTGGGTCAAGGAGTAGAGCCTGAGGTTTGAACCGACACGGACGGTGCCCTCGCCGACCCCTGACGGAAGGTCTCTCAGGCGCCTGCAGGCAGTCGGGGTACCTCGTACCGCACCACCGTTTGGACGTCCAGTTCGTCCTGCTCGACCGCCCAGATCGTGTCGCCGCGGATCACGACGCCGGGCTCGGTGGGAAAACCACTGTACCGAGCGCCCTCGGGGAGCTTCACGACCGCGAGCCAGCGACCGTCGGCGCTGAAGACGTCGAAGGCGCCGTCGGATGGAAGGACCCAGGTATGCGTGACTCCGAACCGCTCGGCGACCTCGGGCTCCAAGGGGACCTCGATGTTCGGCTGCGTCGGCCAGACCCAGATGCGTCCGTCGGCTGGCGCGGAGAGCTTGACATAGGCGGGGAGAGTCCTGTCCGCCTTCGGCACCGGCATCGCGGCGCGGAAGGCCCGTTCCTCGTCGGTGACTTCGATGGGACGGCGAGCACGCGCGACGCGCATGACTGAGCCCGTCCGGTCTGAACACGTAATAGCGATAGGTCGCGTTACACCCGGCGATGAACGCGCCATCCGGCGCGAGCGCCCACTTCACCATGGGCACGAACGGCTCGCGGGTGTCCTGCCAGAAGCCGGCGGAGTACGTCGCGGAGGACTCGGTTAGGCAATGGTGCGCGAGACTCGCGGGTGTGAAGAGCGTGTCGGCGAACTGACCCGAGGGTACGACGCGGGTGAACACCGGTCGGGGGTGTCCGATGCTCCCGCTACCTGGGAGCACCGGGTTCATCCCCACCCAGAGCGAGCCGTCGGTGGCGAAGACGATCGAGCCGTCTTTGTAAAGAGGACGGCCCTCGGGCATACGGGTGCTCCATGCGTCGACCCCCTCTCTGAACACGGAAACGCGGCGGTTCCCAAGATCGAGTACAGCGAGACGCCCGTTCGGAGACGCCTCCATTCCCGAGATATGCCCCACCTCGGCGGGTCCCTTCCCTTCCGACGCGACCCAACGATCGAACGTACCGTCCGCCCTGAACTGCCGGATGCCACCTCCGCGGTCGTGCACGTACACGGACCCGCTCACATCTACAGCAAGAGCGAAGATATCGTCCATGAGATACTCCACCGCCCCGTCCGCTGCGCCGTACCGCGCGACCTCCCGTGGAATCAGCGTGTCCGGCACGACGGGCAGGAGGTTTTCGACCACCACGGTATCGCCCAGTGTGTAGCGGTTGACGGCTTCGGGCGCAGGGGCTTCCGCGCAGGCGGAAACGGCCAGGAGGACCGCGACGGATCGCGCCGGACCGTGTGTTCGCTTCAAGCTCATAGGCTGCCCTCCCCTACGCGTTTATCTCGGCGCGCATCCCGTGGGACGCGCCGGATGCGGTGAAACCATGGTTCCCGATGACGATGCGAATGCCCGGTGCGGGGTGCAAGCAAGGAGGTGCCGCACGAGTTCACTGCGTCAGTGGTGCCGTTTACTGCCCGGTCAGACGGTCCAGGGCGCCACAGCGTGCAAAGACCGTGCGAACCTATCGGCTGGACCCCATACTCCTTCGTCGGCACGACGCCCACAAGGCATCGACCCAATTGAAATTCAAGGAGAAACGATGAAGGGGGACGCTGCCCCAACCGCGCTCCGGGCCCCGTGGCACCTTTGGCTCGTCGGGAGCCTGGGTCTCCTCTGGAATTCTGTGGGTGCCTTTGATTTCTTCATGACGCAGACAAGAAATGGGTCGCAGGCGGGCCGCCTCACTCCGGAGCAACTGGAGCTGCTCTACGGATTGCCGTTGTGGCTCGAAGTGTTCTGGGCTCTCGCTGTGTGGGGAGGCGTCCTGGGAGCCGTTCTCATTCTGTCGAGGAGACGCTTCGCCGTGCCGGTCCTCGCGGTTTCTCTTCTCGCCATGGCGGCAACCGGCATCCACAACTTCGTCGCCTCGCAGGGGCTGTACGCGTCGGGGGGGACAGGGCCCGTGTTCGTGCTGCTGATCTTCCTCGTCGCGCTCGGCCTGTGGCTCTACGCCCGGGCAATGCACGATCGGGGAGTGCTGACGTAGCTTCCGCTCGACGGCAGGCAGCGGAAACCTCGCACCGGCAGGCCAGATCGGTGTCCCGGCCATGATGGTCTCCCACCAGCTTTCGAACCATGAGATTGCCGAGGTCGTTCAGGACCGAGGGTGACTCAGGTAGAGGCTGGGTGCTGCTACCCACCCCCTACAGCGGAATATTCCCGTGCTTCCGTGCCGGGTTCTGATCCCGCTTGTTCCGCAACATATCGAGTCCGTTGATCAGCCGGGCGCGCGTGTCCCTCGGATCGATCACGTCGTCGATGAAGCCGCGCGCGGCCGCGATGTAGGGGTGGGCGAACATCTCCCGGTATTCCTCGATCCGGGCCTCGGCGGCCGCCTTGGGGTCGTCGGCCTCGGCGATCTCCTTGCGGTAGAGCACCTCAACGGCGCCCTTCGGGCCCATGACGGCGATCTCCGCCTGGGGCCAGGCGAAGTTGAGGTCGCCTCGGATATGTTTGGAGTTCATGACGTCGTAGGCACCGCCGTACGCCTTGCGGGTGATGACCGTCACCTTCGGGACCGTCGCCTCGCTGAACGCGTACAGGAGCTTCGCGCCGTGCCGGATGATGCCGCCGTGTTCCTGGCTCACCCCCGGTAGGAAGCCCGGCACGTCCTCGAGCACGACGAGCGGGATGTTGAACGCATCGCAGAAGCGCACGAAACGCGCGCCCTTATCCGAGGCGTCGATATCCAGCACGCCCGCGAGGACGGCGGGCTGGTTGGCGACGATCCCCACCGGCTGGCCCCCGAGGTGCGCGAAGCCGACGAGCAGGTTGCCCGCGAAACGCTCGTGCACCTCGTAGAAGGTGCCGTCGTCCACGACCGTGTGGATGACGTCGCGCATGTCGTACGGTTGGTTCGCGTTGTCCGGCACGATCTCGAGCAGCTTCTCGTCCCGGCGGTCGTGCGGATCCGCGCCCTCTCGCGACGGTGGAAGCTCCGTGTTGTTCTGCGGGATGTAGTGGAAGAGGTCCCGCACCGACGCGAGGCACTCGGGCTCGGAGTCGATGGCGAAATGCGCGACTCCGGACTTCGAGGCGTGGACATCCGCCCCGCCCAGCCCTTCCATGTCGATATCTTCGTGCGTCACGGTCTTCACCACGTTCGGGCCCGTCACGAACATATAGCTGGTCCCACGCACCATGTAGATGAAGTCGGTGATGGCGGGTGAGTAGACCGCCCCACCGGCACACGGACCGAGGATGACGCTGATCTGCGGCACGACCCCACTGGCCATGGTGTTGCGTAGGAAGATGTCGGCGTACCCGCCCAGGCTGACCACGCCTTCCTGGATGCGTGCCCCACCCGAGTCGTTCAGCCCGATGAGCGGGGCTCCGTTCTTCAGGGCCATATCCTGAAGCTTCACGATCTTCTCGGCATGGGTCTCGGACAGCGATCCCCCGAACACCGTGAAGTCCTGACTGAACACGTAGACCAGCCGCCCGTGGACGGTCCCGTACCCCGTCACGACCCCGTCGCCGAGGAACTGCTTGTCCGCCAGCCCGAAGTCGGTCGAGCGATGGGTGACGAAGCGGTCGAGCTCCACGAACGAGCCGTCGTCGAGGAGGAGGTCGAGCCGCTCCCGGGCGGACAGCTTCCCGCGCTCGTGCTGGGCGGCGACCCGCTTGGCTCCGCCTCCCTGCTCCGATTCGGCTCGGAGTTCTTCCAGTCGTTTGAGCTTCTCGTGTATCGACATGCGGGTCCCGGGGGATGTGGCTGGAGGGAGATCCGACCGTCAACGAATCGGGACGGTCGTTCTGCCGAGTATGCGAACGACTTCGGGCCGGCGCACGATCCGGCTGCCTTCGACCGAGAAGACCCCGGTCGCGCCCTGCACCGCTTCGATCCGCTCGAGGGCGCGGACGACTCGGGCGGGCGTGTCGGCGCCGGAGCGAATCGCCTGGAGGAGAACGAGTACGGCATCGTACCCGAGTGCGGGCACGGTGCTGACGAGGCTCCGTCGGAAGTGCGCCTCGTACGCACTGCGGAAGGCCCGAAAGCCGGGGCTTCCGACGCCGGCACCCCAAGGCGCGGTCGCGACCACGCCGTTCGTGTGCCGGGAATCCACCGTGTTCAGGACTTCCGTTTCGGTCCACCCCGACGTGCCCAGCACCTCGATGGCGAGCGTGTCCAGCCCAAAGAAGGTGAGCTGCGGGGCCACGAACTCCACATCCTCCGCCGGGATGGGCACGAACAGGGCCACGGGGGGCAGTTCGGCGGCCTGGATGGTGTCACCAATGCGGGAGGACGCGGGCAACGCTCCGGCGTCACCGAGTCGGAGCGCCTCGCGGGCCGCTCGAATCTGATCCTGGAAGAAGGTAGTGCCCGCAGCATACGTGAAGCGCCCCACCAGCGGGATGCCCCCGTCCCGGAGAGCCTCCGCGAACGCGTCGGCCTCCTCGCTCGAGCCGGGGGTCGTGGTGTGGAGGATGGCCGCCCTCGTGTAGCCGCGCGTGGCCGCATAGCCCGCGATCGCGCGGGCTCCGGCGGGGTCGGCGCCAGCCAGCGAGTACGCGCCCTCTCCCGCGGCCCGTTCCGACCGGGCGCTCGGAGAAATCAGCGCCAGTGGCCCGCTTCGCGCCTGGCCCCCGGCCTCCAGAGCCACATCTTCGAGAAAACCGACAGCACCCAGGACGGAACCGTCCATCAGCGCCCGCACCGCCCGGACGGTCTCCTCGGTATCGCCCTGGTTATCGACCGATCGCACCTCGACCAGCAGGTCTTCTCCGGCCGTGGCCGCCGCCACTTCGATTCCTTCCGCGATCTGGCGTGCGAAGCTTCGAAGTGCGGGCGAGCCGCTGAGCGGGAGCACGGCGGCGATCCGGACCGATCGGGCTCGGGGAAGTGGGGGCGCGTCCAGGACGGTGCGCGCCATTTCCGCATCCGGCCCCACCGCTCCGGCCTCCAGCGCCGCTTCTGCGGCCGCCCGAGCGTCGTCGTCCTCGAACGCCTCGCGGAGGCGCTGGGCCAGCCGCGCCTGGACGACCGGGACCGCCGGGTTTCCGGGAGTCGCCCGTTCGAGAAGCGACACCAGCGTCCCCGCCGGCAACGCCGCCGCCGCGGCGCGTGCTATGTCTCTGCCGCCACGGAGAAGCTCTGCATCCGCGTCGGCGGGCAGCGACAGCGTGAGAGCGAGCGCACGCGCGGCCTCGCCCGCTCCCAAATGGGCCTGCGCCTTCACCAACATCACGTCCGGTCGGCGCGGATCGTCCGGAGCGAGTAGAGCCGCATACCGGGCCGCGGCCGCCGCCGCATCGGGCCACATCTCCGCCGCGAGGGCAGCCTCAGCCTGGAGGCGGAGCGCGCGACCGGACACACCGGCCGAGGGGAATCGATCGACCGCCGCCCGTGCCAGCTCGGTGGCCTCCGGAAACCGCCCCTCTCCATAGGCCTCGCGGGCGGCCCGGAAGAGCGCCGCCGCCTGTGCGTCCTCACCGGCTGACACGCGACCGCGCATCACCACCGGGTCGGGCAACGCAGGCGGCCCGGCCGGCTCCACGCTGCTGCCACCTCCGGCGCACCCCCCTATCGTGGCGAGGAGGCCCACGCTCAGGTACAAACGAAGCCGCCCGGGCGCACAGT
This sequence comes from Gemmatimonadota bacterium, assembly GCA_029262115.1. Taxonomy (GTDB): domain Bacteria; phylum Gemmatimonadota; class Gemmatimonadetes; order Longimicrobiales; family Gaopeijiaceae; genus JAJCZZ01. The sequence goes on along the minus strand of JAJCZZ010000026.1, from coordinate 67,560 downwards.
GCGCCCGGGCGGTTCCGTCCTGCACCCTCATACCGGCATCCTCATGCGATTGTCACGCATGGGGAAGTCAGCTTTCCTTCGTCGCGGCCTCTGCCTCCGCGTCGGATTCGTCGGCCTCACCCGCGGCCTCCTCAGTCGCACCGTCATCATCCGACGCCTCTTCCGCGTCATCGGTGGCGTCGTCAGCCTCCGCTGTCGCACCGTCATTGTCCGACGCCTCTTCCGCGTCATCTTCCGCGTCGGCACTCTCTTCCGTCTCGGCCTCGACTTTCTCGGCAACCGCCGGACGGCGCGGCTTGGCGTCGTCGTCCGAATCGTCGTCGTCGCCCTCGTCGACGTCGTTCGCTCCCTCACGGGCGAGCCGCAGCGCGTCAATCTCTTCCTGTGACTTCCGCTCAGGCGACTCGGTCACCTCCAGCACGATGCGCCGGTTGGCGGCGTCCGACTCGATGACCCGCAGCGGGGTGGTGTCACCCTCGCCGTAGTACTCCTCCAGCAGGTCCGGATCGTTGATCCCGGCGTGGGAGGAGGGTACGAAGCCTTCCACGTCGTCGCCGAGGTCGACCACGAAACCCTTGTCCTGGACCCGCACGACCGTCCCGTCCTGCTCGACCCCCGGGGCCAAGCGATCGGAGATCGTGGGCCACGGATCGTCAATCAACTGCTTGATGCCCAGGGAGATCCGCTTGTTCTCGGCGTCGACGTCGAGGACCATGACATCCAACTCCTGGCCCTTCTGAACGACCTCGGACGGATGCTCGACACGCTTCGTCCAGCTCATGTCGGACACGTGGACCAGACCGTCGATGCCGGGCTCGATCTCCACGAACGCACCGAAGGACGTGAGGTTGCGAACCACACCCTCCAGCTTGGTGCCGGTCGGGTACTTCACCGGCAGGGCCAGCCACGGATCCTCCTCGATCTGCTTCATGCCCAGCGAGATCTTCTCGTCGTCCGGATCCACCTTCAGGACCACGGCTTCGATCTCCTCGCCGATGGCCACGACCTTCGAGGGGTGCCGGACGTTGCGCGTCCAACTCATCTCGGAGATGTGGACCAGACCCTCGACGCCCTTCTCCAGCTCCACGAAGGCGCCGTAGTTCGTGATCGAGACGACCTTCCCGCGGACCCGCGCACCGACCGGGTACTTCTTGTCGATGTCCGTCCAGGGGTACGGCAGGAGCTGCTTCAGCCCCAGCGAGATCCGCTCGCGGTTCCAGTCGATGTCCAGGACCTTCACGTCGAGCGCGACCGCAATGTCGACCACCTCGGAGGGGTGACCCACCCGGCCCCACGACATGTCGGTGATGTGGAGCAGTCCGTCGAGACCGCCCAGGTCGATGAAGGCACCGAAGTCCGTGATGTTCTTGACGATGCCCTCGCGGACCTGCCCGACCAGGAGCTCCTTGACCAGCGTCTCGCGCTTCTTCTCGCGCTCGGCCTCGAGGATCACGCGGCGTGACACCACGATGTTCCGGCGGCGCTTGTTGAGCTTGATGATCTTGAAGCGGTATACCTCGCCGATGAGGTCCTCGATGTTCGGAACCCGGCGCAGCGCGATCTGCGACCCCGGCAGGAAAGCGTCGACCCCCATGAGATCGACGGTCACGCCGCCCTTGATCTTGCGGACGAGCGTGCCCTTGACCGGGCGGTCGGCCTCGTGGGCCTCCTTGATCTTCTCCCAGACGCGGAGGAAGTCGGCCTTCTTTTTGGACAGGACAACGATTCCGTCGTCGTCTTCCAGGCTCTCCAGGAGAACCTCGACCTCTTCACCCTCGACCGGGACGTCCTTGAACTCGTCGAGGTTGACGGCGCCTTCGGATTTGAAGCCGAACTCCAGGATGACGGCGGCTTCAGTGACCCGCAGAACCTTCGCGATGACGATTTCGCCCTCGCGGATGCTCTGGAAGTCCGACTCGAAGTCGGCCAGCATCTTCTCGAAGTCCTCACGGGACGTCGATAGCGGCTCCTCGCCGTACGGATCGCTGATCAGCTCCGGCGAAATGCCCAGATTCGTCGACAGGTTGACCGGCGAATCGTCGTCGTCGTCATCCTCGTCGTCGTCGCCGAGCTCGATGACTTCACCGGTCAGGGCGTCGATGCCGATGTTGGCCTCGTCGTCGTCCTCGTCGTCTTCATCGTCATCGTCCGCACCGGTATCATCGCTGACGGCGGTATCGGAAGCGGCCACATCGGCGGCGTCGACCCCGGATTCGGTCTCGTCGGAGGCGGCTACCTCGGACTCGGTCGCGTCGGAGGCGGCGGTCTCGGGAGCGGAGGCGGAGGCTTCGGGGGTGTCCGCCTCGGCCGTCGTCCCTTCGGACTCGGCGTCGGGATTCGTCTTTTCGGTCATGGGGTCTCGACGTCCACGCGGAAGCGCGGGCGCTGGCAGCCGGGGCACCCATGGGTGGGCGCGAATCCCGGGATCGGGTTGGATAAGACCGATTCACGGGGCGGGACGGGAGTCCCTGCTGCGCGAACCGGTCGGCGAAGGTGAAGCCAAAAAAGCTAGACTGGGTGGTCTGGGGCGTCAACCGGGGTGGCCGGCGCCCGAGACTGCATCGGGCCACCCGCAGGACACACGCTCACCCTAGCCCTCCGTCCACCGTCACGGCTCGGCGGAGCCGGCGCTCGGGGCCAACTTCGGTCGGAAGAGCCACCCGCCGCCCGATCCGCAGTTCGGAACCCTTGTTCGACCGCTTCCAGCCCTCTGCCTACGAGACGGCAGCTTTCGAGCGGTCAGCCCTGGTCAGGCTCGTTCGGGATCGAAGTAGATCCAGTGGCGATGCGTGATACAGCCGTCGCTCGCAGCGACATTGTCCGCCTCGAGCCTGCCACCGTTGCGGACGATCGTCTTGATCGACCGTTCGTTCTCTGCATCGCAGGCGATGAGAACTTGCACGAGCCCGAACTCTGCTGCCCGAGAGAGGGTTTGGCGGAGGATCTCGGTACCGTAACCCTTCCCTCCAGCACTCGGCCTCACGCCGTATCCGATATGGCCTCCTTCGTGGCGAAGGAAGGGAGTGAGTTCGTGGCGCAGATTCGAGACTCCGACGACCTTGGTTTCGCCGTGCACCAGCCAGTAGGTCGAATGAGCGACGAAGCCGTCGGGGAGTTCTTCCGCGCGCCCCTCGCGTGCCAGGCTCTCGACGAGCGCCGGACCGTCGTCACGTGAGAAGCTGAGGGAAACGGATAGAGTTCCTCGGCCGCTTCCCCGAACTCGCGGATCAGGTCGCGGTAGGAGCCGATGAGCTGGAGGAATTCTCCTGCGCGAGCACAGTAGCTGACCCGCAAGCGCAACTCGCGGCCAGCACGCCTCCCGCCACTGGAGCAATCGACAGTTAGTCCTCCCTGAGGGTCACCGCCGGATCCGTGCGCGCCGCCTGTCTTCCTGGAACCAGGGTGGCTGCGAGGGCCACGAGCAGAGTGGCTACGACCACGATGGACATCACGAACGGGTCTCCGGGCGTGACGCCGTAGAGGAGGGCAGCCAGGGGTTTGGTGAGCAAAGGCGTTGCCAAGAGCCCCACGAAGGTGCCCACACCGGCCACGGTCATCCCACGCTTCAGCACCATGTTCAGCGCAGAGGTCGGCCCCCCGCCGAGTGCGATGCGGATGCCGATATCACGGACGTGTTGCTTCACGTAGTACGCCATCACGCCATAGACGCCGACGACCGAAAGGAGCAGCGCGGTGGCCGCAAGAATCAGGACCAGGGTGCTCGTGTAGCGACGACCCGCGAGGGATTCGGACGCCAGATCTTCGACAGTCCGTACCTCCCCCACCGGGACGCCTTGATCCCGAGCCGCGACCACCCGGCGCACACCCGGCACGACTGCGAGCGCGTCCCCTCGCGCCCGGACGTGAAGCCGGAGGGACCAGTAGCTGTCGCGGGCGAAGTCGTAGTATATGGTGCCCTCCTTCCGCGTGTCATCGAGGCCGGACGTCTTCACGTCCTGGACCACGCCAACGATCGCGTCCCATGGACAGCCGTCCACAGTACACCCGCCCGACCTGAACCGTCTGCCGAGCGGCGAAGCATCTGGATAGAAGCGAGCGACCCAACTCTCGTCGACGACGGCGTGACGCATCGTGTCTGACGGGACCGGATCGTATACCTGCCCCTCGACCGTCCTTAGCCCGAGCGTGCGGAAGAAGCCCGGGTCGGCTGTGATCCACGGAGCGGTCACGGCGGCAACGTCCGGACCGGCCGGCCGGTCCTCGAGGACGAAGTTGTTTCCACCTCCAGTCGGCAACGGCGGCCGCGCGTCGGCCAGCCCAGCCACCTCGACTCCCGGTATTGCCTCGATCTCGGGCAGCGTGGTCCTCCAGAACGCACGCACGTCCGATTGATCCGGGTAGTTCTCACGTGGCAGCGTCACGAGCATGGAGACAAGCCCTTCCGGGTCGAATCCGAAGCTCTCGTTTTGCGCGTGCTCGAGTGACACGACGAGGAGTCCGGCACCCACGAGCAACGGAATGGTCACAGCGAACTGTGCCCCTGCCAGAACTCGTCGCAGGACGAGCATGCCGCGCGAAGCTGTCGATCGACCGCCACCGACGGCGAGGTCCGCAGACCGATTCCGGGCGGTGATCACACCGGCAACGACTCCGAAGAGCAGCCAGCTGCCCACGGCTACGATCATGAAGAAGGCGGTGGCCGTGGGGCCGAGCCCCACCTCCTCCACACGCGGGAGCCGGCCAACCCCCAAGCGCCGAACCACCTCCAGCCCTCCTATCGCCAACAGGAGGCCGAACGCGCCGGCGGCAGTGGCGATTACCAACGCCTCGGTAAGCAGCAGCCGGGCGACCCGCCCAGTCGAGGCTCCGATTGCAGCGCGGATCGCTAGCTCGCGAGCACGTGTGATCCCCCGAGCCACCAGAAGACTCGATGCGTTGGTGGACGCGATCACCAGGAGGAATGCCACGGCGGTCAGCACCATCAGGAGCGTGCGCTCCACGTTGCCTACCAACGCGCCTTTGAGTGGAATGAAGCCCAGGACGGCGTCCCTCTGTGTGAACGAGTTTTGCCAGATTGGGAAAATCCGCTCGGAAACGGCCGCCAACTGGTTCCGGGCAACGTCCGGATCCACGCCGTCTCGAAGCCGCCCGATCATCGGGTAGAAGAAGGGGCCCTTCCGTGGCGGCACCTCGACAACGAGGGCCGGAAAGATCTCGATCCCCCGGTCCAGCGGGCCCAGGCGATCCGGTAGCACGCCCACGATGACCCGTGGCTGGCCATCGATGAGCAACGATCGACCGAGCACTTCGATATCTGCGGCGAAACTGCGACGGCGGAACCCCTCGGTGATGAGCACAGCGGGCGCCGCTCCGGGACGGCCTTCCGCCTCACTGAAGTGGCGGCCCGACACCAGGTCGTGTCCAAGGAGTCGGAAGTACTCGGGCGTAACTTGCTTGGTTCTGATCAGCTCCACGCCCGTTCCCTGGGCGACCCTGCTGGTCACCCTCGAGTACGCCGCGAGCTGTTCGAACGACTCGGGGGGCGTCTCGAACAGCGCGTGCGCGTCCGCCATGGACGTGCTCCACATCTGCTCACCGTGGACCGTGCGAAGGAGCACCATGCGCTCCCCGTCCGGGTACGGCAGGGGCGAAACGAGGACCGCATGCACGATCGCAAACACGAGCGTCGTCCCGCCGATGCCGAGTCCGACGGTGGCAACGATCGTCGATGTGAACATCGGTGCCCGGGCGAGTCCTTTCAGACTGTGATGAATATCCTGCCGGAGTCCGGATAAGCGATTGCCCCGAGACGGCCGTGCCGCAGCGGCGGGTCCATCCAGACGCGCCCCCGTCAGGAGTCGCCATGCAAGGCGTCGGTACTCACGTCGGAGCCACCTGTCGGCCGATTTCTGGTCTGTAGTCGCTTTCCGGTGCTCGTACAGTTCGAGGAACTCGTCCCGTAGCCGAGCCCACTGAGAAGGCTCGATCCGGTGGCGCAGGATAGGGGCCACCAGGAAGCCCGGCCTCGGAGCCCCCGCAGAGCGGCGACTCATGCTTCGTCCAGGGTCGCTCCCACCCCGTCCCAGAGCGCGATGAAGTCGCTCCTGGCCTCTCGCAGGCGCTTCATGGAAGCCGGCGTCAGGCGGAAGTACCTCCGCACACGACCCGTCTGAGGCTTCGTGCTCTCATCGATCCGTGAGGAGAGGAGACCCTTCTTCTCCAGGCGCTGCAGCACGATGAACACCGAAGACTGCGAGACTTCACGCCCGGTCCGCTCTTCGAGTTCGAGGACGATGGGGACGCTGTACGCCTCTCCGCCCAACCGTAGCATGGCCAGCAACACCTGATGCTCGAACTCTCCCAGTCGATTCTTCCCCACGTCTCCTCCCGGTCACGGACGCGACGATCCCGACGGGACCGGTCGCAAGACTTACACTGTAAGTGAGGGTAGTGGGGACCCGTCCGGAGGTCAATGACGTTGTAAGTGAGAGGGGTAGCACGCCCACCTTACGGCTCGTCCACCGCCACGGCTAGGCGGAGCCGGTGCGCGGGGGTCAGGGCCGGTCGGACGAGCCACCCACCCGCCCGCTCCGCAGGTCGGAACCCTTGATAGAAGGCAGCGTCCTACCGCACGACGACGCGGTCGGGCTCAGGTTGCTGCAAGGCTCCGCACATGGAGGATTTCACGGGCCTCGATGAGCCTGAGGTCACTGGCCGGGAGGGTTACCACAGCGACCGTTCTGCCTTCGCCTGAGACGAACTCAACCTCGTACGACTCGGCGTCGTAGCGGTGTACCACCGCACCCACGTCACCAGCTTCGAGACCCGCCTCGGGCAGGGGCCGGCGCAGAACAACCGTGTCCAGTTCTTTCATCGGTCTCTCGCAGTCGGATAGCGGTCACGAGTATGGGGTCTCCGGCCTCGTCGATGATCCATACGGTGGAGGCCCACGGGGTTCCCATCCGGAGCCGCGACCACCCCTTCCACAGGCCAACGGAGAGCTGCTCATGTGGTGAACATTGCCGCGCGTCTGTATCCTACCCAGAGGAGGAGTCCAGATATCCCTTGTTTAGACCTCAGACCCGGTCACTCCAAGTGCGGGGATCGCGGCGATGGTGGAAGCACGCGAGCACCGTGACCTCGTCCGGTGCCGCGACGTATAGCAGCGAATAGGGGAAACGACGCAAGATCGCCTTTCTCACGTCCCCGCGAACTCGACGGTTGGATGCGGGAAAACGGAGGATTCCAGCAGCCGCGGCATCGACGGCCCGGGCGAACTCAGAACCGAGTCCACGGGATTGGCTCTCGTACCACTGCCGCGCGTCAAGGATGTCAAGGCGAGCCTGGGGGCGAAACTGGAGGCGCACCGGACGCCGTCAGCCATTGAGGAGTTCTTCGCGGAACACGTCCCAAGGGATGGCTGTGGTCGGGTCGTCACGATGTGCCTTGAGGCGGCGGTCGAGCTCAGCCCGTTGGGCATCGGTGAGATCAAGCACCTCATCCGATTCAGCCACACTGTCCCAGAGGTCCTCAGCCAACTGAATTCGCTCGGCAACGGTCAGGCGGCTGAAATCGACTCGGGTCTTCGACATGCCAAAAGCTCCACGGACAAGCCGACCGCCGCAAGGTCTTTCTAAGGCCGCCCACCCGGGTAGTCCTCCCAATTCTCGATCATGCGGTTCTTGGGGATCGGCGAGGTGGCAGCGTTCCCCCGCCCTGAAAGAAACAAGACCAGCGACAACCAGAGCCCCCACAGGTCCTCAGCGTCAGGGCGTGTCGATTCGAGAAGTTGGACGACCCCAGTCGGCGTGAGGTGGGCGAACTCCTCATGGAAATCGCGCTGTGGGTCAATGAGGCCCGACCGTAGCCCCTGGATTCCACCGGAGCACTCTCGTGGAACGTCCGGAGTCCCCGGGCGAGGATCCGGCGCACCTGAATCTCCACGCCACCTCCCTCCAATTCCTGCCCGCCGATTGCTCGGTCTCCGGTCACACCGAGGAGGCGGAATCCGGTGGGAAGATCCAAGACTCCGACGACACTACCGTCCTCGGACACTTTGAACCACCGGGATGCATAGCGCTGGTACTGCGCGTATTTGCTAATCCAAAGCCGATCATGGGTGTCGAGCACCATCCTTCCGAGGCCTGGCACGTGACTGGGACGAGGCATGTCATACTGCTCAGGGGTGGGTGCCAAAGGGCCATACGCCTGCCTTAATCCATCGATCCAAGTGGAGTCCGTCAGAGTGAGATCGCCGTCGCCCCACGCAATCGTGCGTACCAGGCCCCGAGTCAGATCGAACTCGCCAACGATACGACCCCGCCCAATGCGAACGAACAGCCTCCCGTCTCTGCGGAAGGCGGAAGACTCCCTGAGCCCGAATACTGGGACTCGGAAGCCTGGTCGACCGGAGGGCCCAGAAGGGAGCACGAAGATTTCATCTCCTGGTGCGGTGGCAATGGTATCGGGGGTTTCGACACCCCGCCGGGCCAAGTATGTGGCCCTCGTGACTACCAGTCCCGATGGAAGCCCGGAACTGACCTGCTCCACTGCGACAGCCATCATTCCACCGACCTCTAAAGGCCAGGCCCTTCGAGGTCGGCCACCAGACGGCAAGGGAACGGTTGTCGTGTCTAGTAGATCGCCGTCCGCTGAAAACGAGGTCATTCGACCGAGTTGATCGTCATAGAGCCAAAGGGTGTCGCCCCTAACTGACGCGTTCTCGATCCAACGGAATCTTCCAGGGCCATCGCCCCTGCCACCAACCTTCCACAGAAGATGACCTGTGGGAGAGAACGCGCATAACGCGCGTCGCGGGCCGCTAATTACGATGAGAACCCCGGTACTGAGCGCTTCCACCGTCGATGGTTGGTTGACAGCCCCGCATCCCCCGGATCTGCCTTCATCTATTGTCAGCACCGTCACCGTGTCCAGGGTCCAGGAACGCAAGGACTCCGGGATCTCCGAACGAACCCTTTCGACACCAGCACTGTCGTTTCGGGTCACGAGAATAGCGTCGTACTGGCCTAGCGCCTGAGATGCACCAAGAACGAACAGGGCGGCCAGCAGGCTGGCGGTACGCACCATCAGGCCTGCGCCTCCGTTGGTGTAGACATCAGCGACAGGCGGCCACGAATCCCCGATCGCTAAACGGGCCTTCGTGGAAGGCAATGAAAGGCAGTTCCGTGCGACGCCGTGTGGCAGATAGCTCCGGAAGGAAGCCCTTGCATTCGAGGCAGTCCTCTGTCGAGAACACCCACACCGGGCTCGGCCCCGCCAATTCTGCCGCTTCGAGCCTTGATGAAAGCACTTCAAGGACCCCGACACCGGCCCATTTATCCCCACCAATGCATACCGCCAGAACGAGAATCAGGCAGGCCAGGGCCACTGGAATCGCAACGGACCCGCCGGTCCATCACCGAAGGGTGCCCACGAGCCAGCGATTGCCGGCGAGGGCCCGGCCGTCTTGGAATACCACGGTGGATGTTCGCCGATCGACGGCGAGTAGGCGGTGGGTCTCGTCCGACTCGAAAGCCACAACACCGTCCGGCTCAACGAGCATCAACCCCCAGACCGGCAGCGCATTTTGAAACGTCTGGCTGAACGACGAATCGCCCGTCGGCAAGCGGGTACAGATCAGTGAGATACGATTGATTCTCGGCCCACCCTCGCCGACCCTGAACGGACTCCCATTCTTCGGCACTGCCCTTGGTCATGGGCTTGAACAAGCGTGACTGAATGGGAATGCGCTGTGTATATTGGCCGGTGGCGAGACCAACTCGGTATATCGTGTCCGAGGCCGCAATCGTGACCCACATCTCCCCCGTGGTGGAGGACGGGGCCAGGCCGGACCAGTTCATATACATCTCTTCCTTCCCGAACTGGTCACCAGGCCAGGGTGGTGGCAGCGTCGCCAGTTGCTCGCCGGACGTAATGTCCAGCCGGTAGAACATTTTCGGATCGTTCGGATTCAGGAGGCTGGTTCCGATCCAGACATCGCCGCCATTGAGAACGGCTGAGTCGCTAATGCGAATCAGATCGGTCCGCGCCGTGGAGACCAGACTGTCACCCGCCTCGTCAAGGACTGCCACCTTCCCCCGACGATCCAGCAGAGCCACAAGGCTTCCGTTCCCTAGCCGCGAAGCGCGAAGGGGAGTGAAAAACTCCGCTGGCCCGTCCCCCTTCCGGCCGAAAGCCCATAGCAGACGGCCGTCCGAGGCATAGCGTCGAAACTGGCCTTCCCGCGTATCGGCCACGAGGAAACCGCCGGCTGGATCGATTTCTACATTGTACAGGACGTTCACCACGTCCCTGTTCTCTTCCAAGATCAGGGTGTCCGACCACGATACGATCGCCGAGAGATCTCCCAAATCTTGCGCGACGGCCGGAGTCGTCCCAATGCCGACCGTCGCAGCTAACACCGCAAGCCCGAGACCAAAGTCCTGGAGCTGTACTTGTGTCATGATGGCATGTCACACATATCCGCGTTGCAAGACGCGCCCCGTTACCAGCGCCGTATGCGCCCGCCTGGCCCAGCTCCTGACCGCAGGATACACGGATTTACACGCCCTGTCAATCTCAATTCGGTACAAATTTCCGGAAGGCCACCAGGGGAAGGCGGGAGAGTCGGACAAGCCACGCACCCGCCCGTTCAGCAGTTCGGAACCCTTAGAAAGACTGGTTCGTTCGGCTAGCCCACGAACCGATTCTCGTCGTGCCAGGACAGGAATTCGGACGACGGCTGGTGGCCACGGACAGCGGGGAGCGTGAGCTTCGCTCCGTGGAGAGGAACGAATATCGGGTCGCCGTAGCGCGGAGCAGGCTCGGCCCCGATCCCCGGCTGAGACAACGAGCGCGCCCTCTGAATACAGGCGTCCCAAACCTGGCGCCTTCCTCGATCCACCCGTCGTCCGCTCTATCCCCGTGCACCTCGACCTGCCTCCCCGGCCCCCTCCCATGTCACCGGCACACGGGCCTCCGCAGGGTGATTTCCTCCTCGACCAATCCCCCGACCACGCTTCGCGCGGTGCCCTCGATCTCGTTGAGGCCCAGCCCGCGCCCGACCAACGCTCCGCGTCGGTGCCCTCGACTTCGACCAGTCGGGACCGAAATTCGACTTCGACCAGTCGCTGCCAGACTTCCTCAACGGCTAACCGGACGGCGGAGATCCTCATCTACCCAGGACTCCCGCCTAGTGACCGGTCCGGCCGGCTCCGCCCATCCAAGCATCCCCGTGACCGCTTCGCCCATCTTCTCCGCCGGCCACGGCTCAGCCAGTGCGTCAGAGCACGTCCTCACCCAATCGACCCCCATGAGCGCCTTCGCCACCCCGCCTCGTCCGCCCGGAAGCCCCGTCCTACCTTGGCTTTCAGGCCATGAGGGCGTTTGAAACTCCTATCCCTCATGTCGGCGACCCAGAGCATCCCGTCGGGACCCCAGAAGAGATCGCCGGGGCGCTCCAGCTCTCCCGGACCCTGACCGGGGCGGCCGATGCTCCGCACGAACGTGCCGTCCGGACCGAAGACCTGCACGCGCCGTTCGGCCCCGTCCAGGACGTAGATGGTGTCGCCGGGGGCGACGGCCACGTCGGCGACCCGGCCGACGGCCCCCGCAGCGTGAGTCGCGGCTCGACGGTCACCGTCGGGACGCCCACCGGGTCGTCTGCGGGCGGACCCGCCTCACCGCACGCCGCCCATGTGGCGCCGGACAGGGCCAGGAGGAGCACCTGGACGGGGCGGAGGCCGGCGCGCGGCCCGGGCGCGGGACGGTTGGCGTCGTTCATGTGGGCTCCCCCGGGCGACGGGCGGTTCGCGACGTTCATGTGGGCTCCTCGGTGTGGCCGCGATCCGCGGCCGGGCGGAGACGGTTCGCCCGTTTCGTGGGCACGGTCCCGTCCCCGGGCATCGTGGATACGGTCCCGTCCCTCGGCATCGTGGAGCCCATCCCGGCACCCGCCAACTCCTCGTACATCTCCAGCACCCGCGCCGCCGTCCAGTCGGCGTCCTCGGCCAGCGCTCGGGTCCGGGCGGCCCGAGCCATGCGGAGCCGCCGCGTCTCGTCCGCCAGCAGGTCCCGGATGGCGTGAGCCAGGGCGCGGTCGTCTCCCACGGGCACTGCTGAGGCGGCGTCGGAGGCCCAATCCGGGAGATGGCCCACGGCCGTGCCCACGGTCGGAACCCCCACAGCGGCGGCCTCGAGCATGGCAATGGGATCGCCTTCGTGGCGCGACGAGACCACGTGGACGTGGGCTCGCTCCACCAGGGGGCGGAGCTCCCGCTGCGGGAGAAAGCCGTGGAACCGGACCCGAGCGTCCAGACCCAGGGCCCGGGCCTCGGCCTGCACGCGGCCGTCCAGCACGTCGGCTCCTACGACGTCCAGGGCCACCGGGACGTCCTCGGCGGCGAGGTGGGCCAGGGCTCGGAGGAGAGTGCTCTGGTCCTTGACCCGGTTGAGGCTCGCCACGTGGACGAGACGGGCCGGGACGTGGGGGTCGCGCGGGTGGGGAGCGGCGTCCCAGACCCGGCGGTCCACGCCCAGGGGGAGGCGCCGGGTGGGATGGCCCAGCATCTCGGCGTGGGCCCGGAGGGAGGCGCTGGGGGCGGTGCGGACCGTGGCGGCGGCCAGGGCGAAGCGCACGCGGATCCGGCCCCACGCAGAACGGCGTCCTCCGTAGTCGATGTCGGGGATGGCCGCGAGGTCACCCCCCGTCACGTGGAGCAGCACGGGAATGCGGAGCAGCCGCCCGGCCGCGCCGGCCGGCACGCCGGGCCCCGATGCCCAGAAGGCGTGGATCAGATCGAACGGGTCCCGCCGGTGGTTAGCGACCAGCGCCCGGAACGTGGGAACCGTCGCGCCTCCGTTGCAGGAAGTGACGGGGTGGACCGTCGCGCCTCTGCCGCCGGTCGCAACGGGGTGGACCGTGGCGCCGAGGAGGGGATACGCCCCGGGACCGCCACGCCCGCGCATGGCGAAGACGTGGACGTCGTGGAGCCGGGCCACGCGCTCGAGGAGCCACAGCAGGCACGGAATGACCTCGTGGGTTCCGGTGGGGTCGACGCCCCCCGGCACGACGAAGGCGACCCTCATCGGGCGCCGGCCGACGCGGGGCCGCCCGCGCGGGGCGCCAGGCATGCCCTATACGCGGCATCCAGTTCCCGACCGACGGCCTCCCACGACAGGGCGTTCCGGAAGTGCTCAACGATCCGGGAATGGGCGGGACGGTCGGGATCCGACCACCACGCCCGGAGGGCCGCGGCCAGGGCCTCCGGGTCGCCCGCCGTCCACAGCCGGGCGGTGCGCCCCACCATGCGACGGAATGCGGGGATGTCCGTGACGATGGGCGCAGCCCCGCACGCCATCGCCTCGAGCAACGCAAAGCATGCCGCCTCGCGCCGGCTTCCGAGCAGAAAGCCGTCGGCGCCCCGGAGGAGCCGCTCCACGGCGGGCCGGTCCAGGGAGCCGAGAAGGTGGACGCGGCCGGCCAGGCGGGGGTCGGCCCCGACGCGCGTCCTCACCGCGTCCAGGAGGGGGGCGTCCTGGTAGCAGCACCAGAGGTGCGGGTCGGGCAGCGTGTCCGTGGCGCGGGCCAGGCCGTCGAGCACGGTCAGCGGGTCCTTGTTCGGGTCCAGGCGCCCGACCCAGGCGAGGGTCGGGGTGCCGTGGATGCCGGCGTCCCGCCGCGCCCGGGCGGCGTCCCCCGGCGTGAAGTCGGTGGACGCCTCCAGCACCTCATGGACCGGCAGGTCGGGGGGGAGGGCCCCGGCGCGGACGAACGGCTCGACCTGGGCGCGCACGGTGAACGAGACCGCGTCCCAGTTGGCGGCGTCCCGGCAATATCCCCGGCGCCGCCACGGCCGCGGCGGGCGGTCGGCGTGATCCTGGGCCAGGATGCGGGTGCCGGCGGGGAGGTGGGCCCGGAGGCGGCGGGCGTGGCCCGGGAGCGCCAGGCCGTGGACGTGGACGAGGTCGGGCGCGAGGCTCGTCACCGCCTGGCCCAGCCGTGGCGCGTCCGCACGGACCGGGCGCAGGCCGGGTGGCCCCCGGCGGGCGCCTCGGCGCTCCTGGACGAACCGGACGTCGACCCCCCGGCGCCGGAGGGTGGCGTCCCGATCGGCGGGCTGGACCACCGTGACCTCCCAGCCGGCTCGGGCCGCCGCCGCCGCCCCGGCCACCAGAGTGGGCCAGGCGTCGAGAAGCGTCCCGGGCGAGCGCCCGGTCCTATCGAGGAGAAAGCCGACGTGGACGACGCGCTTCACGCCCGCGCCGCCTCCCCGGGTCGGCCCAGGGCGTCGAGGGCTCGGCGCATCCCCTCGCGGAAGCGGTCGGCGCCGAAGCCCTCGGCGTGGGCGCGGAGCCGGAGCGGGTCGAACGTCGTAGCTTCGAAGCGCAGCAGCGCGTCGGCCACCCCGTCCACCGTGGGCGCGTCGAAGAGCACACCCGTGGGCGGAGCGTCCCCGCCGGGGGGGATCACCGTCTCGAGGGCGCCGCCCGCGCCCCGGGCCACCACCGGCGCGCCCGCGGCCTGGGCCTCCACCAGGGTGATGCCGAAGTCCTCCACGCCGGCGTGCACCAACGCGCGGCACCGGCCCAGGAGGCGCGCCACCTCCTCGTCCGTGACCCGTCCGACGAAGCGGACCGTCGGTCCCGCCCGCCGCCGCAGGGCAGAGGCCTCCGGGCCGTCGCCCGCCACCACCAGGGCGCGGCCGAGGCGGGTGGCGGCGTTCACCACCAGGTCGACGCGCTTGTAGGGCACGAGGGCGCCGAGGCAGAGGTAGAAGTCCTCGCGCCGATCGCCCGGGGAGAACCGCTCCAGGGCCACCGGCGGATGGACCACCGCTGCGTCCCGGTCGTAGAGCCGACGGATGCGCTCGCGGACGTGGTGCGAGTTGGCCACGAACGCGGTCACCCGCGCCGCCGTGGCCCGGTCCCAGCGTCGGAGCCGGGGAGCCACCATTCCCATGGCGGCCCGCACCGGAAGGGAGGCGCGCCCTGGCCCGAAGTAGGCGTCGTACTGGTCCCACACGTACCGCATCGGCGTGTGGCAGTAGCACAGGTGGGGCACCCCCGGGGGCGGCCGCACGCCCTTGGCCACGCAGTGGCTGCTGGACACGACCAGGTCGAAGCCCGACAGGTCGAACCGCTCCACGGCGGCCGGCATGAGCGGCAGGGTCCAGCGGTACCTGTGCCGGGCTATGGGGATGGCGTCCAGGAACGACACCCGGATCGGCCGGGCCTCGATGGCCTCTGACACCGACCCACGGTGATGCACCAACGTGAAGATCTCGGCGCCCGGGAGGAACCCGATCAGCGCCTCCAGGACGCGCTCGCCGCCCCGCATGCCGGTGAGCCAGTCGTGCACGAGGGCCACGCGGGTCATCGAGACACCGCCGCCACCTCGCGACAGACCCCCGCCAGGGCCGTGGCGGCGTCGGACCAGCGGAAGGCCGCGGCCCGGTCGAGCCCCGCCGCCACGGCCCGCCGCCGGGCGGGGCCCTCGTCCGCCAGCTCGAGCACGGCGTCCGCCCATGCGTCCGGATCCGGGGGCAACCGGACCGCCGCGTCGCTCAGGACCTCCTCTGCCGCGCCGTAGTCGGCCGCCACGACCGGCGTACCGACCCCCATGGCTTCCAGGGGAGGCCGGCCGAAGCCTTCCGCCCGGGACGGGAAGCAGAAGACCGCGGCTCCCCGGTAGAGCGCGCGCAGCTCGTCGTCGCTGACGTGACCCAGGCGTCGAATGTCGGGCCTCGGCCCGTCCCCCGGGTGGCGCGCGGCGGGCCACGGCCCGTCTACGACGTCGCCCACGTCCGGCCCCGACGCGGCGCCGTCGTCCGCGTGCACGTGTGGGTACCCCGCGCCGACGACGGCCAGGGGCAGACCGTCGAGGCGGGGAAGCAGCGCCGCGACGAACGCGACATTCTTGCGGGCGTCGCCTCCTCCGGCGGCCAGGAGGTACCGCTCGGGCAGCCCGAACCGAGTGCGCACGGCCGCCACCTCGTCGGGAGAAGGGGGCACGTCGAACGGCTCCACGCCCTGACCCACGATCCGGATCCGGGCCGGGTCGAGACCGAGGGCCTCCGTCGCCTGGTCTGCGGCCCACCGGGTGAACATCACCACCCGGTCGGCCCGCCGCGCCGACGGCGCCACCGACGCAGCGAACCAATGCCGGAACGCCGGTCCGTACCATTCCGGGTGCGTGACGGGAAACGCGTCGTGGAGCACCAGGACCCGCCGGCGCCCCGTTCGGGGTCCGGCGTTGGCCGGATCGAGGGCCACGTCATAGCCGTCGCGGGCCCGGCGCCACGGCAGCTCCACCTGCTCCCAGAAGGGTCCGGCGCTGACGCCGGCCTGGACGCGTGAGGCCCGCAGGCACGACCCCTCGCCCACGCCACGGGGCAGGTGGAGCGTCACGTCCACCGTGTCCGCGAGGCGCACCACGAGCTCGCGGGCGGCCCGCTGCACTCCGGTGGGCCGGGCGGCCAGGAACCGACCGTTGACCGCCAGCCTCACGGGACCGCCGGGCGGAGGGCAGGATCGCGGGAGACGCCGCCCTCGGCGTCCAGGGTGGCCGCAGCGCCCCCGCCGGGCTCGGCGCTCGTCGGCGCCGCGGCGGCCCGGGCGCAGCCGAGGGCCACCAGGAGCACCACCATCTGGCCTTGCCCGTGGGACAGCGGCCACTCGACCATCCCCTCGGCCAGCACCACGCCAAAGCCCCACAGCAGCGCCATCCGGAGGCTGCGCTCCTGGAACGGGAGGCCCGGCACGCGGGCGCTGCGGAGGAGGCGGACGAACACCGCCGCCAGCAAGGCGCCGAACGCCACCAGACCCAGGAGGCCCGCCTCCACCGCCACCTGGATGTACGCGTTGTGGGGCGTGGCTTGGAGATCCCAGAGCGTGGGCACCAGCACCCCCGCGCGCTCGAGCTCGTGGGCGAACGCGCCGGGACCGATGCCCGCGAGGGGGCTCTCGAGGAAGAGGCGGATCCCGGCCAGCATCAGGGCGGCCCGCTGGGCCACGGTCCAGTCGGTGACCACCCCGGCGACCGTATCGCGGACGACCCCTCCGGTGGCCACGTCCGCCAGGACGGCGGCCAGCAGGGCGGCGCCCCAGATCCGCAGCGCCGTCCGCCACTGCCCGACCAGCGGAAGCAGCAGGGTGCCCGCCAGCACCGAGAGGGCGCTGCCCCGCGACAGGGTGGCGATGAGCCCGGCGACGGTGGCCGCCAGGGCCAGCCCCGCGGCTCCCCGCCCCCCGACGGTCCGGGCGGTGGCCCGGACGTGGGCCACCAGCGGTACGCACAGAGCCAGGAACATCCCGAGCCCGTTGGGCTGTCCGAAGCCGAGGGCGGCGCGGTTGAGGCCGCTGGGCTCGGGAAAGCGCCCGGGGATCACCCCCCCGGCCTCGAGGACGGCCAGCATGCCCGCGAGGCCGGCCACCCACGCCACCGCCGTCAGCAGCCGGCGGGTCCGTTCCTCGGAGCCGGACAGCCGGTCGGTGAGGGCCACCAGCAGCCCGCCCAGGACGAGGAGGTTCACCATCTCCCGGGCGGCCGTGGCCCGGTGCTCGGAGACGAGGGACGCGAAGGCATAGGCCCCGAGGAACAGCAGCAGCCGACCCAGGGGCAGCTCGCCGGCCCGCAGTCTCCTCCGGGACGGCCCCCACGTGGCGAACCAGGCGGCCACCACCATGGCGCTGACCGGCGCCGCCGGCGCCAGGCGCAGAGCGTCGGAGGCCAGAAGGGCCGGCAAGGGAAGCGACAGGATCAACACCACGCCGGGGTCGATCCAGTCACCGGCCATGAGCAGGACCAGGGCGAGGGCGGCCAGGGCGACGCCCACGACCAGCAGGAGAAGGCTGTCGACCGCGGCCGCGACGCCGCCCACGCCCAGGAGGAGGTCGCCGCCGACGGCTCCCGCCCCGGCCAGTACGAGGCCGCACCCGAGGGCCGCCACGGCCGCGGGGGCCAGTACGCCGTCTCCGGCGGTCCCGAACCAGTTCCGGCCCGCGGCCGGGGGCGCCAGGGTGGCTCCGGGAATGCTCACGCCCGTCCCCCCGGGAGCTCGTGGTAGTACGCCACCGTCCGCTCCGCCACACGCTCCTGGGTGTAGTGGGCCAGAAACCGGGCCCGACCGGCGGCGGAACGGGTGTCCCGGACCTCCCGGTCGCGGAGCGCGTCGATGGCGGCCACCAGGGCCGGAACGTCGCCGGGTGAAACGAGGGCGCCCGCGTCCCCGATCACCTCCGGGATCTCCCCGTGGCGTGTTCCCACCACGGCCACGCCGCACGCCATGGCCTCGACGAGGATCCGGCCGAATTGCTCAGCCCACGTCGCGGTCCCGACCGTCGGCAGCACCAGGACGTCCATGGCGGACAGGTGTCCGGGCATTTCGGTGGAGGGCACAAGGCCCGTGAAGTGCACCCGGTCGGCCAGGCCGGCGGTCCGGGCGGCCGCGGCGAGCGCGTCCCGCTGGGGACCGTCGCCCACGACGACGAGGTGGGGCTCGCTACCTGCCCCGACGCCACCGCCGTGGTCCGCGGACAGTCGTCGGAACGCCTCCAACAGACCGGACACGTTCTTCTCCGGCACGAGGCGGCCCCCGTACCCGACCACGAAGGCGTCCGTGGGTATGCCGAGGCGCTCCCGCACCCTCCGCCCGGACTCTGGATCGTGGGAGAAGCGTCGCGGGCACACCCCGAACTGGGGAATCACCTCCAGGCTCCCCTGGTAGCCGGTAGCGCGGAGGACCCTGGCGGCGGCCGGCGTCCCGGCCACGGCGCCCCGGGCGCCACGGAACACGGCGGAGCGTACGACGCCGAAGGGCGGAGGGAGGCGCCGGTCGAGGTTCTGCCAGGCGAAGAACAGCCAGGGGATGCCCCGGCGCCGGCACAACCGGCCGAGCTGGAGTGTGACCAGGCTGTAGGGCTCCTCGTCCACGTGGACCAGATCCGGGGCCGCCGCGTCGAGCCAGCGGGCGGCTTGCCGGTACAGATGGAAGTGGTTGTGTCCCGGGAAGCGGACGGGCACGCGCCGGGGCTCGGGCACGCCGTCGGGCGACGTCTCCGCGGGTGCCCCGTCCCACCGGTCGGGGATCACCGCCTCCACCTCCACGTGGCGGGCCAGTTCCCGGATCTTGTCGCGGTACGCGGCCACGACCAGCGCCTTCGAGACATAGAGGACCTTCATCGCCCGACCGCCTCCCGCAGGAGCCGCCACTCTCCTGCGGCCAGCACACGGGCGACGGCGTAGATCCCGGCGGCCGCCGCCAGGTACAGCGCCACCACCGCCAGGGCGGGAAGCGGAACCCGGGCGGCCAGGACGGCCGCTCCTCCCGCGGCCAGCGCCGCCCCCACGACCCGGAGGGAGGGGGCCGCCGCATGGCGTCCCAGGACCACGAGCATGGCCCCCGCCAGCGCGGCCTCCGAGGCGGCCATGGCCAGGCCGGCCCCCCGGGCTCCGAGGCCGGGGATCCAGAGGAGGTTGAGGACGACGTTGAGCCCCAGGGCCCCAGCGAACAGGGTCGCCACGACCCGCATCCGCTCGGCGGCGGCCAGCACGTAGGATCCCAGGGCGTTGAGGGCCAGGAGCGGCAGGATGGGCGCCAGGACGGCCAGCACGGCCGCGGACGCGCCGTAGTCGGCGCCGAAGACGACCGCGACGATCGGGGTCCGGAGCAGCCACAGCAGGGCGGCGGCGGGGACGGCGGCCAGGAGGAGGAGCTCGGCCACGCGGGTCGCGGCCGACGCGCTCCGTTCCGCCCGGGCGGAATCGTGCCGTTCGGGGAGGCCGGCGGGGGCGGGCTCGTGCCGCTCGGATGGCGTGGCCCGGGCGGCGGCCCGCGACAACCGGGGATAGACCGACATGGCCACCACGAGGGCCAGCGCCTGCGCGACATCGACGAACTTGTAGGCGGCGGCGTACACACCCGCTTCGCCGGCGCCACGGAGCGCCTCGAGGATCACCACGTCGATCTTGTAGTACGCCGTGAGGGCCACCGTGGCGGCGGTGAAGGGCACGAGTCCTCGGACCAGCCGACGGGCGTCCGAGCCGGGCACGCGCCACCGCCACAGAACGGACGCCGGCACCTTCCGGGCCAGATACGCCAGAGCCACCGCCTGCCCGATCAGGGGCGCCGCGCAGAACCAGACCAGGCTGCGGGTGGTGAGCGCGAACGTCATCCCCAGGCCCCCGGAAACGAGTCCGAAGAGGGCCTGCGCCACGGTCCAGGCCCCCATCCGCTCCACGCCCTGGACCCACGCTCCCAGGTTCTCCACGAAGGAGCCCACGGCGTAGGAGGCGCCCAGGAGGAGCGCCGCCGTCACGGCGTCCCGACCGTAGCCCAGGGGTCCGGCTGCCAGCCCTCCCAGCACGAGGAGCATGGCCGCCCCGCTCACCGCCTTGACGAGATGGGCCGCGCCCAGGAGGTCGGGCGCCCCCTCCGGGTCCCGAGCCACCTCGCGGACGAGAAGCTGCATCATGCCCAGGGTCGAGACGATGGAGAGCATGACGGCCAGCGCGGCCACCGTCCCGTACCGGCCGAACGTCTCGACGCCGAGGGCCCGGGCCGCCACCACGGCGGCGCCGAACGTGAAGAGGCGGGGGAGCACGTAGGCCCCGAGGAGGGCGACGGCGTTCAGGAGCACCCGGCGCACCGCGCCGGCGTCGGGCTCCCCGCCTCCGGACGCTTCCGCGCCCGACTCGTCAGCTCCGGAATCTTCGGCGCCGAGCGCTCCCGGGCGCTCCCTCCCCGTCATGCGTCCTCGTGGTGTCCGCGCAACACGACCGGGATGGAGGCGAGGAGGATGCCGAGGTCGCGGCGCACCGATCGGGTGCGCACGTACTCGAGCTCGACATCGGCCCGTTCCGGATAGGCCGGACGCTCCAGTCCACGGCTGTTCCACGCGCCGAAGATGCCCGGGCGGACGGACAGCAGCTCGTCGGCGCAGGGGCCGAATTCCTCCAGCTCCTCGGCCACCACCGGCCGGGGACCCACGAGCGCCATCGTCCCGTGCATGACGTTGAAGAGCTGGGGGATCTCGTCCAGGTAGGTTCGCCGCAGCAGGCGGCCCAGCTTCGTGCGGCGGGGGTCTCCGGGGATCTTGTATCCGTTGGTCCGCCACGCCTCCTGGAGGGTGTCATCGGTCCGCAGCGCGGCGTCCGCGTCCACCGCCATGGTGCGGAGCTTCCAGCACCGGAACCGGCGTCCCCCCATCCCCACTCGGGGATGCCCGTAGAAGACGGGCCGGCCCGATGTGACCAGGATGGCCAGGGCCGCGACGGCGAGGAGCGGAGTGGTCAGGGTCAGGAGGGCCGCGGCCACCGCCATCTCCACGGCCCGGCGGAGTCGACCCGGTGGGCTCACCGCCATACTCGTTCCCTCTCCGCCTCGTCCCGGGTCACCAGCACCGCTCCGACCACCCGTCCGCCGGCGTCGGTCACGGCACGGAGGGCCCGGCGGACCTCGTCGACGGTCGTCTGTCCGGCCTCAACCATCAGCGCGGCCGGTCCCTCCACCCGGGCCGCCGGATCGAGTCCCGGCCCTATGCGGTGGATTCGTGGAGGGTCCGAGCCGTTCCCCGCCGCCGTGGCGAGCCCGTCGGCCGTGCCCTCGGAGCGGCCGCCGGACCGGGTCGTCACGAGGACCAGGGCGCCGGAGCCGTTGCTCCCGACGCCCGCCCGGTGGAGGAGACCGTCGGCCACGGCCGGCGTCACGGCCGCCCCGCCGCCGGACGCCACCAGGACGGCCAGGACCGGCGCGCCCAGGGCGGCCTCGACGTCCTCCACGGAGCGCAGGCGGGGATCGGTGCGCTCCCGAACGGCCATCCCCAGGAGACCGCACCCTCCGGCGATGACGAGCACGACCGCCAGCCCCAGCTTCTTCCGGGGCCAGACCGGCCGGTCCCGCAGGGCCGGCGGGTCGATGACCTGGATGTTGGAGTAGGTCAGGGCGTCGCGGAGTTCCTCCTGGCGCAGCCGTTGCTCGGTCAGGACGAAGACCTCCGAGAGCAGCCGTACGTCTCGCTGACGGCGGCCCAACGCCAGGGCACGGGCGGGAAGGCCTTCCAGAAGGCGATCCAGGGACGTCAGCTCCGGCTCGAGGACCGCGACCTGCTCGAGGAGCCCGGTGCGGTACTCCCGGGCCACCTGGCGCAGTGAGGCGTCCAGATAGGCGATCTGCTCGTCGAGGACGCGCACCTCACGGTTGGTCTCGGCGCGCCGGGCCGCCAGGGCCTCCCGCTCGGCGTGGAACTCGGTAATGCGCGACAGGAGCTGGCCCAGCGTCTCGTTCTCGAGGAACGCCGGGTAGGACAGCAGCGCCGTCCACGCCCGGGCCGGATCCTCCACGGTTTCGAGGCGCCGGAGGGCCTCGTCGACGCCGGCCAGTTCGCCCCGGGCGCGCTGGAGGTGGGACAGCAACTCCGTCTGCCGTTCGACCAGCGCCTCGATCTGGGCGTCGGGCGCGACGATGCGGTCCACGCGCTGGAGGCGTTCCAGCTCCTCTTCGGCGCCGCGCAGCTCCAGGGCCGTGCGCTGGGAGACGGCCCGGAGGGAGTCCACGGTCTCGCCGCTCTCCCGCTGCTGGAGGTCGGTGCGGAGGCGGACGAACTCCTCGATGACGGTGGCCACGACGGCGTGGGCCAGGGCGGGGTCGGGGTGGTCGTAGGCCAGAGCGACCACATTCGCTTCCCGTCGGGGACGCTCGACGGACACGGACCCGCGCAGGCTGCGCACGGCCTCGCCGAAGGGGACCGTGGACACGCGGACGGTCTCCGGCATCCCGGGGCGATGGGGGAGGAACACGGCCGTGACGCCGCCGAAGCGGACGGGCGTGCCCGGCGCCACCGTGCCCACGGCCGAATCGGTCGGCGCCACCTGCCGGACCGACAGCTGCCCGTCGTCGAGCCAGCGGACCTCGTAGGCGCCCTCGTCCGTGTCGCGGGACGCGGCCAGCGCCGACACGAGGGAGTCGCGATACCACTCCGCCGGGGCGTCCAGCTTCACCGCCAGCGCGTTGGCCTCGACCACGCCCTCGGCCAGGGAGCGGCTGGCCAGGAGCTCCAGGTCGTTGGCGAAGGGATCCCCCCCGAGCTGGAGGAACGAGAAGACCCCGCCCGCCGGGGAAATCCCGCCGGGAGGCGGGGGTTCGCCGAGGCGCAGGGCCGCCTCGGCCCGGTGGATCGGTCGCGACAGCAGGAGGACCGCGGCGCCGAGGGTCGTCACCGCCCCGGCAATGGCGAGGCCCGTCCTCCAGCGCCGCCGGACGACGCGGTGCCAGAGGGCCACCGGTGAGGTGCGGGCTTCCGTCGGCTCGGTCATCGGAGGATGAGGCTGGTGAGGACCGCCGCGACCACCGAGCCCGCCGCGGACACGATCACGGGCAGGTTCCGGCTCGCCCACCCCCGGCGTCCCACGTGGACCTGGTCCCCGGAACGGAGGTGGAGCGCTTCGCTGCTCCACGACGTCAGGGAGACCCGCCGACTCGCGCCCTCGCGCAGGAGGTCGATGCGGTCCGCGCTGGCGTCGGGGGCGAGACCGCCGGCCGCGGCGAGCACGTCGGCCAGAGTATAGGTCGGGTCGGCCTCGACCAGCCCCGGCGTGCGGACCTCGCCCAGCACGGGGATCCGGAGCACCGCGGTAACCACCACGGCCGCGTCCGGAAGCTCGGTCCGGTAGAGGGCGCGCACCGCCTCCCGGACGTCCTCGAACGGGCGCCCCGCCACCGGTACGATCCCGATGAGCGGCAGCAGCACCGTCCCGTCCTCGGTCACCGGGCGCGTGCCCGCGAGGCCGGGCTCGTCCTCGACCTGGAGGCGCACCCCGTCGCCGGGACGGAGCCGGAGCTGCGGCGCGTCCACCTGGGCGTGCAGGGCTCCACCAGGTGCGGCCAGAAGGCCGATGACGACGAGGAGCCGGATGGGCATCGGGGCGGCGGGCGGTGGGATGGAGGCCGGTGGACGCACTTGTCGGCGCCGGCCCGGAGGGGCAGGATCGCGGGACGAGCCGTCGGATTGATGACGGATCCCTCGAATCTTACGAGCTTGATGTATATGAGCTTTCTACGCCGCCCGCGCGGGGGCCGCAAGTCGGATCCGGTCCGCGTCGGAGCGATGACCGCCTGGTTCGTGCGGACCTATCCCCGGCGAACCGCAATGCTGGTGGGGCTCCTGGTCCTCTCGGGCCTTGCGGAGGGCGTCGGGCTGCTAACGCTGCTCCCGTTGCTGCGGGTGGCGACGGGCGCCGAGCCGGGCGGCGGCGTGGCCGACGCCCTGGCGGTGGAGACGCTGCGGTCCGTCGGCGTCCCGGCGAGCGTGGGCGGGCTCCTGTCGCTCATCGTCGCCGCCCTGGTCGCGAAGGGGCTCTTCCGCTGGCTCGCGATGCGCCGCGTGGCGGTGGCGGTGACGGGAGTCGCCCGGGACCTCCGGGTCCAGCTCGCCCGCACGCTCCTGGAAGCCCGCTGGAGCCACGTGGCGGACTCCCGCGCCGGCGTGGTCACGAGCGCCATGGGCCGGGAGGCCCTGTGGGGCGCCCAGGCGTACCGGCACGCCTGCACGGCCCTGGCCGCGCTGCTCCAGGTGGTGGTGTATACCCTCGTGGTCCTCGTGGTCTCGTGGCGCATGGGCGTGGCGGCCGTGGCGGTGGCGGCCCTGGTGACCCTCGGCCTGGGCGCCTTCGTCCGCCTCGCCCGTCGGGCCGGGATCGAGATGACCCACCGCTCCCGCGACCTCGCGTCGCGCCTTCTGGACGTGGTGGGCGGCGTGAAGGCCATCCGGGGGATGGGACGCGAGCACGCCTATCTGGCCGACCTGGAAGGTCATGCCGACCGGTTGGAAGTGGCGGAGCGGCGCCAGATCGTCGCGGTGGAGGCGCTCCACGCGTTCCAGGAGCCGATCCTGGCGGCGCTCCTGGCTCCCGGCGTGTACCTGGCCCTCACCGTGGGCGACATCGAGCTGCCCGTGCTGTTGGTCGCCGTCTTCCTTTTCCACCGGATCGTCTCGCGCAGCCACGCCGCGCAGGCCGAGTATCAGGCCTCGATGACGGCGGAGGGGGCGTTCCATGGAATACGTGAGGAGATCCTCCGGGCCGCCCGGGCCGTCGAGCCGGCCGGAGGCGATGCTCCACCCGTGCTGAGCCGGGGGATCCGGATGGAGGGGGTCTCGTTCCGACACGGCCAACGGACCGTCCTGCGGGACCTGACCCTGGAGATTCCCGCGGGCGGCGTGACGGTGGTGGTGGGCCCCTCCGGGACGGGCAAGACGACGCTGCTGGACCTGGTCGTCGGACTGCGGGAGCCGGACGAGGGCCGGATCCTCGTGGACGGCGTGCCGCTGGCCAATCTCGACCGGCGTGCCTGGCGGCGGCAGATCGGGTACGTGCCCCAGGAGCCCATCCTGCTGCGCGGGACGGTGGCGCGGAACGTGGCGCTCGGCGTGGAGGGAGCGTCCGACGGGGACGTGGAGGACGCCCTCCGGCGGGCCGGCGCACTGGGGTTCGTCTCCGCGCTGCCCGCCGGGATCCACGCCGAGGTGGGCGAGCGCGGGGGGCGCCTGTCCGGAGGAGAGCGGCAACGCGTCGCCCTGGCCCGCGCCCTCCTGACCCGGCCGTCGCTACTGGTGCTCGACGAGCCGACGTCCGAACTCGACGAGGCCACCGAGGCGGACGTGTGCGACGCCCTCGCCCGGGTCGGCCCGGACGTGACCGTGCTCGTGGCGTCCCACAGCCACGCCCTGTCGGCGGTCGCCGACGGCGTCTACGTTCTCGACGCTGGCGGAACGGTCAGGAACCATGCCGTCGCGACGTAGATTCCCGACGATGCCGCCTGCCCCTCGCCCCGTCACGCCCCGCTCCCGGTGCGCTCCGAATGCTTGACGCATCCAGGATCCTCCTCGCGCATTCGTACTACCTGCGGCGCGACGCGAAGCAGCGGGAGAAGATGAAGCCGTACCCGCCCCTGGGAACGTTGCTGGCGGCCGCCGTGCTCCGGAAGGAGGGGTACGAGGTGGGCCTCTTCGATGCCATGCTGGCCCCCGGACCCGAAGCGTTCGCCGAGCGCGTCGCGCGGGAGCGCCCCCTCGTAGTGGGCATCTTCGAGGACAACTTCAACTTCCTCACGAAGATGTGCACCGTGCAGATGCGGGAGGCCACGGTGGCCATGATCCGGGCCGCCAAGGGTGCCGGGGCCCGGGTGGCCGTCAACGGCTCCGACGCGACGGATCATCCGGAGCGCTACCTGGAGGCCGGAGCCGACGCGGTCATCGTGGGGGAGGTGGAGGCGGCGGCGGTCGAGTTGTTCGCCGCCTGGACGGGCCGGTCCGACGCCTCCGTGCACGACGTTCCGGGGCTCGCGCTGCCCCTCGACGGGACGACGGGGCGGAGCCTGCCTGTCAACGGCAGAGGCCCTCAGGCGCTCGACGGTCGGATCCGGCGGACCCTCCCGCGCACCGGGCTGCGCGACCTGGACGCGCTGCCGCTTCCCGCCTGGGACCTGGTGGACCACGAGCGCTATCGCCGGGCCTGGACCGACGCCCACGGGCGGTTCTCGTGGAACGTGGTCACCTCCCGGGGATGCCCCTACGGGTGCAATTGGTGCGCGAAGCCGGTGTTCGGGCGGCGCTATGCCCAGCGGAGCCCGGAGGCGGTGGCCGAGGAAATCGCCCGTCTCCGGGAGGAGGTGGCCCCGGACCACCTGTGGTTCGCCGACGACATCTTCGGACTGACGGTGGAGTGGATCGAGGCCTTCGGCGACGAGGTGGCCCGTCGGAATGCCGCGACCCCGTTCATGGTGCAGTCGAGGGTGAACCTCATGGCGCCCGAGGCGTGTCGGGCCCTGAAGCGGGCCGGGTGCGAGGAGGTGTGGATGGGCGTCGAGTCAGGCTCCCAGCGCATCCTCGACGCCATGGACAAAGGCTCCACGGTGGCCGAAGCCCGGGACGCCACCCGCAACCTCCGGGCGGCGGGGGTGGGGAGTGGATGGTTCGTCCAGCTCGGCTATCCCGGCGAGGAGTGGGAGGACATCCTGGCCACCCGGGACCTGGTCCGGGAGGAGCGGCCTGACGACGTGGGCGTATCCGTTTCCTACCCCCTGCCCGGTACCCCCTTCTTCGAGAGGGTGCGTGGGCAGCTCGGGACCAAGCGCAACTGGGAGGACTCGGACGAACTGGCCATGATGTTCCAGGGGACCTTCCGCACGCCCTTCTACCGGTCGGTTCGGGCCCTCCTGCACGACGAGGTGCGGGAGATCGCGCCGGACGACCTCGAGGGACGGCGACGGCTGGACCAGCGGTGGGAGCGCCTCGGGGCGTCGGCGGACGGGTTCCGCTCCGAGGCGCCGACGACGGTCGGATGAGCGTCCGGCGCCGGAGGGCGGGCAAGGCGGGGCGCCCCGCGGGCTCTCATCCCGTGGAATCGGGAAGGATCTCCCGGAGGATCGGGATCGCTTCTCGGGGCGGGCCGCCGATGACCAGGCGCCACGCCCCTCCCCGGGCGAGGGCGGAGAGCCGGGGGCGGATGGTGTCCCGGAAGACGTCGAACCCCGGATCCAGGCTCGACGCGAGGCGCGTGACCAGGACGTCGGGGTCCACCGCCTCGGCCCGGGTCGGGCCGGCGCCCCGCTCCAGGAGGCACAGGGCCGTCCGCTGGACCATGAGCGGCGGCGCCAATTCTTCGTCCCGCGCATCGTCATGAACGGGCAGCGCGCGTTTGCGGTCGACGGACGGTCGCTCCCTGAGGGGGGCCCGAACGATCTCCGGAAACCATGCGACGGTGTCCGCCCGGAGATGGGCGGGTCGCCCCATCCCCCACACGCGGACGGCCGGGTCGAGCTGCACGTAGACGGCGTCGTCCGAGAGGACCTGGAAGCCGTCCAGCCAGGCTGCGTAGGCCAACGTGCTCTTTCCCACGCCGCTGGCGCCGGCCAGAACCACGCCGGCCCCGTCCCGCGCGACGGCGGCGCCGTGGACCGGCTGGCGGTCCAGGCGGGTGAGGAGGAAGAGGACGACCGTGTCGAGGGCGTGGCGGAGGATGTCCTCGTCTGCGAGGGCCGGCTCGGCGACCTCCACCGTGGCCTCGTTCCGGCCCGCGTCCGCCCGGGCCTCGATGCCGGGGGCCGTCAGGACCAGAGCACCGGGGCGGGGGGTCCGGATGGTCGTGGCGGGCGTCGCCGGTCTTCCGGTTTCCAGGGGCATGGTCGAGACTGCCGACCGCACCTCCGAGCGCTCCTCCCGGGCGGCGGGATCGAACAGGAGCCGGATCGTGGGACCGGACTCTGCGGACTCCGGGACGGTCAGGGCCTCGTCGAGTGCCCGCCACCGCCCGAACGCCCTCCGGGCCGCGGCCCGGAGGCGGGGGTCGTCGGCGTGGAAGCGGACCGGGATCCCGAGGACGGGCAGGACGAGCGGACCGGCGGCGGGGTGAGGCACGTGCTCTCTCCATGGGGATGGCGACACCGGCAAAGCTACCCTCCACGTCGACCCGGCCGAAGGTGGTGGCCAGTCGAGGGGAGTCCGGGCCATGGGTGAGGACGGCCCGCTCGCCGTCCGGGCGTTCGGCACCGCTGCCGACACCTTCGACGCCCGCTTTGGCGAGTGGCGGAGCGTCGCCGCCCAGCGCCGTGCCGTGCGCGGCCACCTCGGGGACGCTTTCCCCCCGGGGGCCCACCTCCTGGAGTTGGGGGGCGGGACCGGCGAAGACGCCCTCTGGCTCGCCGAGCGCGGGTACCGGGTGACCCTGACCGACGGCTCCCCCGAGATGGTGGAGCGGGCGCGGGAGAAGGTGGAGCGGGCCGGGCTGGCGGATCGGGTGGAGACGGCCACGGCGGTCCTCGAGGATCTGGACACGTTCGCCGCCGACCGGCGCGCGGACGGACCCTTCGACGGGGCCTATTCCAACTTCGCGTCCCTGAACTGCGTCGAGGATCTCCGGCCGGTGGCGCGGGGACTGGCGGCGCTCCTTCCTCCAGGCGCCACTGCGGCCCTGGTCGTCTTCGGGCCGTTCGCGCCCGGCGAGGTCCTGGTCCAGCTTCTCCGCGGCGACCCCGCGGCGGCCTTCCGCCGCCTGGAGCGCGGTCCGGTGCAGGCCCGGCTGGGCGGGGTGCCGTTCTCCGTCTGGTATCCTTCCCCCACCGACGTCCGCCGCGCCTTCGAACCGGAATTCCGTCTCGTGGAGACCCGGGGCATCGGGGTGTTCGTGCCGCCGAGTGCCGCGGAGCCGTGGATCTCGCGCCACCCGCGGCTCCTGGGCCTCCTTGAGCGACTCGACCGGTACGTCGAGCGCCCGCTGGCCCGGCTGGGCGACCACGTGCTCCTCCGCCTGGAGCGGACGGAGGTACCGGCCGAAAGGGTCGAGGGAGGTGCGCCCCGGTCGGCGGTGGCGGACCACGCCCCGGCCGGGACCGACGGAAGCGGGCTCCGCCCACAGTCGCCGGAGTTCCGGCCCTCTCCGTCGCCCGACCCCTCCGCCGCCCTCCGCCGGTTCCGGCAGACGTACGGGCAGCACCGCGCAGCCGAGGGGCGGGGGGGCGCGGACGAGCTCCTGGCCCTCCCGTACCTGAGCGACGGCCCGACCGCTCCCCAGTGGGCGGTCCGGGCCCGCACCTTCGACCGGTTCGTCTCGGCGATCCTGGCGCCCCGGGCCGAAGCGGTGCGCCCCAGGCGGCTGGACGTCCTCGACCTCGGCGCCGGGCCGGGGTGGTTGGCCCGGAGGGTCGTGGCCGCGGGGCACCGGGGGGTGGCGGTGGACGTCCGGACCGACGCCGTGGACGGCCTGGGGGCCGCCGAGGCGTTCCGCGGGCACGAACCGGGCATCCCGCCCCGCATCGCCGCGTCGTTCGAGGCGCTGCCCCTGGACGACGGCGGGTGGGACCTGGCGGTGTTCAACGCCTCGCTCCATTACGCCCTGGCCCTGGACCGCACGTTGACCGAGGCCGTACGGGTGCTCCGACCCGGCGGCCGCATCGTGGTCCTGGATTCGCCGTTCTATCGCGCGGAGCGACACGGGGCGGCCATGGTCGAGGAGAAGCGTCGCACGATGCACCAACGGTTCGGCGAACGGGCGGACGACCTGATGGCGCCTCCCTTCATCGAGTTCCTGACAGCGGATCGTGTGGCGGCGGCGTCCAGGGGCCTGGGGCTCACGTGGCGGCGGCACCGTGTCCGGTATCCCATGCGTTACGAGCTACGGGGACCGCTGGCGCGCCTCGCCGGCCGGCGCCCGTCGTCCCGGTTCGACATGTGGGAGGGCAGCCTCGCATGACGCCGGCCCTTTCCCCTCGGGAGGCCTACCGCCTCTGGGCGCCCTCCTACCGTCGGGAGACCGCCCTCTCGGCCCTGGAGCGGCGCGGAGTCGCCACGTTCGCCCCCGGCGTGGGCGGCCGGACGCTCCTGGACGTGGGGTGCGGCACGGGCCGGCGGCTCCGCGACGCCGAGGGGGCCGTCCTCCGCATCGGAGTGGACCTGGTCCCGGCCATGCTGACGGCGGACCGACCGCAGCGGGCGGAGCGGGGGAATCGGGAGGACCGGGAGGGTCGGGCGGATCAGGGAGATCGGGAGGGTCGGGCAGATCGGGAGGGTCCGGCCGATCGGGAGGCGGTCGTCTCGTTGGCCGCCGGGGACATGCGCGCCCTCCCGTTCCGCGCCGACGCCTTCGACGCCGTCTGGTGTCGCCTGGTCCTGGGCCACGTCCCGCAGCTCGGGGACGCCTACCGGGAGCTGGGCCGGGTGGCTCGGTCGTCCGACGCCCACCTGGTCGTGACTGACTTCCATCCCGCCGCTGCCGACGCGGGACACGCCCGCACGTTCCGGGACCCGGGCGGCGTGGTGCGGGAGGTGGCGCACCATCGCCACGACGCCGAGGACCATCGCCGCGCCGCCGCGGACGCCGGATGGCGGGTGGATACGGTGCACGACCTGACCCCCGACGAGGAGGAGCGGCCCTACTGGACCGCCGCCGGCCGCGGCGATCGCTTCGACGAGCAGCGGGACCTTCCGCTGGTGCTCCAGGTCTGCCTGAGCCGATGAGGTACCGCCTCCGTACCGACCGCGCCGCCGTGGCGGTGGAGGACGGCCGCCTGGTCGATGCCGAGGCCGTGGATGGACCCACCGTGGACCTCGGCCCCGGATGGATCGTCCCCGGGCTGATCAACGGCCACGACCATCTCCATCGGAACCACTACCCCCGTCTGGGCGATCCGCCGTACCCGGATGCCTACGCATGGGGGCGGGACCTCCACACCCGCTGGTCCGACGAGATCGAGCGGGGCAGAGCGGTGGACCGGACGGACGCCCTCCTCTTCGGTGCGCTGAAGAACCTCCTGGCCGGGGTGACCACGGTCGTGCATCACGATGCGTGGGAAGCCGCGTTCGAGCACAAGTTTCCGATCCGGGTGGCCCGGGTCCGGCAGGTCCACTCCCTCGGGTTCGACCCTCACCCGGTGCGGAGCGGGGCCGGCGACCCTCGCTTGCCGCTCTGCATCCATCTGGCCGAGGGGACCACGCCCGGGGACGCCGACGAGGTCCGACGCCTGGACGAGCTGGGGCTGTTGGACGCCTCGCTCCTGGCGGTCCACCTGGTGGGCGTGGACGACGAGGGCGTCGAGAGGCTGAGGACGGCCGGCTCGGCCATGGTGTGGTGCCCCTCGTCCAACCACTTCCTCTTCGGCCGGACCGCGCCGGAAGCCCTCATCGCGTCGGGCATCGACGTCCTCCTGGGCTCCGATTCGCTCCTGACCGCAGACGGGACGCTCCTGGACGAGATCCGCCACGCCCGGCGCCTGGGGATCCTGGACGACCGCCGCCTGGAGGACGCCGTGGGCGCGACCGCGGCCCGGCGCCTCGGTCTGGAGGCACCCAGTCTGGAGCCCGGTGCCCGCGCGGATCTGATCTGTCTGCGCCGTCCGGTCCTCGACGCCACCGCCGCGGACGTGGCCCTGGTGGTGGTTGGAGGCCGCCCGGTCCTCGGAGACGCGCACCTGGCCCCCCTCTTCGAGCAGGCCGGTGTGGCCATGGAGCCGCTCACGGTGCAGGGATCGGAAAAGGTCGTGGCCGCACCCCTCGGGACGGTGGCGGCCCGGATCGTGGGGGCCTGGCCCGAGGCGGGGCGGATCTTCGACCGGCGCACGGACCCCGCGACGGCGACTGCGGGCGGCGACCGCGGCCGGGACCCCGCCATGACGGCCCCCTCCCGCCCGAACGGGGCGTCGGGAGGCCCGACGGTGTCCGTGGTCGTCCCGACCCGGGACCGGGTCGAGTGGCTGCCCGCGGCGGTGGACTCCGTCCTGGCCCAGACGTTCCGCGATCTCGAGCTCATCGTGGTCGACGACGCTTCCACGGACGGGACCGTGCGGTACCTGGACGCCGTGGCCGATCCCCGCCTCCGCGTCGTACGCGGCGCCGAGGGGGGAGGGGCCGGGGCGGCCCGGAACAGCGGGATCGCCGAGGCCCGGGGCACCTTTCTGGCCTTCCTCGATTCGGACGACCTCTGGCTCCCGGACAAGCTGGACGTGCAGTTGGCCGAGATCCGTGGGGCCGGCGCCGCCTGGAGCTACACGCTCTACGACCACGTCGACGCGGGGGGAAACCCCGTGGCGGCGCGGGCCGGCCACTGGCGCCCCGTGAGCGGCGACGTGGCCCTCGCCCTGGTGAAGGCCGAAGCGCCGGTGTCCATCGTTACGGTCCTGGTCGAGCGCACCCTGGTCGAGGAGGTGGGGGGCTTCCGAACGGACCCGGGCATCCGGGAGGACCTGGACTTCCTGATCCGCCTGGCTCTCCGTGCTCCGACCCACGCGGTGCCCCGCCGCCTGGCGCGGGTCCGGGACCACGCCGGCCGCACGACCCGGCGGCACGGGGCATCCGAGGCGTTCCAGATTTCGGCCCGGACCTACGACGGCCTCCTGCCCCTTCTCCCCGAGGGAAAGCTGAAGGCGGCGGCCACCCGCCGCAGGGCGGAACTCCTGGTCGAGGCCGGGGACGCCCGCCCGAGCCGGCGCGCGCTCCGGCGGCTGATCCGACCCATCCTGGGGCGGGAGTCCCCGGCGTGGCGTTGGATCCCGTGGCCCCCGGCCCGCTTCGCCTGCTTCCGCGACCCCGTCGACTGCGTGATCCACGCGCTGCTGGCGTCCCGCCGCGCGGTAGGGTTCATCCAGGTGGGGGCCCACGACGGCGTGATCCACGATCCGCTCTGGTCGTTCCGCAGGTATCCGAACTGGAGCGGCGTGCTGGTGGAGCCGGCGCCGGGGCCGTGCGCCCGGCTCCGGGAGAACTATCGCCCGTGGGGCGACCGGTTCCGCATCGAGGAGGCGGCGGTGGACGCGCACCCGGGCAGCCGCGGCTTCCACGAATTCGTCGTCGAGGACGGCCGCGGGGACCTGGACCAGCTCGGCTCGTTGAGCCCTGCCCACCTCGAACGGCACGCCCCGCCCGGCGCCTCCGTTTCGACCCGGACCGTCCGGTGTGTCACCCTGGCCGAGCTCGGCGTCGCCCACGGCGTTTCCGTGCCCGACGTCGTCGTCGTCGACGCCGAGGGGCACGACGGGAGGATCCTGGACACGCTGGATCTCACCGGCGCGGCACCGGCCGTCATTCTCTACGAGGACGTCCACCTCGAGCCCGAGGAGCGCATCGCCTCGAAGGAACGGCTCGAAGGCCACGGGTATCGAACCCTGGGGATCGGTGCCGACACCCTGGCGGTGTGTGGAGCGGTCCTCGGCGCCAACGCAACGCTCCGCCGCGCCTGGTCCGTCGTGACCCGGAACGGCCCGTCGTGACCCGGACCGGCCCCTCGCCATCCCCATGACTCTGCCCCGAGCCTCATGATCGTCTTCGTCAACCCGCAGGTCTGCCGGCCCGAGAACCGTCGCTTTCCGCTCTCGCTCATGTCGGTGGGCGCCGCACTTCCCGACGGCGTGTCCTGGGAGATCGTGGACGGCAACCGTCCCTCGGTCGACGAGTTCGACGACGTGGTGGCCCACGTGGAGGCCCGACGGGGGACGGCGGACCCGGTCCGCGCCGTGGCGCTCACGGTCATGCCGGGTCCCCAGCTCGTCAGCGCCGTGCCCCTCTCCCAGCGGCTCAAGGCTCGGTATCCCGACCTTCCCCTCGTGTGGGGAGGCTTCTTCCCGTCGCTCTACCCGGCGCCGGTGCTGGACGCCGACTACGTCGACTGGATCGTCCGGGGCCAGGGCGAGCGGACCTTCGTGAAGCTCCTGGACGTCCTGGACGGCACCCGGGATCCCGGGACGGTGGCCGGACTCGGCTTCCGCACGGAAGACGGCGAGCGCCGGATCGGGCCGGAGCGCCCCTGGGAGGGCCCCGACGAGCTGCCCCCGCCGCCCTACCACAAGATCGACGTCGACGACTACATCCATCCGACGTTCCTGGGCCGGCGCGGCGCCGTCTATCAGGCGTCCATCGGGTGCCCCTACGGCTGCAAGTTCTGCGGCGTGGTGTCGATGTGGGGACGGCGGGAGAAGGTGGAGACGCCGGAGCGCACGGTCCGGCACCTCGAATACCTGGTGAGGGAGCACGGCGTCGACTCGGTCCACTTCTACGACAACAACTTCTTCCTGAAGGAGAGCCACGCCGTCGAGCTCGCCGAGCGCATGAAGCCCCTGGGCCTCAAGTGGTGGTGCGAGTCCCGGGTGGACGCGATGCTGCGCTTTTCGGACGCTACGTGGCGCGCGCTGAAGGAGTCGGGGCTGACCATGGTCTTCTTCGGCGCCGAGTCCGGGTCGAACGACGTCCTGGCCAGCATGGACAAGAACCTCACCACGGAGCAGACCCTGGAGGTGGCGGCCCGGACCCGGGAGTGGGGAATCGTGCCCGAGTTCTCGTTCTGCTTCGGGGGGCCCGAGGATCCCGAAGCCGAGATCGACACGACGCTGGACTTCATCCGGGAGTTGAAGGGCGTGAACCCGGACTTCGAACTGATCACCTACTTCTACACGCCGACGCCCCAGCGAGGGGATGCCTACGGCGACGTGGACCCCCTGTCGGGCACGCCCACGGTCCTCGAGGAATGGACCCGCCCCGAGTGGGTGCGTTGGATGACCCACGAAGACCCGGACGTCCCGTGGATGACGCCCGAGCTGAAGGAGAAGGTGGAGCGGTTCGTCCTCGTCCTCCAGAGCCGGTTCCCGTCCATCCACGACCGGCGCACCCGGGGGTGGGGCAAGGCGCTGGCCCGGATGGTGGCGGCGGGTCCCTGGCGGCGGGGTCGGTACGACCGGACCGGGCTGCTCCAGGCGGTGCGCCGCATGGCCCGGGTGCCACGGCCCCATCCCGTGGAGTACGGACACCTCCGGCCGTCCGCCGAAGCCATCCGCTAGGGTTGGCGGGGTGGGCCATAAAAGGTGGGTGGGCCATTGAGGCCGGTAGGCGATGCGACGGGACGGGTCAGCCCGCCCGCTCGTCGTCGCGCCGGGCCACGGTCCCCCGTCCGATCCGGCGGAGCCGGTCGACGTAGGTCCGGATCAGGCGGGCGGGAGACCGCCCCGCGGGCGCCGGGGCCACCATGTGGAGGAGGCGCCGCACGTGATCCCCGGGACCGGCACACCACATGAAGCGTTCCCGGAGCGACAGCGCCTCGGGTCGGTGGGCGTCGGCGGGACGCATCGGGCCCAGCACGCGTCGCATGGCCCTCGGGGCGGCGGCGTGGGCCCGCTCGAGGACCGGTTTCGCCACCGTGCCCGGCGCCAGCCGCTCCGCCAGCGCCAGGGCGGGGTAGACGAAACGCCACGCGTCCGCCTCGTCGAGGAGGGCGGCCAGATCGGCGTCGTCGAGGTCGCCCGAAGCCTGGTCCCGGCGCGCCACCAGCGCCAGCTCCACGAGGCGGACCAACGTCAGGGAGTGGAGCCCCTCCGAGGCGTGAAGGGCGTGGAGGGCGAACAGTGCCGGTTGGGCCAGGACGTCCACGTCCGGACCCGGCGGATCGCCGGCGGGCGTGCGGGTCGCGGGAAGGGTCACCGTCCGGACGCCGAAGAAGTTGCGGGCCAGGCTGGCGTGGAGGTCCACGGCGTACTGGCTCTCCCCGTGGGCCACCTCCAGGGACCGGGGCGTCGCGGCCGATCCCGGGGCCAGCCAGTCGGACTTGAGCGGCCGCCGCTGGCGCCCCGTGGGGGTGAAACCCGCGCCCCGGAGGGCCGCTTCGGCGGCCTCGAACCGCTCCGGGTCCACCATGAGGTCCAGATCGGCGGCGGGGCGCGCACCCGACTCCGGGAAGTAGACCGGCCCGGTGTGTCCGCCCTTGAGGAGAAGCGGTCGGACACCGATGTCCGCCAGGGCGTCCACCGCCCGGTCGAGGACCGTGCGGAAGCGCTCGGCCCGGATCCGTCCGTGGGCCAGGTGGACGGCCAGGAGGCGGGCCACTTCCGGCGCTGCGTCCAGCCGTCCGTCCTCGACCCAGCGGCCCAGCAACGGGCCCGTGCCCGACGTGAACGCCGCCACTCCCAGGGCCCGCAGGGCCTGGTCGTCCCGCTCCGCGAGGGACGCGGGCTCGTCCACCAGCACGCGTCGCACGATGTCCTCGATCTCCCGGACGGCCTTCCGCCACGATCCGGGGGGCACTTCCGGCCACACGTAGTCGGGGTGGCCCCGGGTCCGGCCCCACTCGAGGCGTCGGGCCACCTCCTCGGCCGGGAGCGCCAGCTCCCAGGGAAGGGTCGCTTCGTCACCGCCCGTGGAGCCCGTCATGGGCGGTCGCCGGCCGAGCCCGGCAGGCGAGGGGCGCGGGCGAGCTGGTCGGCGCTGGGATCGGAGGCCACCACCCGCGCGAACGCCTCCGACAGGGACCGGGTGAGCTGCCCGGAGCCGCATCCGGGCTCCCAGACGCGGGTGCGACCCGGTGCGGCCGCCGCCACGGCCTCGGCCACCGCCGGGGGGTAGTCGGGCCGGTGCCGGGCGTAGAGGTCGGCCCGTTCGGAGAAGTGGCCGACCCGATCGGAGTTGCGGTCGGCCCGGTCGTAGAAGTGGTCGGCGTCGTCGGTCATTAGGCGATTCGGGGCCGGAATGCCGTGTGGATCGGTGGCCTCGCGGGCCCCCCGGGGTCGGCCGTCGGGGTCGTGACGGTAGCGACAAGGTCCGGGAATAGTACCGTTCGTATAGCGTCCGATCACGATGCGGCCTCCCTGCCGCCCTCGGACCCGCCCTTACCGACGACCCGGATCCGCATGCCCCACCCGTCCGTACGAACGTCCGCGCTCATCGTCGCGCTGGCCACTCCGGCCGGCTGCGACGCCGACAATACGTCCATCCGCCGCCTGCCCCTGGAGCCCACGGCGTCGCCGGGCCGGATGGTGGTGTCTCCTCCGTCCCTGTCGCTCGGCTTCTCCGGCGCGCAGGGCGAGCTGGGGGTCCGGATCACCACGCTGGACGGGGATTCCGTGACGGGCGTGAACGTGGCCTGGACGTCGATCGACCCCGGCGTGGCCACGGTGAGTTCCACCGGCCTGGTCACCGCCGTCCAGGAAGGATCCACGTCCATCCCCCCGCCGGACGGATCACCGGCTCGGGTTCGGCTGGGCGGCGGAGCGGACGCCGACGGCTCGACGGCCGCCCACGGCCGCTGGGTCGTGACGGGCTTGGGGGGCGCCGCTACGACGTACGTTGAGATCGTGGACTATCACTGATCAGGCCAAGGAGAAGACATCCATGCGTACTCCCAAGAATCGGCGCCCGGCCCATCCTGGAGAGGTATTCCTCGAGGATTTCCTTGAGCCCCTGGCCATCACTCAAAAGGATGCGGCACGGGACCTGAAGATCTCGTACCCGAGGATGAACGAGATCATTCGAGGGAAGCGCTCCGTGACGCCGGATACCGCGTTGAGGCTGGCGAAGTACACCGGGACCGAGCCGGAGTTCTGGCTGAATCTGCAGCAGACGCTGGACCTATGGAACGCGTTGAAGTCAGAGCGGGCCGCTGACCTTAAGGACATTCGCCCACCCCACGTCGCCTGACCTAGCTCTATTGGCCATTTGGGCAGCCAGCCCGGCACTTCCCGCAAAGCTCCACTTCATCCACACGCCAATGGCCACACCCCTTCCGGCACAATCGGCGTGGGCGTCTAGCCTGCCAGACCCGCAGCCTCCAACGCCATCACCCCCGTGCAGTCCAACCGCACGATCCATCCCCTCGGTCCTCCCGCCGGGCCCGTCACCCCAACTATCCCCCGCCCGCCCCACCCAACCCGCGGACTCCCCCCCTACCCCACGCCCCGCACCCGCTCCACAATCGCCTGCACCTGCTCGTCGAACGACAACTCCGTCGTATCCAGCTCCCATGCGTCCGTCGCGGGCTTGAGCGGGGCGAGCTCACGGCCTTGGTCGATCTCGTCGCGCGCGGCGATGGCGGCGACCTCCTCCTCCACGGCAGCGGCGTCACACGATCCGGTCCGCTCGAGCAAGCGGCGGCGCGCACGCTCGCGGAGGTCCGCCACCAGGTAGACCTTCACCTCGGCGTCGGGGAACACGACGGTCCCCATGTCCCGCCCGTCGGCCACGAGGCCCCCCTCCCGGCCGGCCCGGCGTTGAAGGTCGAGCAGGGTGCCGCGCACCGCATGCAGCCGTGCCAAGCTGGATACGCGCTCATTCACCTCCGGGGTTCGGAGTGCCTCGTCCGGGATGGGGTTGCCGGCAAGAAGCACGATCTGCCGACCGCGGCTATCCCGTGCGGTTTCCACGCCGAGGCGGCTGAGATCGTCCGTCGACAGCTCCGGCCAGGCATCGGCCGGAATCCCCTTTTCCAGGAGCGCGAAGGTCAGGGCGCGGTAGAGGGCGCCCGAATCGAGATGCTGGAAGCCGAGCGCCTCGGCGACGACCCGCGCAGTAGACGACTTCCCCGAGCCGGCGGGTCCGTCCAACGTCACGATCGGGCCGCGGCGCCTCTCCGTGGGAGTCATGGAGCCGCGCGTCCGGTCCGAAGGCGGTCGAGGAGGTCCCAGAATCCAGGAAAGCTCACGTCGGCGGCCTCAGGGTGATCGATACGGATGTCGTTGCCCGGCAGTGCGCCGAGCACCCCGAACGCCATGGCGATCCGGTGGTCATGGGCGGTTCGCACGGAGCCCGCGAGCGGCGCGTCCGACCCCTCCACCACCAGGCCGTCGGGCAGTTCCTCAGCCTGCACCCCGAGCTCCCGCAGGTTCTCCACGACCAGCGCAATCCGGTCGGACTCCTTGTGGCGGAGTTCTTCGGCGCCCGTGACGATCGTGGTTCCTCCGGCACGGGCGCCCAACACCGCAATCAAGGGAAGCTCATCGATGAGCCGGGGGATATCCGGTTCGGGCACATGGACGCCCCGCAGGGACGCGCGCGACGTCGTGACCGCACCCACGGCCTCGCCCGGACCGGTCGCCTCGGTGCGCACCTCCACCACCGCGCCCATGTCCGATAAGACCTCCAGGAATGCAGACCGCGTTGGGTTCAGTCCGACGGCCTCGACCGTCACGTCTCCCGGGGTGCCCCCCAGCGCGGCGAAGGCGAGGACGAACGCCGCGGACGAGATATCGCCCGGCACGGCGAAGTCGAGCGGGCGGAGCCGCTCCGGTGGGTCGCGCAGCTCCACCCGCCATCCCCCTTCCCCGGCGTGCTCGGTGACCCCCACGCCGACGTGCTCCAGCATTCGCTCGGTGTGGTCGCGGGATCGGCGGGGTTCCGTGATGTGGACCGGCGCGCCACCCGTCACCCCCGCGAGCAGGATGGCGCTCTTGATCTGGGCGCTCGCGACCGGGCTCGTCCAGTCGAGGTGCTTCAGCGGGCGGGCGCCGTGGACGGTCAGCGGCAGCCGACCCACCTGCCCATGATGGGTGAAGTCGGCGCCCATGGTCCGGAGAGGGTCGGTGATGCGCCCCATCGGGCGGCTCCGGAGCGACGCGTCGCCGTCCAGCCGAGCGGTCTGCCCGCTCCCGGCCAGGGCTCCCATCAGGAGGCGCGTGCCGGTCCCACTGTTTCCGAGGTCCAGCGGCCCGGCGGGATTCGACCACCCCGACAGCCCCTTCCCGACCACCTCGACGTCGCCGCCGTCGGCCCGGAGGGGGTCGATGGACGCGCCGAGCGCGCGCAGGGCATCGGCCGTCGACGCGGCATCGCCACCGTAGAGCAGGCCCGACAGTCGGCTCCGGCCCTCGGCCAGCGCGGCGAAGATCAGCGCGCGCTGGGTGAGCGACTTGTCGCCTGGGACGCGAACGATCATCGAGCGGTGCTCCCGGGCGCGGCGACGCGGGCGCCCCGTGCTACGTCGGTCGCGCCCACGAGGATGACCCTCAGCGGCCCGGCCGCACGGCAGCCCCGGCTTCCGCGCCCCGCCCTCACGATTGGCCCTTCCAGC
Source organism: Gemmatimonadota bacterium (assembly GCA_029262115.1). Lineage (GTDB taxonomy): Bacteria > Gemmatimonadota > Gemmatimonadetes > Longimicrobiales > Gaopeijiaceae > JAJCZZ01. The sequence continues at coordinate 27,299 of JAJCZZ010000026.1, read as the reverse complement.
TCCGACCGGCCTCCATGTACGACCGCACGGCGGCAACGTCGCCCTGTTCGATGCGGTCGGCGAGTGCCGCGATCTCGCCCGCCAGCGACCGGAGTCCTTCCACCAGCTCCGGCGGTGCGTGCTGGAACAGATCCACCCACATGTCGGGGCTGCTGGCCGACAGACGGGTCATGTCTCGCCCACCCGGCCCGAGGTCCGTCGGGAGGACTCCCCCGCCCGCCAACGCGCAGGCCAGCGCGTTCGCGGTGGCCTGGGGCAGATGCGACGCCCACGCCATCCGGCGGTCGTGCTCCTCGGCGTCCGTCTCGAGCGGGTGGGCGCCCACTGAACGCCAGAGGGCCGCAACCCGCGCCGTGGCGTCCGGTGTGCCCGGCACGATCCAGATAGACGCGCCCGCGTACAGATCGGCGCGAGCGGCCGCAAAGCCGCTGTCCTCGCTGCCACACATTGGGTGGGAGCCGACCCAGCGGCCCGCAAGCCCCGCGCGGTGGGCGGCGTCACGCACCGGGGCTTTCAGGCTGGCCACGTCCGTGACGATCGCTCCCGCGCGCCGCACTTCCGCGAGTTCCGTCACCGTGCGGAGGGTGGCCTCGAGTGGAAGGGCCACCACCACCAGGGACGCCCCTTCTACCGCGTCCGCGAGCGAGCGGGCGATCCGGTCGACGGCTCCCGCCGCGAGGGCGGCGTCCGCCGACTCGGTCGACGTATCCCACCCGGTCAGCTCCGGAGCGTCCGCGGAGGCGGCCAGCGCCTGGGCGAGGCTCCCTCCCATGACGCCCAGACCGAGGATCGCGACCGGACCGTCCGCCACCGCAGGCACCTCAGGGCTCCACGGGCGCGGGCGCGGGCGCGGGACCGATCAGGTAGATGAACGGCACCTGTTCGAGCACGGGATCGCGGGAGACGGCGGCCAGAAAGATCGCTTCGAGTTCGCGGTGTCGGTCCAGGTCCACGAACGGGACGTCGAGTTGCAGCAGCCCCCGCCACGGTCCCCGACCGGACAGAGGGTCCGACGAGCCCATGACCGTGCACCGCACCGGACCGCCGAAAACGACCTCGGCCAGATGGCGTGCCTGCCACTGTCCCGCCCGCAGCTCCCACGCCCGGCGGACCGTGTCCACCGTGTCCTGGCGATCGATCAGCTCGGGGTACGCTCGCGCGGGGTCCAGTCCGCGACCCCGATCGGGGAGGAACGCGCTCATCCGGCGCCCTGCACGGTGGGCCCGGTCATCCCGTCCTGGGCGGCTGCCCTGGCCACGCCCGGACCGCCAGCCCCATCGCTCACCGCAGCCGTGCTCCCGCGATCCGTGGTGGTGCCGTCCGAGCCAGGCTCCCCACCCTTCCCGTCCTCATCATCGGCGGGATACCCGACCTCGATCGTCAGCCCGTCCCGAGCGATCTTCGCGCCCGGGAACTCGCGTCGGGCTTCCGCCTCCAACTCGCGCGGGTCATCCGAGTAGCGCGCGGACAGGTGCGTCAAAAAGAGCCGCGCCACACCCGCCTGGCGGGCCACGCGTCCGGCCTCTTCCGCAGTCGAGTGGAAGGTGTCCCGGGCGCGTCCGGCCTCATCGGACGCGAAGGTGGCCTCGTGCACGAGCACGTCGGCGCCCCGAGCGCGATCGACGGTCGACTCCGCCGGACGGGTATCGCCCGTATACACGACCAGGCGGCCGGGCCTCGACGGTCCGACCACCTGTTCCGGTGCGATCGATTGGCCCTCGACCTCGACCGTCTCGCCCCGGTGGAGCCGGCCGAAGAGCGGACCCTCGGGAACGCCGAGGGCTCGGGCGCGCCCGACGTCGAAGCGACCGAGCCGTGGCGCCTCTACGAGCGCCCACCCGACGGCGGCCGTCCCGTGGTTCACCGCAAACGCCTCGATCCGGTAGCCGTCGAAGGTCGGGCCCTCCCCCGCGCGGGCCTCACGCACCTCCACCGGGAAGGTTACGCGATCGACGCCGAGGTGGACCGCCGCACTCAGGAGGGTGCCACTCGAAGGGGGACCCCACACCGTCAGCGGATCCGTGCGTCCTTGGAGCGCCATCGTGCGCAGAAGGCCTGTTATCCCCAGGAAATGATCCGCGTGCGCGTGGGTGACGAAAATGGCCGACACACCGAATCCGGTCGCGTAGCGCATCATCTGGCGCTGAGAGCCCTCGCCGCAGTCCAGGAGAAAGAGATCGCCTTCCCGCTGTAGCGCGATACCGCTCACGTTCCGCCCGACCGTGGGGCGGGAGGCGGCGGTGCCGAGGAACGTCAGGCGGATCATGGCGAGGGCACGTCGGAACGGAGGGGACGGCGGGCGCCGGCAAGGTAGCCCCGCCCGAGGGCCCATCCAAGATGCGCACACGGCGGCAAACGTTGGACAACCACGGGCTCCACGGCGTATCCTGCCGTGGTCGGGACCGCCGCGGCAACGGGCGCCCCGCCGTCCTGTCCGCACCGGCCCGGAGCCATCATGCAGACCCGTCGTCGCTTCCTCGGAACGTTCACCCTTCCCGCGGCCGCAGCGGCTGCCGGACTTCCCCTCCTGCCCGGGCGACTCGAAGCGAGCGCGCTGGAGGTGGCGGCCAATCTGGCCGGCCACCCCGGGCTCCCGTCCGACGTCGCGCGGGACGAGGACTTCTGGTTCGAGGTGGCGCGGGCCTTCACGGTCGATCGCACGCTCGTCAACCTGAACAACGGCGGGGTGAGCCCATCGCCGGGATGGGTGCAGGACGCCATGAAGCGGCACCTCGACTTCTCGAATCTGGCGCCGTCGTACACCATGTGGGGCATCCTCGAACCCCAGCGCGAAGGCGTGCGGGAGCGGATGGCGCGCGCATGGGGCGTCGATAAGGAGGAGGTGGCGTTCACCCGGAACGCCTCGGAGAGCCTGCAGACCATGCAGCTCGGCATCGACCTGCGGCGCGGCGACGAAGTCCTGACCACCACTCAGGACTACGGCCGCATGATCACCACGTTCAAACAGCGAGAGCGCCGGGAAGGGATCGTCCTCCGGCAGATCCAGATTCCGGTGCCCGCCGAAGATCCGGCCGAGGTCGTCCGCCTCTTCGAGCAGGCCATCACGCCCCGGACCCGGGCCATCCTCGCCTGCCACATGATCAACCTGACCGGTCAGATCCTCCCGGTCACCGCGCTGAACGCGATGGCCCGTCGCCACGGCATCCCCCTGATCGTGGATGGGGCGCATGCCCTCGCGCACTTCGACTTCGACCTTGGCGATCTGGACGTCGACAACTATTCGACCTCGCTCCACAAATGGCTCTTTGCGCCGCACGGCACGGGCATGCTGTACGTGCGTCGCGACAAGATCGCGGGCGTGTGGCCGCTCATGGCGGCGCCCGAGCGGATGGACGGCGACATCCGCAAATTCGAGGAGATCGGCACCCACCCGGCCGCCAACTATCTCGCCATCGGCGAGGCTCTGACCTTTCACGAGGGCATCGGGGCGGCGCGCAAAGACGCCCGCCTCGTCTACCTGCGTAACTACTGGGCGGAGCCCCTGATGCGGCACGACCGGGTGCGCCTGCACACGAGTCTCAAACCGGGCATGGCGTGCGGCATTGCCAACGTCGAGATCGACGGCGTCGAACCGGCGGACCTGATCACGCATCTCTGGGATCGCCACCGGATCATCTCCGTGGCCATCAACCACGCGGAGTTCCGGGGCATCCGCGTCTCGCCCAGCGTCTACACGACGCTGCCTGAGCTCGACCGATTCATTGACGCCATGGAGGACGTCGTGCGCAACGGGATTTCTGCATGAGGTCGGGCGGGCGATAGCGGGGGCGATCAATGGAAATGAAGGACCTGGAGATCCGGAGCACGGAGGCGTTGGTCGAGCACTTCGCTCCCGAACTGGCTCCCCGGCTCGGTTGGGGCGAGCGGTTCGGTCCGTACCTGGCGGGGTTGGTCCTCGCGCTCTGGCTCGTCCAGATCGCCATCGACGTCACGGCCGGGCCCCTGGTGGCGGGCAGGCTCGCCGCGGTGGTGGCGGCCGCGCTCACGATGTTCTTCGTGGTGGGTGAGGGCGGAGCACGGCTCTCGCAGGCGGCCGACCGCCGGAACCACGCCCGGTGGCTGCGGGAGTCCCCGTTGGACTTCCAGGAGCGGCTCGTCGGGATCTTCGATCAGCGGATTCAGGCGCGGCGTCACGAACTCCTCGGCGACGAGTCGGAGGCGGGCCTCTCGCGCCAGGAACTGGAGCGGGCCCTTCACGAGGCCGAACGGTCCCAAGCGTATTGGCGGGAGCGGGTGGAACAGGACCCGAGCGACCCGGTGATCGGGACGCACGCGGCCACCGCTGACGCGCTGGCATCGAAGGTCAGGCATGCATTGGACAGCCTCGGACGCCGAACAGACGCGCTCCGGAGGTTCTTCGACCGCTGTGAAGGACGGGTCGCGGCGCTCAAGCGCGGTGCCCGTGACGCCGAAGAGAGCCGACGACTTTCGGGGCTCGTAGTGGACGCCGACCTGGCCATCGAGCACGCTTCGTTGACGGTCGAAGCCGTGGCCGAACGGTTTCTGCGCGATGCGGATGACGTGATGTCCGCGCTGGCCGGAATCGAACGGTTCCACCTGTTGGACGGTGCGGAGCGCGCACCCGTCCACGCCATCGAGGAGGTGGCCGACCGCATCCTGGAAAGTGAGTCTCGCGCGGAGCGAGAGCTCGAGTCCCTGACCGAAGGTCTCACGGAATGAAGACACACCGACACTCGATCGTCCGTCATGTCGCCCGCCGCCGCGCGCAGCCCGCGGTGTATCTGGCGATCGTAGCGCTTCACCTGGGCGCCCCCTCCCCCATCGCCGCGCAAGCCTCCTTCTCCCTCGACGACGTCCTGTCCTACTCGTTCGCGTCCGGCCTCGTGGCCGCGCCCGCCGGGGACAGGATCGCCTGGATCGAAAACGACGAGGGCGAGCGCAACATCTGGGTGGCGGAGGGTCCGCAGTGGCGCGGACGTCAACTCACCACGTATCAGGGCGATGACGGGCAGGAGTTGGCCGACCTCACCTTCGGGCCGAACGGCCGGACGCTGCTCTATGTGCGGGGCGGCGCGACGAACCGTCAGGGAGAAGTCCCCGACCCCGTCTACACACCTGCCGCAGAGGAACGCGCGCTGTGGGCGGTCGATGCCTCCGGCGGCGATCCTCGACTCATCCGGGAAGGGGGCGGCTTTGTGCTCCATCCTGACGGCGACCGAATCGCCTACAGCCAGGGACGCGATCTCATGGTGCTGTCGCTCGATGAGGGCGCCGAGGCCGAACGGGTGGCGCGCATCCGCGGGGGCGCCGGCGGCCTCACCTGGTCACCGGACGGGCGGCGGCTCGCCTTTGTGAGCAACCGCGGAGACCACGGCTTCGTGGGCGTTCTCCACCTGGCGGACGAGCGGATCGTCTACCTGGACCCGTCGGTGCACTCCGACGGCTCCCCGGTGTGGAGCCCGGACGGGCGTCAGGTCGCCTTTCTTCGGCAACCGAACGAGCGGGACATCCTCCCGTTCATGCCGCGTCGCGAGGGGCTCCCGTTCTCCATCCGGGTGGCGGACGCGGAGTCCGGTGAGGGGCGCGAGGTCTGGCGGGCCGATCCGGGCGTGGGGAGCGTCTTCAGCGGCATCGGCGCCTCGAATCAACTTTTCTGGGCCGAGGGCGACGTCCTGGTCTTTCCCTGGGAGGGCGATGGCTGGAAGCACCTCTACAGCGTACCGGCCCGGGGAGGTACCGCACGGCTTCTCACGCCCGGCGCGTTCGAGGTGCAGTTCGCGGCGCTGGCTCCGGACGGCCAGAGCATCGTGTACGATTCCGGCCAGGACGACATCGACCGCAAGCACGTGTGGCGCGTCCCGGTCTCGGGCGGCGCGCCCCGCCTGCTCACGCCGGGCTCCGGGATCGAATGGGGTGCCGTGGTCACGTCGTCCGGCGCGGTGGCCTTTCATGCCTCGTCGAGCCGGGAGCCGGCCCACACCGAGGTCCTGATGGCCGGGGCGCGTCGCCGGGTGAGTCCGCCGCTCGATGCCGACTTCCCAGCGGCGGCGCTGGTCGAGCCCCAGGCGGTGGTGTTCCGGGCGGCCGACGGCATGCCCATCCACGCGCAACTCTTTCTTCCCCCCGGACTCCCGAGCGGCGCGCGCGCTCCCGCCGTCGCCTTCTTCCACGGGGGCTCACGGCGTCAGATGCTCCTCGGCTTCCACCACCGCGGCTACTACCACGGAGCGTACGCCTTCAACCAGTACCTGGCCTCGCAGGGGTATGTGGTTCTTTCCGTAAATTACCGTAGCGGAATCGGTTACGGCATGGAATTCAGGGAAGCTCTGAACTACGGCGCGACCGGCGCGAGTGAGTTCAACGACGTCCTGGGCGCGGGGCTCTACCTTCAATCGCGCGGCGATGTCGACGCGGATCGCATCGGCCTGTGGGGTGGGTCGTACGGGGGATTCTTGACGGCCATGGGCCTGGCCCGCGCATCCGACCTCTTCAAGGCGGGCGTCGACCTCCACGGTGTGCACGACTGGAACGTGGTCATCAATAACTTCGTGCCCGACTACGAACCCGAGGACCACCCCGATTTCAGCCGGCTGGCGTATGCCTCTTCCCCCATGGCCTTCCTGGACGGATGGCGTTCCCCCGTGCTCATCATTCACGGGGACGACGACCGGAACGTTCCGTTCAGCGAGTCGGTAGATCTGGCGGAGTCGTTGGCCCGTCGGGGTGTCCCGTTCGAACAGCTCATCTTCCCGGACGAAGTGCACGGCTTCCTGCTCCACCGGAACTGGCGGGCGGCGTTCAGCGCGGCCGCCGACTTCTTCGACCGCACGCTCACGGTTCGCTGACGGCTTCTGCACCCGAGCTCGACCCCACACACCGGAACCGCCCATGATCCTGTCCGCGCTCGCCGCCCTGGTGCTCATCGCACCGCCCCCTGCTCCGCTCGTGTGCATCGACTCCGCCGGCCTTCCCGTCGTGGTGTCCGGACCGGATGACGAGTTGCGCGCGCTGTACCAGCAGGGTGAGACGTTCGCCGCCTTCCACGAACGGGCCACACGTCGCAAGGAGTTGTGGGACCGGAACTACGCGCGGACCCTTCCCTCCGCGCTGGTCGAGCGGGCGCGGGCGGTCGGAGGCAGCTGGCACCTTCTTTCGGTGGCGATCGATGCCTGCTCCGACTCGGTCAACACGATCCCTTACCTGGCCCTCCTGACCGACCTGGTCCCGGGGCTCGACATGCGCATCGTCGACTCCGACGTGGGTCGTGCGGTCATGGAAGCCCGGCGGACGCCCGACGGCCGGGCGGCGACCCCGACCGTCGTGTTGCTCGACGCCGACTTCGACGATGCCGGCTGCTTCATCGAGCGGCCGAAGGACCTTCAGGCGTATCTGGCGGAGAACGACGGGAAAATCAGCCGTGACGCGCTGTTCGAGGCGAAGATGGGCTGGTATGACACGGACGGCGGCCGCTCCACCGTCGAGGAGGTCGTGGCGCTGCTGGAAGCGGCCGCCGCCGGCCGACCGACGTGCGACGGGGCCTGAGGGTCGGGCTGTGCGTCCGAGGCGAGGCGCCGACGGTCGGGCGATGCGGGCGAAACGAGGGACCGAGGGTCGTGTCGCGCGGATGAGACGAGCCCCGACGGGGCGCCGGATGGGCTGGACCGACCTCCGCCGGTTCGGTGGGGCCTTCCTGTCGCTCTCGGCCGCCACCGGGCTGTTGGCGGGCCTCGCGGCCGTGATGTCGATTGATCGGAGCGGACCGAGTGGGCTGCTCCGCCTTCCCGACATCCCCCGCGAAACCATGGGCATGGTCTGGAGCGACCGCGCGGTATGGCCGGTCGACCTCCAGACGGCCGCGCTCGAGCGATTCGCGACGCTGGTGGCCGCCCTGTTCCTCGCGGCGGCGTCCGTGGCGCTGCTCAACGCGCTGGTGCTCCTCTTCGAGGCGGGGAGCGCTCGCTGGCGTGAGGTGTCCGTTCGGGCCGCACTCGGAGCCACGCCACGCGGGCTGATCGCCCTCCTTCTTCAGGACCTGCGCGTTCTGCTCGTCGGGGGCGCGTCCACCGGGCTCCTCCTCGGACTCACGACCGGTTCGGCACTCCGGCTGACCTGGCCGGGGGGGGTGGAAGGGATGGGCCTTCTGGGCAGCGCGACGACCGTCCTTGCCGTGTTGGTGGCCACCACCCTCATGTGCGCGCTCGCGTACGCGGGAGTGGGGCTCGTGACGGCGCGGCGGGGTGTCCTCGCCGGAGCGCTCACCTCTGGATCGCGGGTCACGTCACCGAGGCGGGCAGTATTCCTGCGGCGCGCGCTCTCCGTGGCCCAGACCGGTACCGCGGCCGCCGTCGTCATGGCCACGACGGTCCTGGCGCTGGCGGCCGCGGGGCCCGCGCGCTCCTTCACCGACCGAGCGGGCGATTCCGAGCGCGCACCGGGCAACCCCGCTGCGGCCACCCGGGTGATGGCCTCGACCCGCCCGTCCGGCACGGTCGGTTGGGACGAGGTGTTGACCGCGCTCGCCGACATCCCCGGCATGGAGGCGGAGACGTTGGCCACGCCTGGAACGCTCGTCGGCCTGGGCGTGCGGGACCACTCGGTCACGCAGTGCGGCGCCTGCTACCGGGGCGGGCTGCCCATGCCGATGTGGGGTGCGATCGTGGACCACCACGCGGTAGCGCCCGGCTACTTCGACGTGGTCGGCCTGTCCCTCGTGGAGGGCCGAGCGCTCACCCTCGACGACGGGGAGGGCGCCCCGCCCGTGGCCGTCGTCAACCGGACGTTCGCGAACAGTTCGTTCGAGGGCGGCAAGCCGCTGGGCAAGATGATCAAGCTCGGTGGCGGCTTCGACGCCTGGTTCACGGTGGTGGGCGTCGTCGACGACCTGCCCGTCGTCGCCGTCGGCGGCGACGATCTGCAGCGGGAAGCGGTCTACGTGAGCGCCTTGCAGCAGCCTCCGGTGTCGGCCCAGGTGATCGTGCGCGGCTCGGACGACGCCGTCGAGAGGGCGCGCGCCGTGCTCACTGCCCGAGGCTTCGCACCCGCCAAATCCCGTTCCCTGAAGGAGCATCGCGCGGGGGCCGCGGCCCCGCTGGCGTGGATGGCTCGAGTGGCCGCCGTGCTCGGGCTGCTGACCCTGGCCCTGTCGCTCGCGGGCGCACGGGCCACCGCGCTCCAGGTCACCCGCCGCCGTCGCGACGAGTTGGCCATCCGCCGGATGATCGGGGCGTCCGACCGGCGGATCGTCCTCGGCGTGCTCGGAGGCTCGGCCCGAACCGGGGCGTGGGCCGGAGCCTGGGCGCTCTTTTTCGGCACATTCGGCATCGCCTTGATCCGAAAGACGTCAGCTGGGGTGCCCATGCTCGGGCCCGGCGGGCTCTTCGCGGTGGTCCTGCTTATGGTCGGGGCGTTCGTGCTCACGTCCCTGCGCGCCGGTCGCGAAGGGCTTCGGGTGGATCCGGCTGAGGCGCTGAGAGGCGGCTGACCGGGGCGTATCCCGTGGCGTGAGGTCCGTCGCAACGCGCCTCGTTTCAACGTCGTTTCCAGCCCTCCGAGGTTCGCGTTTCGTGAAACACGCGACGACGCCGGCTCGGCGGCCGAGGCCTCGCAATTTCCCGCGCCACTACAGGCTTTCGGGAACCGCGCACCCCGCTGGGGGTTGAGTAGCATGAAGCTTGCGCCCGGTTGGAGTGGACGCTGGCCGCCCACTCGCATGGAGTTTCAGCCCGATGATCATCCGGTCCCGTAGGCGCTCGGACGTCGCATCGTCCGAGATCACCCCCGAAGACGTGTACGTGAACCGCCGTTCGTTCATCCGGCGGGCCGCCGCCGGAGCGGCCGTGGCCGGCTTTCTGCCGACGGCCCTGTCGGCGTGCGAGACGTCCGAAGCGGGGGCCGCGGCCTCTGAGGGCCCGAAGACGGGCGCGGCAGTCGGAAACGGCGTGCCCGCCCCACGAGACCAGGAAGTGCCCGCCCGCTTTCGCGGCATGGAGAGCGAATTGGGCGAGGAGTTGAACTCCTGGGAAGAGATCACGACATACAACAACTTCTACGAGTTCGGCACCGCGAAGTCCGATCCGTCGAGGAACTCCGGACGGTTCCGTCCGCGTCCCTGGACCGTGGCCATCGAGGGACACGTCAACAAGCCGGGCAACTACGCGCTCGAGGACTTCCTCGCGCCGCACACGATGGAGGACCGTGTCTACCGCATGCGCTGCGTCGAGGCGTGGTCGATGGTCGTGCCGTGGTACGGCTTTCCGCTGAAGGATCTGGTCGCGCGCGTGGAGCCCACGAGCGCCGCGAAGTTCCTGGAGATGACCACGGTCGTACGTCCCGAGGAGATGCCGGGTCAGCGGACCAACGTGCTGGAGTGGCCCTACATCGAGGGGCTGCGGATGGACGAGGCCATGAATCCGCTCGCGTTGCTCGCGACCGGCGTCTACGGCACCGACCTGCCCAACCAGAACGGTGCCCCGCTCCGGCTCATCACGCCGTGGAAGTACGGTTTCAAGGGCGTGAAGTCGATCGTGAAGATCCGCTTCGTCGAGGAGATGCCGCGCAACACCTGGTGGATGACCAACCCGCGCGAATACGGCTTCTATGCCAACGTGAACCCCGAGGTGGACCACCCACGCTGGAGCCAGGGCCGGGAGCGGCGGATCGGTGAGCTGCGGCGTCGTGAGACCCTCATGTTCAACGGGTACGAAGAAGAGGTCGGCCAGATGTACGCCGGCATGGATCTGAAGCGCTGGATCTGAGGCGGCACACGCCTTCGTTCCTCAACGGACCGATGACATGAACAGCAAGACGGGCCTCACCCTGCTGCGGGTGGTCATGTGGGTCGGGTGCCTCGCGCCCGCCGCGTGGCTGGGGGCCGGAGCGCTCCTCGGGTGGCTCGGGGTCAACCCGATCGAGAAGCTGACGCACGTCACGGGGATGACCGCGCTGGTCATCCTGCTCGTGACGCTGGCGGTCTCGCCGATCCGTCGCCTGACCGGGTGGAATCCCCTGATCAAGGTGCGCCGGCCACTCGGACTATTCGCCTTCTTCTACGCGCTCCTCCACTTCTCGGTGTGGATGGTGCTGGACCTGGGCTTCCAACTCGAGTGGGTCGCCGAGGACATTCTGGAGCGGCCGTACATCACGGTGGGCTTCACGGCGCTGCTCCTCCTGACGCCCCTGGCGTTGACCTCGACGAAAGGGTGGATCCGCAGACTCGGAAAGCGATGGGCCACGCTGCACAAGCTGGCGTACGTGGTCACGGGGCTCGGTCTTCTCCACTACTACTGGCTGGTCAAGGCCGACGTGCGGCTGCCGCTCCTCCTGATCGCGGTGTTCGTCGTGCTGATGGCGTTCCGTGTGCAGAAGTGGGCCGCGAAGCGTGGCGCACGGAGGGGCCGGCCCGCCAACGCCCGTGCGACGAAGGAGCCGGTCTCCGCGGGGGCCGACTGAGCGCACCCGCGCCGGAGGGCCCGTCCCGGCCGACCGCACGGGTGACCGACCTCGGCGGCGGTGTGGCCATCAAGTTCGGGGCCTGGTTCCTGTCGGTCGCGGTCCTGAACGTCCTGGTCGGATCTCCGATCACGGACGTCTACGTCGGCTTCACCATCGTCGGCTTCGCGTTCTACGCGGGCTGGGTGGCCTCCAACCACTTCGACGAGCCCCCGACCTTCGGCTCCGTCGTGTTCGTGGACGGTCAGGAGCGACGCTACCTGGGCCACGCGACCCCCGACGGCAACGTCGAGATCACCGGTCCCGACGGGCGCTGGCACGGGTCGGCGTGGAGCGGGAGTTGGACGGTCACCGACCCCCACGGCGAAGAATGGCACGGACGGGTGGGATCCAAGGGGATCCTCGTCCTGGAGAGCGAGGACGGGCGGGAGTTACGCGGTACGGTGACGCCGGACTGATCCAGCCGGGCGCGGAAAACCCGCGCCCGGCTGAATCTCCGCCGGAGTGTTCGACCCGCCCGACGATCAGACGCGGGACCGTGTGCTGCCCGCCCCGGCCGTCTTCTTTACCGACGCCCGTCCGGCGCGATGAGGATCCGGAACGCGGCCCGACGGTTCAATGCCTGAGCTGCTCGTCCGGAGGCGCTTGTCACCGGCTGGCTCTCCCCCGCCGAGGCGATCTCGATGCGGTTCGAGGCGATGCCACGCGCCACGAGGTACGCCTTTGCGGCCTGGGCGCGGCGCGTGCCCAGCGCCATGTTGTAGCCGTCCGTCCCGGCCATGTCGGTGTGTCCCACGATAATGATGTTCATGTCGGGGTAGGCCCGAAACACCCGCATTTTCTCGTCCAACACGGTCGTTGCCGAGTCCGTGAGCACCGACTTGTCGTAGTCGAAGTGGATGTGGGACTCCATGTTTGCCGCGTCGGTCGCAGACACGCCCCCCCCCGGGACGTTCCGCAGCGAGTCTCGCAACGCCCGCAGGGCGGCGTCGCGGGCACGGAGGCGGCGCGTCTCCGCCGCGCTGACCGAATCCTGGCGCATCGGCCCGGCCGCGGGCCTCTGCATCTGCATCTCCATCGCAGGCGCCTGTGTCACCACCTCCACCGTGCGTACGGTGGGTTGGCGAAAGAGGCTGATGCCCACCCGAATGCTCTGGTACGACTTCCAATCCGCGTTGGCGAGCCAGTCCCACAGGCCATCCACCCGGAATGCCGCGTTGTCGCCCATCCCGATCTTGAAACCGACCAACGCATCCACTCCATAGCTGTGCAGGAAGTTGGTCTCCGTGGAGACACCCGCACCCGCGCCGAGGAGCAGCGAAAACGCGCCGGGAGTGGAGAACACCAGCCGTCCGGACAGGAGTCCCACGTTGACGTCCGCCAGCCCATTTGGTCGCGTCGCCCGCATCACTGCGCCCTCGAACTCCGTGGACCAGCGTGGATGGAGAAACATGCCGATCCGCCCGCCTCCGCCGTACGCGGTCTTGAGGCTGAGGTCGTTGTCGAAGGACGCGCCGCTCCCGAAGGCGCCGAACTCCATCGTCCCGCGCTGGTGCTGCGCCGCGGCGGGCGCGGCCCAAACCACCACCGCGACAGCCATCGTAAGTGCCTTGATCGACATCTGAATCTCCTTGAAAACCTGTGGCCCGTTACGAAGGGATGCTGGGGCCGGACAGTCCGGCCCCAGCGATCCTCCGCGTTATGGCAGGATGATGACGTTGTTGGTGCCCAGCGTGACGGATCCGTTCCGCGCCAGAGCGCGTCCCACCAGATTCGCGAAGTCCACCAGCGTGATGCTGGTCAGCGCCAGGATGTTGCCCTGCCACTGAGACCCCGTCCCGAGCGTGGCCGACGTCCCGACCTGCCAGTACACGTTCTTGGCCTGCGCACTGTTGATGAGCACGACGTTGCCCGCAGTGATCAGCGAGGTCCCGGCCTGGAAGACGAACGTCGCGTTCGGGTCTCCCCCGCCGTCGAGGGTCAACGTGCCCGTCACGCCGATGCCACTCGCGGTGCAGTAGACACCCGCCGGCTGGGTGGTGCCGCCGAGATTTGCCGAGATGGCGTTCGCCGGCGGGCACGGCATGGCTGCCAACTGGTCGTACGCGGCCTTGAGGTCGAGCTGGCCTTGCGCCGCCACGGCATCACCGAGGTGCTGCACGCCGGTGATTACGCAGGGAGGGAAGCCCGTGATTGTGTTTCCGGGGCTGATGCTCACGTCGGCGTTGATGGTGCCGCCGATGACACACGTGACCGAGGCACCGGCCATGATCCCGTTCGGTGCCGCCGTCTTCAGATCTACTAGAGGCGGAGGCGGCGGGGCGGCCGTCACGGTCACGGTCGCCGAGTCCGAGATCGCACCGCTGGTCGCCACGACGGTCTTCGTGAACGTCCCCGCCACCGAACCGGCGGTGAAGAGACCCGTGCTGTCGACGATGCTACCGCCACCGTTGACGACCGTCCAGACGGGCGTGATCGGGAAGATGTTGCCGCTCCCGTCGCGGCCGACCGCCACGAACTGCCGGGTGCTATCGGCGAGCATGGTGGCCGGATCGGGTGTCACTGTAATGGTCGCGAGCGCCGGGACCGCGGTCACGATCACGGTTGCCGTGTCCGAGATCGCGCCGCTCGTCGCCACGACGGTCTTGGTAAAGGTCCCCACCACCGCACCCGCAGTGAAGAGACCCGTGCTGGCGTCGATGCCTCCGCCACCGTTGACGACCGTCCAGACCGGCGAAAGCGGGAAGGGATTTCCATTCCCATCCAGGCCGATGGCCGAGAACTGCCGGGTGCCATTGGGCAGCATCGTGGCCGGATCGGGCGACACGATAATGGTCGCGAGCGACGGCGGGACCGCGGTCACGATGACGGTCGCCGTGCTCGAGATCGCACCGCTGGTTGCCGTGACGGTATTGGTGAAGGTCCCCGCCACTGCGCCGGCGGTGAAGAGACCCGTGCTGGCGTCGATGCCTCCGCCACCGTTGACGACCGTCCAGACCGGCGAAAGCGGGAAGATGTCTCCATTCCCATCCAGGCCGACTGCTGAGAACTGCTGCGTGCCATTGGGCAGCACCGTGGCCGGATTGGGCGACACGATGATGGTCGCAAGGGACGGCGCGACCGCTGTCACGGTGACGGTCGCCGCGCCCGAGATCGAGCCGCTCGTCGCCTGCACCGTGTTCGTGAACGTCCCGGCGGTGGTACCCGCCGTAAAGACGCCGCTGCTGGCGTTGATGGTGCCGCCCCCATTCACGACCGACCAGACCGGGGTGATCGTGAAGGTGTTGCCGCCCGAGTCCATGCCGACCGCGGTGAACTGCTGCGTGGCATTGGTCTGTACAGAGACCGGATTCGGCGAAACGATGATGGAAGCCAAAGCCCCATTGGTCACGACGACCGTTGCGAAGCCGGCCAGGTTTCCGACGCTCGCGCGAACCGTGTTCGTGTAGGTGCCACTCGCGCTGCCCGCGGTGAAGAGGCCGGAGCTGAGGTCGATGGAACCGCCACCCGCGACCACCCCCCATGTCGGGCTGATCGCAACGACATTGCCTCCGACGTCCCTGCCGACCGCCGTGAACTGCTGCGTGCCACCGATGCCCAGCGTGGCCGGGTTCGGCGTGACCGAGATGGTCGCAAGCGGACCCGCGGTCACCGTGACCGTCGCGGTGCCTGAGATGCTACCGCTGGTCGCCTTGACCGTGTTTTCATACGTCCCGGGCGCGGTCCCTGCCGTGAACAAGCCGGACGTGCTGATGGCGCCGCCAGACGCGACAACGGACCAGAGCGGCGTGATCGGGACGACGTTACCGCCCGCGTCCTGGCCGACGGCTGTGAACTGCCGCGACTCGCCCACATTGAGGGAGGTCGGATTCGGTGTGACGGTGATGGTGGCCAACGGTCCGGGCGTCACCGTGACCGTCGCGGTCCCGCTGATGCTGCCGTCACTGGCCTGCACGGTGTTGGCGAACGTGCCCGACACCATTCCTGCTGTGAACAGGCCTGTGTCGCTCAACGCCCCGCCCCCGGCCACGACCGACCAGGAAGGAGTGAACTGGACGACGTTGCCGAAGGCGTCCTTGCCCACGGCCAGGAACTGCTGTGTCGTGCCAATGGCCATCGAGGTCGGGTTCGGCGAGACGACGATGCTCGCGAGCGGACCAGGCGTCACGATGACCGTGGCGGTCGCCGAAAGCTCGCCACTGGTCGCCTTGACGGTGGCGGCGAAGGTCCCGGGGGCCGTACCCGCCGTAAAGAGGCCGGTGGCGTTGACCGCGCCTCCTCCGGCCACGATGGACCAGACGGGCGTGATCGGGACGTTGGCCCCTTCGAAGTCACGACCGGTCGCCACGAACTGCTGCGTGCCGTTCACGACGAGGGTCTGTGGATTGGGCGAGATGATGATCGACGAGAGGCTGCCGGGATCACTGATCCCGTGGACATCACAGCCGGAGATGGACAGCCCGGCCAACAGGGCCACCACGAGCCCTCGCGGTACGTTCGCCCGTCGAGCGAGAGCTCGCGCGATACGACCGTTCTTGAAAGCACTCATCGAACACCTCCTGACCTGATGCATGAAAGGCCCGAGCAGGCGCGGATGCGCCTGGTTTCTCGGGAACTCCCTAAGAACGGTTTCCTGGAGCTTGCTCGTTTCGTACGTGCCGCCCACCGTTGAACGAGGCGGCCGAACGCAAGCGTCTTCCGGTTGCTGATCCGTGGGACAGGTGCATTAACGCTAGTGGGGCCTCTCCCGCGCACCCATCGCATGGATGGGGGAAAAGGGGACTAGTCCGTTCGGGGGGTGGGCGGGCGCTGGGTCGCGGCCTGGCGGGAACCCGCATCGCGCGGGAGGGCACCTCAGCCTCCGCGGAGCCCCACCACGGCGGCCGCAATGTCCGCCGACAGGACCCTCAGGCCGCTGTCGAGCATGCTCACCAGACCGGGATAGTCTCCCACGGTCCAGCCGGGCCTCCGATAGTCGGTGGTTCCCCGCGCGAGCACGACACCGTCGTCGGGTCGGATGATCTCCCACGTCGCCAACAGGTGGACCCCTCCGTCCGTCGCCGTGGGATCCTCGGGCGCCAGCCCTTCGAAGCGCTCCACGTCGAGTTGGACCAGATAGTCGAACCGTTGCTGGACCGCCCACGGGGCCACGGCCACGTCGCGGAATCCTCGCGACGACAGGCCGCCGGCCACCACGCGGTTGATGCCGGCGCCGAGCGGCTCACCCCACCGGCGAAATTCCGTGAAGTCGACCTGGTTCGGTCCGCGGCGTACCACCATGGACGGCGAGCCGAGGTACGAGGCCAGCTTGAGCCGTCGCACGGCGACGGTAATGCCGGCGGCATCGGGAGCCTGGATCAGGACCGCCTGCGTTGTGTCGGCCCCGAGGACGTAATATTCCTGGGGCGGTTCCTCTCTGCCCAGGCTGACACACGAGGTGAGGCCCAGAGCGAAGCACAGGCCGATTCCCCCGATCGGGCGCGTCCGATGTCTCATTTCAGCGTCCACCGGGTTTCCTCCCTCGAATAAGCATGTCCGGATTCCGTTCCAGCGAAAGCGCCAGGGCGCGCATCGCGTCCGCCGCCTCCTTGAGGCTGGCCATGGCGCCCTCCATCTGGTAGCCTACGCCCGAGTCTGCCGACAGCAGCCCTCGAACGTCTTCCATAGCCTGCCGCATCGTTTGCAGGGTCTGGTTCAACTCCGCGTTCGTCTGCTCCATCTGCCCCTGCAGCGGACTGACCGCCTCGTCGAGCCGCTCGATCAGCTCCTGCATTCCGCTCATGGCGCTGGTGAACTGCGCGGTCATCCCCGGCACCCCGTCGATCGCGGCCTTGAGCTCCGCGGAGCTGGCCAGGCGCTCCACGGCCCCGGCCGACGCCACCACCGATCGGTTGATCTCCTCCACGTTCACCGATGCCAGCATGTCGTTGACTCGGATGAGGATCTTGAGCACGTCGCCCACGACGCTGCCGGCCTGCGTTCCGAACGCCGCCAGGAGCGACGGACTCGTGGGGATCTCCGGATAGGAGGTCGAACGGCCCTCCAGATTGGGCGCCGTCGCATCGGGGCGGTATAGCAGTTCGATGTACAGCTGACCGGTGACGAGACTCTCCATCTGCAACTGAGCACGGAGGCCGGCATTGATCTGCTGGCGGAGCACGGTCGGATCGTCCAGGTCGATGAAGCCACCGCCGGCCGACGTCAGCCTCGCGAGGTCCACGTTGTAGTGCACGGGCACCTGAAACGTCTTGTCCGTCTCCCCGATCTGAATGAGGAGATCCGTCACCTGGCCGACCGGCACACCCTGGAACTTCACCGACGCGCCGACGTCCAGCCCATTGACGGATTCCTCGAAGTAGCTCACGAAGGTCGACTCCTTGTTCATCCACGAGGTGGAGGCCAGCGAGACGACGGCCACCACCGCCAACACCAGGGCCCCGATCATGAACAGGCCGATGGCGGTCGGGTTCGCACGCATACTCATGTCGGATAGGTCCTCGCTGGGGGATGCTCGGACGCCGGCGTGTCCCGGTCTCCGCTGCTCCGTGTCAGGAATCGGTGCACTTCTTCGCTCGGGGGGTTCGTTCGCAGGTCGGCCGGGCTCCCGAGGGCCGTCATGGTCTTCTGCTCTATGTCCAGGAAGAGCGCCCGGTCCGCGATCTTCGAGATGCTGGCGAGGTCGTGGCTTACGACGACGATGGTGGTGCCGAAGCTGCCTCGGATCCGCAGGATCAGGTCGTCGAGACGGCTCGCGGTAATGGGATCCAGGCCGGATGAAGGCTCGTCGAAGAAGAGAACCTCCGGGTCCAACGCGATGGCGCGAGCCAGAGAGGCTCGCTTGCGCATGCCGCCGCTGATCTCGGCCGGATACAGCGGCTCGAAGCCGCGCAGGCCGACCAGCGCGAGCTTCAACGAAACGACCTCGGCGACGGCCTCGGCCCCCAGGGTCGTGAATTCTTCGAGGGGGAGGGCCACGTTCTCGGCGAGCGTCAAACCGCTCCACAGGGCGCCGTTCTGATAGGTCACGCCGATGCGGCGGAGGATGCCTCTGCGGGCCTCGTCATCCGCCGCGCCAAAATCTTCGCCCTCGAACAGAATCGTACCCTCGGCAGGCCTCTTCAGCCCGATGAGGTGTTTCAGCAGCGTGCTCTTGCCGCTGCCGCTCCCTCCCATGACCACGAAGATCTCTCCACGCCGGACGTCGAACGACAGGTCCCGCATGATGACGCGCTTGCCATACATCATCGTGAGATCCCTGATCTCGATGCAGGTAGCCTCGTCCACTACACCTCCAGCAGCGCGGCAAGCCAGTCGATGACGGCCGTGGCCACGACGATCGAGGTGATGCCCGTGACCACGGCGGACGTCGCCGCCCTGCCCACGGCGCCGGCATCGCTCCCGGTCTGCATGCCCCGCATGCAACCGCTGATGCCGATGATCAGTCCGAAGACCGTCCCCTTGAAGACCCCGAGCACGCCGTCCGAGAGGGTCAGGGGTGTCAAGAGTCCACCGATGAACTGCGTGGCGCTGAGGTCAAGAAGGGCGACCGAGACGATCAACCCTCCAAGGATCCCGACGAACACGGAGTAGATCGTCAGCAGGGGCATCATCAAGAAAATGCCCAGGACCCGTGGCAGCACGAGGTGGTCGATGGGCGACACCCCGAGCGTCCTGAGGGCATCGAGCTCCTCGGTGATCTTCATGCTCCCGAGTTCGGCGGCGAACGCCGCGCCGGTCCGTCCGGCCATGATGATGCCCGTCATCAGCGCCGCCATCTCTCGCAGCATCCCATAGCCCACCAGGTAGGACACGTAGTAGCCGGCGCCGAGGCGACGCAGCACGACGGCGCCCAGGAAGGCGATGATCAGACCGACGAGAAAGCTGATCAGGGTGACGATGGGCAGGGCACCGGCGCCGTTCGACTGCACGACCACCCAGAAGTCCCGCCAGCGCATCCGTATCCGACCGCGGAGAAGCCGGAACACGCTCTCGGCCACCTCACCGGTAAACGCTATCGACGCCAGGAAGCCCTCGAACGACGTCTGCCCCCGCGCCCCGAGCCTTGCCAAGAACGACGTCTCGGACTCCGGGCGCTCGAGATCCCGCTCCGGCACCGCCCCGGTGAGTTCGAGCAGGCTGCCGATGTTCTCCGGCAGGGTCTCGGATCTGAAGTCGAGTCCGTGGGCGTCGCAAAAATCCCTGCTCCGCAGCAGGAAGACCAGCAGGCTGCTGTCCCAGGTGCCCAGCTCAGCGGTGTCGAACGCGATGGCCTCGACGGTGGGTCGGGACGGCCAACTTTCTACGAGACCGTCGAAGCTCGGGGTCGGGTTCTCCAGATTCCAGACGCCGGCCAAGCTGGCGATGAGGGCATCGTCTTCCTGGCGGAGATCTACCTGCACGGGGGTCGCCGCGTCGTCTGCTTCGGCGGCCCTCGCGTCACCTGAGGGGGCGCCCACGCCCGCGTGCGGCCAGATCGACGCTTCGTCGGCGCGGGCATCAGGTCTTGGGGGGAAGACGTCCGGAAGGCTTGCCGGGCGGATGGGGGACGACCAGGGCCGGGTCGAGGGCAGGTGGCGCCGGTTCGCCCTCTACGGACATCGGTACGGTCCGAGCGAACCCCACCTCGAGGCCGGTCAGCTCGGCTTCCAGGCGCCGGTTGACCTCGAGGTCCTGGGCGGGGCTGTCACTCACGACGAGAATGTGCGTCGCCTGCTGCTCGAGAACGAGCCGACCCTCCCAGGTACGCTCGCCGAGTCTGGCCTGCTTGCGCTCCCGGTCGAGCAAGGTCTTGATGGCGCGGAGTCGGTCTTCCGGCTGTGGAGGCACGATCTGGTAGGCATAGGCCCAAGAGGGCTTGGACCCTCCGGGCGGTGGCTCGTGTGGCATGAGCGACTCGCGCGTCCCCAGGTCACTTCGAAGTCAGGCGAAATTGCCGTGTTCGGAACCTGCTCGGAACGTTAGTCCCGCGTGACGTCCGCAGGTATCGCTCAAACAGGGGTCGTTCGGAAGGACTAGACTAGGGACGAGGCGGCCTACTCATCCCCTTGAGCGCCGTGGGCGTAGGCGGCAATCTGCAATCGCGTGTGCAGGGCCAGCTTCTCCATGATGTTGCGCACGTGGCTCTTCACGGTGTGGACCGAGATATGGAGGCGCGCGGCGATCTGCTTGTTACTCAACCCTTCCGAGATGAGACCGATGACCTGCCGCTCACGCGAGGTCATGCGCACCGAATCGAGCGTTTGGGGCCGACCACTCGCCACCGCCACCTTGGCGATCTGGGAAAAGAGCGAGCTGGTCATCTGGGGCGGCAGCACGGTGGCCCCCCCGGCCACGGATCGGATCGTGCGCACCAGATCTTCGAGCGTGGCGTCCTTCATGATGAAGCCCTGCACGCCCAGGTGGACGAACTCCATGGTGTCCTCATGCACCGGGAGTAGATCCATCACGATGACTTTGGACATCGGGAGGTCCCGTCCGACTCGCTCCGCCACGCGCAGGCTGTCGCCGTTCCGCAACCCGAGGTCCAGGAGGACGACATCGGGGCTCACCGAGCTCAGCCGAGAGAGGTCACCGCTGGCCGCTCCGGCGACGACGCTCAGGCCATGAACGTCATTCAGGAGCGCCGTGATGCCGTCCCGCACCAGCCGGTTGTCTTCGATGATCGCGACAGCGATCACGTCCGCCGACCCGCTGCCGGCAGTCCCGGTGGCGGGCGCAACTTCAGTCTCGGGAGGGTCGCTCATCGGGCGGCTCCTCGGCGCACTCCCCGGGGGGGAATGCCAAAAGATACTAGTATCGCAGTATGACGCATCGACCCAATTCGAAGGGTTGGCTCTCACAAAAGTACGGTCGGATCGTATGGCGCTCAAGTTGCCGCGCTACAGAAGCACTCCGTGCGTGGCACCAAGGGGCGAGCCACCATCGACTCATCGTTGGCCTCGGCCGACGCATTACGCGAGCCGTTTCGCGACCTCACTCAGCGCCGGCCCGACGGGCGCGTCCACCTTGAGCGCCGCGGCCGCATCCCCACGAGTCGCGCCGAGGTTGAGGATGGCCACGGGAACGCCCTCTTTTTCGGCGCGGAGGACGAAACGCCGACCGGAGAAGACCGTCAGGGACGAGCCGACGACCAGCACCGAGTCCGCCGCTTCGTACATCTCCCAACAGGCGTCGACCCTGCCCCGAGGAACCGACTCGCCGAAGTAGACCACGTCGGGCTTCAGGATGCCCCCACACTTCTCGCACGCGGGCACCGCAAAGTCCGCCTGGTGGGACGGGTCGACTTCGGCGTCTCCGTCGGCGATGTAGCGGTTCGGACGGGTCACGGCCTCCGGATTCAGCGATTCCAGCGCGTCCTGCATATCCGCCCGCGTCCGCGTGCCCCCGCATCCCATGCAGCGCACCTGGCCGAGGGAGCCGTGCAGTTCGATGACGTTGTCGCTGCCCGCGGCCTGGTGGAGACCGTCCACGTTCTGGGTGATGAGGCCGGCGATCCGCCCACCCTGCTCCAGGGCCGCCAGGGCGTGATGGGCCGCGTTGGGTCCCGCGCGGTTGAACCGCGGCCACCCGACCACACTCCGGGACCAGTAGCGCCGCCGCGCCGCCGCGCTCGACATGAACTCCTGGAACCGCATCGGTTGGCGCGTACGGAGCGTCCCGTTGGGTCCTCGGTAGTCGGGGATGCCCGACTCGGTGCTACACCCTGCCCCGGTCACCACAACGGGTCGGCGACGCTCCAGGAAGCGGAGGAGATCGAGGTGCGCTGCGGCCGTCGGCGATGCCATAGGACACGATACTCCGGCGGCGAAGCCCGGATCCGCTTTCCGTTTATTGTATGTCTCGGCGTGAGGATCGGCCTCGCTCCCGGGCGCATGTCTTGCAATGACAACCCAGGTGCCATCCCCCTACCACCTCTCCTTCCAGATCATGGCCCAACCTCAGCGCGTTCTCATCGTCGGTGCGACCGGCTTCGTCGGAAGCCACCTCCGCCCCATCCTCGAGGACGACGGCATCCAACTGCGCTGTGGAACGCGCCACCCGGAGAGCGCTCCGGAGTCGGGACCGATGACCGACTGGAGGACGCTGGATCTCGACTCGGGCGACGGCCTTCTCGACGCCCTGGACGGCTGTGACGCGGCCGTCTATCTCTACCACGGCATGGATTCAGGCGATGGCTATGCGGAGCGCGAGGCGCGGGCGGCAACCCGCTTCCGGAACGCCGCCGCCGACGCCGGGCTGTCGCGAATCGTCTACCTGGGCGGCGTGGAGCCAGAGGGCGAGGTGTCGAAGCACCTCCGGAGTCGGATCGATACGGGACGCCTCCTCCGTGAAGGCTCGGTGCCGACGGTGGAGCTCCGGGCCGCGATGGTCATCGGCGAGGGGAGCATCTCGTGGCGGATCGTGAAGGATCTGGCCGAGCGCCTGCCCGCCATGGCCATCCCCTCCTGGCTTCGCAACCGGTCCATGCCAGTGCTCATCGACGACCTCGTGATCGCGCTCCGAGCGGCGCTTCTCATGGACACGGACAAGAGCCTTCTCTTCGACGCACCGGGTGGCGAGGTCATCAGCCACCGCGATCTGCTACAAAGGGTGGCGAGGGAATGTGGGCACGACCCGCCCATGATCGACGTTCCTGCCGTCTTCCCTGGCTTGTCGTCGCTATGGGTGGGTTTGATCAGCGACGCCAACTTCCATGTCGCGAAGGAGCTCGTCGAAGGACTTCGCTCGGACCTCCTTCCGACGCAGCCCCGAGTCTGGGAGCGGATGGGCGGGTACCGACCGGCCGAAGTCGACGAAGCCGTGAAGACGGCCCTCGGCGACGCAGCTCGGTGCGATCGAGGCGAGTGCCCCGATCGACAGATGATCGAGCGCATCCTCCGCAGAGGTGAAGCGGCCACGGTTTGACGAACGACGCGGCGCTGGACCCGCCCCTGGACGACCCCCTGCGCAAGGACGCGCTCCGGCCTGGTCGGGCCTGGAGCGCGTTGGTGTTGTCGACCGTCCTGTTCGGCGTGGCCCTCTGGTTTCGCGGAAGCGACCTGCTCTGGGTCGCGTCGGTTCTGACCGGGGCCGTCTGCCTCGCGCTGGCGTTCTGGGCACACCCTCGCTGTCTCGCGGGTCTGGCCACACCGACGGTCGGCCGAGTCGCTCGAGGCGTCGCGGGAGCGCTCGTGATGGCCGTGGGCACCTACGCGGCTTATGCGGTGGCAGCCACGATAGCGCCCGACCTGACCCTTCAGACGAGCGCTTTGTATGCCGCTCTGGATGCCCCGCCCGGGCGGTGGTTGGCCCTGCCGATCGTCGCGCTGGTGGTGGCCGCCGAGGAGGTGGTGTGGCGGGGGCTGGGCGTGGAGCTCGTCTCAAGAGAGGGTCGGCCGAAGTGGGTCGTGTGGGCGCTCGCCCTCAGCCTGTACGTCGTGCCCCAACTCATGGGCGGGTCGATGGTGCTGATCCTCCTCGCGTTGGTCGCGGGGGGGGTGTGGACCGCGCAACGGCTCTGGGAGGGGAACGTCGTGACGCCGTTCATCACGCATCTGGTGTGGGACGTGATCGTGTTCGTGGTCTTTCCGTTGGACCGGATGTAGGGCAAGGACAGCCGTCGGACCGGCAGATTACGCTGAAGAGATCGCCTTTTCCAAGCCCAGGGCTCGACGGAGCGCCGTCGCCCCGCGATCATGGCCCGCATGCCCGCTCTCCTGTTGATCGCCCAGCTCGCAGCGACCTCCCCGCCCCCCCCTCCACCTGATCGGTACGTCTCGACCCGGTGGGTGATGGAGGATGGGCTCCCGCAGGGCTCCGTAACGGGGATCGCCGTTGCCGACGATGGCTACATGTGGATCACGACCTACGGCGGTCCCGTGCGATTCGATGGTCACCGCTTCAGCGCGGCGGGCGGGGGTCTCCCGAATCGCCAGACGACGGAGGTCATTTCGTCGGTGTTCGGGGCGCTACCGCATACGTGACGAACAACGATGACGACAACGTATAGGTGATCGATGTCGCGTCGGGTACGGTGACGGGCACGATCACCGTCGGAGCAGGTCCCACCGCGGTCGCCACAACCCGGACGCCCCGCCCATGAAGCTCGCCGCTGTCTGCCGAACTGCTTGCCTTGCGGCCTTGTCGCTCCTGCTCGCCGGCTGCGGCACGCCCCGAAGCGGGGGCGGGGGTGACCCGCCTACTGGTCAATCCTGATTGAGCTCTTCCGAGAGCTCTGTAGGGCGCCTGGTCCAGGTCTCGGAGCGTTGGATCTATTCGGCGGTGCTGTGCTTCGCCATGGACATCGCCGATCAGGAGCGGACGGGGCTCCGCTACAGCTACTCGGTCTTCCAGGCCGAGTACAGCCGAAACCTCCTCTTCCGTGATGGGCGGCAGATGGACCAGGTGTTCAGCGGCCTGATCGACCGGATCCGTAGGCCGCTCGACATCCGGAAGGTGAAGACGCTCTTTGGGCGGCGGCAGAGACCGCGGAGACAGAAGGGTCAGCTCCGTGCCCCGGCCGAGGAGATCGCGCTCGAGAAACCTGCGTACGATCTGACGATCCTGCGGATCCACTTCGGCCGCGTGACGCTCAAGATCTACACCAAAGGCGAGCGCGTCCTCCGCACCGAGGCCATGGCGCACAATATCCGCGACCTTCGCTGCCGTCTGGGCAGCGTGTACTTTCCCGAGATCGTGGGCGAATTGCGCAAGATGGTCGATCGCTTCGTCGAGGTTCTCGACTGCCTGGACACCGCCTTCATCGACGCCGGGCTCATGGATGAACTTTCGCAACCGGGCCGACTCGGTGCGGTTCGGGTCGGCGGCCTCGACATCAACCGGCCCAGGATCCGGGCCGTCATGGAAGCGGTCCTCGCGCTCTCGCCCAATCCACGCGGCTTCACTTCGTCCGAGCTCGCCGCCAGAGTCGGGCCTCTCCTGGCCGCCGGAAACTACACGCCGAGCCGGGCCGCCTACGACCTCCGGAAGCTCCGCTGCAAGGGCCTCGTCCGAAAAAAATCCCGCGGTCCCGCCGCTACGCGGCCGACGCCTCCGGCCTTCGAGCTATGGCGGCTCTGCTCATCCTCCGTGACCGCGTGCTCCGTCCGCTCATCGCCGCCGCATCGCGACCCGAGCCCGCACTCCGGCCGCGGGAACGCACCGTCTTGGACCGCCAGTACGCCGCGCTCCACAACGAGATGCGCAACCTCTTCACCCACCTCGGGATCGCCGCATGAACAGCAACATCGTCAACTTTTTCACGATGTGAGGCCGACAAGCGGCCTAGTTGCCCTTCACCCCGCCAGGCAAGCGGGAGCTGACAGGTCATTCAGCGAACTGATGGATCGCGACTCTGCCTTTCCCAGGGGCGTTGGGTCTTGGCTGTGTTTCTTCCTAGTCGGCTCTCAACCTTCCGACTCGGATCGCAGCTAGTGAGTGCCCCGCGATGACTCGCTCCTCGGAGCCGCGGGCGAGAGAGTTCGGTACAGGTCGCTTTCGTGTCGCTGTCGTAGCCCGCGCGACGCTTTTTCGAAAGACTGTAGAGGATCTGCTCCTAGCACATGCTGCCTTCGAGACTCCCACTTTGTTCGCGACTCCTTCGAGTCTGGGGGGCTTCAGCCCTGAAAGACCCGAGCCACCACCCTCAACTGAGTTCGGGGCAACTTCCTGTGTCCCACGCCAGCCATTGGTTGGCGTCAACGGAACTTCAATAAAAAGCGCTACTTCTTCCTAAACCCCCGGTCCGCCGCAATAGCTCGAAGAAGCTCTCGAGCATTAACCTCAAGCACCCGATCCTGCCGGTACAATCGCTCTAGGGCGGACGCTGATGGACTATCCCCGCGCTCAGCTAAAAGACGGATCGCGAGTCGGGAAAGGTCCGTTTCGGGTTCAGCGGTGGCGGTGGCGATCGATATGAGAAACGGAACAGCCGCGGGATCCAGAGCTTCTCCTATGGCGGTCAGCGCCACGGCGCGGACCCCAACGTCCCCTCTCGCGCGAACCACGCGTTCGAGTGCGTGGCGCGCCCCTCTGTAGGGTGTCGGAGCGATCACGATCCCACGATCGGCGAGAGCAGCCTTTCGCTGGGAGAGATGCTCTACCGAGGAAGACAGCACAAGCGCATTCACCGCAGCCATAGCCGATCTCCGCTCCGCCTCTGACCCACTCTGACGGTAGTGAGACGCGATTAGCACCAAGCTATCGGCCATAGCATCCAGGCTACCGGCCTCCCACGGGCCGGCCTCTTGCGAAAGGATCGCTTCAACGCTACGCGAATGACCCAAGTTTCGTAGAGCACCGATCGCTTCCGATACAGACTCGCCGTGGGCCGGAAGTGCCTGCATCCGTTGGCCACTAGAGTCAGCGGTATTTAGGGCGAGCCCGAAGACAGCGAGCACACTCATTCGTAGAATCACATCGCCTCCTTGAGGCCTAGTGCGTCGGAAATACCGTAGCCACCTCCCACCACCCAAGAGCGATACGGTACCGAATCACCCATGATGGGAGGGGATTGTTGGGGTTGTGAAGGGATAGCGACGCGATGCTTACTCGCTCATGCATGGAATTCTGTGCACTGTTTGCTACCTGTCGCGCACCGGCCTCCGAGTCGCTGACAGTAGTCTCCCATTGTGAATAGATATCGTTGGCCTGCGACTGAGCCTCCGTCTGGGCAAGACTGAGATGTTGGCTTTCGTGACCCCACGCGTACGACAAGAGGGCACTAAACGCAGGAACCTGCAGACAGCTGAGCCCGGCTTATTCACCACGAAGCTAGGGGAAGCATAGAGGGGGCATAAAAAGCCCATGGCGTATCTGCTTGTGCCGCAATAAGATGGAGGTATCGAATCCACATCTTCCTCGCGAGCGCAGACAAACACGCCATGGGTGAA
>JAJCZZ010000025.1 GCA_029262115.1 Gemmatimonadota bacterium | reverse complement strand
CACACGCTGGTCGCGGCGATGCTGCATGACCTGGGCTACAGTCTGCAGGCGAACCGGAAGACGCGGGAGGGACGCCAACATCCGGACCGGGACGCTCAGTTTCGCTACATCAACGCCCGGGTCCGTCGGGCCCACGCGGCCGGAGTACCGGCGATCTCGGTGGATACGAAGAAGAAGGAGCTCGTCGGGGACTTCAAGAATGCGGGCCGGGAATGGCGGCCGAAGGGCGATCCGGAGGCGGTCCGCGTCCACGACTTCCTGGTTCCCGACCAAGGCAAGGCGATCCCGTACGGCGTCTACGACCTGCACCGCAACGAAGGCTGGGTGAGTGTGGGGATCGACCACGACACGGCGAGCTTCGCCGACAACGCCATCCGTAGGTGGTGGAACCAGATGGGCCGAGCCGTCTACGCTGGCACGGACTCGCTTCTGATCACGGCGGATGGCGGAGGAAGCAACGGGTCCCGGCTCCGGCTGTGGAAGTGGGAACTCCAGAAGTTCGCCAACAAGACCGGGCTCTCCATTACCGTATGCCACTTCCCGCCCGGCACCAGCAAGTGGAACAAGATCGAGCACCGGCTCTTCTCCCACATCGCCATGAACTGGCGCGGTAAGCCGCTGACAGCCCTGGCCACCATCGTCAGCCTGATCGGCACCACGACCAGCACCTCCGGCCTGCGCGTCCGCTCCGAGATCGACCGCCGCGCCTACCCCGCCGGTGTGCGTATCTCAGACGAACAGATAGCGAGCCTCCTGCTCGAACGCCATCGCTTTCATGGCGACTGGAACTATGCGATACGTTCCACCCCCTGATACGTCACTTATTTATTTACAACCCCTAACAGGGTCCGAGCCCTTCTTGCCGATGGATGGCAAACCGCTCCAATCGAGTGTGAGCGATCGGCACTGAGACGTGCACCTCTTGACTTCCTCATGTCGCGCATAATACCAATGCCTTGGGACCCGCCCCCGCCCATATAGTGATGGCCCAGAAGGCCGTCTGTCGAAAACCTCCTGAATTTCGCTCGCCGCATTGGGACGCCGGAGCGGCGAAGGTAAGATCTAGAATGTCATCGGTAGCCCTCTTGCTAGTCCATGACAGGGACCTTCACCGCATCCAGCAGGCGTCGCAGATGTTGGAACTGCAGGTGCCGCCGTTACGGCGGACCGACCGCTTCAACGACTTGATTCGAATATGCCATCGAGGCAATGTGGTTGCTGCCGTACTTGACCCGTTTCATCCGTCGATCGCCCGAGTCGAGGATCTTGCGACTTTCCTCACATTGCACGGAGCGATTCCAGTGCTCCTGTATGGAAGTGTTCCAGCAGGCACAACTCTTGAAGCAATGCAGGCCTTATTCCACGGGAACCAAACGTGGATCGCCACGCGCGACTTCTCCGACTCGGTGGGGGCGTTGTCGACAAAGCTATCGGAGATGCTATCAGCCATCTCGGCAAGTCTCTTGGCGGCGCATCTCAATCGTTTCTTGGATCGTGGCCAATCTCAGGTCGTGATGTCGTTTCTAAAAGAGTCTCCAGGCGTGGAGACATTAACGGCACTCGCCAAACGTCTAGAAACCACAACACGTCAACTGGAGCGGACGTGCGAGGGACGTGGATTGCCTGAGCCAAGGTGGTTGCACAGGTGGGCCCGCGTGTTCCGCGCGAGCTGGTTAGTGCTGCATCTGCGCCAGAAGGAGGGCAGCGCCGCACTCGCGGTGGGCTACAGCGATGGGCGGAGCTTACGACGAGCATTGAAGGCTACATCTCAGCTCTCGATCGGAGACATACGGGATCTTGAGGTTACTCAGCTCCTTCGCCGATTCGCTGCCAGCCTCCGCCTTGCCATGATGGATCGCTGACCACCCGGCGGCTTCGCAACCGCCTTGCGGGACCAAATGCCCTCTTCGTGTCGCAAAAGGTCCTTGCGCCCGGCTTGGGAGAGGCTACAGCGTAGGTTACGACGTTCGAGTCATCCGTCGGCTCGTTCGCAAGCCACACTCTTCTCTAAGGAGGTCCCCATGACCAAGCGCTGGAAGCGTCTAGGCATCGCCGTGGGAGCGCTGGTAGTCAGTCTTGTTGCTGCGCCAGCGGCGGCCCCCGCATCTGCCGCGAACGCCCTCTGCATCGGTCAGTGCGTCGACTGGTGCCCCGATGACGAGGTGTGTGAGTGGTGCGGAGGCTCGGTAAAATGCGAGTGGCCTACTGCTAACTGCCCGGACAGTTGGCAGTTCTCATGCGTGTAGGCGCCACCACAGTGGATCTCTAGTCAGAGGTTCGGGGGCCGGCAGTCTACACCACCGAGACATCAATGTCCGTGTTGTCTCCATCGGAGGCTGCCGGCCGAGGCGCGAAGTGTGCCGCCATTGTGCAGCACCGACCAGTCAGATTTTGAGAGAGGTGTTGTCAAATGAGCAGTAGCAAACAGATAGTTGACGGGTTGGTGGACGCGGCCGCGATCGCGGCCGGTGCCGCTGCTTTATTGGTGGCCTTGGTGGCTTACCGGTCAGCAACGGCTCGGCCTCCAGTCGCGGACCGGGCCTCAGAGGTCGTCCAGAACTGGGAAGACTACGCCGAGGAGGGGCGTTGGATCGGACCACCGGAGGCTGCGCTGGTGATTGTCGAGTTTGGTGACTATGAGTGCCCAGCATGCCGGGCCTTGCATTCAACGCTCGTGCGCTTACGTGCCTCATATCCGCAGGACGTAGCGATCAGCTACCGCCACTGGCCACTCCCCTACCATCGGTCCGCCTATCCAGCGGCTCGGGCTGCCGAGTGCGCAGGAAGCCAAGGCGTGTTTGAGGCGTATCACGACGCCTTGTTCACAGAAGACGACTGGCTGGGCGAGGCTCTCTTGAGGTTCGCAAAGGGGGCTGGTGTGCCCGACTTGGACGCCTTTGAACAGTGCATCGCGGAAACGGATCCGGTCCCACGAATTGAGCGAGATATCGCTGCCGTTGCCGAACTTGGTGCCATTGGCACCCCGACCTTGATCGTGAATGGGGTAATGTCCGCCGGAGTGCCTAGTTACCAGGAATTGGAAGCGGCGATCCCCCCTGCGTGACGGTAGATCGTCTGCCAGTTAATAGGCTCTCTCTGTTTGCTACTAGGTTTGCGCCA
The DNA here is from genome assembly GCA_029262115.1 of Gemmatimonadota bacterium. Classification (GTDB taxonomy): domain Bacteria; phylum Gemmatimonadota; class Gemmatimonadetes; order Longimicrobiales; family Gaopeijiaceae; genus JAJCZZ01. The sequence goes on along the minus strand of JAJCZZ010000025.1, from coordinate 10,614 downwards.
CTCGTAGGCGAGTTCTGAATGATAATCATACGGACATTCGCACCTTATCTGGCCGTCCTGGCATCGGTCGCCCCTTTGGTTACTATGGGCGCCCCCAACGGACAGGATGGGCAGGCGGGAAAGAACGGCGGCGACGCCAACGATCCGATCGCCAGGCAACAGCGTGTCGCGTTGGTCGAGGAATTACGGCTTGGCTCGGTTGATGGTGGTGCTGAGGCATTTGGGAGGGTGTCCGGCGTGGCTACGATTGATGGTGGAACGCTCTGGGTCGCAGATGAACACGCCGCTTCCCTGCTGCGTTTTTCGGCCGAAGGAGAGTTCCTCGGGGCCGTTGGACGACGCGGCAGCGGACCTGGAGAGTTCCGCAGCGTCATGGGGGTGCGGTCCTTGCTAGGGCAACGCGTGGTCACATGGGACCCCGGCCTCGCCCGCGTCACGATATTCTCGAGTGATGGTGAGGTGGACTTCCAATTCAATGTGCCTCAGGCGGTCGTGTTACGGGATCGCCGATTGCTCCACACGGATACAACCTCACGTGTGTGGATCTTGACGCACGTAGCCACAGGGCCACGCCGAGAAGGTCAAGAAACGTGGAGCGTATTCGACACAACTGGCCTCCTTCTGGAAACTGTCCGAGGTCCTGTACCCGATATTCGGGGGCCACGGTTCGTGAGAAGGCGCCTGGCGTACACCCAGATGTACGCGTTTACGGAGCGCACCATATCCGCTGTCAGTCCTTGCGGCTACCTTGTGCGAGGGCGAAACGATCGCTATCGCATTAGCTGGGGAGCGGCACCGGAAACCACCATTACGGTTGATCGTGACTGGTCACCGATCGAGATACGAGGCGACGAGAGACATGACTACCAACTCCTAGAAGATCTGTTCGCCTCCAGACGGCAAGTGAGACCAGAAAGAGTCCCGTCGGCCAAGCCTCCATTCTGGCACCTCGCTGTTGACGCCGATTGCCGGATATGGGTAGCGCGTCATTCAGTAGGCCGGCTTGCGTCAGACATCCAGACTGGCGCTGACGCTCCGCGATCGTTGCAGGCCAACCGTGACCTTCTTTGGCGTGAGGATCGCGTTTTTGACGTATTTGATGAACGCGGAAAGTTTCTCTGGACAGTGGAGTTGCCACACGCCCACTCAGACGTGGAAGTGGCAAGAGGGGACCACATTTGGGTTGTCGAGAGGGGAGCGTACGACGAAACCTATGTAGTGAGGTATCGCATTGCGGAACATTGAAAGGAAACGCCATAGGACAGAGCGCCAGCAGCTTGGCTCGTCGGGTTCCGATCGATCCAGCACGCGGCACGTCGTGAGGCGATCCCTCCTTACGATCATCTTGGTTGGAATGAGTCCGGCCACAGCAACACCTCTCCAAGGTGAGCTGGCGGTGCCAGAGGCCGGTCTTGGCGAAGGCTTCTCGTTGAGACGGTCGACGGTGGATACGCTCGTTCGCTTGCCGGCTCTGCTATTTTGGAGGGATAGCCTGACTTTGTCGGTCGAACGGACGTCCGATCGCTGGCGTTTCACACGCACTCTTTGGTTGTGGCCGGTATTGGTCGTGCCAGAGGCGGCGGCGCTCGGAGGACTCCATCTGTTGCGCGACGACAGCGTCGTAGTTGATATAGCGGCTCTGCTGGAGGGCAGGGTAGAAGGGCGGCAGGTAGTGGATGTCGGCAACACGTGGCGGGCGATCGTTCGCCGTGTAACCATGTGCCGCCGGCGATGTCGTGCTTATCCTTCAGACCGAGAGCGTTATCGGAATGAGTTGCTGGCCCAAGAGTCAGTAGCGGTCTACAAGTTGATTGTGTGGGACAGACTGGGCCGTGAATATCCGCCAGTAGTCTTGAAAACCCCCATGCGTGCTGAAGAGGACCCGGCGACCGAGGCCGGTGTCGACAGTGTGTCCTCAATTTCTCTTTCTCCTCGCCTCGCCCCATCCACAACGCCCCACACCCTCGCCAACTGCCACGACCCTGCGGCTATCGCACCCTTTCGTCGCGAGCTGGCCCCTGGTCGTTCCCCTCCCTCGCCCCCGCCGACTCGAGCCGCCAGCGCCATCTACAAAGGGCTCCCATCGGGTCCGTGTTTCCGGTTCTCGGCACTCAGGAACTGGAGCTATTCCGTTTTTATGGATGGGCAACCCAGAACTGATCGGGGCCGTCCGCCGCGAAGTCCCGACCAGATCCGGTGCAGGACGGGCATCTTGGTCCCGTACGGGTCGTCTTCCGATCCGACCGTCATCCCTGCTCGCGGAGCTCGCCGTGGATCTGATGGGCCGCCCGTACGTCGCTCGCGAGGCCTCGTGCGCTTCCCGGATCTCATCCGCCAGCTCCGTGTCCTCCCCTGGTCCCGCAGCTCGGCTACGGCCTAGCTGAGGTCCAGCGCGATCTTCAAACGAGCCTCGCGCGAGAGCACCCGCTACGCGGGCGAGCTGGCGATCCGCGGCTGCGGGGCTCGTATCCAGAGGCATCGCCTAAACTTAGCAGCACGGCAACGGAAAGAAGCCAAGAAGCCAGCTGGCTCCCAAGACTCAGCCGCGCAGCGGCCTGAGTCGACCGGAAAACCTCTCCCGCGCTCCTCAAGGCCAGGCCGCGCCCGCGCGGGCGCGGCCACGGTCCCCCCGGCCGGTCGGAGCGTTTGCCCGAGCGACGGCTTGGATTGCGCATGGCCATCCAGCGAAGCCACCGGAGTGAGTCGGCCGACTCCGAAAGACCCAGCCGGCGCAGCGGCCCGAGCGAGCGGGAAATGTTTCGCTCCACGAGCCGAACGGTCGACCCTCCTTCCGCGGCCTCAGCCGGATTCCGCCGACTTCCCAGAGATCCGCTGGGCCTCTACCCACTCCGCCTCCAGTCCCATTGTCTCGACCCACTGCTCTACCGACCGGCGGTCAAGGTTGGCGCCTTGCACACGGAGAATCTGAGCGACATCCTCCAATTGCCTCCGCGACGAGCCGCGTTGCGCCCAGTCGAGCTTGGCGACCACGAGGTCCTCCGCACGGGCAATCCTCAGGTCGAGGCCCAGAAATCGGATCTGAGCGCGATCCCCGAACTCTTTCTCGCTGAAGGGGCGCTCCTTCTTCACGATGAAGTCCACCTTCCAGCCCGACTCCGGGTCGATCGCGTTGAACTGGCCCCGGATCGCTGAGGCCTCTCGTACCGCCTCGTCACTGACGTAGAGACCAGCCTTCCGCAGTTGCTCCGCGAGGCGGACGAGCGCGGACACACCCGCGTCCACGACCATGTCCACGTCCTGTGTGGACCGCGGGGCTCCATGATAGGATGCCGCCAAAGAGCCGGTGAGCATGTAGGGAATGCCAACGGACTCAAGGCATCCGACCACCAGGGTCAGCAGTTGCTCAAGAGCCACGCGGCTTCGTGTCCTGGCCGTCCCGCAACACCCGGTCCCTCCGACCCTGGTCCCGCAGCTCGGCCACAGCCTGGCTGAGGTCCAGCGCGATCTTCAGACGCGCCTCGGGCGACAGTGCCTGCCATGCGGCGAGCTGGCGATCGGCTGCTGCGGGGCTCGTATCCAAGGGCATGGGCCAATCTAGCCAGCAATACAACGGAAGCCAGCCACTGGCCTCCATAGACTCAGCCGTGCAGCGGCCCGAGTCGACCGAAAAATCTCTCCCGCACTCCCCAAGGCCGCGCCCGCGCGGCCACGGCCCCGCAAGCTGACCCGGTGGGGCTGAGGCGGGACGTTTCCCCCGAGCGACGGCTTGGATTGCGCGTAGCAATCCAGCGAAGCCACCGGAGTGAGTCAGCCGACTCCGAAATTCTCAGCCGGCGAAGCGGCCTGAGCGAGCGGGAACCGTCCCGCCGCAGCCCCCATCCGGTCAAAGCGCCTATACTCCTTTCAACGACTCCACCGGATCCACGCCGGACGCCCTCCGCGCAGGCAGATAACTCGCCACCATCCCCACGAGCAGCATCGTAGCGGACATTCCTACGAAGGTCGTGAGATCCGCACTCTCCACGCCGTACAAGAGACCCGAAAGCACACGCGTGCCTACCGCCGCGACGGCCACGCCGAGCACGATCCCGAGGATCACGACGCGTGAGCCTTGCCCCACGATCATCCTCCGGACCTCGTCCGCCTGTGCCCCGAGCGCCATGCGGACCCCGATCTCGCGGGTCCGCTGCCCGACCGCGTACGACAACACGCCGAAGAGCCCCACCGCTCCAAGGAGCAGTGCGAGCGCCGAAGCCACACCCAGCGTGAGCATCGTGAAGGAAAGGCGTCGAATCGAATCGGCGGCGAGCCCCTCCATGGTATACGTCCGGTACATAGGTGCCCCCGGCGCGAGCTCATGAACGAGCGTGCGAATCTCTCCACCGATCTCCGCAGTGCGGGGGGTTTTCACGACGTAGGCGGGGGAGCTGACCCACCACATATCCGGGCGTGGTCCGACGATCGGCAGGTACATCAGCGGCTGAGCGGTCTCCCTTAGGCCGTTCTGAAGGACGTCCTCGACCACGCCCACGACCGTGAACCAGTCGTTCTCGAGGTCACGCATCCGGACGCGCTGCCCGACCGGGTCTTCGCCACCCGGCCAGAGCAACCGGGCCGCCGACTCGCTCAGCAGGGCATTCCCGAAATCGGTTTCGTGATCGGCACGAGTGAAGGTTCGCCCGCGCAGGACGTCGATCCCCATGGTCTCGAAGTAGTTGCCGGCCGAAAAGGTGAAGCCGATCAACGCGCCCGCGGAGCCTTCGGCTTCCGTCACCTCGGTGAGGAATCGGTTCGTCCGGACGCTCTCGTTCAGCGGCACGTTCTCCACGATACCCACCGACGCGACGCCGGGGAGCAAAGCGACCCGATCCATGAACTCCATGTGGAAGCGGGCATAGCTCGGGCCGTCGAACAAGTCATCCCGCTGCTCGGGTGCGATCTGGAACGTGTAGATGTCTTCCGTGTCGTAGCCGGTCTCGACCTGCTGAAGCGCCACGAAGCTACGGATCAGGAGGCCCGACCCAATCAGGAGGACCAGGGCGAGTGCGGTCTGGCTGACCACCAGGAGGTCGCGAAGGCGATGGTGGCCCGTCGTAGATCCGCGCGCGCCGTCACGTAGCCGGCCGAGGTCGCCGCCCGACGCCCGCAGGGCCGGTACCAGTCCGCACACAACGGCGGCAAAGGCGCAGGCCGAAACGGCCAGGCCGATGGCGCCGGCCGTCACGCCCGCCTGCCCGAGACCCGGAATGCCCTCCGGGGCCGCGCGCAAGAACACAGGCAGGGCAAGGTTCGCGATGATCAATGCGCCGAGCCCCGCGAGCCCCGAGACCACCACGGCTTCGGCCATCATCGCCCGGATCAACTGGCTCCGACCCGCCCCGAGCGCACGGCGCACAGCCATGTCACGTTGCCGGGCATCGGCGCGCACGACGAAAAGGTTGGCCACGTTGGCGCAGGCTATAAGGAATACGATGCCCATCGCGCCAAGAAGTACCCAGAGCGACGTGGCCACCCCGCCGATCAGCCGTTCCTCGATGGGACGCACGATCGCCCGGTGTTGTTCGATCAGGCGCGCGTACTCCGCGGATCCGCCGAAGCGCTCGGGGAGGAGGGTCGCAAGGTGGGTCAACTCGGCGGCCAGGGCCTCTTCTGAAACGCCCGGCGCCGCCCGCGCCACCATGGCCATACCGAATCGCCCCGGCTGGACGTCCTCCACTCGCATGGGCCGGGGGATCCATAGCAACGTGCGCTCGTCCGGGAACCAGAACTCCGGTCCCATCACGCCCACGACCACCCGATTCTCGCCCCCGATATAGTGGCTCTGGCCCAGGACGTCGGGGCTGCGGTCGAACCACGAGGTCCACAGCGCCTGGCTGATGACCACAGCCCCCGAGTCATCCTCATCGGTCGGCAGCCGTCCCAGCATCGGCTCGACCCCCAGCGTGGAGAACAGCGACACCGAGGGCGATGACATGGAAACCCGCTCCGTTCGATCGCCAACGCGGAGAGTGTTCGTGTAGCTGTTGAACGTGGCCGCGTCCTCGATCAGCGTGGACTCTTCCAGGTACTGGTGATAGAACTCGGCAGACACACCGAACATCTCGGGCAGATCCGACCCGGGCGCTGTGGCCGAAATAGAGACCAAGCGGTCCGCGTTCGCGTACGGAAGCGGCGTCAGTAGCACCGAGTCCACCACGCTGAAGATGCCGGCGTTCGCGCCGACGGCCAGCGCCAGCGTCCCGACCGATACAGCCGTGAAGCCCGGCGCGCGCAGGAGTGTGCGCACCGCGTAGCGGAGGTCCCGCACCCATTCGTTCAGCATCATCCCCATCCCCGTTCCCGAGTAGGTCGTAGTGGTGTCGGCGTTGTACCAGACCGGATCGATCCGCTCGGCCAGAGCGGTCCGGATGAGGTCCCACGTGGTAGTCAGGCTGAAGAACAGCGCGTAGGCGTGCCCCCGCCGGTTGGCTTGGTCCAGATCCGCGGACATCTGCTCGAGCATGTCGGCGGCGAACTGCTCCCGAAACGCACGCGGGAACAGGTGCAGCAGGAGGGTGAAGACCGACCTCACGGGCGCCCCTTCACCACGCCCAGCCGCTCGTCCGCGAGCGCCGCGACCCCGTGGAGGCGTCGGGTCTCGCCGACCAGCTCTGTCCGCCCCTCGCGTGTCAGCCCGTAGTACTTCCGTGTGCGGCCCGGATGCGGTGGTGTGTCCGCGGGTGGGTCCACTTCTTCGACGAATGCGCGTGTCATGAGCCGAGCAATCACGCGGTACAGCGTACCTGCGCGAGGCTCAAGCGCCCCCTGAGAGTCGCTCTCGACCGCCGACTTGATGGCGTACCCGTACCTCGGTCCTTCCGCCATAGCCAGGAGCACGTGGTACTCGAGCCGGCTGACGGTCTCTTCGCTGTGGTCGCTCATGACGTTCTTGGACACTCCGTGTTTGTCACTCGTTACATATATACGTAAAGAGTAATTGAAGAGATTCATGCCGCGACCGCGAGGGAGGGTCGACCGTTCGGCTCGGGGAGCGAAACATTTCCCGCTCACTCAGGCCGCTACGCCGGCTGAAATACTCGGAGTCGGCTGGCTCACTCCGGTGGCTTCGCTGGATTGCTACGCGCAATCCAAGCCGTCGCTCGGGGAAACGTTCCGCTCCCCGAGCCTTCGGAGCGACGGGCGCGGGGGTGCGCGGCTGCGCCGCGCTTGGGGGAGCGGCATGGTTTGGTGGGCGTTCGGGTGGCGCTGGAATCGCTGCGCTCCCAGCGCGGTGAGTGCATCGTCAGTTCGGGCGCGGACAACCGTCCCGCACCAAACCAGGAGCGTGTCCCAAGATTAGTTGAAAGAGGAGTGGCCTCCGACCTCGGGGTACGGTGGAGATGCGAAGCACACACCGAAACCGAGAAGAGGAAGGAGGCCACCGATGGGAAGAGTGCCGAGGCTGGTGAAGCGAGGCAAGAAGGACCAACGTCTGGGCGAACCGCAGGGGCAGAACTGGGCGGCGATCAAGGAGCTGGAGGTGGACGCACGCCTCGAGCTGATCCGGGAGTTGATCCCGCTGGGACTGGCCGAGGTCGGCCGGATGCGGGACGAGGAGGTGGAGCGACTCGCCGGTCCGAGGCACGAGCGAAAGGGGCCGACAGGAGAGGGCTACCGGCATGGAAGCAACCCGGGCTCGGTTCGTCTGGGAGGGCAGCGCCACCCGGTGCGCGTTCCGAGGGTTCGTGGAGCCGAGGGCGAGGTGCGGCTGGCGACGTACGAGCAGCTCCACGGCAGCGCGGGTGAGGTGGACGAGGGGCTGTTCAAGAAGGTGCTGCTGGGCATCAGCTGTCGGGACTACGAGGCGGCGGTCGAGGCGGTGCCCGGAGCGATCGGGCTGTCGAAGTCGACGGTGTCACGGGAGTTCAAGAAGGCGACGGCCGCCCGTCTGAAGGCGTTCCAGGAGCGCGACCTGTCGGGTCACGATGGGGTGGCGCTGTTCCTGGACGGCAAGACGTTCGCGAACGACGAGATGGTGATCGCCCTGGGGGTGACAATGACGGGAGACAAGCATTTCCTGGGCTTCGTGCAGACGGCCACGGAGAACGCCCGCGCCATCACCGGCTTCCTCCGTTCGCTCGTGGATCGGGGGCTGGATCTGTCGGCCGGCGTCCTGGTGGTCATCGACGGGGCGAAGGGGCTGAAGGCGGGCGTGAACAAAGTGTTCGGAGGCCAGGCCCTGATCCAGAGATGTCAGTGGCATTATGCAGAGCATCGGATTATGTGGATTCGCGGTGTGCTGCGTCGTATTGGCGTCGCTCACGAGGTGAAGCACTTCACATAATCAGGGCCTCCTGAAGGAGCGAAGTTGCCTCTCCACGTTCCTTTTGGAGAGGAGGCAGTGATGGGTATTCCATCGCGTGTGAAGGTGTCCGGTCCGCTCGTTCCCTACGTCAGTGGGTTCCGCGCCGAGCTCGAGTCCCAGGGCTATCGGCCGAACCCAGTCATCGATCAGCTCCGGCTGTTGGCCCATGTCAGCCGGTGGATGGCGGAAAGAGGCTTCGAGGTCGCTGATCTCACGCCCGAGCGCGTCGACGAGTTCCTCGTCGCGCGGCGCGCTGCGGGGTACGTGCTCTGGCGGTCCGCGAAGGGAGTGGCACCGCTGCTTACCTATTTGCGCCACCAAGGGGTTGTGCCAGTGCCTGAGGTGGCAAGGCCCAAGACCCCGGCCGAGCACCTCATTGAGAGCTATCGCACCTACCTGGTACAGGAGCGGGGCCTTTCTGACGTGACGGTTGCGAACAGCATCCGTGTTGGAAGGTCGTTCCTCGCGACGCGACCTCAGGTTCGGGGCCTTGGCCTGGACGTGCTCCGCGCATCGGAGGTCCTCGACTTCGTCCTTGGAGAGTGCGCGAAGCTCGGCCCCAGTTCGGCTGGATACGCCACGACGGGTGTGCGCTCGTTCCTGCGCTTCTGTCACCTCGAGGGTAGAACGGCAACGCCCCTCGCCGGGGCCGTTCCCAGGGTCGCCTCCTGGCGGCTCACCGAGCTTCCGAGGGCCCTCGATCCTAGCGTGCTAGCTGCGCTACTCAAGAGCTGTGACAGGCGGACGACCTTCGGCCGGCGGGACTACGCCGTGCTCGTGCTGCTGATCCGGCTCGGGCTACGCAGCGGCGAGGTAGCGGGGCTGCGTCTCGACGACATCGACTGGCGAGAAGGCGAGCTCCTCATTCGGGGCAAAGGCCCCAAGCACGAACGTCTGCCGCTTCCCGCCGATGTCGGCGAGGCGATCGTCGCCTGGCTGCGACGGGGTCGACCGCAGTGTAGCGCCCGGGAGGTCTTCACCCGGGTTCGAGCGCCGCACCGAGGACTAGGCCCTGGCGCCGCCTCGGCGATCGTGCGCTCCGCATGCAAGCGTGCGGGGGTCCCCGAGGTGAACGCCCACAGTCTGCGGCACTCGGCAGCGACCGCGATGCTTCGCGCCGGGGCCGGGCTCGTGGAGATCGGTCAGGTGCTCCGACACCGAAGCGTCCTCACGACTGCCGTCTATGCGAAGGTCGATCACTCCTTGCTCCGCGGGCTTGCCAAGCCATGGCCGCTCCCCGTGTCGCAGGTGGTGGAGCAATGAGCGCGCTCTCCTCGGCCCTCGAGGACTACCTGGCCCTGCGGCGCTCGTTGGGCTTCAAGCTCGAGCGCGCTGGGAAGCTGCTCGCTCAGTTCGTCACCTACTGCGAGGTCATGGGTGCCGATGTGGTCACGATCGAACTCGCGCTCTCCTGGGCGACCCTCCCCGAGGGCGCGAGCCCGAACTGGCTTGGCCACCGCCTCTCCGTCGTACGCGGCTTCGCGAGGCACCTCGCACTTCTCGACGACCGCACCGAGGTGCCACCGGCCGATATGCTTCCGGCCCGGAGCCACCGGGCGACCCCCTACCTCTACACCAAAGGAGAAGTGGTAAGGTTGATGGGGACATCGGGCAGCTTCCGCTCACCGCTTCGCCGAGCGACGGTTCAGACGGTCATCGGCCTACTCTATGTCACCGGGATGCGCATCGGTTCTATGTCACCGGGATGCGCATCGGTGAGGCCATCCGACTCGACCGCGAGGACGTCGATCTCACCCGTGGTCTCCTCCTCGTGCGCCACTCGAAGTTCGGGAAGACCCGCGAACTCCCCGTGCATGACACCACAACCGCTGCCCTTCGCGCCTACGCGGGGCAGCGCGACGAGTTCTGCCCGCAGGCGAGCTCGCCAGCCTTCTCGTCTCCTTAGCGGGGACTCGGCTGCTCTACGGCAACGTCCATATCGGCTTCCTCGGGCTCGTGCGCGGGGCGGGTCTGACACCGCGCTCGCCGACGTGTCGTCCCCGGCCGCACGACCTGAGGCACAGCTTCGCCGTATCGACGCTCATCGAGTGGTATCGGGACGGTTGAGGACGTCGAGTCCCGTTTGCCATCCCTCTCGACGTATCTGGGCCACCTCCACCCGGCGAACACGTACTGGTATCTGTCGGCCGCGCCCGAGTTGCTCGGCTTCGCCGCCGAGCGGCTCGAGTCCGCATCGGAGGAGCGGGCATGAGCATGCTCGCACCGACACTCCAGGCGTTCTTCACTGAGCGTCTTGTCTCCCAACGTCACGCGAGTGCGCATACCATCGCCGCCTACCGCGATGCGTT